>JBEKZC010000034.1:0-40697 GCA_049510295.1 Verrucomicrobiota bacterium | reverse complement strand
TCGCCAAGGGCGACAAGGTGGAATTGCGCAACTTCGGCGTCTTCGAAATCAAAATCCGCAAGGCCCGGGTCGGTCGCAATCCCAACGCGCCGGAAACCGACGTGCCGATTCCCGCGCGGGCGATGGTGAAATTCAAGGCTGGCAAGGAAATGCGGGCCGACGTGCTCAAGCTCACGCCCCAGAAATTGGCGCCGCAAAGTTAATGCGGCTCCGGTGTGTTGGAGTGCTGGGATGTTGATTTGATGAGTCAGCGTTCCATTGTCCCTGCATTCCATCACTCCCCTGCGCATTTCCGCATCCCGTTCCAACCGGGCAAATCCAGTTTGCATCCCTTGTCCAACAGGTTAAATTGAGGTCGTCCAAAACGGAGTGAAATATTTATGTCCCTACGAAGACAAACGTAATGGTAATGAATCCCACACCCCTCAGAAAAATTGCCAACTTGTTTGGTGTGGCTGGATTGTTTCTTCGTCTGGGCGTCACGGCCTTCGGCGGTCCGGAGGCGCACATCGCCCTGATGGAACAGGAGGTCGTTATCCAGCGCGGCTGGATTTCGCGTGCGGAGTTTCTCGACTTGCTGGGCATCGTCAACCTCATCCCGGGGCCAAACTCGACCGAGATGGCAATGTTCATCGGTTATCGCCGCGCCGGCTGGCTGGGATTCTTGCTGGGGGGCGTTTGCTTCATCCTGCCCGCCGCGCTCATCGTCAGCGTCATCGCCTGGGTTTATGTGAATTTCGGGAAACTGTCGCTGGCGGAGGATCTGTTCTATGGCATCAAACCTGTCATCATCGCGGTGGTGGTGCAGGCGATGTGGAACTTGGGACGCGCCGCGGTCAAAACGCCGTTGCTGGCCGTCGTCGGTGTGGGAGCCGCCACGCTGAGTTGTTTCGCGGTCAATCCGTTTTTGGTTCTTTTGGCCGCCGGCGCATTTATGCTCGCTTTCCGCGCCGCGTCACAACCGAAAAGGTCCGTGGCCTGCCTATCGCCCTTGTTGGGAGCGACCTCGGAATTCCCGCTGCTTTCGACGGCCGGTGTGGCATCATCGTTCAGCCTCTGGCCCCTGTTCCTGTTCTTTCTCAAGGTGGGTTTCGTGATGTTTGGCAGCGGTTATGTGATGCTGGCGTTTCTCCGCACCGATCTGGTCGAACGCTGGCATTGGCTGACGGAGGGCCAGTTGCTGGACGCCGTGGCCGCCGGCCAGTTCACCCCCGGACCATTGCTCACGACCGCCACATTCATCGGGTATGTCCTGGGCGGACCCCGGGCGGCACTCGTGGCCACGGTGGCGGTTTTTCTGCCGTCGTTTGTGCTGGTGACCGTCAGCAGACCGCTCGTGCTGCGTCTCCGCCGATCCCGGCCGGCCCGTGCTTTTCTCGACGGCGTGAACGTGGCTTTGCTGGCACTCATGGCCGTCGTCACCTGGCAGTTGGGTCCGGTCGCGCTGGTGGATTGGCTGACCGTTTCGCTGGCTGTGGCTGCCGCAGTCTGGCTCCTGTGCTATCGCGTCAACTCGACTTGGCTGATCCTGGGTGGAGCCGCCCTGGGATTGTCGAGGTTTGTCTTCCAAACCGGCCCTTGATCCCGAAACGAAAAACGAATTCCTGATTTCCTGTTTTCCTAATTGAAAATCTTCTTTATTCTCCTGGCATGGAACGATTGCCCGGATTCCGCGACTTTTATCCCGAACCGCTTCCGCACTCCGATGTCGGGAGTGCCGACGCCCGCCAGTTCATCTTCGACAAATGGCGCGCGACCGCCCGCCGCTACGGCTTTCGCGAATACGACGGCCCGCCGCTCGAACCGCTCGAACTCTTCACCACCAAGAGCGGCGGGGAAATCGTCGGCCAGCTTTACAACTTTACCGACAAGGGCGACCGCGCCGTGGCGTTGCGGCCGGAAATGACGCCCACGCTCGCGCGCATGGTGGCCGCGCACGAACGCAATTACAAAAAGCCCATCAAGTGGTTCGCCATCCCGCAACTCTTCCGCTACGAACGCCAGCAAAAAGGCCGGTTGCGCGAACACTTCCAGTTCAATGCCGACCTCATCGGCGAGACCGACCCGGCAGCGGACGCCGAATTGATTGCGCTGCTTATTGACACGCTGCGGTCGTTCGGATTGACCGAATCGGATTTTGTCATCCGCCTGAGCAGCCGCAATGCGTGGTCAGATTTCTTCAAGCAGGGCAGGGGAGATGCCGCGCGCGAATACGAATTTTATCAGGTGATTGACAAACTGGAGCGCACGTCGCCGGAAGAGAACGAACAGAAACTTGCCGCGCTGGGTTTCCCGCTCGAGGCGGTGAACACGTTCATCAAGTCGGGCAAACCGACGGCGGAGTTGCAGAGCATCCTGGACAATCTCGCCGCGCGCGGCCTGCGCGACTTCGTGAAGGTGGATTACCGCGTCATCCGCGGGCTGGCGTATTACACCGGCACGGTGTTCGAGGCGTTCGACCGCAAAGGCGAGTTCCGCGCCATCGCGGGCGGCGGACGCTATGACAACCTCGTCAAGCTCATCAGCGGCGGCAAGGTGAACCTGCCCGCGCTCGGTTTCGGCATGGGCGACGTGGTGCTGCTGGAACTGCTCAAAGCGCGCGGGCTGCTGCCGAAATTCGACGCGAACGTGGACGTTTTCATTTTGATCGAAGACGAAAATCTCCGCGCACCCTCGCTCAAACTGGTGCAGGACTTGCGCGCGGCGGGATACGCCGTCGAGTATTCACTCACGACCGCCAAATCGGACAAACAATTCAAACGCGCGCAGGAATTGAAAGCCACTTACACCGCGAAGTTCGAAAGCGACTCCTATGTGCGCATCCGCAATCTGAAGTCACGCGAGGAAATCGTCACCGGCGCGTTCGATGTGGCAAACCATCTGGACTGAAAGGCTCAAAAGCTATCGCCAGAACTCAATTAGTTAACGTGCCTGCTAATCGCATCGCCGTCATCGCCGGCGACATCACGCAACAGCGTGTGGAGGCGATTGTGAATGCCGCCAACACGTCGTTGCTCGGTGGTGGCGGCGTGGACGGCGCCATCCATCGGGCCGCCGGGCCGGAATTGCTGGCGGAATGCCGCACGCTCGGCGGTTGCGCGACGGGTCAGGCCAAAATCACCAAAGGCTACAAACTCCCGGCCAAGTGGGTCATTCACACCGTCGGCCCGGTCTGGCACGACGGCCAGCACGGCGAGGACGACCTGCTCGCGGGCTGTTATCGGAGTTGTTTCGCGCTGGTCGAATCGCACGGCATCAAGGTCGTGGCGTTTCCGTCCATCAGCACCGGCGCGTATGGTTTTCCCATGGATCGCGCGGCGCGGATTGCCGTGCGCGAGACGAAACAGTTTTTGGAACGGAACCAATTGCTGGAGCGGGTGATGCTGGTCTGCTTCGGCGCGAGCGCCCTGGATATTCATCAGGCGGCGTTGCGTGAAGTTTGAGTTTGTGGATGCTGCGACGGCTTGTTAATTTCATCTCGTGCAAAGACTGAATTTTCTCAAATTGGCGCCGGTGTTGCTGGTGTTGACCACGTCGTGCAGTTCGATCAAGGTTGCCGGACCCGGCCCGGGTGGACTGGTGGCGAGCCAAACCCGCCCGATTGACCCCAAATTTGAACCGATGTGTCTGCACACGGAGGGAAACAAGGTGCTTGATGCCGGCGGGAAACCTGTCTGGCTCTACGGCGTCAACATCGCGTCGCTCGAATGGAGCGTCAAAGGCGATCACGTGCAGAAATCCGTGAGCCATGCCATCAAGGACTGGAAGGTGAATTTCATCCGCCTGCCGCTGGCGCAGGACAGCTGGTTTGGCAAGATGACAAACCAGATGGACGGCGGCGCGTCTTATCGCGCGCTCGTGGATGACATCGTGGACACTTGTGCGAAGGCGCGGGTTTATATTGATCTGGATTTGCATTGGTCGGATTGCGGCAAGTGGATCAACGAAGGCGGCAAGCTCGGCCAGCACAACATGCCGGATACCAATTCAATCACGTTCTGGCAGGACGTGGCGACCCGCTTCAAAAATCAGCCGAACGTGATTTTCGGCCTGTACAACGAGCCGCACGACGTGTCCCTGGCCATCTGGCATGATGGCGGAACGGTCACGGACAAACCGGCGCGCTGGAATCCCGACCAGGCAAAACCCGTCTTCGAGGGGGTGGGTATGCAAAAGCTTTACGACACGGTTCGCGTGACTGGCGCAACCAACCTGGTGACGGTCAGTGGGCTGGATTGGGGCTACGATTTGAGCGGCGTGTTGCAAGGTTATGCGATTGCCGGCTCAAATATTGTTTACGAAACGCACCCTTATCCATTCAAGGGCACAAATTGGGACAACTATTTCGGCGCGGTCAGCGAAAAATATCCGGTCTATCTGGGCGAATGGGGGTTTGGCGGACGCGGCTTGAACAGCACGAACGATTTGAAATACGCGCACCATCTGATGGATTACGCCCGGCAGCATGATCTTCATTGGACCGCATGGGATTTTCACATTACCGCCGGGCCGACGTTGATTAAAAATTGGCGGTATGAACCGACGGTCTTCGGCCAGTTCGTAAAAGAACAGCTCGCGGCGGCGGCGCGCAGTCCAATCAAATAAAACGGGGCCGCAGCCCTGCCGGGAGAAATTCGCTCACGGACTCAGTCGTTCAAGCCTTCGAGGACCAGCAGGATGAACGCGCATCGTTCGTACGTGAACGGACTGCAGCTTATCCGCAAATCCACTTTGGTGGTCCTGCTCCCGGCAACCAGTTCCATTCGCGCCTTTTGGCGCGTCACGTGCTGGCCTCGGGAAGCAGCCTGCACCGCTTTGCGCACCGGGCAATCGGAACAGGCGGGCGCGCGACCACACCCCTCCGGCACCTTCATCGCATGCACGCAATGCAACACTTCCCCGCCCCGCCGCTTTACGACCGTTTGCTTGTCCGGCCCAAACAATCGGGCCGCCGCCGCGTTGCATTCCAGAATGCGCACATCCTCGTCCACCACAAAAACGGGCATGGGCATGGCATCGAACAGCATTCGGTGGAATCCCTGATCCAGAAATTGAACAGCAACCCGATTCATGGAAAGTCAGTTTATCGAATCAGGCCGGAAAGTGAAACAAAAAAGGCGGGGCCGGAGCCCCGCCTTGGTGAAATTGATTCGCGGAATTACTTCGCCGCTTCCACAATTTTTTCTTCCTTTTCGCGCACGAGGGTTGCGCCCTTGCCGAGGCGTTTGCGCAGGTAGGTGAGTTTCGCGCGGCGCACCGAGCCCTGGCGTTCGACTTCAATCTTGTCCACGCGCGGCGAATGCAGCGGGAACACGCGTTCCACGCCTTCGCCGTAGCTGATGCGGCGCACGGTGAAGGTCTCGTTCAGGCCGTGTCCGCGTTTGCCCATGACGACGCCGGAGAAAATCTGGATGCGTTCCTTGTCGCCTTCGACGACCTTGGTATGCACACGCACGCTGTCGCCGACCGTGAATTTCGCATCATCTTTGCGATACTGTTCCGATTCAATTTTGTCTTGTAATGCCTGGTTCATAAAATCTTTATTTTCTCGTGGCAGCCGACGTCAGTCGGCTCTAATTTTCGTTTGGATTTCAGAGCCGACTCACGTCGGCTGCTACATCAAATCCGGTCTTCGTTCTTTTGTCCGCAATTTCGCCTGTTCGCGCCGCCATTTTTCAATTTCGGCGTGGTTGCCGGAAACCAAAACGTCCGGGACTTTCATCCCGCGAAATTCCGCCGGCCGCGTGTATTGCGGATATTCCAATCCCGGCATGTCGGGACTGAAGGATTCGTCGCGCGAACTTTCATCGTCGCCCAGCGCTCCGGGCAGCAACCGCGTCACCGCATCAATCACGACCATCGCGGGCAGCGCGCCGTTCGTCAGCACGTAATCGCCGATGGACAATTCATCGTCCGCCAGTGCTTCCCGCACGCGCCCGTCAAAGCCTTCGTAATGGCCGGTGACGAGCAGCAAATCTTCCGATTGCGCCAGTTCGCGCGCGATGGCCTGATTGAACTGCCGCCCGGCGGGCGACAACAAAATCACGCGCGTTTTTTCGCGCTTCAAATTTTCAATCGCTTCAAAGAGCGGTTCCGGCTTCAACAACATTCCCGGTCCGCCGCCGAAGGGCCGGTCATCCACGGTCTTGTGCCGGTCATGCGTCCAGTCGCGCAGGTTGTGGATTTTCAGGTCCAGCAGACCGGCAGCGCGCGCGCGTTTGACGATGCTTTCGTCGAGCGGCCCGGCGAACATCGCCGGGAACAAAGTGAGCACGTCAATTTTCACTCCATCGTCCTCGTTCTCGTCCTCGTCCTCGTAATCGAATCGCGACGACGAGAACGAGGACGAGGACGAACTAAGTTTTCTCTTCGACAATTTCCACCGAACAACGCAGGCCTTTCTTCGCGCTGCCGGCCAGCAACAACGAGCGGATCGCATTGATCGTCACGCCCTGACGGCCTATGATTTTGCCCACGTCCTGCGGATCCAGACGCAGTTCATAGACCGTCATGCCCCCGCGCTCCACCGGCGTGATGCTCACCGCGTCGGTATTCTGCACGAGGCCTTTGACGACATATTCCAGGAACGCCTGCATCGCACGAAAAATTAAAATCAAGCCGCTGGCGGCACAACCGCCTTGCCCGCCTTCTTGATGAGGCTGGCGACGGTATCGCTCGGCTGTGCGCCCTTGCTGACCCAGTATTTGGCGCGGTCGAGTTTGAGCGAGAAATTATCGCCCTTCTTCAACGGTTGATACGTGCCGATTTCCTCGATGAACTTGCCGTCGCGCGGACTGCGACCGTCAGCCACCACAATGCGAAACACCGGAGCGTTCTTGGCTCCGACGCGCTTCATGCGAATTTTTACTGCCATAAATTTGTCAAAAGAGCATGAAGATTAGCCATCCGCGCGCCGGTTTGCAAGCCTGTTTTAATGCAAAAAATGGGAAAAAACGCTCGCGAGGTCAAACATTCCACCAAAGGCGTAATTCAATTGAATGACGAATGACGAAGCCCTAATGACTAAAGAATTCTCAAATGCACGAATACCAAACCTGAAGTTTGGGAATTTGTCATTCTTTCATCATTCGGATTTGGGAATCAGTCATTTTCCCCGGCAAATTCGGTCTGCGAGCTACCGTCGCGACGGGGAAACGGGCAGTCTTGCCCCGCGGATCGGTCGGACGAAAAGGCCGCTTGCCGACCGCACCGATCACTGCTTTGCTGGTGTCAATGAGCGGGCCGTATGAGGAAATTTTGGACGGCGGGTCGCTGCCGCGTTCGGCGCCGGGCGTGCGCCACGAGGCGATTTGCGACCGCCTGCACGCGGCGATGGCCGCCAGTGTGGCGAGCCTGGCCGCCATCCGGCTGCTCGCCTCGCGGGAACAGGTCCGCATCACCCGGACGACGACGCTTTGTCCCGACCTTGCGCTGGTGACGGCGGCCACGGGCAAGCTCTGGCTGGCGGTGGAAATCGTCAGCACGGACGATCACCGCTCCGACACCGTCATCAAAAAGCAGATTTACGAGGACATCCGCGTGCCGCGGCTGTGGATGGTGGACCCGCGTTACGACAATGTGGAGGTGTATCACAGTACGGAATGGGGGCTGACCTTGAAGGGCATCCTGGCCGGCAGCGAAGTGCTGACGGAGGCGTTGATTCCAGAATTTCAAATCGTTGTCGCCGAATTGTTTGCCGCGCAGCCGAAGGCGGGCTGACCGGGGATTAATTTGCTTGAACAAAATCAATAATCGTGGTATCTAACCCACCAACACCGAACAAATCAAAATCCATGAAAAAATCCATAATGTTTCTAGCTGTCGCCGCCGGCCTTTTGCTGGCGGTTTCAACCTCCCGCTTGTTCGCGGCGGACGCTGCGAGCAAGGAAGTCACCATCACCGGCAACATGGTTTGCGCCAAATGCACCCTGCACGAAACCGATAAATGCCAGAACGTCGTCCAGGTCGTGCAGGACGGCAAAACCGTCAATTATTACCTGAAGCAAAATGACGTGAGTAAAAAGGCGCACGACCCCATTTGCGGCGGCTCTTCCGAAAAAGTGACCGTCACCGGCACCGTCACGGAAAAGGACGGCAAGCAGATGATGACACCGGCCAAGATTGACGTGGTCAAATCCTGATTAATTGTTCCCCGCTGAACCGCCGCCGGAGTTTTTGCTCTGGCGGCGGTTGAATTTTACCACGTCGGCGAAAAGAACGCCGGTGCCTCCAAAAATGTCCAGCGCCGAGCCAATCGTCAGATCAATTTTTCCCTGGCCCAGCAATGTAACTTCCTCCAAATCCGACATTGAATTTGCGCCGCCCGCGTAAGTCGTCGGGATGGGCGTCCACTGGCCAAGCTGCTTGACCAGTTCGCGGTCAATGCCGCGGCGCAGACCCTCCTTGTCCACGGCATGGATTAAAAATTCCGCGCAGCTTCCGGCAAGCTTTTGAAGTGTCTCCGGCGAAAGAGTCACCTCCGTCCATTTCTGCCAGCGGTCGGTGACGACGAAATATCTTTTGCCTCGGCGGCGGCAGCTCAAATCCAGCACCAGCCGTTTTTTGCCGACGGTTTTGACCAGCTCGGCCAGCCGGTTCCAATCCACGCGACCTTCGCGAAACACCCAGCTGGTGACGATGACGTGCGACGCCCCGCCGTCAAGCCAGTCACGGGCGTTTCCGGCGCTGATGCCGCCGCCGATTTGCAATCCGCCGGGATAGGCCGCGATGGCCGCACACGCTTCATTTTCGTTGCCGGGACCAAGCATCACAACGTGGCCGCCGGTCAGGCCGGCGCGTTGGTAAAGTTCCGCGTACCACGCGGCGGAGCGGTCGGAGACAAAGTTCGTGCGCAGGCCGGCATCACCGAGCGAGCCGCCGACGATTTGCTTCACCTTGCCTTCATGCAGGTCAATGCACGGACGGAACATGGCGTCAGACTAGAATTGCGGCCGCGAAGTTCCAAGTGCCATTTTGGCCAATCAAAGCCCCCAAATTTCAGGCTGCCTGTGAACTGGAGTACCGTTTGCAAACAGCACTTCACCGCGCAAAACTGGTATTAATAGTGCTGTAAAATCGTTGTTTTCCAGATCAAATAAAATAAGCCAAGCCGTGATGCGCACGAAACCATTCCACGGGTCTTCATTCATCAAGGACAAAACCACCTTGCCGCTCATCCTTGCCACTTGGCCGCAAGAGCGCAATCCATGTCATGACCTTGCTTGTATAACCAGACCACCCGGCTGGGAAGCCGGGCGATACGGCAGCCAGGGATGGCCGCCGCTACGGTGGCGGCAGTGTGCGGATGCGCCGAAAAAAAGGAAAATATTGCAGTTTGCGGATTGCCATTTGCCGGCATCATTTCATAATCACAGTCACCTATGAAAGCCGTTACAAAGGAAGAACGGCGTGTTGCGTATCCGCTCGTCCTGATCTTCGTCATTCTGACATTGGGAATTGTCGTGGGTGGTGCCTTCTACCACTACCACCGGCACGCCTCTGATGTCATGTTCATCCCATAGTGGCTCGATCAATTGTATGCTTCGAAAAAAATGAAAGAAAACCACCAAACTCTGAGGCGCCTGCTCCTGCTGGGAGCCGTGCTCCTGTTCATCGGGGGTCATTTCCAAGCCCTGGCGCTGGATCCGGATCGAAGTATTTATCAGTACAATTGCCGGACCTGGCGCCGGGCCAACGGGCTGCCCGCCAATGCTGTCACTGCGATTGCGCAAACTGAAGACGGTCGTTTATGGCTGGGGACGTCCCAGGGATTGGTTTATTTTAATGGTGTGGAGTTCCGCGTTTTCGACCTGGTGGGAGAGAAAGGCATCGAGAGCAAGTTGATCAACAGTCTGGCGCGGCGTTCCGGCGGAGGCCTGTGGTTCGGATTGGAGCGGGGGAGCTTCGGCTATTTTGACGGCGAGCAATTCCACTCGCTGCAACGGCCAGAGTGGGGCGGACCTTTTGCAACCGTGCATTCCGTGCTGGAGACGCGGGACGGAAGAATGCTGCTGGGGGGGACCGGGTTGGCCGGAAAGTTGGTCAACACCAATACCATGACCTCTCTGCTCCCCACCAATAATGCCGACGTGTTCTCGATTTATGAGGACCCGCGCGGGCGGATCTGGATGGGGACGGCGGAGCACGGGTTGTTCTATTGGGAGAATGGGCGCTTGACGCCATTTACCGACCGGACGCTCCAGAACCTGGTCGTCTCCGCAATTGTTATGGATCAGGTCGGGAAACTTTGGGTGGGGACAGCCAGTGGATTGCGGTGCTACGAAACAAACTTTCAGTTAATACCGCTGCCCGAATTCACTTCGCAGCCGAAAGCGCTGCTGGTGGACCGGTACGGGGTGGTGTGGATTGGAACCGTCAACTCCGGCTTGATTCGCTATCACGATGGCGCGTTTACCTCCTTGCACAAACAGGACGGGCTTGCCAGTGATCGCATCCTGTCGCTGGCCGAGTCCGACGACGGGAGTTTGTGGGTGGGGACCGAAGATGGCTTGAGCCAGTTGTCGGATGTGAAGTTTCCGATCCTGACCACAACAGAAGGCTTGGTGAGCGAGGCCTGCCTGGCGGTGGCCGCGTCGCCAAAAGGCGGCATCTGGGCCGGCACGCCGAACGGCATGTCTTACTACCACGATGGGGCTTTCACAAATTTTGGCGTCAGTGGGGCGAATGGTTTTCGGTCGCGCTGGGTTAAACGCGTTTTTGCCGCCAGCAATGGTGACGTATATTGCATCGGGGGCCGGAAAAACCTCGACCGTTTTTCCGGCGATCAGGTCGTCATGAGCTGGACCAACAGCGTCTGGCCGCGCGCCGTGGCGGAGGATTCGCACGGCATCCTGGTGGCGCTGGCCGGAGATTTGATGCGGATTGAGAACGACAAATTGGTTCCCGTTCGCCTCGCCGATGGGAAAAACGTCTCGCTCAACTGGATTAATGACTTGTTGGTGGCGCGCGACGATTCAATCTGGGTGGCAGCCGTCGGAGGTGTTTATCAAATCAAAGATGGTATCCTGCACAACTGGTGCCAGGAAAACGGTCTCTCCCAGAGCACCTTTTATTACCTGTGTGAAGATGACGACGGCGACATCTGGGCGGCACAGAACACAGGGATAGCACGTTTCAAAAATGGCGGATTGCGGCAGATCACCCGGCAACAGGGTTTGCACGAGAATTTCGTTTACGCGATTGTTCCCGACAAGCTGGGCAACTTCTGGATGGACTCGAACCGCGGAATCTTCCGCGTCAGCCAGCGCGAGTTGAATGCGGTTGCGGATGGCACCGCCGAACGCGTGCAATGCAGCGTGTATGAGGGGGAGAACGCGGTGAAAACCACCGACAAGGGCGCCCAAGATTACTCCGGCTGCCGCTCGTCGGACGGGCGGATTTGGTTCCCGAGTTCCAAGGGAATCATCATGATTGATCCCACCAACGTTCCCAGCAATCCTCTGCCGCCGGTCGTGTTCATCGAGCGCGTGCGCATCAACGGCCAGGAATATCGCCTGGACCAGGAACCGGCGCTCGAGCCGGGTCCGGGCAATCTGGAATTTGACTATTCGGCGCTGTATTACCAGGCGCCGCAAAAGATTCAATACCGCTATCGGCTTGAGGGATATGACTCCAGATGGGTGGACGCCGGCAACCGGCGCTCGGCCTTCTACACGAACCTCAAGCCCGGCCGCTATCGTTTCCAGGTGCAAGCGTGCAACGCGGATGGCGTGTGGAACACCGCCGGGACCAGCTTTGCGTTGAAACTGCCGCCACGGTTCGATCAGACCATCGCGTTCCGGATAACATGCCTGGTGGTTGCCTTGGTGTTCGGCGCTTACGCCTGGTGGGTCTGGCACCTGCGGCGGCAGCACGTCCAGTTGCAGCAAACGCATGCCCTCCTGGAATCCAAAGTCCAGGAACGCACGTCCGAATTGCGGAAGGAAATCGAGGAGCGCAAGCGGGCGGAGGAGGCGCTGGAAAAATCACGCTGGATGTTGCGCACGGTGCTCGACACCATTCCCACGCGCGTCTTCTGGAAGGACGTGGAGGGACGGTATCTGGGCGGCAACCGCCCGTTTGCCAGCGATGCGGGCTTGGACTCGCCGGAGGCGCTGTTGGGCAAGGATGACTATGCCATGGGGTGGAAGAACCAGGCGGATCTGTATCGCGCGGACGACCGGCAGGTCATCACCAGCGGCGTTCCCAAGTTCCAGTACGAGGAACCCCAAACCACACCGGCAGGGACACAATTGTGGCTGCGCACGAGCAAGATTCCTTTGCGCGACCTGGAGGGACGGATCATCGGCGTCCTGGGTGCCTACGAAGACGTCACCGAGCACAAGCGGGCGCAAGAGCGAGTGATGGAATCCGAAAAATACCTCAACAAGATCATCAATTCCATTGCCGATCCCATCTTCGTCAAAGACCGCCAACACCACTGGGTATTGCTCAATGACGCCTTCTGCGATTTCATGGGGCACAAGCGGGATGAACTTATCGGGAAATCAGATCATGATTTTTTCCCAAAGGGCGAGGCGGATGTATTTGCGGTAAAAGACGAGATTGTTTTCAACGCGGGGATGGAGAATACCAACGAGGAAGAGTTTACCGACAGCAAGGGAAATACTCATACCATACTGACAAAGAAGGCCCTGTACACGGACGAAAAAGGGGAGAAATTCATCGTCGGCATTATTCGTGACATCACCGAGCGCAAGCGGGCGGAGGAAACCATTATCCATGAACGCCAACTGCTCCGCACGCTGATTGATCTGCTGCCCGAAACCTTTTTCATCAAGGATCTGGACGGCCGTTTCCTGGTCGCCAACGAAGCTCTCGCCAAACACTTGGGCAAAAAGACTCCCGCCCAAATTCTTGGCCTGTCGGACGCGGACTTTTTCCCCGCCGAGCTGGCTGCCAGCTTCCGCGCCGAGGAAGCAAAAGTCTTAGGTGGAGAGCCGCTCATTGATCAGGAAGGCGCAGGCGTCAGCCCAGTTGGCCGGGAGTGCACGTTCTTGACGACCAAAGTGCCGTTCCGGGACGGCCAGGGACGGATTCAGGGCCTGGTGGGAATTGGGCGGGACATCACCGAGCGCAAACGGGCGGAGGAATTGCTGCACTACGAACAGACCTTGGTGGCGACCATGATGGATAACATTCCCGACGCCGTTTACTTCAAGGATACGGCCAGTCGTTTTCTTCGGGCGAACCGCGCCCTTTCCCGGAAGTTTGGTGTGAGTGATCCGGCTCAACTCGTCGGCAAATCGGATGCGGAATTTTTCTCCGGGGAGCACGCACGCCGGGCCCTGGCCGATGAGCAGAAGATCATCCGTACCGGCCAGCCGCTGCTGGATATCGAAGAGAAGGAAACCTGGCCCGACGGCACCGTTGGCTGGGTATTGACCAGCAAATTGCCGTTGCGCAACGCAGCGGGACAAGTCATCGGCACCTGCGGAATCTCCCGCGACATCACCGAGCGCAAGCGGGCGGAGGAGCTGTTGCAGCGGAGCCATGAGGAATTCAAAAACTTGTTTGACGATGCCCCCGTTGGCTTTCACGAAGTGGACACCGGGGGACGCCTGGTTCGCATCAACAATACCGAACTGAAAATGCTGGGGTACTCCGCCGAAGAATTGCTGGGGCAATTTGTCTGGAAAATTTCCGCGGAGGAAGAAACCTCCCGCCGGGCCGTCCTGGCGAAATTGGGTGGCGAGCCGCCGCCGGAATCCTTCGAGCGAAGGCTCCGGCGAAAAGACGGCTCCACCTTTCCGGCGCTGATCAATGACCGGATACTGAAAGGAACAAACGGCGCCATTGTCGGCATTCGGTCGGCCATTCAGGACGACACCGCCCGCCAGCAGGCCGAGGAAGCGATGCGCCTGACCGAGGAACGGCTGCTCAGGGTGATTACGCAAACCCGCTGCATCCTGAATTTCGGCCAGGTGGAAGGTCCGGCCGGCTGGCGGGAACGGGCGTTGAATCCGGAATCGCCGTTTCGCTGGGATTGTCCAGTGCTGAATGAAGAAACCGCGCAAAAGATATTCCCGTTGGAACTGGCGTCGGGCGAACAATACCAGGACGCCTGGTTCCACGCTTGGAATCGTGCCGATCTCGGCCAGATGAATTGGAATGCAGGGAATGCCTTTCTGAACGACCTGCCTTTTTACCGCAACGAGTTCCGATGCACGGACAAACATGGGGTCGGGCATTGGATGCAACAGTTTGTGACCGTCCGAAAACTGGCGGAAAATCGCTGGGAGGCTTTCTGCATCACCACTGACATCTCCGACTTGAAAAGGGTCGAGACGGAGTTGCGCGAATCGCAGGCGCTCTATCATTCGCTCGTTGAGCAAATGCCCGCCGGTATTTTCCGCAAGGACGCGAAAGGGCGTTATGTCTTTGTCAATTCCACGTTTTGCCGGCTTAAAGAAATGTCGCCGAATCAGTTTTTGGGGAAAACAGTCCTGGAAGTTGGGTTGACGGATGTTGCGCTGGCAACCAAAGCTGCCAGCCACCACGCAACGATCATGCAAAGCGGCAATCAAATCGAAGACGATGAGGTATATTCCGGCGCGGATGGCGGAACCCGATATTATCGTGCCGTGAAATCGCCGGTTTTTGACTCCGCCGGGAAAATCGTGGGCACCCAGGGAGTCTTGTTCGACATCACCGAACGCAAGTGGGCGGAGGAGGCGTTGCGCCTGAGCGAAACCCAACTCCAGGTAATCCTCGAATCCACCGCCGACGGAATTCTGGCCGTGGACAGCACGGGGAAAGCGGTGATCAAAACCAACCGGCGGTTTGCCGAGCTGTGGCGGATTCCTCAATCTCTCATCGATGCCGGAGACAATCGTGCCATGTTGGATTTCGCGCGGAAGCAGTTGTCTGATCCCGATGCGTATCTGAACAGGACGCAGTCGCTCTACGGGACGGACAAGCTGGGCATGGACACGCTGGCCTTCAAGGACGGCCGCGTTTTTGAACGCTATTCCTTCCCGATGATAATGGATGGAGCGGTCATTGGCCGGGTGTGGTCCTTCCGTGACGTTACCGGGCGCAAACGCCAGGAAAAGGAGTTGAGCGAGAAAAACTCCGAACTGGAACGCTTCACCTACACCGTGTCGCACGATCTGAAAAGCCCGTTGGTGACGGTGAAAACCTTCCTCGGTTACCTGGAGCAGGATCTGACCCGCCCGGACAAGGAACGGGTCAAGCAGGATGTGGCCTACATGCACACCGCGGCGGACAAGATGGGCCATTTGCTCGATGAACTGCTGAATCTGGCGCGCGTTGGCCGTAAAATGAATCCGGCCGAGCGGGTCACGTTCAAGGAACTCGCGCAGGAGGCTGTCCGGCTGGTCGCCGGACGCATCAGCACGGGCGGCGCGGAGGTGCAAGTGGCCGAGGCCGCCGTGGTTCTGGAGGGCGACCGCCCGCGCCTGATGGAAATCTGGCAGAACCTGGTGGAGAACGCCTGCAAGTTCATGGGGAACCAGCCCAAGCCGCGGGTCGAGATCGGGGTCGAGCAGCGCGGACCGGAGATGGTATTTTTCGTGCGCGACAATGGCGCGGGCATTGATCCGCGCTATCAGGACAAAGTGTTCGGTTTGTTTGAAAAGCTTGATCCGAAGGGCGAAGGAACGGGGATGGGACTGGCTCTGGTCAAGCGAATCGTGGAGATGTATAAAGGACGAATCTGGGTCGAGTCTCCGGGGCTGGGGCAGGGCGCGACTTTCCTGTTCACTTTGCCCGGAGCGGTTATCATTGACCCGGAACAATCGTCGTAAAGCGAATTGTTATGGGAAAACCTCCTTTACGTTTGCTGATCGTGGAAGATGAAGCGGCCCACGTCGCCGCGATTCAGCGCGCCTTCGAAACCGACGAAGCCGAAACTCAAATCGAGGTGGTGGGCACCTTGCAGGAATTCCGCCAACGCAGCGCCGGCCACCCGCCGGACCTCGCTTTGCTGGATCTGAACCTGCCGGATGGCCGCGCGGTGGAAATCATGACAAACCCGCCCGAGGACGGCCCGTTTCCCATCATGGTAATGACGAGCTATGGCAACGAGCAGGTGGCGGTGGAGGCAATCAAGGCAGGCGCGCTGGATTATGTCGTCAAGTCCGCGGAAGCCTTTGCGACGATGCCGCGCGCGGTGGAGCGCGCCTTGCGCGAGTGGAAGCTGCTCACCGAACGCCGGGAGGCCGTGGCCGCGCAAAAGCGCCTGATTGCCCAATTGGAGGAGGCCCTGTCGAAGGTCAAGACCTTGAGCGGCTTGTTGCCCATCTGCTCCGCTTGCAAGAAAATCCGCGACGACCAAGGCTACTGGAGCCAGGTGGAAGGCTACATTCAGGAGCACACCGACGCCCGATTCACGCACAGCTACTGCCCGGAGTGTGCCCGAAAGTATCTCGCGAAACTGGAGAGGGGCAAGCCCAACACCCAATGAAGACATTAACCCGCATACCGCCCCGGGTAGCGGCAGGCATCTTGCCTGCCATAGCGGGTGGCATCCCGAAAAACGGCTCACAAACTGCTGTATAAAACCCAGGAGACAACATTATGATTAAAGGAAACCCCGTCACCATTCTGCTGGTGGAAGACGACCCGGCGCACGCCGAGATCGTGCGGCGCAACCTGGGAAGTTTTCGCGTGGCCAACCGCATCATTCACGTGGAAGATGGCCAGGCGGCGCTGGACTATCTCTTCCACCATGACGCCTATGCCGACCCCAAAACCAGTCCCCGGCCGAATCTGATTCTCCTGGATCTGCGCCTGCCCAAGGTGGACGGGATGGAAGTGCTGCGCCGGCTCAAAGCGGATGAAGACCTGAAGCTCATCCCAACGGTCGTGCTTACGACCTCGGGCGCCGAATCGGACCTGGTCAACGCCTACACCCATGGCGCGGGGAGCTACCTGGTGAAGCCGGTGGATTTCGACAAGTTCTCCAAGCTGATGGAAGCCTTCGGCTTCTACTGGCTGGCGTGGAACCGGTTTCCAGATTGAAAGCAGACAAATCCCGACTGCTCATGAGGCGAGCCAGACAACAGTCACTCTGTAGCGGCAGGCATCCTGCCTGCCGTAGCCGGCGGCATCTTTGCCGGCCCGGCTCCAACCATGTAAACCGCCGTGAAAAAGAAACAGAAACCCATGCTCATCTTGCTGGTGGAAGATGATCCGGCCCACGCGGCGGCCATCCAGCGCGCCGTCGAAGCCAGCGGGTCGGAGTCCGAGGTCAAGGTCGTCGGCACGCTGCGGGAGTTTCGCCAGAGCAGCGTGGACCGGCCGCCGAAGATCGCCGTGATGGATCTGAACCTGCCGGATGGCCGCGCCACGGAGGTGCTGACCTGTCCGCCGGAGACGGGACAGTTCCCCATTTTGGTGATGACGAGCTATGGCAACGAGCAGGTGGCGGTGGAGGCAATCAAGGCGGGTGCGTTGGATTATGTGGTGAAATCTCCGGATGCCTTTGCCGACATGCCGCATACCATCGAACGCGCCTTGCACGGATGGAACCTGCTCCAGGAACGCAAGCGGGCGGAAGAGGCTCTGGAATATAAAAATATCATTCTCTCCACGCAGCAGGAGGCCTCCATTGACGGAATCCTCGTGGTGGATGAAAACGGCGAAATAATATCCTTCAACCGGCGGTTCGTTGACCTATGGGATATTCCTTCGGAAATAGCGGACTCCAAATCCGATGAGCAGATCCTGCAATCGGTGATGAATAAACTGGCAAGTCCCGAGGAATTCGTCGGAAAGCTGGAACAACTCCACGAGGAACGGAATGAAATAAGCCAGGATGAAATTGCCCTGAAAGATGGCAAAACGTTCGACCGTTATTCGGCCCCGATGCTCGGCGAAGGAGGGAAGTACTATGGCCGGGTATGGTATTTCCGTGACATCACCGAACGCAAGTGGGCCGAGAAGGCGCTGCACGAAAGCGATGAGCGCTTGCGACAGGCCGTTCGCGCTGGAAGCGTTGGCATCTTCGACCACGACCACCACAGTGACACCATCTACTGGTCACCCGAGCAGAGGCGCATCTATGGCTGGGATCCGGAGGAGCCCGTGACCTTGCCGAAATATCTCCAGCACGTGCATGCAGAGGACCGCGCGAGAATTGCGGAGGCGGTACAACGCACCCACGACCCGGGAGGCGACGGCTTTTTTGACGTGGAGCATCGGATCATCGACCGATCCGGCGCCATCCGCTGGCTGAGCACGCGATCGCGCACGCATTTTGAAGGTAAAGGCAGCGCGCGCCACAAAGTTCGCACCATTGGCGCGGTGGTGGACATCACCGAGCGCAAAAAGGCGGAGGAGGCGCTGCGGGAACAGGAGGAATGGTTCCGGACGGTTTTTGAAAATGCGAGTGATGGATTGTTCTTTCTCTCCCCCAGCGGTGAGATCGTATTGGTCAACAAGTCATTCGCCGCGCTGCACGGTTACAGCGTTGCTGAAATCCTGAAAATGAATCTGAAGGAATTGGACACCCCGGAAAGCAATCGGTTGTTTCCGGAACGGATGCGCCGGGTACTGGCAGGAGAAAATTTGACCTTCGAGGTTGCCCACTATCACAAGAATGGGCGGTTGCTCCCCTTGGAGGTGGCGGTAAACCTGGTCACGGTGGGCGGTAAAAAATACGTTCTGGCATCTCACCGCGACATCACCGAACGCAAACTGGCGGAGAACGAGTTGCGAAATGTCAACCGCGCCCTGCGCTTGACCAGCCAGTGCAATCAGGAAATGGTGCGTGCCACAGACGAGCTGGTGTTGTTGCAGGCCGTCTGCCGCATTGCCGTCGAGTGCGGCGGCTACCGTCTGGCATGGGTCGGCTTCGCAGAGCAGGATGAAACCAGGTCGGTGCGCCCGGTGGCCCAGGCCGGTTTCGAGGACGGTTACCTCGACACCGTTAACATCACTTGGGCCGATACCGAACGCGGTCATGGCCCCACCGGCACGGCCATCCGCACCGGCCATTCGGTTCTGGCCCGCAACATTCCCACCGATCCGACTTTCGCACCTTGGCGCGCGGAGGCCATCCGGCGCGGTTACGCTTCGTCCATCGCCCTGCCGCTGTTGAACGAGGGCCGTTGCCTCGGCGCCTTGATGATGTATGCCGGGGAGCCAGACGCCTTCGACCCCAAGGAGGTCGAACTGCTGGCCGAACTGGCCAACGACCTCGCGTACGGTGTTGGCGCGTTGCGCCATCGGACCGAGCGCAAGCGGGCGGAGGAGGCGTTGCGGACCAGTCAGGAGCGGCTGAGGGAGATCTTTGAGGCCAGCCCCAATGTTACATCCGTGTTTCGAATGGAAGATCAGGATTTGCGGCGGACATGGGTGAGCCCCAACCTTGAACGCCTGTTTGGCTACACCGTCGAGGAGGCCCTGCAACCGCATTGGTGGAGTGCGCATGTGCATCCCGAAGACGTCGCGCGAGTGATTACCGACTCCGGCCGCATCCTGGCCCACGAACACATTGTCCACGAGTATCGCTTTCTTCGCCGGGACGGCAGTGTGGTGTGGATTCACGATGAGATGCATCTGCTGCGCGACGCCACCGGCCAGCCGCACGAGGTGGTGGGCGCGTGGACGGACATCACCGAGCGCAAGGAACTGGAGACACACTTGCTGCGCACGCAGCGGCTGGAAAGCGTGGGCCGGCTGGCCAGCGGCATCGCCCATGACCTCAACAACATCCTCGCGCCAATGCTCATGGCGCCGCCGCTGCTCCGCGAGGCCATTAAGGATCCGGAATTGCGAAACATGCTGGACTTGGTTGAAACCAACGCCCAACGCGGCAGCAACATCATCAAACAATTGCTCACCTTTGGGCGGGGCCTGGAAGGCGAGCGCGTGCCCGTGCAACTCCGCGCCCTCGTCAACGACATGTCAGGCATCATCCGGGAAACCTTTCACAAGAACATCATCACCCGGCGCGAGACGCCACGGGATACCTGGCTGGTGAGCGGTGACGCCACCCAGTTGCACCAGGTTCTGATGAACCTGTGTGTCAACGCCCGCGACGCCATGCCCGAAGGCGGCACACTCACCCTCAAACTGGAGAATCAAGAATTCGATGAATCGTTCGCCCGGATGACTCCCGGCGCCCGACCGGGACGTTACGTGTGCTTGAGTGTGACCGATACCGGGGAGGGCATTGCGCCGGAGCATCTGGACAAAATCTTCGATCCCTTTTTTACCACCAAGGAACTGGGCAAGGGGACGGGGCTGGGCTTGTCCACCGTGCTGGGGATTGTGCAGAGCCATGACGGGTTCATCCAGGTCCATAGCCAGCCCGGGCGCGGCACGCAGTTCAAGGTTTACCTGCCCGCCAGCGAGACGGCGGAAGCCCTGCCGGCCAGTGAGGCGAACCAGCTCCTCCCTCAAGGCGGCGGGGAACTGGTGCTGGTGGTGGACGATGAGAAAAGCGTGCGGCAGGTGACGCGGCAACTCCTGGAGCGCAACGGCTATCGCGTCATCGAGGCGGCGGAGGGAGCGGATGGGATAACCCAGTATGTGGCGCACCAGCAGGAAGTGCAGGTGGTGGTGACGGACCTCGCGATGCCGGTCATGGACGGCCCGGCGTTCATCCGGGTGTTGCGGCGATTGAACCCGCAGGTCCGGGTCATCGCGGTGAGCGGATATCAATCCAAGTCGAGCTTGCCCGCCGACCTGGGTGTGCCGGGCGAAGCCCACCTGTCCAAACCGTTCAGCGGGGCCATGCTGTTGCAGACCTTGCAGCGCGTGCTCCATCCTGAAGCCCCTCCGAACACTTGAGCCGGAACCGTGCCGGCGGGACGCCGGCGTTCCCAGGAGGGGAAAGAATGGCAACAATGCTGGGATGCATGCCTTCGCTTCTCGACAAACCGGCATTATTTCTTAAATTGGATGCAATGTCGTCTGCCAGCCAGCCATTGGTCATCGCCGGGCGGATTTTCCGGTCGCGGCTCATCATGGGCACGGGCAAGTTTTCGTCGCCCGAAGCCATGCGTGACGCCCTCGCCGCCAGCGGCGCGGAAATGGTCACCGTCGCCCTGCGCCGCGCCGATTTGAGCGGCCAGCGTGATCCGTTCGCCAACATTCTGGAATTCATTGACCCCAAAAAATTCCTGCTGCTGCCCAACACCAGCGGCGCGATGAATGCCGAAGAAGCCATGCGCCTCGCGCGCCTCGCCGCCGCCGGCGGCCTGCCGAAATGGGTAAAACTCGAAATCCATCCCGACCCGCGCTATCTGCTGCCCGACCCGGTGGAGACGTTCAAGGCCGCTGAAATCCTGGTGAAGGACGGTTTCACCGTGCTGCCTTACATCAACGCCGACCCGGTTTTGGCGAAACGACTGCAGGATGTCGGCGTGGCCACCGTGATGCCGCTGGGCTCGCCCATCGGCTCGAATCGCGGCATCCAAACGCGCGACCAGATCCGCATCATCATCGAACAGGCCACGGTGCCCGTCGTCGTGGACGCCGGGCTCGGCGCGCCGAGCCACGCGGCGGAGGCGATGGAAATGGGCGCCGACGCCGTGCTGGTCAACACTGCCGTCGCAGTGTCGAGTGATCCGAACCGCATGGCCGTTGCCTTCAAAATGGCCGTTGAAGCCGGACGCGCCGCATTTGAATCCGGACTGGTCGCGACACAGGAAACCGCCAGCGCGACGAGTCCATTGACGACCTTTCTGGACTAGATTCAACCACGGATGAAACACCAATTAAACCCTGTAGCCGCGGACGTCAGTCCGCGCATTCCAATCTTTGCTCAATCAGCGCCGACTCACGTCGGCGGCTACGGTTCAAAAAAATAAAATATGAGCGCAAAAATTCTGACGGTTTCGCGAGCGCGGCAAATCCTGGCTGCCGCGACGAAAACCCGCGTGCTGGTTCTCGGCGACGTGATGCTTGACCAATTCATCTGGGGCGGCGTGTCGCGCATTTCGCCCGAAGCGCCGGTGCCGGTGGTGGATTTTGAGCGCGAAAGTTTCATGCCCGGTGGTGCGGCCAACGTCGCGCGCAATCTGACCGCGCTCAACGTCCCGACGGAAATATTTGGCGCGATTGGCAGCGACGATGCCGGCCGCCGGTTGAAGACATTGTTAAACGAACAGAAAATCGGCTGCCGCGGATTGGTGACGCACGCCGCGCGGCATACCAGTGTCAAAACCCGCATCGTGGCGCACAAACAGCAAATGGTGCGCATTGACCGCGAAACGCGCGACCATTTGGACGCGCGTTTGACCGGCCGTTTGCTCGTCGAATTCAAATCAAAACTCCCGAGAGCCGCCGCCGTCATCGTTGGCGATTACGGCAAGGGCGTGGTGACGCAGCCATTGTTGAACGAAATCAAATCGCTTTGCCGCGCCCGCGGCATCTGGCTGAGTTTCGACCCCAAGCCGGTGCATCATTTGAATTTGAGCGGCCTCTCGCTCATCACGCCGAATCGCAAGGAGGCTTTCGAGCTTGCCAATTTGCCGGATCCCGCCATGGCGGGACGCTACCCGAACCCGCTGGCTGACGAAAATCTCATGCTCGTTGCGGAGCGTCTGCTCAACGAACTGCGCCCGGTGGTGCTGCTGATCACGCTGGGCGAACTCGGCATGTTGCTCTGTCAGCGCGGGCAAAAGCCGTTTCACATTCCCACCGTCGCGCAGGAAGTGTTCGACGTTTCCGGCGCGGGCGACACGGTCATTGCCACGTTCACGCTGGCCATCGCGGCGGGCGCATCGTCGGTCGAAGCGACGATTCTTTCCAACCACGCGGCGGGCATCGTCGTCGGCAAAATCGGTACCGCCACGGCGACGCCGGAGGAATTGCTGAAAAGTTTTAAGGCGTAGCAGCGTCTCGGCAGAGCGCCGCTGACCATTTGAAAATAATTTTGCGGCGCTCTGCCGAGACGCCGCTACGAAAAATGATGACTAAAATCACCGCCGATATGATTCGCGCCATGAAAGTGCGCGGTGAAAAGATTGCCGCGCTCACGGCCTACGATTTCCCGATGACGAAGCTGCTCGACGAAGCAGGCATTCCGCTGATTCTCGTCGGCGATTCACTGGGCATGGTTGTGCTCGGTTATCCCGACACCACCCACGTAACGATGGCCGAAATGGAGCATCACGTTCGCGCCGCCGCCCGGGCCAAACCGCGTGCGTTGCTGGGCGCGGACATGCCGTTCCGCAGTTACGATACCGTGGCGACTGCGGTGCAGAATGCGAAAAAGCTGGCCGCCGCGGGCGCGGAATTTGTGAAGGCCGAAGGCGGACGCGAAATCATCGAGCCGGTTCGCGCGATTGTGTCCGCCGGAATTCCGTTTTGCGGGCATCTGGGCATGCTGCCGCAACACGTGCTGGCGGAAGGCGGCTATCACGTCAAAGGCAAAAACGAGCCGGAGCATCAGGCGTTGCTCGAAGACGCGAAGGCGCTGGCCGCCGCCGGCGCGTTTGCGATTGTGCTTGAATTGGTGACGCCACCGGTCGCAAAGGAAATTTCGCAGCGCATTCCCATTCCCATCATCGGCATTGGCAGTGGCGACGATTGTGACGGGCAGATTTTGGTGACGCTTGATTTGATCGGGTTGTTTCCGTGGTTCACGCCGCGATTCGTAAAACCGCGGGCGGCTTGCGCGGCGGAAATCAAAGCGGCGGTGGCGGAGTGGAAAAATTCCATTACGACGGTCTGACGGTCATCGGCAACGCCAGTGGATCAAAACTAAACGCCCCTCGCCCCGTCCCTCTCCCCGCCCGGGCGGGGAGAGGGTGGCCGCAGGCCGGGTGAGGGGTTCCACAAAATCAACCCAAGCTTCGTTTGTTACGGAGGATTAATTTTACTTCAACCAAACAACTTTTCACCGGTTGAATTGTTCATTAAACTGGATCAAATGGAATTGGAATCATTGATTGAATCGGCGGCGGGTGGTGGCGCCAGCGATTTGCACCTGGAAGCCGGGATGCCGGCGGCGGTGCGGGTTCGCGGCGCCTTGCAGGTTTCCGGCGAACCCATTCCACCGAGAGCACTGGCAGAAATCGCGCGCCGGCTCATCGGTGAGGAGCAGTGGCCGGTGTTTTTGGAACGGCGTTCGTTTGATTTGTCCAAAACAATTCGCGGTGTCCGCTGCCGGATCAATATTTTGCAAACATCGCGCGGCATTGGCCTGGCGGTTCGTCTGCTCAGTTCATTTCAAGCCACGGTGGAAAAACTTAATCTGCATCCTGACCTCAAAAAGCTCGTCAAAAACACGCATGGCTTGATTCTGGTCAGCGGCCCGACCGGCAGCGGCAAATCTTCGACCCTGGCGGCCTTGATTCAGGAAATCAACCTGACCGAAACCCGCCATATCGTCACGGTTGAAAGTCCGATTGAATACACCTTCCGCCCGCGGCGCTCCTACATCCGGCAGCGTGAAGTCGGGCGCGACACGCCGAGCTTCGAGCAGGCGCTGCTGGATGCGCTGCGCGAAGACCCGGACGTGTTGATGGTTGGAGAAATGCGCGATCCGGAAACGATGCGCCTGACGTTGAGCGCCTCCGAAACCGGCCACCTGGTTCTGGCCACGGTTCATTCGTCGAGTTGTGCGGAAGCCTTGCAACGCGTGGCTTCGGCTTTTCCGGCGGAGATTCAAGGCGCCGTTTGCGCGCAACTGGCGGATTGTCTCGTCGCGGTCATTTCGCAACGGCTCCGCTTCCGGCCGGATTTGAACATTCGCGTCCCCGAATGCGAGATTCTGGTGGCGACGCACGCGGTGAAAAATTTCATCCGCAACCGCGATTTTTTCAAAATCATCTCCGCCATTGAGACCGGCGCCGATCACGGCATGTGGGGTTTTCAACGGTATTGCAAATGGTTGGAGACCCGGACCAATTTGTTTGTTCCCGGTCAGGGTTCGGAGCCGCCGGACAGCGAACCGGCCGAAGCAACGTTTGTTGCCGCGCCGCTGCCGTCCGCCGTCGCCGCGCCCAAGACGGAAAAGAAAAGCAGGATTTCAATGCCGGCCCCAGGCGCACCGGAAGGCCACCGGATTGAAATTGAACCGGTCGAAGGCGAGTTTGGAAAGATTCTCAAGCGGCCGGAGTAAAATGAATGGGTTCCTGAAATTCTTTTGTGTCGGCGGGATTTCGGCGCTTCTGATTTCAACGTCGTTTTGTGGCTGCGTCACCCGGTCGCAGGCCAATGCCTAGGCGCCGGCGGCTTATCTGGCTGGCCAGAAGGCCGCGTTCACCAGCATGGCGGGGCAGGGGCAGGGCGTGGTCATTGTCGGCCCGGTGGAACATCCCAACATCCCGTGGGTCGAGGGATTGACCCTGTCGCAGGCCATCGCGACGGCCGATTACACCAGTCACCACAACCCGAAGGCCATCACCATCACCCGCCAGGGTGAGGGAATCAGCGTCAACCCGCGCGATTTGCTCGGCGGCCACGTCGTGCCGCTGGAACCGGGCGACACGATTACGATTCGCGAATAGTTACAGGAAAAGCAGGAGCCGACGTGTGACGCGTCGAAGCAAACTCCAATCAACTTTGGGCTTTACTAATAACTCTTTTACAACTTTTCAGATTTGTAAATGGGATTTGCAAGACAATGGGGCAAAAGTGTCCATTTATTAGACATATTGCGTTAACTACATACTCCCGAAATTTCCCGGGACGTTATACTTCACAAACCCAACTTTTAAGCTGTCTCTGGAATGGCTTGTGTTCATTGGTTTTTAGGCGCGTCGAGCGGCGGCAACCAGTTTTGTCCTGACCCACTTTGTTTTGCTAATGCCGGATTCTTTCACGGCCTGCATGATTTCGGCATATTCGGGCGGGGACAATCGAGTGGAAATGAACTTCCCGCGCTTCTCTTTTTTGGAAAGCATCGGCCTGCCAACTGGATTTGTTTCGCTCATTTGGTCTTTTTTGATTTTGGCGGTGGCGGGGTATGCAACAAAGCCCGCAGCGCATCCTCAAATTTCACGCCATGCAAACTAAGCGGCATGTCTTTGATCGCCTTCGTTTTCCGTTTTGTTTTTCTTGGCACGGATTCTCTTTCTGCCCCAAGGGATTCTTGGCGGCATTTTCTTAATTAGGAAATCAGACCGCACTCGCGGCCTGTTCCCTCAATTCACCTGCCGATATGTCAACCGCTTTCCCTCTGTCAGCGCGACGGCCTCTCCCATGCGCTGGCCATCGGTCATAAACCGCGTGTTCCAACGGAAAGAGAACTCACCGCAATAGTGGTGCAAGTGCTCTTTGCTGACATGGTGAAATGAGCCATATACACCGCGTTTCAACAGACTGAAAAAACTCTCGCAAGTATTGATATGCGCCACCGTTCCATCGGCATTGTGGCGGGCGTATTCGCCGCGTGAGTGATTCACCACTTCGTGCTTTCCGAAGCGGCCTTTGACGATTGGATACAGGATGTTTTTATAGACGTTGTTTTGGTCGGTGTTCACCACGCAATCCCTGACAATGTTATCGTCAACAAAGCTCCGCAGATTCTTTTGATTCACGCTGGCAACCACCTTTGTCCGCACGTCGCCACCGCGTTCCAGCAACGCCACAACGGGAGTCTTGTTTGAATCCTTGCGGTAGCCAGTTCCGGTGACTTTGTCACCAAGGCGGGGCTTCCCGCCAATGAATGTTTCGTCGCACTCAATCACACCTTGAAGCAGTTTCCCAAGCGGGGCTTTTGTGTCCATCGCATAGCGAAGCCGATGCATCATAAACCACGCGCTTTTGAGTGTTACCTTGAGCATTCGGTGAATCTGGTGTGCGCTCATTCCCTTTTTGCTGGAGCACAAGAGGAAAATGGCCATCAGCCATTTGCCAATCGGAATATGGGAATCCTCGAAAATGGTGCCCACGGTCACAGTGAACTGTTTGCGGCATGTCCGGCACTTGTAAAGCCCTTTGCGTGCTGGACGCTTGCTGGTGGCCTTTGGGGTCAGTTTGTAGGGCATATCGGCCTTGCAATGCGGGCAATAGGCACCGTGCGGCCAGAGCAGGGATTCCAGCAATTCGCGGGCTTTGTCGTCGTCTGAATACTGCTGTGCCAGCGTTATCAGATTCAACTCGTCTTTATCATCCGTCGTTTTCATGTAATAAAGGTGACACATTTATTGTTTTCTGTCAAGTGTATTTGTGACACTTTTATTGTCCGATATTGACAAAAAAATCAACGTAGTAAGTCTTCGTTTCCGAATTATCCGCCCCTACGTCAAATCTGCCCCAAAAACGGCCTTTGGTGAAATTTGTCGAAAGCATGATGGTGGATATGTGCCAATCGTGATTGTGAGGGATGGATTTTTCCACAGAATAACGCCAGTGGCCCCCTCCGGGTTCGGCCGGTTGTTGCGCCCAATCAATAAGAATCAGATTGGTTGAGTCAGTGCCCGCTGCAAAATCAACAAAACTGTTAATTGCTGGATATTTTGATTTGTTGATTAATCCTAGTCGAATTTGTCCGTTGGTGATTGCAATTTGATTGCTAACAGTGAGATATGTGCCAATCGGCACGTCGGTCATTACTAAATTTTCGTTGTCATTTATCCGCAATATGACGTTTACCTGTTTAGAAATGTTGCCCATTTCGGTAGCCAGCAAATCGAGCCGCTGATTAAGAGGTTCATTGGTGTATATTTTAAGTGCCGCCGCCTGAAATGGAGCGAGCATCATCTGATATTTGTCGCGGTCTTGCTTTGCATCGGCAATCTGCTCCTTCAATTCGGAAATTTGAAAATTTCTTTTGTTCAATTCCACTGAAAAATAATTGGTGATGCCAGCAAGTTTTGAGTCAATTTTCTGTTCTGAATAGTGACAGCCACCCCAAAACGCACAAACCGTGAATACCAGAAATGCAATCCATCCGTTTTTCACGGCCTTGCCCTCCAGAACGAAAATTGCCAAGAAAAGATTTCCAAGCGCACGGGCACCCGGAATGTCCCATGAGGCATCTTCGATGAATTGCCTCCACGGAGACAATTTTTTCTCTGACGGTTCTTGTTCCGGTTCGGCCATACCGTCAGAGCATCCCAAAACGCCCGAAATGCGTAAAGCGGCTTATTTTTGTGACACAACAGCGAAAAATTGCTTAACCCGAAAAGCAGGCGAAAAATAGCGTTTTTATTGAGGTTATTCATGGTTTTTTGGGTTTGTGAAGTATAACGTCCCGAAATTTCCATTGCTTGGACAGCATTTGTCCAACCCCGCCTGCGAGAATGTCGCGCAAAGAAAGGTTCAATATGACAAACGCGACAGACAATCAACTGGAACTCGGTTTCAACCCCGACATCCGATGTCGGGGCGCCAACGCGGCACGGCGGGAAGGGCGCATCGCCCGCGCCAGCTGGTGGTTCGCCCAGATGCGCGACATCGTGGAACGCGCGATGGAAGCTGCCGGCGAGCCGCGGCCGGAGCAAATCTGGATTCCCGGCGCGACCCGCGAAGTGAAGGTTTAATAAATCGGAGGGGCGAGCTCTGCGAGCCCCTTGAATTGATGTGCGAGTGGATTTAGGGACTCGCAGAGTTCGTCCCTCCGAAAAAATCAGGCCGGATAACCGGCGCGCACAAAATTGCGGATCACGGCGATTTCCTCTTCGCCGGCGACGGTGTGCGCCTTCATAAATTCGTGCCACTCCAGATTCAGGCCGGCGGCCTTGAGCAACGGAATCTGCCGGCGCACCTTGTCAATCGGAATCATGGGGTCGCTCGTTCCGTGCGTCATGAGCAGGCGCTGCTGGCGCGCGACAGGCGAAAGTTCCTGCACCAGTTTTTCCGGCTCAAAAATCCAGCCGCTGATGGCGACGATACCCGCCAGCCGGTGCGGATAATGCAGGCCGGTTTCAATGGCCATCAGGCAGCCCTGCGAAAAACCTCCGAATGTGATTTGTTCCGCTGGAAAACCCTTGGCGCGCAAATCGTCGAGCAGGTCGAACAACAATTTCCGGCTGCGCTGGACGCCGGGAGCCATGTTGTCCAAATCGAACCATGAATAACCGCCGTAGTAGTCATCCGGCGCGTTGACGAGCAGATAATTCAGCCACGGCAGGTTCATCGCCTCCGGAAACCAGCGCCAGCCATCCACGCTGTCGCCCAGCCCGTGCAACATCACCATCAATCGCCGCGTCCCGCCGGGGCGGGATTCGGCGGCGGGAACCAATTCACTGTACAACATAAAAATAAAAGCATGTTTGGCAGGCTTGATTCCGTCAATGCCCAAACGGAATGGCTGCGGGTTCCGGGCGCAACTTGACACACGCACCATTTTTCTCCCTCGCCTCCCTCAAGGAGGGGAGGGCCGGGGTGAGGAGCCAATGTTTACAAGCACGAACCCCTCGCCCCATCCCTCTCCCCGTTTGGACGGGGAGAGGGAGTTATTCCCGTACGGTGCGGGTGTTAAGCTGCACCCGCGGGTTCCGGGAGCGTCGGCGTCCCGCCGGCTCATTGCATGACGACTGATATTCGTTTGTCGGCGAGACGCCGGCGCTCCCAGGAGAAAAAAGAATGGTAGCAGTGTCAGGGGCATGTTGCCCAAATCAGTTAGGAGACGGCGGAGCGCGCTGTCTCAGCCGCAGCACGTTCGACAATCCAAAAACCCGTGGAATTTCGTGCGCTCATTTGGCAATCTTGGCTGCTGCGGGTGGGACACCCGCGCTCCGTTCCATTTGGGCAACACGCCCTCAGAGCGTGCCCGACGGTCAACCGCTCATTCCTTGCCGGCCCCGCCGTTTGCTTTAAGCCGCGCGGCTTCCTGGTCCGCCCAATGAATCAATTGCTGGCGCTGGTCGGCGGTGAGCCGGGCTTCGGGGTGCAGCAAGGTGTATTTGGCGGGCGGCATGTCGTGGTAGCCCACCTCCTCGCTGATCCGCCCCAGCCGTTTGGCCGCGCGTTCGGGCAGTTCACGCGGCCAGTCGGAGAAATTCATCCGCTCGCGCCCGTCCTTCACGTCGCCAGCCACCAGCCATGACACCGGCGCGATGTGGCTGTACCACGGCCACCGGGTTTCGTCGGAATGACAGTCGTAACAGGCCCCGTGCAGCAGGGCGGCGATTTCCGGTGGCGGCGGGTTGGTGGCCATCAAATCGCGCCCCGGCGCGACCGGCGGGTTCGTGCGCGGCGGGTTCGTGAATTGCAACAGCGCGAACACCGCGACGAGCGCGGCGAAAATCCATTTCAACTTTTTCTTCATCCCATTCAATCAGACGCGGAAGCAATAGGACAAGTTCCTGTCCCATGCAAACTCGAAACCATTCACGGTTGGTTGGGTGCAAAGTAACACTGTATCTCTACGATTGTCCAAGCCGTCGGAGCGCGCCTGTCCCAGGTGCAGCACGCACGATGCAAAAACACGGTAGAATTAAGGGTGAACGCTTCCGTGGGTCGATCTGCTGCGGCTGAGACAGCCGCGCTCCAGATACAGTGTTCCTTTGCGCCCGGTTGGTTTGTTCGCAAACTTCCGGCTTTCATTTTTTCTGGAAAATACTACGCTGTCGGCTAATGAAAGGAATCATTCTCGCTGGTGGCGCCGGGTCGCGGCTGTATCCGCTCACGCTGGTTGCGAGCAAACAGCTCCAGCCGGTGTATGACAAGCCGATGGTATATTACCCGCTGACGACGCTCATCGAGGGCGGCATCCGCGAGTTATGCCTCATTTCCACGCCGCAGGATTTGCCGCGCTTCAGGCAGTTGCTCGGCGACGGCCGGGCGTGGGGGCTGTCCATCGAATATCGCGAACAGCCGAAACCGGCGGGCATCGCGCAGGCGTTTTTAATCGCGAAATCGTTCATCGGCAGCGACAGCGTCACGCTGATTCTCGGCGATAACGTGTTTTACGGCGGCGATTCGTTTCATCGCGCGTTCGCCGAGTTCAAGACCGGCGCGACCATTTTCGGTTATCACGTCAACGACCCGGAACGTTACGGCGTGGTGGAATTCGACGCGCAGGGTCAGGCGATTTCAATTGAGGAAAAGCCGAAGCAGGCCCGGAGCAATTACGCCGTGCCGGGGCTTTACATTTACGACAACAACGTCGTGGCCGTCACCAAGGCGCTCAAGCCGTCGGCGCGCGGCGAGCTGGAAATTTCGGACGTGAACGTGGCGTACCTGCGGCGTGGGGAGTTGCGCGTGTACCGGCTGGGCCGCGGCTTTGCGTGGCTGGACGCGGGCACGAGCAGCAGCCTGCACGAGGCGTCGGCCTACGTGCAGACGATTGAGAAACGCGCGGGCGTCAAAATCGGCTGTCCGGAGGAGGCAGCGTTCCGCGCCGGCTTTCTCAAGCTCGATCAACTGGAGGAACTCACCAACAAAATGCCGAAGTGCGAATACCGCGAATACCTGGACAAGGAAGTCATCGCGGAGGCCCGGCGGCTGGCCGCATCCCGCCCTTGAGCGATGAACGTCATCACCTGCGACATCCCGGGATTGGTGGTCGTCGAACCGAAGGTGTTTGGCGACGCGCGCGGCTTTTTCATGGAGACATGGAATCGCCAGCGTTACTGCGAGGCGGGGCTGGACTGGAATTTCGTGCAGGACAACGTGTCGCTTTCACGGCGGGGCACCCTGCGCGGGCTGCATTTCCAGAATCCAGCGGCCCAGGGCAAGCTGGTCTTTGTGCTGCAAGGCGAGGTGTTTGACGCGGCGGTGGACATCCGGCGCAGCTCACCCACATTTGGCCGGTGGCATGGACTGCATCTCTCCGGCGAGAACAAGCGGCAATTTTTCATCCCGCCGGGTTTCGCGCATGGATTTGCGGTGTTGAGCGAGACCGCATTGTTCGTGTACAAATGCACGGAACTTTACACCCCGCAGAATGAACTGACGCTCGCGTGGAACGACCCCGACATCGGCATCCAATGGCCGCTGGACAACCCGCAGCTTTCGGAGAAGGACGCGCGCGGGCCGCGGTTGAAGGACCTGCCCCAGGATCGCCTGTTTGCCTGAACACGCCTGCACCCCATGAAAATTTTGCTCATCGGAAAAAACGGACAGGTCGGTTGGGAATTACGCCGCGCGCTCGCGCCGCTGGCGGAGGTGGTGGCGGTGGATTATCCCGAAATCAATCTCACCGACACCCCGGCGCTGCGAGCATTGGTGGCTGCAACCAATCCGTCCGTGGTGGTGAACGCGGCGGCCTACACGGCGGTGGACAAGGCCGAGACGGAAACGGAACTTTGTCGGCAGGTCAACGCGGTCGCGCCGGGAGTTCTGGCCGAGGCGGCGAAAAAGATTGGCGCGCTGATGGTGCATTACTCGACGGATTATGTTTACGACGGGGCGAAGACGTCGCCTTACGTCGAAACCGACGCGCCGAATCCGCTGGGCGTTTACGGACGGTCAAAACTGGAAGGCGACCGGGCGGTGAAGGCTTCCGGCGCGGACCATTTGATTTTCCGGCTGTGCTGGGTTTACGGCGCGCGCGGCCAGAATTTCATGCTCACGATGCAACGCCTGGCGCGCGCGAGAGAGAAACTGCGCGTGGTGGGCGACCAGTTCGGCTGCCCGACATGGTCGCGGATGATCGCCGAAACCACCGCGCTGGCGCTCAAGCAGGTCCTGGCCGGCGCGGATGGTTCCGGGTTCAACGGCGAATATCATCTCGCCGCCGGCGGCCAAACGAACTGGCATGAGTTCGCTTCCTGCATCATCGAGTGGATGCCGGAAGCGGAACGGAAATGCCGCGCGGTGGAAAGGATCACCACGCCGGAGTATCCCACGCCCGCGAAGCGGCCGGCGTATTCGGTTTTGGATTGCGGCAAATTGCAAAAAACTTTCGGGTTGCGGCTTCCAGATTGGGAGGCCAGCCTGCGACAAGTCCTGGATAAACCATGAAACTGCTCATTACTGGCGGTGCCGGCTTCATCGGCTCCAATCTCATCCATCACGTCATTGACCGTCCGGAGATCGAAAAACTTGTCAATCTGGATTGCCTTACTTACGCGGGGCATTTGGAGAATCTGGAAAAGGTTTCCCAACACCCGAAATATGTTTTTGAGAAGGTGGATTTGTGTGATAAAGCCGCTGTGCTGCGTGCCGTCGAAAAACACGCCATCACCCACGTCATGCACCTGGCCGCGGAATCACACGTGGACCGTTCCATCACCGGTCCGGGCGATTTTATCCACACGAATGTCGTCGGCACATTTAATTTGCTCGAAGCCTGCCGCGCCTGCTGGTTCTCAACTCTCAACCCTTCCGCCTTCGCTGGAAGCTCCGGCGAGACCTCGCCGAAACGAAGTGAAGGCGGGCAACCCTCAACCAGCTTCCGCTTCCACCACGTCTCAACCGATGAAGTTTACGGTTCGCTCGGGGCCACCGGCTTTTTCACCGAGACTACGCCGTACGCGCCGAACTCGCCGTATTCCTCCAGCAAGGCATCGTCCGACATGCTCGTCCGCGCCTATCACCACACTTACGGGTTGCCGACGGTCATTACAAATTGCTCGAACAACTATGGCCCGTATCAATTTCCCGAAAAGCTCATTCCGGTGGTGGTTCAAAGCATCTTGGCGCGGAAGCCGGTGCCGGTTTATGGCGACGGCATGAACGTGCGCGACTGGCTTTACGTGCGCGATCATGACGAAGCGCTCTGGCTTGTGCTCACGCGCGGCAAATTGGGCGAGACCTACAACATCGGCGGCCACAACGAATGGGCCAACCTCCACATCGTGCAACTGATTTGCGACACGATTGACGAGTTCGTCCCCAAACTCGGCGGCAACTCGCGCAAACTGATTACGTTCGTCAAGGACCGGCTTGGCCACGACCGTCGTTACGCGATTGATGCGTCGAAAATTCAGCGCGAGCTGGGCTGGACGCCCGCGCATAAATTTGAAGACGGCCTCCGGGAGACGGTGCGCTGGTATCTGGACCACCAGGCGTGGGTGAAGACCGTCCTGGCGAAGACGAAAACGTAGCCGCTTCGTTACCCTGGGAGCGCTGGCGTCCCGCCGGCCCTTTACGTTGCGCCGACAGACAGTTCCAACCTGCCGACGAGACGTCGGCGCTCCCAAGGCTCGCAATTCGCATCCTTACGCCAGCGGCGGCATTTACATCGGCGGCTACAATGTTCTGCCGCCCTTTACGAAACGACATTTTCAGGCGAGAGTAAGTGCGTGAACATCCGCCTGTGCTTTGTAATTGGTCTGACTGTGTTGCTTGTTTCCGCCGCCGGGCTTTTCGCGGGCGGCAGCGGGTTGAACGTTGTCGTGGTTGTCAACCAGAACAGCACGAACTCGGTCCAGCTCGGCAATTACTACTGCGAACGGCGATGCGTGCCCCCCCAGAACCTTTTACGGATCACCAACTGGACCGGCGGAAACGTGCAATGGACAACATCGGATTTTACCAATTCATTGGTCAATCCGCTGCTTTCCATGCTTTCAAGCCGCGGCCTCACCAATCAAATTGATTACATCGTGTTGAGCATGGATTTTCCCTACCGCGTGGTTCAAACCGGCGCGCCATCGGGCAATAACAGCACCACGGCCGCGTTGTTTTACGGTTTCAAGCCCGATGATCTGGGTGATTCATGTTCACTCCCGACCGCCAGTTCCAATTCCTATGCCGCCAGCGAAGGCATCTTCCGCCAGACGCCGGTTGCCGCCGGGAGCAACTCCTGGCTGGTGACCATGATCACGTCCAGCAACTTGGCCCAGGCGCAGGCGATCATTGATCGTGGCGTGGCCAGCGACGGCACGTTTCCCACGCAAATGGTCTGGCTGGCCAAAAGCGACGACTACTTTCGTAATGTGCGGTATCTGGAATTTGACAACACGGTTTTCGACGCGCGTGTGGCCGGCGATTTTTCCATTGTGCGGACGAATATCAATCCACCCATCGGCCTGACAAACCAGCTTGGCTACATGAACGGCCATAACCAGTTCACGATCGTGTCAAACGCGTTCGTCCCGGGCGCCATCGCTGACAGCCTGACGTCGTTTGCGGGGATGATCTATGAAAACACCGGCCAGACGACCTTGCTGGCTTTCCTGAACGCCGGTGCCAGCGGCAGTTACGGCACGGTGGTTGAGCCTTGTGCCTACCTGCAAAAATTCCCCTCGCCGCAGGATTATTTCTATCAGGCGCGCGGTTTCAACCTGGCGGAATGTTATTATATGAGCCTCGTCAATCCGTATCAGGGGTTGATTGTGGGCGAGCCGCTGGCCGCGCCCTTTGCCCGGCCCTCCGTCGGCGCGTGGACCAATCTGCCGGCCAACAGCGTGTTGAGCGGCATCACCAATCTCACGCTTCAGTGCGCCGCCAGCACGTCGAACCGTCCCATTCAGCAGGTGGATTTGTTTCTCGACGGCACGTGGCTGCAAACCCTGACCAACATTCCGCCCGCTGCGGGCAACCAGCTTTACGTGACCATCAACGGCTGCACCACAAATTTTCTTGTTCCCAGCAACGCGACGATTGCCTCGGTCACCGCCGGGCTGACTGGTGTTCTCAATCAATCCGCTTATGCCAACCAGACGAAAGTGCAGGCCACCGTTTATGGCGATCGCATCGTCCTGCAGGGGACGGACCTCAACACACCGGGAGCACAAATCCCCGTGAGCGTCGGCTCAGGCATCGGGTCGGCTGCCGCCCTGAATACTTTTGTCGCTGCCAGCTTGACCAACCTGCTCGACACGGTTGCCTATGGTTTCTACGGTTCGGACGGAACAGGGTTCTCAGCGACCAACCCTCCGAATGTCGGCGATTACCTGCAACTGGTCGTTACCAAGACCAACGGGACACAGGTGACGCTTGCGGTGACCAACACTGCACCGGGCACGAACATTTCCGGTCTTGTCGGGCAATTGATCAATGCCATCAATGCCAACAGCACCTTGCAGGCGCCTGACGGAGTGATTGCCGGGGATTTCATTCCCCTCGACGTTTATCCCGGCATTCCTTACGCCCAGTTCAACCTGTACGCGCGAACCGCCGGATGGCCGGCATCACAAATCACGGCTACCTTTAACGGTTCGTCTGACTTGGTTCTTACTCCCATCGGCACACAGGCGTTGGATCAAAACGTGTCCGACCTGCAGCCGCGCAATCATCTCTACCTCACCGCCGGTGTCACCAATCTTAATTTCACGTTCCCGTTGGACACCACGGCGCTGGCCGATGGCAGCCACGAACTCACTGCGGTGATTTATGAAGGCAGCCACGTGCGCACCCAGGCGCGGGTGGCGCAATACGTCCGCATCCAGAACACACCGCTCAGCGCCACATTCACCCTGCTGGCCGGCGCTTCCAATACGGTGCTCAACTTCACGCTCCTGTTTTCAGTGGCCGCCAACACGAACACGATTTCCACCATCGAACTGTTCACCACGGGCGGTTCGCTCGGCGTCGTTTCCAACCTGTCCTCCGCCACGTTTGCGGTGGCGGCGACCAATCTGGGGGTTGGATTGCATCCGTTCTACGCCGTGGTGACGCGCAGCGACGGCAAACAGTACCGCACCGGGACGGACTGGATTCGCATCGGCGGGTCGGAACCGCCGTTTGGGCTGACGCTGACCGCACCGCCGCCCATCATCGTCTGGCCTGCCACGGCCGGGCGGCTTTACGAGGTCTTGAGTGCCACGAACGTCACGGACACATTCCAGTTGCGGGGCTCGGTCACGCCGTCGAATTCCCCCGGACTTTGGATTGATACCATCACGGGCGTGCCGCAACAATTTTATCGCGTTCTCGCGCCGTGATGAACGTTTGAAATTCCGCCTTTAGTTTGGATGTTTCATACCCTGATGGCTCGTTTCATTAGCACCGCGGTTAGCCCGGTGATTCCTGGCGAAGCGAGGACAGAGCCGTTTCAACGGCTTCGGCGCAGCCTGGCAAACCGTTGAAACGGTTCGACGTTGTTCCCTGCCGTTTCGCACCGGGCTGAAGCCACGGTGCTAATGAGATGCCAAACGAAGTGTGAAATGTGCGGGTTCGCACGGTTCGTGTGGTTTTGAAGTTTCACCGGTGGGACGACTGTGTTATTTTGCAAGCTGATACTTGGCTATGACAAAAATGCGTTATGTATTTTGTCTGTTGCTCGTTGTGCTTTCCTTGAGCGCGCGCGCGGCGGACACCAACTCGTTCGTCTGGCATCGGGCGACCGACCGGGTGGACGCCGACGTGCGGGGCATGGCGCTGTGGCCGTTGCTGGAAAAAATCGCCGTGAAGGCCGGCTGGCAAATTTTTGTCGAACCGGACACCACCCATACGACTTCCGCAAAATTCAAGGACCTGCCATCCGGCGACGCGCTGAAGATGTTGCTGGGCGATCTCAACTTCGCGCTCGTGCCACGGACCAATGGCGTGCCGCAACTTTATGTTTTTCGCACGGAGATGAAAAATGCCACGCGGCAGGTGCTCGTGCCGAAAGCGGCGCCCAAGCACGTTCCCAACGAATTGCTCGTGAAGCTCAAGCCCGGCACGGATGCTGACGCCCTGGCCAAACTGCTCGGCGCTAAAATCACCGGTCGCAACGACAAGCTCGGCCTCTACCGCCTGCAATTCGCCAACGCCAACGCCACCGATGCCGCACTGGCCGGTTTGAAAAACAACCCGGACGTTGAGGCGGTGGATTACAATTACGTCCTCGACCCGCCGGCCACACCGCAACTGCTCGCGAACCCGCCGGTCGGCCCCGTTTCGCTCACGCTGGACCCGGCTACGACCGGCGACCCCTGCAATCCCGTCGTCGGCCTGATTGACACACAGGTGCAATCGCTCGGCAGCCAGCTCGCCCCGTTCCTGTTGAAGCCCATCTCCGTGGCCGGCGACGCGGCTGCGAATACGTCCACCATTACGCATGGGACAGCGATGGCCGAGACGATTTTGCGGGCGGTCTCGCAGGCGGCTGGTGGGAACAGTTCCGTCAGGATTTTGCCCGTGGACGTTTACGGCACGGGCGAAACGACGACGACCAGTTGGAGCGTCGCGCTCGGCATCCAGGCGGCGGTGGACAACGGCGCGACCATGCTCAACTTGAGCCTGGGCGGTCCCAGTGACAGTGCAGTTTTGGACAGCGTGATCCAGCAGGCCATTGCCGCCGGCATTCCGGTTTACGCGGCGGCGGGCAACCAGCCGGTGTCCACGCCGACGTATCCGGCGGCGACCCCGGGCGTCATCGCTGTCACCGCCACGCAGGGCGGCCAGCTCGCGCCGTATGCGGACTTCGGCAGTTTTGTTTCCTTGGCGCTGCCGGGTGCGAGCGTGGTCTATCTCGGCGGGCAGGCGTATGTCATCCAAGGAACTTCACCGGCGACGGCTTACGCGACGGGCGTGGCGGCGGGAACGAAGGGGGTGGACTGCCAGCCTTGGTCGCAAATCCAATCCTCCATGCAGCAGAAATTCCCCGTGCCGGCGAAATGAAGGACGAGGATGGAGGATCGAGGATGGAAGATGGAAATGGAAAAATCCGCACTCCGCATTCCACATTCCACATTTCGAATCAGTGTTGCGACTGCCAGCAGGTTCTGCCGAAGGCGACGACGTAAAGGAGGAAGGCGATGATGAGCGGCCACGGTTTGCCCGCCACCAGCAGCAGAATTCCGAGACCCAATACCAGGGCAATCACCAAATAAACCAAAGCTGCCAGTGCCAGTTTCATTGATGATAGTTATAACGTTTTTGCGTCAGTGCGCAAGGGCGGGAATTCCTATTTGCCGGCGTGCGATCAAAGTGGTCCTAACTTTGGAAATGTTAACGTTCCGAGAATGACATGATGCCACCGAAGCGCATCCTTTAAGTATGGCAACAAGCTTAAGTTTTTAATAAAAACATAATTTAACTCGCCACTTGTGTACTCATTCCGAAACCGTGCTGTGAATCGAGAGTCTGAATGCTGCAGGAAGCCATTGTAAATGTAATCGAAATCCGATAGTTCGATCACTTTACGAATACTCTTTTCTCGTTCTTTCAGAATCGCAGCGAACTTCGTTGATATATTTCCATCCGTTTCGTGATTCACGATGATTTGCAGGTCTTTGCTCTGATCGAGGTTTAACAGTTTCTGTCGAACTGTTTTGTGGACGGCGACATAGTAACTGGAATCCGACTGGTTCATAAATATTGGACGGTATTCGTTGAATGCGTGCCGTACCTCATGAATTGATTCGAGATAAAGATAACCGTTTCGGTTAATGAATCGCAGTTCGTCGAGCTCTGGCAAATGCTCGTAACGCGAAAAGAAAGCGGCGGATTGTGCGCGTTCGTACTCTGTTAGAATGTCTCGCGGGACTGCTGCCTGAAACTTGAATGAGATCTTTCCATCTAGTTGTGTTGTTCGCAGCTTCTCAGCTTGTTCAAGAATCGAATTAGCATTGGCAAATGCCCTCTGCAATTTCATCTGCGTTTCCGCTGAAATCTGAAAGCCATCGGGAAATAAAATTTTCATTTCCAGTAAATGATTACAATATCGGTTCGGCGCATTTCAAACAGCCGGCGCTACGGCGACAGTTTTCTTGGCCAGCCATGCGCTTCAAGGTCGGCCTTTACTGCTGCCGGAGGCGGAAGAAGGCGGCCTTGCTGTTCATTTTATTGGTGAACACATAATTGGCTCCTGCATTGGTTATACCACTGGTGATATTGCTCCAGCTTCCAGAGGACAGGTTGGTGGTTATCTGCAACCCAAAATTTGGAGCCCATGTCGGCCAAGAAAGAACGACTTGCTTGCCCGCCTGGACGATTCCCAATGACGGCACCAAACTCAAAGCGAACAGCGTGCCATAGGCTAAACTACCGCCTAGTTCCGCCGTCCCATACAGTGTATTGCCTGATAAAATCAAACCGGCCCAAGGATTACATCCATCCCTGTTGGTGTAGGTCACGGGGTCACGGGCAGTGAAACTATACAGGTTCGCAAAACCCGTACCATTGGTATTGACGGCAAACACCGTGCCATTGGCCGAACTGCCGGTCATGGGGGCGCAGATTGTTGTTGGCAAAGGAGGCTTCAAATGAAGCCTAAACACAAGACCGGCGAAGCTGGTTTTTTCGCGGTTGAGACGGGGTTGCTGGCGGGGTTGCTGGCCTGTTTGATCGTGCTATATGCTTTGTTCTTCTATGCCTGCTTCAAGACGCTAGTAATTTTTGGAGAAATGCTCAAAGAGCATGATGACAATTTGGACGCCCATAAAGACGATTTGGGCAAGGGCAAAAACTCCAAGAGTGATGGTGAGCCAAAAAACGCCGCGTGTGAACCGAGTCAGCTTGATTGTCTCTTGCACGAGCCTGTCCGTCTGCTTCGTCAAATTTTCAGAATGGTGAACAAGCGTTTCCGTCTGCTGCGAAAGTTTCTGCGCGGTATTGGCTGCGCCCTCGGCAATCCGAATATCAAGCGCAACTCTGGCAAGATTAAACGCCTGGGTGGTATTGAAAGCCCCAATAAGGTGAATAAATTCCTGAAGCTCTCGCGCGGTGGCGTTAAAAAGAAATTCTTTAACCTTTTCACGATTATCGGCTCTTGCAAAATCAGCAGCTTCTTTGGGCGTCATAAAACTGATGCAGTCCACCAATCAGCAGACGCCAAAAATCACACAGCGTCAAGCGGCGAAAGGAGGGTGCGGTGAGTAATCCACAAGCGCTCAGGATTACCGCCGGTCAGAATCCACTACCGCGAAAAGTCGCGCAGTTTTATCAAAAGGTCTATGATTTTCTGCCTTCCAAATTTGTAATTTACAACACTGCTTGTTTTTGGAGGTTTAGCGCCAGTTACCCCCTTAAAAAGCTCGTAAGTA
>JBEKZC010000033.1:0-41867 GCA_049510295.1 Verrucomicrobiota bacterium | reverse complement strand
TCCAAAATCAACTCGCGCGGTGGTGGCAGAAGCTATTGGCCTTGGCAGCTCTGCGGAGTCGAGTCCGGCCAACCGGTTTCCCCTTTGCCTTCGCCACCATCCAATAAAAAACTTTTGAGACAGTCTCCTGCTGCGCCGCCCTGATTAAAGTTTTGGCCGAGCAGCAGCTCGGCCCTACCGCCCCGCCACTCCACCAGTATTTATCGGTGTCCATCGGTGTTCATCTGTGGTTCAATTAGCCTGTGAATATTACGAATCTGAATCCCGACACGGACATCGGCGCGAGCGCGTGGCTGGTGGAGGTGGACGACCACCGCATTTTGCTCGACGCCGGGATGCACCCCAAGCGCGAAGGCCGCGCCGGCCTGCCGCTGTTCGGCAAGGCGGGGCATGCGGATTTGGACGCGATTGTGATTTCGCATTGTCATCACGATCACGTCGGCGCGCTGCCAGTGGCCTTGCGGCATTTCCCCAAGGCGCACGTGCTGATGAGCGAGTTGAGCTATTTCATCGTCGAACGCGTGCTGCACAATTCCGTGAACGTGATGACGCGCCAGCGCGACGAGCTGGGCATCCGGGAATATCCGCTCTACACGCATGACGAGGTGGACGATATCGCGCCGTCGTTTCAGGGTTTCAAATACAATCGCGAAGTCGAATGGGCGGCGTTTCACAAAACCCGCGCCGGATTGGCCTCGCCGACGCTGGAATTTTTTGACGCCGGCCACACACTGGGCTCGGCGGGCCTTTTGATCCGCGGCAAAAAGGAGACGCTGTTTTACACCGGCGACGTGTGTTTCCACGACCAGACGATTTTGCGCGCCGCGCGGTTTGAAGACGTGAAGGCTGACGTGATGATCATGGAAACGACGCGCGGCAACCGCGCCGTGCCGCCGGATTTTTCGCGCGAAGGCGAAATCGAGCGGCTCACCGCGGCCATCCAGCGCGCGCTCAAACGCAAAGGCTGCGTGCTGATTCCGTCGTTCGCGCTGGGGCGCACGCAGGAAATTCTGGCGCTGCTGGCGTTGCTCATGCGCGCGGGGAAATTGAAGCCGCAGCCGGTTTACATCGGCGGGCTGGGGCGTGTGTTCACGGAAATTTACGACCTGGAAGCGCATCGGACGCACCGGCAGCACACGAATCTGCAATTGCACGAATCGCTGGAGCTTGTCGTGCTGGAACAAGGCCAGGCGGAAAAAATGAAGCTCAGCGGCGGGCGCATTTTTGTGATTACCGCGGGCATGATGAGCGAGAATACCGCCGCCCATAATCTCGCCGCGCGCATGATCGGCGACGAGCGGCAGTCCGTTTTCTTTGTCGGCTACGCCGACCCGGACACGCCGGGCGGACGGTTGAAAGCGGCAAAACCGGGCGAAACGTTTGTATTCAGCCCCAGCGCCGGTCGCGTCACACGCAAATGCGAAGTGCTGGATTTCGATTTGACCGCGCACGCGAACCGCGGGGATTTGCTGGATTTCGTCGGGCAGGTTTCGCCGCGCGCGATTTTGCTCGGCCATGGTGGGGAGGATTCGCGCGCCTGGTTTGAGGAACAAATCCGCGCGCGCCATCCGAAAATCAAAATCATTCAGCCGCAGCCGGCCGGGTTGGTTTCGGTGTGAAAAGCAAAACCGCCGGACGAAAAGAATTCGACCGGCGGTTTGTGTGTTCCGTGTCCCAAGTTTAATTAATGTCCGCCATTGACGATGTTGGCGAGGTTGAAGATCGGCAGGAACATGCAAACGACCATGCCGCCGATAACAACTCCCAGGAAGACAATCAGCATGGGTTCAAGGAGCGACATGAGGCCGGAGAGCGTGGTTTCAATTTCTTCGTCGAGAAAGTTCGAGACGCGTTCGAGCATGTTGTCAATGTTGCCGGTTTGTTCGCCGGCGCTCAGCATGCGGATGATCATGCTGGGGAAAATCGGGTTCTTGCCGAGCGCGGCGGAAATGCCTTCGCCCCGTTCAATGTCGAGGGCGGCGGTCTTGATGGCTTTTTCCATGATGACGTTGCCGACGGTATTGGAAACGATTTGCAGCACTTCCAGGATGGGCACGCCGCTGCGAACGAGCGAGGCGAGCGTGCGCGTGAAGCGGACCAGGCAAACTTTATGCGCAATGGGGCCGAAAACCGGCAGCTTGATGCGGCGGGAATCCCAAAACATGCGTCCCGGTTTGGTCTTGATGAAATGAAACCAACCCCATATGGCCGCAGCCGCGGCGATGATAAACAAGAGCAGAAATCTTTTGACGATGTCGCTGAGATTAATCATGAACTGGGTCGGTCCGGGCAGTTGCGCGCCGAAGCCGGAGTAAATTTCCTTGAAGGTGGGGACGACTTTCACCAGCAGGAAGACCGTGATGGAAATCGCCACGATGGTCACGGCTGACGGATACATCAACGCGGTCTTGACCTTTTTACGAAGGCGTTCGGCATTTTCCAGGTAAGTGGCCAGGCGCGCCAGAATTTCGGCCAGTAAACCGCCTTTTTCCCCCGCTGCCACCATGGAATAGTAAAGGCGGTTGAATGTCTTCGGATGCTTTTGCAACGCCTCGGAAAAACTTTCGCCGCTTTCAACACGCGTGCACAAGTCCCGGATCACGTCGCGCATGACCTTGTTCGGCGTTTGATCCGCCAAGGCTTGCAGGGACTGCACGATGGCAATGCCCGCCTCAATCATCGTCGCCAACTGGCGGGTGAAAATGACCAGGTCGGCCAGCGCCACCTTGCCGCCCTTCATTTTGCCTCGTTTGGAGATCTTTTCCTGGATGGATACCACCAAAAGGTTGCGGTTAAGCAACGCGGCAATGGCGGCCTGTTCAGTCACGGCTTCGACCGAGCTGTTGATTTCCCGGCCGGTGGCCGTCTCCCGGGCTGAATAAGCATATGATGGCATATCTTTGATTTCGTAATAAAACCGCCCACAAAACTCACCTCAATCGCAACCCTGCAATTGGGCTTCCGCCGTCTGACAAAGCACAATTTGTTCCAGTCTGGCTTGCTAAAATCCGATGAAGCAGAATCCATAACTTCCAAAGGCCGGCATGGTTATGAATGCCCGAACTTCACACAACCACTGCACATAATTGGATTGGAAACACTGACAATCAATGCAAGTCGCTGGTTTCAAGAGGGTTACAATAATGTGATTCCCCGAAAAAAAATGTTGTAAAAAAATTGGAATTTTCCTATTTTCATTGCAATTGCACCATTTGGTGCCGGGGCAAACGGGTTTTTGTCCTGAAGTGCAGAGGCACTAAAAATAGAAAACAATTAAAACAAACAACATCGGAGGAACCAGATGAAGTTTAATAAATGGACAGTGGGTCTCGCGGCACTCGGGGTGGTCAGCCTTGCCTCGGCGGCTCGCGCAGACGAAGCAAAAATGAGCCAGGTGCAAACCGCGCTCTCGAACACCACGCTTAGCGGCTATGTGGATGTATCCGCCCAGTGGAATTTAGGCCAGCAAAATGGATTGTATGGCGTCTTGGGAAATACACCCGGGTATGCTTATGGCGGCATCAACAAAGCTGACGGCTTCAATCTGAACGCCGTTGACTTGGCCCTTGACAAGCCGATGGATGAAGGCTCGTGGGCGGCTGGCTACCATGTTGAATTCATGGCCGGCCCGGATAATCCGACCAAACTGAATGTTGGCACTGTTAGTGCATTAGGAACTACAGTTAACACTGGCCCGATCGTGAACCAAGTTTCGAGTCCTCTCGTAGGACTTCGCCAGGCGTATGTCACGTTGCGCACGCCAGTGGGTAACGGCATTGACTGGAAGATGGGTGTGTTTGACACCATTATCGGCTATGAATCCACCAGCTCGCCGCTCGATCCGAACTACACCCGCTCCTACGGCTATTCCATTGAACCGACGACTCACACGGGTGTTTTGGCCTCGTATAAGGTGGGCGATGTCCTCACTCTTACAGCCGGAGTGGCCGATGGTTCCAACATTGGCACGCTGGTTCAGCCAATCAATGGCCGTGCCGCTTTTGAAACTCAAAAGGCCTACATGGGCGCAATCGCCCTTACCGCGCCGGATAGTTGGGGCGCGCTGAAAGGTGCAACGCTCAATTTGGGTGTCATCAATTCGGTTGATTCCAACTTGGTAGGGCCTCTATTGGGGGGTCTCGGGATAACGGGGCTGAATACTTTTGGCACCACCAGTTGGTATGCGGGCTTAATGATCCCGACGCCGAATAGCGCCCTGAAGTTCGGTGCTGCATTCGACTACCTCGAACTGCACAACAGTGGTGTGAACAGCCCTCTTGGGAACAATCCTCATGATGACAGTTCTTGGAATGTGGCCGTTTATGGCAACTTGCAAGCCACCGACAAGCTCAGCTTTAATGCGCGCGCTGAGTATTTGGACGACAAAGCCGGCCTTATTTACGGCACTCAGGCAGAAGAAGTCACATTCACCACCCAGTATCAACTGTGGGCGAACGTGTTGAGCCGCGTGGAATTCCGCTGGGATCACGTCGAACACGGCACTCCCTTCGACGCCAGCAGCGTAACTGGCCTTCCCTACCATGCGAATGCCTTCATGCTCGCGCTCAACCTGATCTATCAGTTCTAATTTAATTTAGAACGCTCAAGCCCCTTCCGGGAAAAACGGAAGGGGCTTTTTGTTTCATCAATATGTGTGGCCGCTGGGGTAACGAGGCTCACTTGAAATGCAGAAGGCAGAATGAGGAATGAAGAAATTTCGGCTTTGAACAATCGGTTTTTGCATGTTGCCTTCTTCATTCTGCCTTTGAAGCGAGCCAGCTCAAGTCGGCTGCCACGATTATATTTCAAAACTTGGCTTCCTTTGCGCGTCCGCCGATAATCCGCCCTCCAAATGCAATTCATTCGTGACATTTACACGGCGAAACGGGCAGCCGGCCGGCCGGTCATCTCCTTTGAGTTTTTCCCCCCGAAAACCGGCGAAGGGGACCGCCATCTCTTGGAAAAGCAAATCCCCGCCCTGCTTGAGGCCAAGCCTGATTATTGCTCCATCACCTACGGTGCGGGCGGCGGCACGCGCGACAAAACGCTGATGATTGTGGATCGCATTCAGCGGCAGCACGGGCTAATCGCGCTGGCGCATCTCACGTGCGTCAATCACACCCGCGGGCAGGTGCGCGAGCTTTTGGAAAAAATCCGCTCGCTGGGTTGTAAAAACATTCTCGCGCTGCGCGGAGATCCGCCCGACGGCGGCGAATTTCAGCCAACGCCCGGCGGCTTCGACTTCGCCGCGCAACTCGTCAAGTTCATCCGCGAATCGGGCGATTTTTCCATCGGCGTCGCCGGTTTTCCCGAAGGCCACATCGCCTGTCAGGACGGCAAACACGCCGATTGGCGGCATTTGAAGGAAAAAACGGACGCCGGCGCGGATTTCATCCTCACGCAATTGTTTTTCGACAACGCCGATTATTTCGAATTTCGCGATTATGTTGCCGGCAAACTTGGTGTCTGCGTGCCGCTCGTGCCCGGCATCATTCCGATTTTGAGCGCGTCGCAAATCACGAAATTCACGCAGCTTTGTGGCGCGAAAATTCCGCCGCCACTCCGTTCAAAACTTGATCAATTGGCGGGCAATGACGAAGCCGCCGCGGAATTCGGCATCGAATACGCCACGAAACAGTGCGAGGAATTGCTGCGCGCCGGCGCACCGGGGCTGCATTTTTACACGCTGAACAAATCACGCTCGACCGTGGGGGTCTTGAAAAATCTCGGTCTGGCGTGAAAAATTGCAGCCGTCCCGCAAAGCGGGATCAGTCCGCTCCGGCTTCCTGTGAGAACCTGAACGCGGTGAACCAACTGCTGTCGGCTGCTACGTTGAAAAACGTGAATCAAAACAAATTGTTCGCCATGATCCCAATGACGCTCAGCGGCCCCTGGTCTTCCAACCCATCGGCCATTTTATCCAGTTTTTGGAGCGAGAGCTTGGCGTTTTTGTAGAATTCCTGGTCGTTGACGAGCTTGCCGATCGTGCCCTGGCCCTGATTGACCTTCTGCAAAATCTGGCTGAGATTTGTCATCGAAGCGGTGGTCGCGTTGTAGAGCGTTTCGTCGGTCACCAGCTTGCCGATGGTACCCTGGCCGGCGCTGACGCCGCTGACGACCTGGCGCACTTCGGCCACGGTGTCTTGCAAATTGGTCACCGTCGTCAGCGCGGAAGCATAAAGCGAATCTTCATAAATGAGTTTGCCGACCGTGCCCTGCCCGCTCGCGATCTGGCCGGAAATGTTTTCAATGTTGGAAATGGCTCCGCCGATATGGCCGCTGTTTTGTTTGATGAAATCAGTCACCGGGCCGAGCAGATTGTCAATCTTGTCGCCAGTGAAGCTATCGCCAAACCTTTTGATGCCGGCAGCGGCCTCGTCGAGCTTGGCCATGACGGCGTTGAGGTCGGGCTGCTCTTCCGTTTCCAGCACCATGCCGTCGGTGGCGTGCGGCGCATCCGTCGAACCGAAACCGATGGCAACAAAATTCTGCCCCATCAGGCCGGTGAATTTGACGACGGCCCGGCTGTCCGTTTTCACAACGGCGTCGGAATGAAGCTTCATCATGACTTCGGCCTTGTTGCCGGTTAGCGCAATTTTTTCGACGCGGCCGATTTCCACGCCGGCCATTTTGACGCTGTTCCCGACCTTCAAGTCCTGCACGGTGTTGAACCGCGCGCTAAGGTGGTAGCCGCCGCGCAAGGATGCCATGCCGCCCAGCGTTTCAACTATGAACACGGCGGCCATGGCCACGAGGACCACGAAAACGCCCAGACGAGTTTCGAGGGAATTTTTCATAAATTTTGAGATTAGGGTTCGCGTTTAAAATCAGCGCGTAAGAAATTTTGGACGAGCGGATCGTTGTAACGTTTTACTTCATCCGGTGTGCCGATGGTGAGAATGCGGCCTTCGTTGATGACGGCAATGCGGTCGGCCACGCCGAACGCGAGATCGCGGTCATGCGACACCACGAGTGACGTGACGTGAATGCGCTGCTGGAGATGGAGAATTTCCTCGCCGATGACAACGGACGAAAGCGGATCGAGCTCGCTCGTTGGTTCATCGTAAAGGATCAGTTGCGGCTCGATGACCAGCGCGCGGGCAATGGCGACGCGTTTTTTCATGCCGCCGGAAAGTTCACTGGGCATTTTGTCCTCGGTGCCTTTGAGGCCGACAGTATCAAGCATTTCGGCGACGATGCGCGCGATTTCCTCCGGCGGTTTGAGCCGGTGCTCGCTCAAGTAAAGCCCGACGTTTTCGCCGACGGTCAGCGAATTGAACAGCGCGCCGGATTGGAACACGAGCGCGAGCCGGTATTTGCTGGCAGTTTCCGGCGATTGGATGGATTCGCCATTGATGAGGATTTCGCCGGCGTCGGGCAGTTCGAGACCGATCAGGTGCTTGAGCAACACACTTTTGCCGCTGCCGCTCGGCCCCATGATGACAAAAATTTCTCCGGGCTCGACTTCGAAATCAAGCCCCTTGAGCACTTCCTGCCCGTCAAAACTTTTGCGCAGCCCGCGCACCTGAAGGCTGACACCGGAATGATTGCTGGTTGGGGTGTTCATTATTTCAGCAGAACGCGCGTGAGCACATAGTCAAAAATCACGATCAGGACGATGGAATTGACGACGGCCTTCGTGACCGAGCGGCCAATGCCACGCGGCCCGCCGATGGTCGCCAGCCCCTGGTGACACGAGACAACTCCGATGATCAGCGCGAAGCAAAAACTTTTGAACACGCCGTTGGCCACGTCCTTCAACTCGACCACGTCACGCAAATTGGCCCAAAAGGCCTGAAATGGAATCTCGATGTGGCTGTTGGTCTCGGCAACGACCGCGCCGCCCAGCCAGCCAATAAGAATCGCAAAAACCACGAGCATCGGCAGTGCAACCGCAATGGCGATCAGTCGCGGCAGCACGAGGTAATGAACCGGGTTGATGTTCATTGTGCGCAGCGCGTCAACCTCCTGATAAACCCGCATGGAGCCGATTTCCGCCGCCATCGCCGAACCAATGCGTCCCGCGATAAGAATGGCCATCATCACCGGCGCCAGTTCCTTGGCCATCGAGATGCCGACGATGCCGCCGACGGCGCTGGCCAGGCCGCGTTCGACAAGCACCGGGCCGGTTTGCAACGCAATGACCGCGCCGATGAAAAACGACAGCACGCAAACCATCAGCAGGCTGGCGTTGCCAATTTCAAAAAATTGGTCAAAGACCTTCTGCCGCTGCCGCCACGCCTGCGGCAGGGACAGCAGCGTGCGCCAAAACAACAGGAAAATTTCGCCGACGTTTTCAAACATAATTTATTTCACCACGCGGCCAGTTTGCGCCTGCCATTTGAGCGCTGGAACATAAAACAAACGCAACTTTTTCATTTCCGAATACGATTGATACTGGAAAAACCCAAACAGGAGCGAGCATTTTTTCGACACGGGCGTCGTGTCACGACGATACAAATTCCAGAGAAACGACTGGCTGGTGGCGCCAGCTTGGGGATTGTTTTCCGAACGCCACAACGACCACAGCGGCGACCAGTTGCGCTCGATGCCCCGGTTGTTGGGCAGTGCCGATTCAACCAGCGCGAGAATTTGCAGCCGGCGGTTGCCATCAAAATCGTGGTGCCAGGTGAACAACGGCCAGAAATCTACGCGCTTTCGCTCCGCACCGGTTTCGGTGTTTTTTTCCGTCACACTCGAGAACAGATAAAACAAAATGCGCGTGCGTTCCCGATCCACGGCGCTGGCCTGGAAGCGGTTGTATTTATACAAGGGCCAGAGATAAAAATCGCTCTCTGCCGTGGCGCTGTGCGCACGGCTGAACAAAGGGAATACGCGCGTGGTGGTTTTGCCCTCGCCGCGCGCAATGACCACGAATGGATACGGTTCCTGCCATTCGTGATATTTTTTTTCACGGTCGTCAATCCAGGAAAAGAACGGCCAGAGCACGGAGGTCGAATCGCGTTTGGGAGAGCGGAGCACGCCGTAAAGCGGCCAGTTGGCGCTGAGTTTTTCCGGGTCGTCGGTGCCGATGCCGGTGGTTTGTTTGAAATGAACCGGCCAAAGGGCGAAAAATTTGTCATGGCCGCCGATGATTTCCGTTTCGCCAAAGCCGTTGGTTTTCGTGGTCACGTCCTTGTGTTCACTGCCGACAAGCGGCCAGAATTGCCACCCCTGCAGGCCCTCGCCGTGCCGCAGATGGAAAAACGGATAAAGATAATTGTCGGTGACGACGTCCCTCCTCCGCGACTCGCCATAAATGGGAAACAGGACGAAGAAAATTTCGTCGCGAAACAGCCGGTCCCGGATGTGCCCATAAAACGGAAACAGCGCGGTGTAGTTCTTGTTCGGGTCCGGCGAGCGTTGTTGAAAATAAAACGGGAAAATCGTGAATCGTCTTGCGGAGAAATCATCCGGGTTCTGGCCGCCGGAAAAACTGAGCAGCTGGCCGAGCTGCCAGCGGTATTCCATTCCGTAACTTTCATAAGTCAGCACCGGATAAAGCAAATCAAATTCCTTTGATTCGACTGCGGGATCGGCGTCATAAGAAAGCAGCGGCGGGACGGCCCACGTTTTTTCCGTGTCTTTTTCCTGGTTGTAAAAAAACGGTCCGATGGCTTCGGTCCGGTGACCGGAATCCAGCGTCAGTGAAAATTGATCGAAGATCGGCCCGGCACGAAAACCCTCCCCGGCAAAGGCGGCGGATGGAAAACCGATTGCCCAGCCCAAGTAACAGATTCGCAAGCGATGAATGAATATTTTGGCCCGGGTGAACCTGCTCGTGCCCTTAAGCCGGAAGAGCGAATTTTGACGGGGATTTGACAAGATATTTAGCACCTTGCGTTATCGTTATTGAAAACAGGATTTGCTTGTTTTCAAGCCGTTAGAAGTTGGATTTAACATTGATATTGACTTTTTGTGAATTTTCTTTATGCTTTTTTTACACTTGAGGTTTTACCTCGGTTCCTCCTGACCCAGTGTCGACGGCGAGTTGTCGGCGCTGGGTTGTTTTATTAACGGACGCCACCGGCCCAGCAAATTCAACAACGCCGGCAAAAAAGTCAGTCCTGCAATCATGCACGTCGCGATTCCCGTCGCCATCAGGCAACCCAGACTGTAAATGCCGCGATGCTTGGCGAGGATCAAACTGCCGAAACCCGCAATCGCCGTCAACCCGGACACTAACACGGCCTTGCCGGTGCTCCGCGATAAAATGCCCGGCGTACGCTCCTCGGCAAACCGATTCAGGATGTGAATACCATTCGTCACGCCGATGCCGATGACCAGCGGCAACGTCATGATGTTTGCCAGATTGATGGGAATGCTGAACCAGCCCATCAAACCCGCCAGCCAGAGCGTGCCAATAACCACCGGCAACAGCGACAGAATCACCGCGCCCAAGCTGCGGAAATGGAAGAGGACCATGAGGGCAATGGCCGCCAATGAATACCAGGCTGCGTTCACGTAGCTGTCTTTGAGCAGGGTTTCGTATTCGTAAAGCTGGACTGGTGTCCCGGTGACGTTCCCGTCCACCGTCCGCAAAGCAGTGACAAACTTTTCCTGGTTGTCGCGCTGCCAGACATCGGTATTGGGATAAATCTGCAGCAGAAATTTCCCGGTGACACCCACAAACCGGTCGTGCAAAGCCGGCGGCAAATCTTCCACCTGCAATGGTGTGCTGTCGTCCTGGTGCTGCAAAAGCTGAAAGGTATCGCGTAAATCGGCGAAAAGCGCCTGCTGAAATTGCGCCAGCTTGTCCGCGTGCTCTGCGACCATTGGGGCGTCGCCTTGCAACATCACCTTGCGCAGATTTTCAATCGCCTGTCGCAAGGAAACCAGCTGCCCGGTCAAATCCGGATCGCTGTTCCCCACCTCCTCGAGCGCGTTGCCCAGGTAACCGTAAAGCCCGTAAAGCGTCCGGCTCAATTCGTAGATGTCCACCGGTCGCAGGTCCGCCGGGTTGAACTGGAATGACGCGATTTCCTGTTTGATCTGGCCCACCAGTTCTAATTTTTTGCTCTGGTCCATGAGAAAATCCCCGTAAAATGGCGGATCAACGTCCGCCACCACCGGCAGTTGTTTGATTTTTTCCCTCAGCTCCACCGCGTTGGTCAGCGAATCCGCCATGACCGCTCCGTAAAGCAGGGACTTGTCCGCCGAATCCAGCAGCTTATGTTCGAACACCACCGATGGCAGGCTGGGACTCTGCATTTTGATCAGATTGTAATCGAAATGGACTTTGCGGGCTTCCCAGAACGCCGCCAGGCACAACCCCGCTGTGATACCCATCACCAGCAGGGGCCGTTGCAGCCAGATATTTTCGATGCGCGCCCGGGTGTCGTCTTCGGTCGCCCGGTGGTCAATAACGTTTTGCCGGCCCCGCAACAACATCACCGGCAGCAGCGTCATCATCGGGATGAAGCAGATCAACAAGCCGCCGCCGCAGATGATGCCCATTTCCTGGATGCCCTTGAAATGCGTCAGCGTCATGGCCAGAAACGCGCCGGCCGTCGTCAAGGCCCCCGTAAAAATTCCCTGCCCGGTGAACACCATCGCCTTGGTCAGCGCCGCCGCCTCGGTTTTACCGTGGCGCAATTCCTCCTCGTAACGAGTGATCAAATGCACCCCGAAGTCAATCGCCAGGCCGATGAGCATGGGCACAAACGTGATCGTCAAAATGTTCAAATGCCCGACCGTCAGCGTGGTGAACGCCAGGGTGTAGGCCAGGCCCACCACCAGACAAATCGTGGCCTTCACCGGCCGGCCGATTTCGTTGTAACCGTAGATGAAAATCAGCGCGCACAAAACCAGCGACACGACGCTGGCCAGCGTGATGTCCTTCTGCGATTGCGCCAACTCGTCGTAATCCAGCACCGGCATGCCCGTGATTCCAACGTTGAGGCCGGGCACTTCCGCCTGCGTCTGTTTGACCAACTGGCGCAAACGATCAATCACATAACCATTCACCTCGTCCTGCGTTTGCCGGCCCCGTTGATGCTGCTGATCCACGGTTGGGCCATTCGTTTTCGCGTTGGGCGCGTGCGTCGTCACCAGAAAAATCCGGCCGTTGGCAAAGGTGATGTAATTCGAGAGCACACCACTTCCGCTGGTGTCGAACAAGGCGATGACATTGGGCGACGGCGGCGTGCCGGGGCGTTGCAGGGAATCGATGGCTTGGGTCACGATGCGTGTCAGCGCGGGCAGCGCCTGGATCAGGGATTTCGTGTCGGCGTTGGCCTCGCGCGGCGCGGTGCGGAACGCCGTGTTGATCTGCTCAAAAAACGAGACCAGGTTCGTCGTTTGGGTGAACTGCCGGACGAACGGCTGGGCGGCGCGGAGCATGGTTTTCATCTCCACCAGATTCGTCTCCGACGCGTAGAGCAACGCCTTGGAGCCCATCATCACCAGGCTCTGCTGGTAAAAAACGTCGCGGAACAAATTCGTCTCCATCTGCATTTTGGCGGCAATGCGTTCGACGAATTGGCGGTTTTTCTCGATGTTGTCGCTTTCCACCACCACCACCACATCGTCCTGTTGTGTAAATTCCTTTTGGAGCCGGAGATAATTCTGGTGATATCTCTGGTCGGGGCCGACCAGATTGTCCCGATTCATGTCGAAATCAAGATGGCCGTAGGGCCTGGGAAGCGCGTAAACCACGCACACCATGAACAACACCGCCTGCGGCCAGAAAAACCAGCGGGGATGACGGCATACCGCCACCGTCAGTCCGGCCAGTGACCGCGCGAGAAAAGAATCGGCGCTTAATGCCTTCATGCTTTGTGGCTGCGCTTGATATTCATGCCTTTCCCATTTCGTCGGAAAATTCGGCGTTGGAATAAACTTCCTTCACGTCGTCATGTTCCTCCAGCGCCTCAATTAATTTGTTGACCGCGGCTATGGCTGCCTCGCCGGTCAACGGCACGGTGAGGGTGGGCAACCACGTGATTTCCGCCGCTTCGCACTTGATGCCCCTGGCTTCAATTTGTTTGTGCACGGCCTCAAAATTTCCCGGTTCGGTCAGAATTTCATATCCCTGCGGCTCAGCCTTGAAATCCTCCGCGCCCGCTTCGAGCGCCAGTTCCATCAATTGATCCTCACCCGCCGCTTCGCGCGACACGATGATTTGCCCTTTCCGCTGAAACAACCGGCTGACCGATCCCGGCGTCGCAATGCTGCCGCTGTTCTTGGTCACGATGCTGCGAATGTCCGACGCCGTGCGGTTGCGATTGTCCGTGCTCACTTCAACGAGCAGTGCCACGCCGTTGGGTCCGTAAATTTCATAAGTCAAATCCTCGAAGTTCGCGCTTTCCCCGCCGCCGGTGCCCTTCTTGATGGCGCGCTCAATGTTGTCGCGCGGCATGTTCGCCGTGCGGCACTTGAGCAGCACCATGCGCAGGCGCGGATTCATGTCCGGGTCGCCGCCCCCGATTTTGGCGGCAATGGTGATTTCGCGGCCCAGCTTGGAAAAAATTTTCCCGCGCTTGGCGTCAATCGCGCCTTTGAAGTGCTTGACCTTCGCCCATTTGCTGTGTCCGGACATGGTTTACGTTAAATCGTTAAACAGTTACATCGTTGAATGGTCAAATCGCCTTTTTTCCGGCGCAACGATTTGACGATTCACGTTTCAACGGCTTTCGCTTCAACATAAACCGCTGTGCCGTAACACAGCACTTCGGTGATGCCCGCCGCAAGCTCCGTCGCGTCGTAACGTACGCCGATGACGGCGTTGGCGCCGAGTTCTCCGGCATGGGTGAGCATCCGGTTGAAGGCGTCTTCGCGCGTGCGTTCGCAAAGATTGGTGTAAAGCGAAATGTTCCCGCCGAAAACCGCCTGAATGCTGGCGCCAAAATTTCCGACGATGGAGCGCGACCGCACAATGATGCCGCGCACGACGCCGAACGATTTGATCACGCGGTAACCGGGCAGCTCAAATGTCGTTGTCGTCAATGGATGTGTCAGACTCATAGGCCAACGATTGAACACGACGACACGCGCCGACAAAAGCGAAAAGTTCCGTTTGCCCTGGAGCGCGGACAGCTTGTCCGCACGCCTAAGGTGAGAGCCACGCAAACGCCGGCAAATTCCGCAAGCCGGTGAATACAAGCACGGTGACGAGAAGCCCCCACAACATTATGGGCGACACAATGAACGCGACCGGTTGGTTTCGGATTTTTTGCATGACAAACCATGTGCTCTGCGCCGTCAACGCCGTGAGCGTCAGAACGAACAGCGCATTGTCATGCAGCGCGCGGAGCAGGTGGCCGTGCAACAATTGATACGCTGCCCGCGTCGCGCCGCACCCCGGACAGTTCAAGCCGGTCAGCGAGTGAAATAAACAAATGGGATAAAAACCGTGCTTCGCCGGATCGAAGAAAAACAGAACCGCGCCCGAACCAAGAGCTGCCACCACCAGCACGACAACCGTGAAAAATGCGAGCGACTGCGACGCGGCGATTTTCGGCGGCGCGGATTGTGATTCAGCGCGCATGGTGCAATTCAGAAGGTTTTGAAATGCCACTCAAGGTTTTCCGGGTGGAGTGCAAGATTGAGCAAAGCCAGCCCGAATCCAAAAACAAGACTCGCGGCCGAAAGAATCAGTCCGGCGATGGCAAGACCGCGGCCTTCGTAAAGTTCGGGACGCCGGTTGATTTGTGACAGCCCGATGAGCGAGAAGACCAGTCCCAGGATGTTGAACGGGCAGCCGCAACAGCTGCAGAAGCACGTCACCGATAAAATGCCGAAAATCAGTCCTGCCGTTGCAAAGGAATTGGTTTTGGGCAATTGGCCCGCCGTTGAAGTCCCCGGCTTCAGCGGCCCAATCGCCGGCGGAATTGGCGGCGCGAAATGTCCCGCAAATTCCGGCAGCGCGCCGAGCGGTTTCCATTCCGGCGCGCCGGGAGCGAGCGTTGGCGTCTGCGCATTGGCGCGGCCTTCGGCAATCCATTGCTGCAACTGACCGGCGGTTGCCGGACCGTATTCTTTGTCGTCTGAACCAAGAATTTTATACATATGCGCCTCTCTACTCATCCTCGTTTTCCCCGGCCACACGACTGACGTCCCTGCATACGCCACGTTTCGTTTCGGCTACAAAATTCAGCAAAATTTTCGCCGTGGGGCTGGTGAATGTTTTTTGCGCTTCTTCAATTGCCGCCCGCAAATTTTTTCCGCGGCGGAAAAGTAGCTGGTAAATCCGCTTCAATTCCAGCCGCTGTTCTGCAGTAAATCCCGCGCGGCGCAGGCCGATGACGTTCAACCCGCAGATCTCGTTCACCCGGCGCGCCATTGTGAACGGTGGTAAATCCTGGCTGATGCCTGAACCGCCTTGCATCAGTGCCAGCGTGCCCACCCGGCAAAACTGATGCACCAGACAGTTGCCAGAAATGAATACCCGGTCCTGCACCACCGCGTGCCCGGCCACCATCGCGCCGCCCCCAAGGATCACATGATCGCCCACCACCACGTTATGTCCGACGTGACAGTGGGGTGTCAGGAAATTATGAGAGCCGACAACCGTTTCCCCCTCCGGCGTGTTTGAGCAATTCACGGTGACATGTTCGCGAAAGAGGTTGTGGTCGCCGATGCGCAGCCGCGTCGGCTCGCCTTTGTATTTCAAGTCCACCGGCTCGTCACCAATGACACAACCGGCGTGAAACTGATTGTGCGCGCCGATGGTCGTCAGTCCCGTGAGATAAACGTGCGGCCCGACGACACAGTGCGCGCCCAGCTCCACGCCTTCGTCAATCACGGCATACGGCCCGACGCGAACGGTCGAATCCAGCCTGGCCTTCGGATGAATGATGGCGGTTGGATGAATCACAGAATAAAAGTGACGCATTCGGCTTGATTGCCAAGTTCAAAATGCCGCACGGCCCGAAGATGCTTTGTCCCGCCGTGGCTTCATGGTAAAGGTTAAGCTTGAAATGACCGGCGCTGCCACAACTGAATCAATCCGCACTCCGCACTCCGCACTCCGCAAATTGCCGGAGTTGCTTGCGCCCGCCGGCGATTGGGATTGCGCCCGCGCTGCCGTTGAAAACGGCACCGACGCGATTTATTTCGGCCTCGAAAAATTCAATGCGCGAATGCGGGCGGACAACTTTACCGGGGCCGACCTGCCGAAGCTGATGGAATTCCTCCACCGGCGCGGCGTGCGCGGCTATGTCACCCTCAACACGCTGGTCTTTGAAAACGAACTCGCCGATGCCGAAAAATATCTGCGGACGATGATTGCCGCCGGCGTGGACGCGGTGATTGTGCAGGATGTGGGCATCTGCCGGCTCATCCGGCAACTCTCGCCCGATTTTCCGATTCACGCCTCAACCCAGATGACCATCACCAGTGCCGTCGGCGTGGACTTTGCCCGTGAACTCGGCTGCAGCCTCGTCGTGCTCGCCCGCGAATGTTCGATCAAGGAAATCGAAAAGATCCAAATCGCGCAAGGTAGGGCGGGCAGTCCCCTGCCCGCCGCTGAATTGCCCGCCAACAACGACGCGCAGGGGACTGCGTGCCCTACCCAGCTGCCGCTCGAAGTCTTTGTGCACGGCGCACTCTGCATCGCGTACTCGGGTCAATGCCTCACCAGCGAGGCCCTGGGCGGACGCTCCGCCAATCGCGGTGAGTGCGCGCAAGCGTGCCGGATGCCTTACGAATTGATTTCCGACGGCAAACAAGTTTCGCTCGGCGACCGGAAATATCTTTTGAGCCCGCAGGATTTGGCCGGATTGGAAGTTTTGCCGGAATTGATCCGCGCCGGTGTTGCCTCATTGAAAATCGAGGGCCGGCTTAAATCGCCCGAATATGTGGCAAACATCACACGCATTTACCGGAAGGCGCTCGACCAATTCGTGCGTAGCGGCGTTCGGGAGAACGCCGCTGACTTTTCGGGAAGTTTGCGGCTTTCTCCCGAAAGCCGCTACGAGTTGGAAATGGCCTTTTCGCGCGGTCTGCACACCGGCTGGCTCGGCGGCACCAACAACCAGCAACTCGTCCACGCCCGCTTCGGGAAAAAACGCGGTGTATATCTCGGCGAAGTCACGCGCGTGCTGCGCGCTGGCGTGACCATCCGGCTCGAAGGCCCGTTGAAGCCGGGCGACGGCGTGGTGTTCGACGCCGGCAAACCGGAAGAAAATGAGGAGGGTGGGCGCGTGTATGAAATAAAAGTGGAACAGGCTTCCAGCCTGTCTCCGACTGGAAAATACGCTCATGGAGTTCAGAAGAAAAGTGAGACAGGCAGGATGCCTGTCCCACAAAATGAAGTCCTGCTCGCGTTTGGCCACGGCGACATCAATTTCTCGCGCGTCCACGTCGGCGACAAATTGTGGAAAACCAGCGACCCGGAACTGGACCGGCGGTTGCGTCAAAGCTTCGAAGGTGACGCGCCCAAGTTTCAACGGCCCATTGAAATCGAGGTGCATGGCGTCGCCGGCAAACCCCTTACGCTTATTGCGCACGATGAATTCGGAAATGTCGCAAAAGTCGAATCATCCATGCCGCTGGCGAAAGCCGAAAAGCAGCCGCTCACGACCGAGCGCCTGCGCGAACAACTGGGCCGGCTGGGGGGCACGCCGTTCAAACTCGGCGAGCTGAAAAACAATTTGTCGGGCGAAGTTTTATTGCCGGTCAGCGAACTAAATCGTCTCCGCCGCGAAATCGCGGGGGAACTGGACCAGTTGCGCTCGCAACCAAAACGCTGGACGTTAAATGCCGATGTAGCCGCCGACGTCAGTCGGCGGCTGACTTCTTGTGAAACCGGCAATTTGGATGCGAAGAATTCCAGCCGCGCGCTCACGAGCGCAGCTACAGAACTCATCGTCCTCGTCCGCAATCTGTCCCAGCTCGAAGCTGCGTTGCAGTGCGGTGTAACGACCGTTTACTGCGAATTCGAAGACCCCAAGAAATATCGCGAAGCCGTTACGCTATTCCACACAGCTCGCGGATGCGCTGCCTCTCAACCCTCAACCCTCAACCCTCAACCGTCCATCTGGGTCGCTCCCCCGCGCATTTTCAAGCCGGGCGACGAATGGACGCTGGAACAGATGCGTTCCTGCAACGCGGACGGATATCTGGTCCGCAATTACGATCACCTGAAGTTTTTCGCGAACGACCGGCGCATTGGCGATTATTCGCTGAACGTGGCCAACCGGCTGGCGGCGGACTATTTCAAAAACCGGTTCGCGCTGGAACGCGTAACCACGAGCTACGATTTGAACTTTCAGCAGCTCGAAGCGCTGTTATCAGCCGCGCCGCCGGAATGGTTCGAGGTGACCATTCACCAGCACATGCCAATGTTTCACATGGAGCACTGCGTCTTCTGTGCGTTTCTTTCGAGCGGCACGGATTACCGGCATTGCGGCCGCCCGTGCGACGTGCATGACGTGCGGCTGCGCGACCGGGTGGGCGCGGAGCACCCGCTCAAGGCCGACATGGGCTGCCGCAACACGGTGTTCAACGCGCTGGCCCAGACCGGCGCGGAATACGTGTTGCGGATGATCGAACTCGGCGTGCGCCATTTCCGCGTGGAATTCCTCAACGAAACGCCGGAGCAGGTGACGCAGACGATTGCCAAATACCGCCAGCTTCTGCGGGGCGAAATCACCGGCACCCAGCTCTGGCGCGAATTGAAACTGTTCAACCAGCTCGGCGTCACGCGCGGTCAGATGGGGAAATGAGCTTCTGCGGTTGCTTCACTGGTCTTGTCAACCAGGCACCCGGGATAATCAACCCATAGCCCATCCAGAGGGTCAATACCACATACGATGCTGAAAAGTATGTCTTGCTGAGTTCCCAAGTCTGCCTGTCCGTGCTCGGATTCAACACCGCCAACATCAGAAAAGCCAGGCCGGCGTATGCTGCCAGCAACCCCAATATCCATCTGCCTCCGGTGGCAGCGATCCGGTGCAAAAAACAAAATGGAATCACACACAGCAACAGGTACGGCCAGCCAAAGTCCTTTCCCGCCATCACAAAATAAAGGCGAATCTGTTCGAAAAACTGCACGGCATTGGATGTCGGATTGGATTTTTCGTATTGGCCGCGTGTGAGCACGTGGAAAAAACCTTCCACGGTGCGGGGATAGCCCCAGTTCATCGGCGGAGTCATCATCGAGGCGATGGGCAGGTAAAAATAGAGCGACAGTCCGAGCAAAAACAAACCGCTGCAAATCAGGATGGCCTTCCATTCCGAAAATGCCTGTCGCGTCTTTATCACCAGACCAATGCCTATCAAACTCGTGAGCGCGCCCAACACGTTGAAAATAAAAAAAGCCCTCCATAACCTTTGAAATGGCCCGTCAAGATTCCGCCCAGTCCGGCCAGAAATAAAATGCCCGCAACCAAAAAAATGTCCCGGCCGGTTTTCTGGTTTCCGATCATGACCAGAAACGGGATGGCTGGCGCGAAAGCGAATTCAATCTGGCTGTTCGTCAACAACAGCCCATAAACCAAGGCGGCGGCATAAAGGGACCGCCGTTTTTCCGGCTGGAAATTCCAGCGCATCAGCAAGCAAAGAACGGTGCAGAGCAATAAAATGCTCAACGGCCAGATGGCCACAACGACCGCCTGCGGCCAGAAAGCGCCATTCAATCCAAAAACCATTCCCGCCACGTGGCCGCAAATCGCACGGAGCCATTTCTGTTCTTTTGGCTTTAATCTCTGAATGTCGGGCATCTGATCAGGGCCATGCCGCCCCGTGACACCATCAAGGCAATCATGCCGCAAGCCAAGGCGCCCGCCACGGCCGAGGAAACCGCCACACGCCAGACGATGTTCGAAAACGGCAGCAATTTGGTAAACACCCATGCCCATAAGGTCCAAAGCGGATATCCCGGTGGAGACGATACACCGCCATACGCGGCTGCAGTGGACCAAACTCCTGAATTGTCCAAACCCACATCTGGAGCGAGCGTGAAAAGATAAACCAGTAGCACCAGCACCGTCGTTGCACCAAAGCTCAACCAATCCGTCCGCTGAAAGCCTGATGTGACCCGCAACGCGCAGGGTATTACCTTGGGCAGCTCGGAAGGATCATCCGGCTTTGCGGAATGTGAATCTGCATTCATTTTACCCGGCTTAAAATCCGTGACTCTAAGCCGCCATCCAATAGACCCCGCCAGAGGCAAATTTGTATACCCTGTTTAAATAAGCGCCAACTGCAATTTTCTGGTAGAAATACGCCAGCGACGCGCTGCTTGCTCCATTCAAGCCGCCTTGTCCAAAGCGACGGAAACGCGCAAGCCCAAGGGTTTCAAAATTTCCTGCAACGTGGCCAAGGTGGGATTGCCTTTTTTGGAAAGAATCTTGTAAAGGCTCGGCCGTTTGAGGCCCACACGTCCGGCCAGATTGCCCATGCCGCCGCCGGCTTCCACCACGTCCTTGAGCGCAATCAGGAATGCCGCGCTGTTTTTTCCGCCAGCACCTGGGCGAGATATTCGGCGGCGTAGTGCGGGTCTTCCAGCCGTTTGAGCAGGTCTTCTCTATAATTTTTCAGACGCATGTTTCGTAAATTGTTGCCACAGTTGTTGCGCGCGGCGGATGTCGCGTGCCTGGCTCGTTATTTCCGATTTTCGATATATGATTTACGCAATAAGCCCGGATTGTTGCAAGACTCGTCAATCGTAAATCGCATATCGTAAATATATCAGAGCCTCCTCACGTCGGCTGCTACAATCTCACGAGTAGAAGTATCCCAGCTCCCGCAGCGATACGTAATCCTTTGGCCGTTCCGGCGTCGCGCGGCCAATGATGACGTGGTCGAGCACTTCGATCTTCAAAAGCTGGCCAGCGCGGATCAAATCGCGCGTCACTTTGATGTCGGCCTCGCTCGGCGTCGGGTCGCCGCTCGGATGATTGTGCGCGAGCACCACGGCGGCGGCGTTGGCCGCGATGGCGGCTTTGAAAACCTCGCGCGGATGCACGAGCAAGGTGTCAATCGTCCCATCGGTGACCGGCTCGACCCGAATCAGCCGGCGACGCGTGTTCAGCAGCAGGACCTGGAGGGTTTCCACGTTCTTCACCAGATTTTTTGCGCGCAGCAGGGCGACGACGTTTGCCGGGTTGTCCAGCACGGGCGATTCGTCCTGCAATTCTTCCGCCATGCGTTTGGCCAGTTCAAATGCCGCCAGCAGCGTCACCGCCTTGTCGCGCCCAATGCCTTTGATTTTTCGCAAGTCATCCACGGTCAGCGTCGCCAGCGTCCGCAGCGAGCCATCGTATTTTTTCAACAACTGCCGTCCGACCTCGACCACATTGGTGCCTTTCAATCCCGTCCGCAGCAGGATGGCAATTAACTCGGCGGGGCTTAAAGCCACCGCGCCGCGCGCTGCCAGCCGCTCGCGCGGGCGTTCACTGGCGGGCTGATCTTTAAGCCGCATGGATTCGCTCATGCAAAATGGTTTAACCGCGAACCAGGCGAAACACACGAAAAATCACGGCAACTTTTTCTGGACAAACCGTTTTGTCAGACACAAGGTCAAATTCTGAAACGGGATAGGCTGCAAAACAAGCCGTCCATTGTTAGGCGGCAGTGAGTATATGCACCCACTTTTGACCAAGCGCATTGAGATACCTTGGACGCGAGTCACGAAAGGCGCAGCTATTCTTCTTTCATTGCTTCCTTGGGCGTTTATCGCAGCAGTCATTTTATTTTGGCACCGGATAGATGACTATACTCCACAGTTTCTTATCGCTCCGGTTGTTTGCTGCTTTTGCAGCTCATTTGCCGTTCTGTTATTTATTCGTCTGCGTGACAATTCTGACACCACACGCGTCGGCGCGTTCTGGATTTTCTTGGCGGCGTTACCGATTTTATTGATTCCATTTCTCGGGTGCTGGTATGTGGTATACGGGTTGGGATACTTTGTTACTCATTTAGGTAGTATGCATGATTCTATGTGAGCTATGAACAAGCCGCCTAATTTGAGGATAGACTGCAAGTCTTGATTTCCCCTTCAACCCCATTCGGGTTTTTTCCGCCTTCGCTGCGCTTCGGCGCGACAAGCGCGTGACGCTTTCCCAAGTGGCTCGCGGAAAAATCGGAATGTGGCACAGGCCTCCGGCCTGTGTTTTAGATTTCACAGGCGAGACGCCTGTGCCACTTTAACCGCAAACGCCGCATGGAACCGCCACGCACCCAAAACGATTCGCCCACACCGTCCCAACGGCAGGCGGTCGCCGCGCACGGCAACGTGCTGGTCATGGCCGGCGCGGGCACGGGCAAAACTTACACTCTCGTTGAGCGCTGTCTGCATTGCCTTGGTGCAGAACCGTCCCCCGCGTCGCTCGAAGAAATCCTCGTGGTCACGTTCACCGAGGCCGCCGCCGCCGAAATGCGCCGACGGTTGCGCGAGCAGCTTGAGGAAAAACTTCGCGCCGCGCCGGACGAACCGAGCTGGGCGGAGCAACTGGCGCTCTTCGATACCGCACACATCGGCACACTCCACAGTTTTTGCCTCAAGCTCGTGCGCGAACATTTCCACGAGCTCGGCCTTGACCCGCAACTGGCCGTGCTCGACGCAGGCGAGGCGCGCCTGCTGGCCGACGAAACTCTTGATGAAGAACTGCAGGAACACTACGCCGGGCAGGATGAACTGGCCGAAGCGGTTCAGAAACTGATTCAAATTTACGGCGGCGGGCGCGACCAGACCATCCGCCAGCTGGTTTTGCGTCTGCACCATTACGCGCAAACCCGGCCCGATGCCGACGGCTGGCTTGCGCGGCAAATTGAACGATTCGCATCAACCGCACCGGACGAATGGCGTGAGTGGCTGCTCGACGGTATTCAAGCCTGGCACGATGAATGGCTGCCGGTTTTGGAAAATCTCAAATCCAGAAACGAGAAAGCCGCCGAGCTGCTTGGAATTTTTTCCCGCTTGGGGAGCGCGCCCGTCCCGGGCGCAGCCAACGATGTCCCCGTCGTTGGCAAATCGCCGGACAAAATTCGGTACGAGGACGCGCCGAACAGCACGCGAGACGCGCGCGCTCCCCAAATCAACCGCGAACAGGCGGCGGAAGTTCTGGAACAAATCCTCGCGATGGACGGCAAAGAAAACTTTCCGCCAAAAAAATTCACCGTCCTCCGCAAACCGTTGGAGAAGTTTTTTGCCGACGCGGCGTTTTTGCATTCGCTTGCGCCGGTTGAACCCGGCCGCGACCCGCTGACAGAAGATTGGGATTGGGTGCGCGGCCCCATGGGCGCATTGGTGCGGTTGACACAAAATTTCTCCGCCCGGTTCGCCGCGCGCAAACGCGACGATGGTGTTCTGGATTTTCACGATCTGGAACAGTTCGCGCTGAAACTGCTCTGGGATTTTGCCGCGAACCAGCCCACCCCGGTCGCCGGACGATGGCGTCAAAAAATCCGGTTCGTTTTCGTGGACGAATATCAGGACATCAACGCCGCGCAGGACAAAATCATCCAGGCGCTCAGCCGCGATTCATCTCCCTCGCCCCGCCCAAGCGGGGAGAGGGCCGGGGAGCGGGGAGTTGACCTCGCAAATAATCTGCCTCCGCTCCATGAACCTCCTGGGAGCGCCGGCGTCTCGCCGGCCAGTCAGGAGCCAAAAACCGGAACTCGCCGGCGAGACGTCAGCGCTCCCAGGGACTATGCTTCGGTTGGCAACCGTTTCCTCGTCGGCGACGTGAAGCAGAGCATCTATCGTTTTCGTCTGGCCGACCCGAAAATCTTCCGCGATTACGCCCAAAGCTGGCGTGGAAAAAACGGCCAGACGATTTCTCTCGCGGAAAATTTCCGCAGCCGCGAGGGACTGCTCGACTTTGTAAATTCCGTTTTCGAGCCGCTCATGCGCGAGGAAGTCGGCGGCGTACGTTACGATGTCGAAGCCCGGCTGCAATTTGGTGCGCCCAAAGACCGCGCAGAACTCAGCACGGCAAAAGATGCTTCGCCGCGCGCGGAACTGCTTTTGCGTTTCAAAAAGGGCCGCAACGATGTGGAAACCGACGATGAATCCGGCGATGACAACCTGGCCGATTTGCAGAAGACGGAAAAGGAGGCGCGACTGCTCGCCCGGCGGCTGAAGCAGCTTGAAGCCGGGAAACACGAAATTTGGGAAGCGGAGAAAAAGAATTTTCGCCCCGCCGAATGGCGCGACATGGCGGTCCTGCTGCGCGCGCCTTCGGGCAAGGCGGAAATTTATGCGAAGGAATTTCAGCGCGCGGGCGTGCCGCTCGTTGTCGAGCGCGGCGGATTTTATGACCGCAGCGAAATCATGGATTTGTTGAGTCTGTTGCATCTGCTGGACAATCCATTACAGGACGTGCCAGCCCTCGCCGTGCTCCGTTCGCCGCTCGCCGGCCTGGCGCTCGATGAACTGGCGCAGATTCGGCTGACTGCGAAGGGCGTGCATTTTTGGACGGCACTCAACCGCTGGCGCGATGTGACACGTGACGGGGTTCATGTGACAGGATTGGAAGCAACGGCAGAAACCTTTTCCAAGGTGGATAAGTTTCTGGGAAATTTTTTCCGCTGGCGGCAACTGGCGCGGCAGGCGCCGCTGTCGCAATGCCTGGAAAGCGTGCTGGCCGAGACGCATTACGCCGAGTGGCTGCTCGCGCGCCCGCGCGGCGCGCAACGGCGCGCCAACGTCGAACGATTTCTGGGTCTCGCGCAGAAGTTCGACCAGTTCCAGCGGCAGGGATTGTTCCGGTTTTTGAAATTTATCGAGGCGCAACGCGAGGCTGAGGTTGAGCCGGACGTCGCGGCGGTCGCGGACGAAAACGCCGTGCGGTTGATGAGCATTCACCAGAGCAAGGGGCTGGAATTCCCCGTCGTCGCCGTCGCCGATCTCGCCAAGCCGTTCAACACGCAGGACCTGCGCGGGGAAATCATCTTTGATGAATCGTTCGGCCTTTGTCCGCGCGTCAAACCGCCGCACACGGACCGTCGGTATCCGAGCCTGCCGCACTGGCTCGCACAACAGCACCAGCGCCGCGAGCAATGGGGAGAGGAATTGCGCCTGCTTTACGTCGCCACGACCCGCGTGCGTGACACGCTGATTTTGACCGCCGTCGTCACGGAGAAAAAATGGGGATCGCTTTGGTTGAAACCGGAAGCGATCACGATTCAAGCCATTGTCGCGGCGAAAAGTTACGCCGACTGGCTTGGGTTGTGGTTCGCACAATACGCGGGCGGCACAAAGGCGACGGCAACTGAAGGCGAATGGCCGCACTTGCGCTGGCGCATCGCCAGTGACGCGGAGCTTGCGGGAACTAATTTCGCAGGGTGGGGCGAGCCGTCTGTCCCACCCCACCAGTTGGAACCTCTGGACGATGCGCTGAAACTAAGGCTCTGCGAAGTATTGACCTGGAAATACCCGTTTGCCGCCGCAACGCAACGCGCGGCCAAATCATCCGTCACCGCGCTGCGGCGTCAGGCGGCGGAAGAACTTGACGACGAGGCGGAACCAACATTTCCGTTGCGGAATTTCGCGCCGGCGGCGCGGCGAAATGCGCGCGCCAGCCTTTCGGCGGCGGCCAGTGGCATGGCGCACCACAAATTTCTTCAACAGGTCGCGCTGGATAACGTGAACGACGTTGTGGCGCTTAAATCGGAAGCAAACCGCCTGGAACAGGAAAAAGTTTTGTCGGCGGACGAGCGCGCGGCATTGGCTCTGGAAGATATTGCGGTGTTTTGGAATTCGGAGCCGGGCCGAAAAATTCGCGCGCAAACGGCAAACGTCCGGCGCGAACTGGCCTTCACGGCGCGTTTCAGTCCGCCGGAACTGGCGGCCCTCACCGGCGTGAAATCGGCCCTGGGATTGGAGGACGAATTTGTTGTCGTGCAAGGCGTGGCGGATTTGGTTGTGCTGCTGCCGGAAGAAATCTGGCTCGCGGATTTCAAGACGGACGAAGTTCGTCCAGCCGAACTGCCGGAGAAAACGCGGCTTTACGCGCCGCAACTGAAACTTTACGCACGCGCGCTGGAGAAAATTTATTCGCGGACGGTCACAGAATGCTGGCTGCACTTTTTATCCGCACGAAGAACGGTGAATGTGGAAGCATGAAGGTGGCACCGCGTCTCGCGGGTCATTTCGGGCGTCTCGCCCGAAACTTTCAATGCACTCAACCAATCAAGGCAATGCGGCGGGACGCCGCATTGAACCCGCCGGAGGCGGGTGCTACCACAATCTTCACTCCGGCGATTCGAGCGAGAATTCGCCCCCGGCATTTCCCGGCGCGGGTGACGCAGCGGAGGCGGGTTTTTCAGGTTGCGTTTCCGCCGGCGCATTCCCATCGCGCAGACGCACCAGCGCAGGGCGCAAAAACCGGCCCTGAAAGGTATAACCCGAACCAATGGTTTCGGCGACGACCGCGCCGGCCGGCGGCGTTTCCTTGCTGTCCGCGATCTGGTGGCGTTCGGCATCGAACGGCTCATTGGGTTCGGCGGCAAACGGCGTGAGGCCAAGGCGGCGCGCAGTGTCGCGGCAGGCATTCTGGAAAGTCGTGATGGGGGCGGCAAACTTCACGTCGCCGGAGCGCATGGCGGCAGCGTGCAGCGCGAAGACATGGTCGAGGATGTTCACCAGCACCTGCAACCATTCGAGTTCGCCGCGCCGCAATTTCTCAACTTCCAACCGGAGCGTGGCCTTCTCGCTGTCGTTCATTTTTTCCATGAACTCACTGAACAGCCGAATCTCCTCAGCCATTCGGTCGGCGATTCCCTTCGTGGCGGCGACCGTTTTGTCAGAGTTGCCCTGCACGCTTTCCTGGACGCCCGCCCACTGGTTCGTGGCGGAAGAAATTTGCGCGGCGAGCTTTTCCAAATTTTGAATTTTTTCGGCGACCGCGCCCAGCGCATTGATTTCCAAGGCCTTGCCCATCGCACGATAATCGAGAATGAATGGTATCACCCCCAGGATGGCCCCGACGGCAACGCAGCCGGCGGCAATTTCCCAGTAGCGGATTGGCTGGGGTGAATGCCGGACAAAAAAATAACCGAAGACCATCAATAACGCATCCCCGAGCAAAAAAGGCCACTTGGGAACCTTCCAATTTGTCGTGTCGTTCATAAGGCCAGTTTCGGAGAAACGCGGGGTGAACGCAAGCAAACGCCTTGTTTTCTCCTCGACTAACCGTCCGGTCGCCACAAATCATTCGGAGCGTGCGTATCTGTGTGATTTTCAACCCGGCGGCCCGCGGCAACAAAGCCCGACACTTTCGCCGTCAACTTAATGCCATCGGTTCGCAATGTGTGTTGAAAGCCACAACTGCGCCCGGTGACGCGCGCCGGCTCGCGGCGGAGGCTGTGGGCGAAGGTTTTGATTTGATTATCGCTGCCGGTGGTGACGGCACGGTAAACGAGGCGCTCAACGGCCTCGGCGACGCGCCGGATGGTTTTGCGCGCGCGCGGCTCGGCGTGCTGCCGCTCGGCACGGTGAATGTTTTTGCCCGCGAACTCAAAATTCCATTGCGTATTGAACGTGCCTGGGACGTCTTGCAACGCGGACGCGAAATGCGCATTGACCTGCCGCGCGTGGAATTTTCGGCCAACGGCACGCGCCAACAACGTTACTTTGCTCAACTCGCCGGAGCGGGTTTTGATGCCCGGGCGATTGAATTGGTGGACTGGGGGCACAAGAAAAAAATCGGCCCGCTGGCCTACCTTATCGCCGGGCTGAAGGCCCTGCGGGAACAAAAACCTAAAATCATTGTCCGCGCAGAAGGCCGGGAGGTCCGGGGTGAACTGGTTTTGATCGGCAACGGACATTTGTACGGCGGACCATTGGGAATTTTTCCGCCGGCCGATTTGCGTGACGGATTGCTGGAAATTTGTGTTTTCCCGCGCGTCAACTGGCTGACTGTTTTGCGCTGCCTGCCGGACTTTGTCGCGCGGCGAAGATTGCCGGAGAGCGTTGTGCAACGCGTTCGCGCGGCGGCTTTTGAACTGGACGGCGAACCGGCGTCGGCCTTTGAACTGGACGGCGAGTGGGTCGGTCATTTGCCGGCAACTTTCTCGGTCGAGCGCGAAAAGTTGCGCGTCATCGTGCCTTGATTACCACCTTTTTTCCGCAGCCGTCCCGCTGTGTGGGATGAGTTCGCGCCATTCCAAAAGTGCGCCGACTGGCCATGTTATTTCCGTCCCGGTTTTCGTGTTTGGTGTATTTCGTGGTTTATCAATTTCAGGTTCAATCCCAGATGCGGAACGGAATGGCGTTTTGCTCCAAATACATTCCACACCTCGGACATTTGTCCGGCTGTTTCCAGATGCGGATGCGATGTAACGGCGAAACCGGACAAACCGGTTTAAATTTCAGCCATTGGCGCGCACCGCGCGGCGGCAGCCGGTTCAATACCGCGGCGAATTTTGGCGCGGTCTTGGGCGAGTTTTCCCTGAGCCACGGCGAAGTTTTGAATCGGACCACTACGTCGTGGAGCGCCTTGCAATCGGCGCAGGCAATGGTTTGGACGGCGAAATGTTCGCCCTCGTCCGCGCGCAAACGCGATAACCGCATCTGAAACATTCAAACAAATAGGTGCGGCCCATAAAGCCTGATTTCGTTGTCATTAATAATTACTGCAAAGAGGCGCAAGGGCGCACTTCTTTTTCCCATTGCTTCTCGTTACAGACAAGGGACGGGAAAGGTTGCTCGCAGCTGGGTCGCGGCTTGTCCCAAGCCGCGCTCCGTTTTAGTATCCGGTTTTTTGGGCGACACACCCTCTGGTTGCGCCCGGCTTGCACGGCGCTTGACCGGCGCGGCGAATTGAAAGATTATAGTAGTGCCGAATCGAATGTTGGGGGCGCACTGGTTTCGACCTGGGAAATGCGCCAGAGGCGGCATGCCGAGGATGGTTCGTTGGCCTCGTAAAAAATCGAACCAAACAAAACAGCTAATCAAGAACTAGCTCTCGCGGCCTAAGGCCTCGACGTCCGCCACTGGACACCTGCTACGGTGGCCGGACGCCACAGCAGGTTGGGTTGCAAGCGGAGTCTGCGCGCCGGCAACCGAGATCTTATCCTGCGGACTAGGCCGTGCGATTCGAGTCCGGACGCCATCGCATAGCAGAAAACCTTCTCCAGACTAAGCATGTAGTCGCGGCTGGTTTGTTTGCCAGGGACGCGGGTTCAACTCCCGCCGCCTCCACCATCTCGCAACCCCGCCGATACCCGTCTTCGCCTTGCTGCAACGCGGCTGGCAGCCGGTTGAAAACCTGCGCTGCGGGCGCAACCCGGCCGGATTCAATTCCCGTTGCAGGAATCTCAAACAAGTGCTAGTTTTGCGGAAACTTAAAAAGCTTATGCAAGGAAATAATAATCAAAGCTCGCGTCGCCATTTTCTCAAAACCACTTTGACCCTGCCCGTTGCGCTGGCAGCCGCGCCGGCGATCATGACACAGACCGTGTCAGCCGGGGACACCCCGGCAGCCCCGGCAGCCGTTGCGCCGCTGCCCAAGCGCCAGCTCGGAAAAAACGGCCCGCAAGTCACCATGCTCTGCATGGGCGGCATGCCCCCCGCCCTCAGCCCGCAATATCTGGACATTGCCTGGGCCAATGGTATCCGTTACTTCGACACTGCGGCTTCTTATCTAAATGGCAATTCCGAGAAGATTTTCGCCCAATGGCTGGCCAAATATCCTGAACGGCGCAAGGATATTTTCCTCGTCTCCAAGGATCATCCCCGCCAGGCCGAACAAATGGTGGAAATGGTTGACCGCCGGCTCAACGCCTGCGGCACGAAGTATCTCGACGCCTTTTACATCCACGGCATCGGCCCGCGCGAATACGGCGATGGTTCGTTGGAATGGCCCAAGAGCGACGAGTTCAAAAAGACCGCCGACCAACTGAAAAGTTCGGGCAAGGTCAAAATGGTCGGCTTCTCCTGCCATGACGGACGGTTGAATGATTACCTCAACGCCGCCGCCGGAGGCGGGTTCGTGGAAATCATCATGCTCAAATACACGCCGTTCTTCACGAAAGGCGACGAATTTGACAAAGCGCTGGATGCCTGCCACAAATCTGGCATCGCGCTCGTGGCGATGAAAACGCTGCGCAGCGCGGGCACGGACATTCCCAAGCGCGTGCCCGACTTTGACAAGCAGGGACTGACCACGCACCAAGCCATGCTCCACGCGGTCTGGAGCGATCCGCGCATATCCGCCGTGTGCTGCCAGCTGGAAAATGTCGGCCAATTGGAGGAAAACGCCGCCGCCGCGCGCAGCTACAAGACGCCGCTCAAGACGGCTCAAATCAACCTGCTCAAGGAAATGTTGCTCGCCAGCCGGCGCACGTTCTGCCCGGGCTGCCCGTCCTGCGACGCCTTTGCCGCCTCGTCAGGGTTCGCGTTGCTCGATGTCGCCCGCTACGTGACTTATTACGAACAGGACGGACACCTCGGCGCGCGGGAATCCTATCACGCGTTGCCGGCGTCCGCGCGCGATGCTTCCGGCGTGGACCTGGCCGCGTTGCGCGACCGTTGCGCGTTCCACGTTGACTATCCGGAAGTCGTGAGGCGCGCCGAGCGCTACTTCGCGTAAGCCGGCCTCATCCGCAATGGTTGCACCCGCCGCCGCCAAGCCTCCGACCGGAAATCGCAAAACTTTCCGGCGGACCAAGGTTTCGCCGGTGGAGCGCGTCGCAAGCCTGACCATCATCGTTTTGCTCGTCGCCATCGGCGTCGCAATCTGGTTCAAGGGAAAACACTATGACCCCGACCGTTTCGCGCTCAACACCGACGCGTTGAAATCCACCGCTGCATCCGTCGAAGGAAAATCAGGCACCGCTCGTGGGGCGGACGTCAATCCGGGGGAAACAAAGGCCGCCGTCAAAACTCCAGCCGACGGCGAAGGGGAAGCCACCGCCGAATCCGCCGGGGGAGCCGCTGCCGTTCCCGCTCCGGCCGCCAAAGGCGAGCCGCTGGAAATCAAACTCGACGGGTTGAAACCGATGAGCGACACGGAATTTTATAACGCGGACAATTTGTTCGAGAAAATTGACGGGCGCGCCCCGGCCTACCTGAATTTCAATTTTCAGCAACTTCGCTGCCGCTCCTTCTCCGTCACCGGCACGTCCGGCAGTTTCGTGGACGTTTATGAATATCGCTTCGACACGCCGGTCAACGCCTTCGGCATGTTCGCGCTGGAGCGCGATCCCAAGGGCGGGCCATTGGATTTCGCGCCGGACGGTTACGCCAGCGGGATGGGATTTTTCTTCCGCCAAGGACCGCGTTACATCCAGATAATGGCCTCAGATCAAACCGCGAAAACTCTTGAGCTGGCGAAATTCATCGCGGAGGACCGCGCGAAATTTCTCCCCGCCGACGACACCGGTCTCGACGCCCGTCGCCGTTTGCCGGCAACCGGGCTGGATCCGGCGAGCGTCCAGTTTGTGCAGGAGAACGCCCAAGGCCAGGCGTTTTTGAAAAACGTCTTTCAGGCAAACTATGATTTTGACGGCCAAAAACTGCCGTTTTTCCTGATGGTGGCGACGCCGGCAGACGCCGCGGCAGCGTGGAAATCTTATCAGGACTTCGCCGGCCAGTTCGGCGGCAAGGTGACGGCGCTGCCGGATGTGAATGGAGCGAAGCTTTTTACCGCCCAGAATTTCGGCACCTGGAAGGTGATTTACCAGCGGGACGGTGAAATCGGCGGTGTCGTGGACGCCGCTGACGGGGACCAAGCCCGGCAGTTCGTTGAAAAATATCTGGAGGGGCAAATAAAGTAATGCTATGGTGAAGCTCGGGTTATGAAGTCTGAACCGGATAAAATCAAGGCGGGCAAGTCCGGCAATGCTGCGGAAGGCGGCATCAGTCGGCGCGAATTCCTCGTCCGCGCGGGCGCCACCGGGGCGTTGCTCGCCGGCGCGGCGGCGGGCGGTTACGCCCTGTGGCAGCCGAAACATTTTGTCCCCGGTTTCGAGCCGGAAAAAGGGTTGCAGCTTCCGAGCTATGCCATCCAGCCGGACAAACTCCTGCCCTCGCTCGCGATTGCGCACGGTGTGGAACACGATGCAACCGTCCGCGCCGCCATCGGCGCGCTCGGCGGCATGCCGCGCTTCATTCGCAAGGGCGACGTGGTCGTGCTCAAACCAAATGTCGCGTTCGACACCCCGCCCGCGCTCGCGGCAACAACCCATCCGGAAACGTTGCGCGCCGTGGCGAAGCTCGTCCTCGAAGCCGGTGCCGCCCGGGTGTATGTGGCTGATAATCCCATCAACAGCCCGGCCGGTTGTTTTCTCAAGAGCGGATTGCGCCAGGTGGCCGATGATTTGAACCTGGATTTGCTGTATCCGGAATCCGGCTCCTTCGCGCCGTTGCAACTCGAAGGCGAGGTCCTCCGCAACTGGACGTTCTTCCACGAACCGTTCAAAAAGGCGACGAAAGTCATCGGTGTTGCACCCTGCAAGGACCACAACCTCTGCCACGCCTCGATGACAATGAAAAACTGGTATGGCCTGTTGGGCGGACGCCGCAGCCAGTTCCATCAATATATTCACAGCATTGTCTCGGACTTCGCGCTGATGATGAAGCCGACGCTCGTGGTGCTCGACGGCATGAACGTGCTGATGAAAAACGGCCCGACCGGCGGACGCCTCTCCGATGTGAAGCCGATGAACACGGTGGTTGCGGGCATGGACATGGTGGCCGTGGACAGCTACGGTTACACGCACTTGATGGAACGCGACCTCGCGGAGTTGACCTACGTTCATAAGGCCCAGGCCCGCGGCCTCGGCAATACCAACTGGAAGGACACGATTTACAAAGAGGTTCAAGCCTAGGACAACGACAAGCACAATTTCAAAATGCTGAAACAACGAACCCCTCTCCCGTCCTCCGGACACCCTCTCCCCGCCCAGCGGGGAGAGGGCCGGGGCGAGGGGAACTTTTCAGTTAAACCGAAACTTTTTGGGGCCATTTCTGCCACGGTATGAAAACCCGCACCGTCCGCCGCATATCGCAGGTTTTTTTCTTCAGCCTGTTTCTGTTTTTCGTCTTTGTCACCGACCTGCGGTATCTCAAGGGTTATCCGGTTTCGCTGTTCCTCGAACTTGATCCGCTGGTTGCCTTCGCCACGGCCATCACCACGCACACGGTTTACATGGGTTTGCTGTGGAGCCTGCTGCTGGTCCTCCCGACGCTGCTGTTCGGGCGCATCTTCTGCAACTGGATTTGTCCCTACGGCATCCTGCACCATTTCATCGGCTGGCTGATGGGCAAACGCCGCGCGGAGGAACGCGAACGCATCGAGGCCAACCGCTACAAAAAATTATACTCGCTCAAATACGTCATCCTCATCGGCATGATTGTGGCGGCGGTTTGCGGCAGCCTGCAAATCGGCTGGCTCGACCCGATCTGCCTGTTTCATCGCTCGATGACCGCGGCGATTTTGCCGATGCTGAACCTCTTTTTCCCGGCGAGCGTTTACGTGCGGCAATACTTTCACGCCGGCGCCTGGGTCATTGGTTTTCTGCTCGTGTTCCTCGTAGGCATGAACGTGGTGATTCCGCGTTTTTTCTGCCGGGTGCTCTGCCCGCTCGGCGCGTTTCTCGGCACGTTGTCCACGGCCGCGCTGTGGCGCATTGACCGCGACCCGCACAAATGCGTGGACTGCGACCTCTGCCTTAAAAGCTGTGAAGGCGCTTCCGACCCGCACACGCAATTGCGCAAAAGTGAATGTTTCGTCTGTTTCAACTGCATCGAAGACTGTCCCGAGGACGCCATTTCGTTCAAGTTCATGCCGCCGCTCCAGCGCGAAATCGCCGCGCCCGTCGTGCCGGGCCGGCGCGCATTTCTCGGCACCCTGCTGGGCCTGACTTTTTTTGCATTTGGCCGGGCCTCCGGCGCCTCGGACCGGAATTACAACAAAAAGGTCATCCGCCCGCCGGGTTCGGTGGAGGAAAAGGATTTTCTCGAGCGCTGCATCAAATGCGACCAGTGCATCCGCACGTGTCCGACAAATGTGTTGCAGCCGGCGCTGATGGAATCTGGTCTGGAGGGCATCTGGACGCCGATCCTCAACATGAAACTCGGCTACTGCGAGGTGAATTGCACGCTCTGCGGCCAGGTCTGCCCCACCGGCGCCATCCAGCGCATCACCATCGAGGAAAAGACCGGGCTCGGACCGTTCGCAGCGGAAGGTCCAATCCGGCTCGGTACGGCATTTTTCGATCATGGCCGTTGCCTGCCGTGGTCCATGGAAACCCCGTGTGTCGTCTGCGAGGAAGTCTGTCCCGTCTCGCCCAAGGCGATTTACTCGCGCGAAGTCACCATTACCAAACGCGACGGCAATCCCATCACGTTGCGCCGGCCTTACGTGGACCCGGCGCTCTGCATCGGCTGCGGCATTTGCGAGCACGAATGTCCCGTCACCGACGAAGCCGCCATCCGCGTCACCGCCGTGGGCGAAACCCGTTCGCGCGACCGCCGCCTGCTGATGGACGGCGGGGTGACCAGCGCCCCGCGGAATCTGGAAAACAAGCAGAGGTAAAATCCGAATTTGTTGTAGCGTCGAGCCTGTGGCTCGAACAGATCGGCGCACAGCGCCGACACTACAACCCAAAATAGAACATCACCTGAATTGGCAACGGATTGCGTGCTTTGGATTTTGAGTTAAACTCACGGCCATGGAAAAAGTCACCTCCGGCCAGCGCACCCGCACCTGCCGCGCCTGCGGGAAAAAATTCGAATATCCCGTCAAGGGCAGCGACGCCACGCGGCATCATTGCGCGGACTGTGTCGTCCTTCCCGCCGATGTGCGCAAAATCCTGGAACGCCTCAACATCCGCATGGTGCAGCTTGAAAACCAATTGCGCCAGCTCCAGGAAAAACCCGCCAGCTCGCCGCCGGCCAATTGATCGAAAACCAAACGCGAACCCTTTTTCACTCCGCCCCATCCGTTTTCGTCCGCCTCAACTTGTCCAAGCAAACTCTGGCCTCATGTTCCAGCGCCTTGCGTTCCGCCCCGTCCAGACCGCGTGGATCAAAACGGTACCGGTAATGCAGGAGGAGCAATTCCTGCAAGGGAACCCGCAAATCTTTCAGGGCCGGATCGGCCAGGGCGCGCGCCAGCCAGTCGGAAAGCGGTTCACTGGCCTGGCGCGTCACGCCGCGTTCGGCCAGCTGCTTCTCCAGTTGATAAAATTCCGAATCCAGTCCCGGCCAGGACATCCGGACATCGTCGTCCGTGGAGTTTTTTCGCCGATGCCGTTTGCGACCGCGGCGGAAGAGGATCTGGTACAGCAGCAGCGCCAGCACCGGAACCAGCGCCCAAAGGAAGTACCGGCGCCATTCCGTCCGGCCCCACCGGAATTTGGCGATCTGGAATCCGGTCCAAGACCAGAAATCTGAAACCCGTTGCATCAATGATGCGCGTTTGCCCTCGAGGGCGATCCACGATGCCGGAGTGGTGTCAAAATCCTCCCAGGTTTTTGTTTCCGGATTCCACACCAGGCACCACGCATGGGCGTCGCGATCGCGCACCACGTAGCCGTTGCCGGAATTTTCATGGACCGCATAGCCGACGGCGTAGCGGGCGGGAATTCCCAGCTCGCGGAGCAGCAGCACGGTGGCCGTGGCAAAGTATTCGCAATGCCCGCTGCGGCTGTGCAATAAAAACTGGCCCAATGGCGTGGTGTTTGTGGCCGGCAGTTTATCCGGCCCCAGCCACGTGCTGTAGGTGAATTTGCCCTGGAAAAATCCCTGAACACCCTGGAGCGTCCGCGCCTGATCCGGTCCCGGCATTTTTTCTTCTGCAATTACACAGTCCAGCGCCGGCTTTTCGTTGGTTGGAACCAAGTAGTCCCAGTTGGTGTCTGGTGGGAAATCAATGGTGGCGCCAAGACCGTAAAAGGCATCGAAGATGACCAGCCCCGGTCCTTCTGCCAGTACCGCCCCGGTTTTGTTTTGATGGAGCAGATAGGCATTCAGGTTTTCCAGTTGCCCGCTTCCGGCCGGGAGGGGGAGCAGACCCGCCGGATAGTGGCTTTCCTGCGCCGTGCCAGTGAGGTAACAGGCAATGTTGACCGCCGCGGTGTTGGTTTTGCCGGGGAGTAATATCCACGTGTTTTCGTTGGTGCTGGTGTGCGAAACGTTTTCGAAAAGATTACGGGCGCTGCCGGCATACCAGCTTTCCCGCCGGAAATCCTGATAACTGGCTTCGCGCAGGTAGGTGGGCGGCGGGGCGCCGGCGGCCGGGAGAACGCGCACAACAATTCTGCCGGACATCTTCAGGCGTCCAATCTGGCCCAGGGCTGTCGTTCTTTGACTCGGATCCGTCCGGGGCTGCAAGAGGCGCGCGAGCAATTGCGCGTTGTAGCCGATCATTCGTTGTTCCAAACGGCCCAGGCCGCCCTGACTCAAATAGCCGATGACGATCGCCAGGGCCAAGGTGGCGACCCAAATGACTCCGCCGAAGCGTCGCGAACGCAGCGGCCACAACGCCCACGCCAGCAGGACGCATTGTCCCCAAAAGAACGACTCGTCTCCGCGGTTGGCGCGGATGCTTGCGGCAAACAGGCAAACGATGAAGTAAGGATAAAACACATCCATCCGGGGTCCAGGCGGCACGGCGTGTCCCGTCTTGAGTTCCTTCCGCCGGCGTCGACGCAGAATGATGGAAACCGCCGTCAGCGGCGACGACTCGATGGTGCTGAAGGCCTGCGCGGCAACGAAGGGAAACAAAAGCATGGGCAGCCAGCGCAGCAGGGCGGTCGCCGTGCTTTCTCCGGACAGGCCGACCTTGGTCCCCACGGCAATCGCCGATCCGCGAAACAAGCCGCTGAATCCGCCCGGCCCCGTGTTGGTGCCGAAGGCGAAAATGCCGGCCGTCAGGATCAGTAAAGTGCAAAAATTCCAGATGCGATTGAAATCCTCGTCCGACAAATCCCAGCGCGTGCCGACCCACCGGGCGCCTTCCAACACCACCGCCAGAATGGCGCCAACGGCCAGAAACCCCGTCTGCCAGCCCCAAAACAGCAGGGTCGCGCCGAGGAGGAAGGGCGGCGTTTTAAGGCCCCGGGTTTCTGCGCTTGGCGGATTCGGTTTCATGCGCAACTCATTCGGTCAACCTGGCCAAGTCCTGTTCAATCCGTCCCAACTCCAGCACCTGAAACCGGTGGGGTTCATCCCGCAGCGGCCCGGGATCCAGCCCGGCCCGGCCCGGGGCGGCAACGACCAGCACCAGCACCGGCACGCCTATGGTCTGCAGCTTTTTCACAAATTCACGGCGCGCCTCGTCCCATGCGAGCAGCACGCAAACGCAGCCGCTGACCGCCGAGATGTGACTGAGCACCAGATGCTCCAGCGCCGGGAACGGCTGGTCGCGGCAGGCGCGCACCCCCGCCAGAATTTCCAGCATCCGGTCCACATGCCCCAAACCCCGCCCCGCGGTGAAGCAATAGGATTCCGCTCCCACAAACAACAAATCGAGCAGCGATTCCTGGGTCAGCACCGTGCAGGCAAACGAGGCGGCGACGGACACGGCCTCCTCCAGAATTTCGCTGTGCGGCTCGGCGGTGAAGGTGTCCAGCACCAGTGCGTGCCGCACAAAAAATTCGTCCTCGAACTCCTTCACGATCGGCCGGCCCGCCTTGGCCCAGCTTCGCCAGTGGATGTGCCGCAACGGGTCGCCCCGGCGATAATCCCGCAGGGCGACAAATTCATCACTGCGTCCCACGTTCGCCGCAAGCGCCACGCCCCCTTCCTGATATTTCATCGCGCCGGACAGCGCGATGGGCGGAAGCAAATAGCGTTTCGGCAGAATCAAAACCGTCTGCGGGGCGGGGACCGTGACGCATGACCGGAACAACCCCAGGGGATCGGTCCGGGCCAGGGCGGCTCCGGTGAACCGCAAAACCCCGCGGTGCAGCGGCAGGATTTCCATGCGAACCTCCCCTTCGCCCTGCGGCGGCAGTGGCGGGACTTCGCGTTCCCTGATCGTCCCCGGCTGGAATGGGTTGGCCAGACGCCGCTCACCAAAATGGAATGAGCGGACGCGCCGGCTTTCTGCCAGTTGGAACTCGATCCAGTCCGGAAAAGCGGGTCGCGTATCCGCGAGATTCTCCAGCAACGTCAGGCCGCTCTGCGTCCTGGTAGTCAGGTTTTTAACCCGGACCCGATAACCCAGCGGCTGGCCGGCGGTTCCCAGACGTGGCAGCGAGCGTTGCACGGAAAAACGCGCCCGGAAAAACCAGCTAACGGCAAACGCCAGAATCAAAAAACCCAGCAACAATGAAAACGCCTGGTAGGTAACGGCGTTTTCAACGTCCAAACCAACTGAGCCGGTGACCAGGAGCGCGCCAGCCACGCAGAATCCCGCTGGCGTGAACCGGCGCCGCGACCAGTGCCACGAACCGGAGGTGACGTGGTAAATCCGGTAAATCAGTTTGTAGATCAGCCTCACGGAAAAGGCGGAAGGCGGAAAGAAGAAGGCAGAAGTTCAAACCGGCGCGGATCGGAGTACTTTTGTTTCTTCATTCCACCTGCTTCCTGCGTCATTCTTGTTTCACGCCGGTACCGGCAATCGCTGGATGATTTCCTCGACGACGCCGGGCGCCGTGACGCCGGAAAAACGGGCCTGTGGCTCCAGCACCAGCCGATGCGCGATGACCGGCACGGCCAGCGACTGGATCTGCTCCGGTGTGACAAAATCACGGTCTTCGAACAAGGCCAGCGCCTGGGCGGCTTTCATCAGGGCAATCGAGGCGCGGGGGCTGGCGCCGAGTTGTACGCCCGACGCGGTCCGGGTGGCGCCCGCCAGGTCCACGGCGTAACGTTTCAATTCATCGCTGATCCGCACCGTTGCCGCCGCCTGCCGAAGCATCACGACGTCGGCCCGGGTCGCGCAAGGTTTCAAATCTTCCAGCGGATGGTTGTGTTCCTGGGCGGTGAGGATGGCCACCTCCTCGTCCGGCGACACGTAGCCGAGGGTGAACTGCATGGCGAACCGGTCCATTTGCGCCTCCGGCAGCGGATAGGTGCCGCGGAATTCGACCGGGTTTTGCGTGGCAATGACGAAGAAAAGTTCGGTCAGGCTGCGGCGTTCGCCTTCCACGCTCACCTGGTTTTCGCCCATGGCCTCGAGCAACGCCGACTGCGTGCGCGGCGAGGCGCGGTTGATTTCATCGGCCAGCAGGATGTCGGTGAACACCGGGCCTTCATGAAAATGGAACTGCTGGTCCTGCTGGCTGTACACCGACACGCCCAGGATGTCCGACGGCAGCAGGTCGGGCGTGAACTGGATGCGTTTGAACCGGGCGTCAATGGAGCGGGCGAGCGCCTTGGCGAGGGTGGTCTTGCCGGTGCCGGGAAAGTCTTCGAGCAGCACGTGCCCGCCGCTGGCCAGCGCGGCCAGCAGTTTGCGCGTGGCCCCGGCCTGCCCGCGCATGACCTTGGCAATGTTGTCGGCGATTTTCCGGTAAACTTCGCGCGCCGCTTGAAGATGGGTTGGTGTCATCACTTCCGAAATTAACCGGCGGCGTTTCGAACCGCGAATAAAAAACGGGGCGGGAATTGCTTCCCGCCTGTTCAGTCCCTGTCCAATTCAAAAATTTCCTCGATGGGCAGCTTGAAGCGGCGCGCCACCGCAAGGGCGAGCGGTAGGCATTGGTTGCTCCATCATCCGAATTTCATTTGCGCACGAAATTCTGCAAGTCCCGCCTCCGCTTCCGCCCGCGGCAGGTTGCCTGCCGTCAGCGCATCGTCGCTTAACTCCAGCAATCGCTGATAAAAAGACGCACCCAACTCCAGCAGTTCGGGGCTTGGCGGCACGACGTCCAGCGTCGCGAACAATGCGTCTTCGGCTTTGGCGAATTCTCTTGTTTGTTCGTAATGGCGGATGAGCCTCGCGTTTGTCTTTACCGGCAGCGGGGCGTCGCGCAAGCCAGCCAGGAAGGCTTCGACGGCAGGCACGAAGTCAGGGCGTTCTGTGATTTCATTGCGTCCGAAAGTATCGAGCAGCAGGTGCAACCCTTTCAGGTAATACTGGCGGCTCTCTTCCAGCCGGCCCTGGCCGGCAATGAGGTCCCCGTTTGTTTTAAGCAGTGTCGCCAGCATGAAGGCCTTGGATTCGACAACGTGGGTTGGTTCGCTCTGGATCAGCCGGGCCAGCAACTCCGTCTCGGACAAGCGGACCACTTCCCGGGCGTCCATGCCCGTCAACCGTTGAAATTCCCCGGCGGTCACAGCCGAAGCCTCCTGCCACTGCTCGTCTTTCGCCAGCCCGGTAATCTTCGCCAGCATCGCGACAAACTGCTCGATCTGGCGCAAAATGTAATCACGGCGAATCATGGTTTTCCATTATCGTCGAAATTGTCCTCAATACGCAGCTTGAAAAGATGCGCCGCCTTGAACGCCAGCGGCAGGCTCGGATCGTAGCACCCGCGTCTCGCGGGTTGTTTCAGGCGTCCCGCCTGAAACCAGAAACACAAAAACTGAAGCGGCTGCTCTTTTCCAATCTTGTTAAATCTCTGACCACCGGCAGACACAATGCGGCGGGACGCCACATTGAACCCGCCGGAGGCGGGTGCTACCTCACAAAATCAACCTGCAAATTGTTTTCGCCACCCCGGATGTACTCCCCGAATCCAAAGAAAAACGAGGCTGGAATTGCTTCCAGCCTCGCCTGAATTTTCAGTTTGGTAGGGACGCCGCGCTGCGGCGTCCGCGGGCGGCCCGACGGGCCGTCCCTACCTTAATAACCGCCCATGCCGCCCATGTCCGGAGCCCCGCCGCCCATCGGGGCCGGTTTTTCCTTCTCCGGCACGTCGGCGATCAGACACTCGGTCGTGAGCAACAAACCGGCAATCGAAGCCGCGTTTTGCAGTGCGGTGCGGGTGACCTTCTTCGGGTCCACCACGCCGGCCTTCACGAGGTCTTCGTACTCACCGGTCGCGACATTGTAACCCTCGTTGCCCTTGCGCTTCTTGACTTCCTCAACGACCACCGAGCCTTCGACGCCCGCGTTGGTTGCGAGTGCGCGAGTCGGTGATTCAACGGCGCGTTTCACAATGTCCACGCCAATCTTTTCGTCTTCGTTCGCGCCCTTGACGGCTTCGATGGCGGGCAGGCAGCGCAGCAATGCCACACCACCGCCGGCCACAATGCCTTCCTCGACCGCCGCGCGGGTCGCGTGCAACGCATCCTCCACGCGCGCCTTCTTTTCCTTCATCTCGGTCTCGGTCGCAGCGCCCACGTTGATGACGGCCACGCCGCCGGCTAGCTTGGCCAGACGTTCCTGCAATTTCTCGCGGTCGTAATCGCTCGTCGTCTCCTCGATCTGGCGGCGGATCTGGTTCACGCGGCCCTGGATGTCGGACGACTTGCCGCCGCCTTCGACGATGGTGGTGTTTTCCTTGTCCACCACGATGCTCTTGGCGCGGCCGAGGTCGGTCAGTTCTATGCTCTCGAGCTTGATGCCAAGGTCTTCACTGATGAACTTGCCACCGGTGAGGACGGCGATGTCTTCGAGCATGGCCTTGCGGCGGTCGCCGAAGCCCGGGGCTTTCACGGCACAGACGTTGAGCGTGCCGCGCAGCTTGTTCACCACGAGCGTGGCGAGCGCTTCACCCTCGACCTCCTCGGCGATGATGAGCAGCGGCTTGCCCGAGCGCGCGGCTTTTTCGAGCAACGGCAACATATCCTTCAGGTTGCTGATTTTCTTTTCGTAATTGAGGATGTAGGCGTCCTCGAGTTTTACCTCCATCGTCTCGGCGTTGGTGACGAAATAAGGCGAGAGATAGCCCTTGTCAAATTGCATGCCTTCGACCACTTCGAGCGTCGTCTCAATGGACTTCGCCTCCTCGACCGTGATCGTGCCATCCTTGCCGACCTTGTCCATCGCCTCGGCGATTTTGTCGGCAATTTGGAAATCCCAGTTGGCCGACACCGCGGCGACCTGGCGGATTTCGTCCTTGTCCTTGACCTTCTT
>JBEKZC010000032.1:0-42128 GCA_049510295.1 Verrucomicrobiota bacterium | reverse complement strand
CCGCTCTCCGACAGCAGAAAGGATTTTCCACGGCATTCAAACCGTAGAGCAGCCTCGAACCAAAATGAAAACTGTCAACCATGTCTATGCCCTCATGTGTCAACGATGTCTATGCCCCGTGCCCACCCCGGCCCTCTCCCCCAGGAGAGGGGGAATCGTTCGCCGGGTTTCAAGCAATGCGATATGCCGGGTTGTCGTACGCCTCACTGCAAAAGGCATGGAATCGGTGACGGCAACAAGGGTCGAGAAATTATCCGGCAACATGGCGTTGCCGGAGGGGGGGAAACCGCGCCCGCCTCCTCGGCTTGTGCTTGCAGCCGTTGCTGCAATTGTTGGCGCGTCCATTCTCGTCCTTCGGCCAATACTTCGGCTGCCACTTCTTTTAGTGACGGTGTTTTCTTCTTTTCAATCATGGCTCCTCCCAAGGTTGATGGTGGTTCCTGGTCGGATCGAGGCACCGCTTACCCCTTTATCTTAATCACGGGGTCAAGGTGCGCCCGCCGCGTCTTGGCCAGCGCGAATTGGCTATACAATTTTTCATTTCAAGTGTAGAATTCTCAAACAATTCTGCAAGAGACGCATGATGTTTCGGCGGACGAAACGGTTACATTGCTGGTTGTTAAACAAATAATTGTGAATAAATATTTATCACTGGGAAAATTTTCATTTGGCCTGGGCGACCGTTTTGCGCATCAGGGCAGGGCTCAACTGAACGCGTGTGTCCTGGCCACCAAACTCGGCGCGGACATCGTACCCGTCTGGAACAAATCGAACCGCGAACACACGCTCATCGGCACCGAACCGTCCAGTTTGCGAGCCGAAGCGGATGCGGCGGTGAAGGCGCTCGGTTGGAAAAAACCGTATCACGTGGACGCCGACCACATCCGGCTCAAAACCGTGGATCGTTTCATCGCGTCTTCGGATTTCTTCACGATTGAAGTGGCCGACTCGATTGGCAAACCCGCCGATCCCAAAAGCGTGAAGGCGTTTGTCGATCGTCACCCCGAACTGCTGGGCAAGATTGTCATCCCGCAGATTGACCGCCCGTTCGAAACGACGCGCAGCGAAGTGGAACGCGTTGCCAACAAGTTTTTGCTCGCCGTGCAGGAAGCCGGGAAAATTTACCGCCACATCGCCCAGGCCAAGGGCGAGGCCAGCTTCGTCACGGAAGTTTCGATGGATGAAACCGACAGTCCGCAAACGCCGCCGGAACTGCTCATTATTCTCGCGGCGCTCGCCGGTGAAAAAATTCCGATTCAGACCATCGCGCCGAAATTCACCGGCCGTTTCAACAAGGGCGTGGATTACGTCGGCGATTTGAAACAGTTCAAGCAGGAATTCAACGAAGACCTCGCTGTCATCGCGTTTGCCATCAAGAAATACGGCCTGCCGGCCTCGCTCAAACTCAGCGTCCATTCCGGCAGCGACAAGTTTTCCATTTACGCGCCGATCCGCCGCGCATTGAAAAAATTCAACGCCGGCCTGCACCTTAAGACAGCCGGCACGACGTGGCTTGAAGAAGTTATCGGCCTCGCCGAAGCGGGCGGTGATGGCCTCGTGCTGGCGAAGGAAATTTATTCCGATGCGCTGGATCACGTGGACGAACTTTGCGCGCCGTACGCAACGGTCATTGACATTGACCGCAAGCAACTGCCGACGAAGGAGACCGTCAGCGGCTGGGCTTCCGGACAATTTGTTTCCGCACTCCGGCACGATCCGAAAAACAAGGCTTTCAATTCAAGTTTCCGGCAATTGATCCATGTCGGTTTCAAAATCGCCGCGAAGAAAGGCGACCGGTATCTCAACGCGCTCAAGAAGCATGAAGCTGTCATCGCCAAAAATGTCACTGAAAACCTGTTCGAGCGGCACATGAAACCGCTGCTGCTCGGCCAATAACCCTGTTTTATGCCATTCATCCACGAAGATTTTTTGTTGAGCACCAAAACGGCTCGCAAACTTTACCACAAATACGCCGAAGCCGAGCCGATATTCGACTATCATTGCCACATTCCGCCGCGTGACATCGCGACCAACCGCCAGTTCAAAAACCTTTTTGAAATCTGGCTGGAAGGCGATCATTACAAATGGCGGGCCATGCGGGCCAACGGCGTGGCGGAACGTTTTTGCACGGGCAACGCCGATCCGTTTGACAAGTTCAAGGCTTGGGCGGCGACCGTGCCGCACACGCTCCGCAACCCGCTCTATCAGTGGACCCATCTGGAACTGAAGCGTTATTTCGGCATCACCGATCTGCTCGACGAAAAAACCGCCGACAAAATCTGGAAAAAGGCGAACGAAAAACTGGCCACCCCCGAACTGACCACGCAGGGCATACTGAAGAAATTCAAAGTCAAGGTCGTTTGCACCACGGATGATCCGGCGGACAATCTGGAATATCATCGCAACTTTGCGGCGTCCGGACATCCGACGAAAATGCTGCCGGCGTTCCGGCCAGACCAGGCGCTGACCGTGAATCAACCCGCCGGGTTCAACCAGTGGGTGGAACAACTCGCCGCCGCCGGCAACACAGATATCAATGGCTTTTCCGCCTTCCTCACCGCGCTCCAGAAGCGTCATGACTTTTTCCATTCGCAAGGCTGCCGGCTGTCCGATCACGGCCTGAACTACTGTTTCGCGGATTTTTGTTCCGACAAGACCGCCGCCGCGATTTTCGACAAGGCGCGGCGCGGCGAAGCGGTCTCGCCGCAGGAACATGGGCAGTTTGCCTCGTTCATGATGTTGTTCTTTGGCCGGCTCAACGCGAAAAAAGGCTGGACGATACAGCTTCACATCGGCGCGCTGCGCAACGCCAACACCCGCCAGCTCAAACAGCTCGGCCCGGACACCGGCTTCGATTCCATCGGTGACTGGCCGCAATGCTCCGCCCTCGTGGCTTACCTCGACCGGCTCGACCAGGAAAATGCGCTCCCGAAAACCATCATTTACAACGTGAACCCGGCGGACAATTACGCCTTTGCCGCGATGGCCGGGAATTTCCAGGACGGCACAATCCCGGGCAAACTTCAGTTCGGTTCCGGCTGGTGGTTTTTGGACCAAATGGAGGGCATGGAGTGGCAGATGAATGCGCTGTCAAACCTCGGCCTGCTTTCGCGCTTTGTCGGCATGATCACCGACTCGCGCTCGTTCATGTCCTATTGCCGCCATGAGTATTTCCGGCGCGTGCTCTGTAATTTGATCGGTCGCGACATGGAAAGCGGCCTGATTCCCAACGACGAAAAACTGGTCGGGCCGATGATTCGCAACATCTGCTATGCCAACGCCAAACAGTACATGGCTTTTCCGACGGGTGAAACCGCTGGCGGGAGCAGACGATCACCGGTACGGGCGAAGTAATCCGCGATCGATGCATAGCGCTGTCGCGGAATTGTGCCGTCAGGACGTCGCCCTTTTAACTTTGAGGAAGGCAACCAATCTGAACACGCCTGATCGGCATGGGCACTGTTGTAAACGGGCAGGTCATTTCGGGCTTCTTTTCCGGTAGTCGCCGCGGCTGAAATACTTTTCCAGCCAGATATAAAGGCAGATGAAAAGGTAACGGCTGCCCATCTCGCGCATCATCAATTTCGCCTCGCCGGTGCGGCGGTTCCGCCAGGTGATGGGAATGACGGTCCAGGAAAATCCGCGCACGATGGCCTTGAGCGGCAATTCAACGGTGAGATTGAAGTGTGGCGAGATCAACGGCCGGCACCCATCAATCACTTCACGCCGGTAGGCTTTGAAAGCATTCGTCGTGTCGTTCAGGCGGATGGCAAAGAGGGTCTTGAGAAAAAGGTTGGCCATCCGATTGATGAACAGTTTGATTTTGGGGTAATCCACCGTGCCGCCGCCCTTGACAAAGCGGCTGCCGAATACACAGTCCCAGCCCTTGTTCAGTTCTTCCCAGTAGCGCACCACGTCGCGGCAATCGTCGGATTCATCCGCCATCATGATGACCACGGCGTCGCCCTTCATGTGGTCGAGACCACGGACGACCGCGCGACCGAAGCCGTGCAGGTCTTCGTTTTTCACCGGAACCAGCTCGGGCAGGTTGGCTTTGATCTGGGCCAGCAATTCCCAGGTCCGATCAGTGCTGCCATCGTCAACGACGATGATCTCGTGCGGCACGTTATGCAGCCGCAGTTCCAAATGAAGGTGCTCCACCGTGGAACAGATGCAGCCTTCCTCATTGCGCGCCGGAATGACCATCGACAACAACGAGAGCGGACGGGGTTGGGGTGTTGGATCACTCATGGACTGTCGGGCAAATGGGTTGTCAACGATTGCGTTGGATTGTGGCCGGCGGCGGAATCATTTGATTCAAGCCTAAATAAAATTTTCGACAGGTCAAATAGTTAGAATTGGTGTCAAAAAATACCTTGTGCGGCCGCGCTATCCGCTACACCTTCAGGGCAGGCAATGAATCCTGCTTTATGAGCCGTAAATTTCGGAATCCAGCGTCTCTCATTTTGAATGTCGTTTTGGCCGTGACGGTTGTTGTGCTGGCCCTGCACAAATCGACACGCGCGCCCCTGTCTTCCGCCCGCGGGGACGGCCCGGGAAAAATGACGAATGAAACGCCGGTCTTCACCAACCAGCCGAAGTTGCCGCAATACACGAACATCGCATCCGCATCGGACCGGCGGCGGTGGCTTGTTGACCAGTTGCGCGCGGCGGGTGTTCCCAACAACGTCCTGGCGCGAGTGGTCCTGTCGGATCTCGAGGAGGGCTGGCAAAGGCGCTTTGAAGAATGCCATGGGGATGCCGACACAATGGCTGCGCTGCAACAGGAACACGATAGGGACGAAGAGGCGGAAATGCGCGCTGCGCTCGGCGACGAAGGATTCAAGAGTTGGGATCAGGAGAACCTGTTGCGGGAAGCCAACATCGGCAAGATCCAGTTCACCGACTCCGAAACCAATGCGCTTTATGACCTGAAGAAAAAGCTGCAGCAACGCATCCGGGACCTCGAACAGGCGAGGCTGAATGGAGAGATGGACGATGCTGAAATCAACGATGCGTCTGATAAGGCATATTCCGAATTTAACCAGCAAATGAAGGCCCTGTTGGGGGATGAGCGCTACGCGAAATCGCAGGGACTGGACGATGGCACCGCTGCCGCTAATTTACGGCAGGATCTGGCCAAAGTGAACCCAAGTGATTCCCAGTTCCCGGAACTGTTGAAAGCGCAACAGCAATGGAACGACGCACGGTCGGGACTCGACAAGCAGTTTCAAGATGACCCGTCATCCGCGGATTACGCGGAGCAAATCAAGGCGCTGGACGAGGCACGCGACCAGGAATACCAGCGCGTGCTCGGCACCAACGTTTTCGACACTCTCCAAAAGGCGCAGGATGACGGCTACTCCAAGATGAAGAAATACGAAAACATTTGGGGGCTTGACGACAACAAAATTGATAACGTGTATGGCTCCATCAAGTATTACGAGAAAAGCGTGCAGGATTATCAGGACCAGGCCAGCGCGCTCGAAGCCCAGGGCCAAAGCGTGGACTGGGACGCGGTGAACAAGAATCTGCAACAATTTAAAGAACAAACCCAGCAGGCACTCCAAAATTCCCTCGGCCAGGACTGCTTCAATAAAATGCAGCGGAACGGCGTCTTTCAGTTCGATGAGGTTCCTCATCATTAATGGGTAAATGGGTAAACCGGTTATGGTCGCGGAGCGACATTGGACATTAGCCCGGCACAATGTGCCGGGAAAACATCCCGTAACATCAGCGTGCTGAAGGAACGCCGGAAACGGCTTGTTTTCCATCATTTCCTACGTCCCTTGCGGGACGGATTTCATATTGGGTTGGCTCAACCAGGGACATTGTCCCTGGCTAATTTCCTGGAGCCGCTTCGCGGCAGTCAGAAGGCTTGCAAGCATTTTGACCCACAATAAACGTCGAGGAACCTTCAATCAATAGCGCCTGCGGCAGCCGGATGCCGAATTCCCGGCCAATTTAACCAGTCTGTTTTTATGCAACAGCGTGATTTCCAGTGGTTTGTGAAATATTCCGGCCATATCAGATATTCTGGTGAAATGACAGTTATCTCCAAAACCTGTCATACTGGCCTATTCCTCAGCGTGACGGGTTGTTTTGTCAGTTGAAACAACCCCTCAAGTCATGTTTATCGAGGAATGGGAAACGTAATGCGTTTGTATCAGCAATGTCTTTGGGGTTACGATGTCTTCCATCGTTGCTGGAAGCCGAGCTGTGCAAGGGACGGCCTCCAGCGCGTTTTTTCTCTTCGGGAAATGTTTCCTGTATTCTGAATTGACGAAACTGCAAAGCCCCCATGCCAACCACAACGCCCCAATGGCCGCGCTCATAAAAGAGAAGACCGGGGTTGAGGTCACAGATAGCCTTTCTTTACCTTCTCTGTGCCCTCTGCGCCTATGATTCTGCGCTTATATAAGGAGCGCCCTCACCGGGTTGTGCTATAAATCAATTTGGAATACTATTTGGAGATAGGGTACCAGCTTAAAAGTCATTTACACAATTATTCTGATACCCACCCCTTTCCTATCAGTAGATTTTTCCGATGATGCCTGGTCTGTCTTGTTCCGGTTTACTTGCCGCGACACACACGAAAACCCTGATCGGGGCCCCTGCTATTCGCTTCGTAGCTGCCCCGGAAAGACGACTCGCAGCAGAAGTCGCCGCCCATCCAACCGCCGCCCTTCCAAACCCGGAGAGAGCCGCTAGAACTTCCTTTAGGGTCAGTTCCTTTACTCTCCAGGTCTCCGTACCAGTCCCAGCAAAATTCCCTTACATTACCTGACATATCGTAAAGCCCTAACTCGTTGGGTTCCTTGCCACCGACAGGTTTTGTTTTATTATGGTTTTCTTCTATCATAGGCCAGGACCAAAATCCTGTTAAGTTTGTATCTCCAGAGTTTTTCCAATACCATGCTACTTTATCTATATCATTGCCTCCGCTGTAAGTGTAACTCTTGCTCATCTGACCTCCACCTGCAGCATATTCCCACTCTGCTTCTGTCGGCAATCGGTAACCATTAGCTCCCGCATTGATCGTTACCGTCCATTTTATATCATCGGTATCATTCCCATTATTCGGGTCTTTTTTATTCTTGTCTATATTGTAATACGGTTTTAAGCCCTCTTTTATACTCCTTTTATTACAGTACTCAACACACTCATACCAGGTTGCCATTTCCACCGGCAAATTGTCGCCTTTGAATTTTGAGGGATTACTTCCCATTACCTCAATCCACTCTTTTTGAGTTACCTCATATTTGCCGATATAAAAGCTCGATATTGTTACACTTTTTCCGTAGTAGTTGGTGGACTTTTTGTTTATAAAAGTCCCGCCTTTGACTAAAACAAGGTTATCAGGCCCTTTTTGCGAAAAAGCGCTGTCAACAACCATTATTGCCGTTAAACAGAAAATGAATAGTTTTCTCATTGAAATGTCTCCTTTATCCAGATCAAAGAATCGCATGCATCTGAGATTACAACAATATATTTGGTCATGCAATATTCAGACAAGCTCAAAATCCGCTTGCCCACGAAGGCGGTCCCGCCCGCGCCCCTTCACTCTTCTGAATCGTTTTTTGAAATACATAAGGCCGGCGGCTGTGAGACCGGCCGGCCTTAGCGATATCAAACGATTAAAAGACTTTCTCAATATTCCGGAAACGGTCCGGACCTGTTACCACACCGTGGCGTTACTGCTCCCACTACTGCCTCCCCAAGCTTCTGTCAGCAATATCATGTAATTGAAACTACCCATACTCCCACAGTGAGCCTTCCAATAGTTAAAGTGGTTGCCAGTGGTGACGGAGTGGTTTGACCCGGTCGATGACCCGCCCCATTCACTTAGGTACTGCCAAAAAGTGGCAGTGCCTTGAATGGAAGGTTGGTTTACTTGCTGATGCTTATATACGCTGTATGAATGCCCATCACTGCTAAGGGAGCCAACATACGTTCCACTTGAATTACCGCCAAACTCAACGATGTAATATTCAATTAGCGGGCCTGTCGTCCACCCATAGACACCCATAACATTGCCACCACGGACGCCGACATTGTAGCCTACAGTTCTGGATCCGCCGGGATTCCAACCTTTACCGCCAGTCACATCGTTGACGCCAGACCAGGTCATTTTGTAATTGCCACCGGATCCAAAAGATATGCTTGCTGACCCACCACTGTGGTATAATGACCAGAAGTAGCCGTTATTCGAGCCCGTTCCATCTGCTTTTGCCGCCATTGAAACGCAACCCGCTATGATAGCGGAGAGGATTATTTTTTGAACTCTTGTTTTCATTTTTTTTCGCCTTTGTTGTTGTTTTGGTTGTTGGTTGACTGTTTGGTTGTGAGGGGAGGTCAGACGCACTCACGCCTGACCGGCGGGAAATTCGGATGCGGATACAAGGCGGCTGAGCCATCGGTTCTTCCGTCATCACCGGCTTCGGTGAATATCATTTGCGATGGGTCAGTCAGGTTCACGGAGGAGTTCAAGGTTTGACAGCCGGCGACGATTCCTTTTGCCGGCCTTGGGATTTGAAATATTTGACCACAGCTTGGGTGCGGGTATGAACCTGTAATTTCTCGTAAATTCTACGCACGTGGGCGTTCACCGTGGGGCCGGTGATTCCAAGGGACTCGGTGATTTCCTTATAGAGGTATCCACGCGCGAGCAACTCCAGGACCTGCCGTTCCCGCGCCGTGAGAACTTCCACCCCCGGCGCCGCCGGCTTGCCCTGCTGGAAAAACTGGACCACTTTGCGGGCGATATAACCGCTCATGGGCGAACCGCCGGCACAAACCTGTTTCAGTGACTTGATCAACTGGTCGCACGGGGTTTGTTTCAACAGATAACCGACCGCCCCCGCCGCCAGGGCGTCGAAAATGTGGTTCGAATCCTCATAAACCGTCAGCATCACAAAATGGGTTTCCGGCATGACCGGTTTCAGGCGTCGAACGCACTCAATGCCTGTTAAATCGGGCAGGTTGATGTCCATGAGGACGACTGTGGGTTTCCCGATTGGCAGTTGGGCCAGCGCGGCTTCGGCGTTGGCGTGCTGGCTGAGGCAATTAAACCCGGGAGCCTGATCTATCCACTCCGCCAACAGTTTCCGCACCGAGGCATCATCTTCCACGATTGAAACCAGTACGGACATGGACAGTTATTCTATCAGGCAAACACGTGGTTGGAAGTCACCAGTTCTAACGATGCCCCCCGGATCATTGAGCGCCTCCGTTGCCTGCCGGCGGCGTCTGGACGGGAACCCTGAATTGAACCTTGGTTCCCTGTCTGGGAGCGCTTCGGATTTCACACCGGCCGCCGATCCCCGCCATGCGGCGGCGAATGTTTCTCAAACCGTTTCCGCGGATGAACTGGGCCGGATCGTTTGCGCCGGCCGCCGTCTCGTCGGCGAACCCCCGGCCGTTGTCCTTGACCACCAGCAGAAATCCGGCCGGTTCCAGCGTGAGACAGATGTGCACTTCCGACGCGCCCGCGTGCTTCACAATGTTGTTCAGGGTCTCCTTGAACGCCAGAAACAGGCTGTGGCGCGTCTCCGCAGACAGGGCCCAGGCCGGCAACTGAAAAGGCACGTCCAGCCGGCAGCGAATGTCGGCGTGTTCCAGAAAATCCTGCGCGAATTTTTGCAGGTAGTTTACCAGGCTGTCCAGCGTGTCGTGATGCGGGTTGACCGCCCAAACGGTTTCCGCCATGGCCTGCGTCAGCTCACCCGCGGTTTCGTGGATATATCGCAGGCTGGCGGCGGCTTGCGGGCCGTTTCCTGATCCACCACGCACCGGGTCACTGAGCATGGTGATGCGCGTCAAATGCGCCCCCAGGTCGTCGTGTATGTCATGAGCGATACGGACGCGTTCCTGTTCGACGGCGCGCTGCCGTTCGATGTGTTCCAGCTTCCGCTGCAACCGCCGCCGGGCATCCAGCCAGGCAATTCCGCCAACAGCAACCAACACCGTTGCCACGGCCAAAATCCGGAACCAGGGTGTCTGCCAGAAAAAAGGCGGCACCGTAAACGCAATCTGCGCCCCGGCTTCGTTCCATACGGCATCGTTGTTGCACGCAACGACCTGAAAGACGTACTTGCCGTGCGGAATGTAATTGTAATCGGCTGTCCGCCTGGTTCCGGCCTGGATCCAATCGCGGTCCAAGCCCTTTAGGCGGTACTTGAATTTCACCCTCTCCGGCGCGATGTAACTAAGCGCCGTGTATTGCAGTTCCACCCGATGTCGCCCGGGCGGCATCCGCAGTTGCGTGGCATCCGCCGGGTTTTCCGCCGCAACCTGGTCATCCACCAGCAATTTCTCGATCATGACCGGCGGAGGCAATTGGTTGGTCTGGATGCGTTCGGGGTCAATCGTCACGAGACCTGCGCTGGTGGGAAACCACAGGTGCCCGTCAGACGTTTTGCATCCGGCCGGCTGCAGTCCGCCGGAACATTCCAGCGTCGGCACGCCATCGTTCACGGCGAAGGGCCGGCAGTGAATCTCCCGGCTCAAACCGTCCGCACAGCGATTCAACTCCGCCTTGCTGACGCGCAGAATCCTCTTGTTGGAACTGATCCAGAAGAAGCCCTGCCCGTCCTCTTCAATGTCGCCGACGTCGTTGCCCGGCAGACCCTGATCTCTGCCGATGGCGGCAAACCGGCCATGTTTCATTCGCGCCAGCCCGCCCCCAAAGGTCCCTATCCACAGACTGCCGTCGGCATCCGCCCGCAGGCATTGCACAAAATCGCTGGGAAGACCGTCGGACTTGCGGAACTGTCGAAGCTTTCCTTGGTTGAGACAGCCGAGGCCGCCCCCGAACATGCCAAACCAAAGCACACCCTCGCCGTCCCGAACCAGACATCGCACATTGGGCGATGTCATCTGCTGTTCCCGCACGATCCATTCCGTTTCCCCGGCGTGGTAACGGACCAGTCCCGCACTCGTCCCCACCCAGGTTACATCGCCGGCCTCATGAAACAGAGCCAGGATCGGCAGACGGAAATATAATCCGGGTGCGCGCCCGAAGGAATCGCCTTGCTGGACAAAAACCCCCTCGCCCCAAGTGCCGGCCCAGGCCCGCCCGCCAGCATCCGGGGAAACCGACCAGACGTAGGTGTTGTACAAGCCGCTTTCCCTCCCATAATGAGACCATTGGCCGTTTTTGAGGCGGTATATCCCGGCACCCTCAGTGGCCGCCCAGATCTCGCCCTCCGGTCCGATCGCGACCGAAAAAACAGGATATCCTCTGAACTTGTCCGGAGGTGCAACCGTGGTGATGCCGGTGGCGTGGAGCATCACCAGACCGGCCCGGGTGCCAACCCATAGATTACCTTCGCGGTCTTCAATCGCGCTGGTTATCCAGTCGCTGGGCAAACCGTTCGTCCGGGAAAAATGCAGCACTTCTCCCTGCTTGGAAATCAGATAAAGTCCCTGGTCATACGTCCCCGCCACCACGAGTCCGGCCCGCGTCTCGATCATCGTCGTGAGCAAACTTAAGGCCCACGGTGCGGCCCCAAGGTCCTTGACGCATTTCTGCCCGTCCCACTTTCGCAGCAGGCCGTCATTTACCACCCAAAAACCACCTTCGCGGCCCGGACAGATTCCCCGGATTTGATTCAGGAGAGGCTGCTGGCCGAGTTGCATCGGCGCCAGGTCGCCGTGCTGGATGGAGGACACGATGCCGTTGCCAGCCACCCAAACGCCATCGGGCGAAGTCGAGGCGCTCACCCATACCCTTACCCCCGGTGGCTTGCAGGTCCGCCCATCCCGCAGACGCGTGAACTGGCAGTCCCGGCTCGCCAGCCAGATATCACCGGCGGCGTCCTCGCCAATGTGAAAAATGCCCTTGTCACTCCAACTGCTTTGAAAATCAACGGGTTCAAACCATCCGGCTTGGTAACGGGTCACCGCCCCGTCTTCATGCCCAATCCACAGGGTCCCATCCCCCGCCTCAAAGAGGCTGGTCACGCGGCTGCTGTGCATTCCCGGCGTGTTGCCGGTGTCAAACACCGTGAACCGGACTCCGTCGAATCGCGCCAGGGCGCCGTAAGTGCCGATCCAGATGTAACCATCGCGCGTTTGGATGACCGAGGTGACCGAGTTCTGGGGCAGGCCGTTTTCTGCCTGCCAGACGTGAATCACATAATCGGACACCGTGGACACGGAATAGGAGAGTTCACGGCCCACAAACAACAGGACCAGTAGAAGAATGCCCGATCGGAAAACAGGTCGAACTCGCCGCCGAACGAACATGAATAGATTGTATCTTTTTGAAGACAGGTTGGCAAGAGCAAACTCCCGCAGTTGGAACTTATTTAAGTTCGATTTGATGCAGCGGTTCACAAAGAGAGGCAAAACGATAATCCCGCCGCGTCCCGGCCGGCGCGCATCGCCACGAGCTGCTGCCGGAAATCAAATTTCCCGCTTTGAAGTCGCCGCGCCGAATTGTTACGCTGCGGCCATGTCACGCAAGTCGCCGTCGGATTCGGGCCGCGGATTCAATGATGTCATCGGGGTCGCGCTGCTGGCTGCCGCATTGCTGCTGGTGGTCGCGCAGTTTTCGTTCGACCGTTATGACCTTTCGTTCTTCAAAGACCCGCACAACAAGCCGGTGCATAATTGGATCGGGACTGTCGGCGCTTATCTGGCGTGGGGTTCGTTTCTTCCGTTGGGCGCGGTGGGATACCTTTTGCCGGTGTTGTTTGCGGCGTTTGGCGCGGCGTATCTGCTGAATTTTCTGGGCTACCTGCGCGAGCGTTTGCGCTGGTCGTTGCTGTGGTCGGCGGTGCTGGTGATTTCGCTCGCCGGCCTGCTTTATCTGTTGGACAGCGCAGGCTGGCTGGGAAACCTCCGCGAGGCCATTGGCTCGCAAAGCGCCGGTGGCTGGCTGGGATTCGTGACTTACGGGCAGACGCCGCGTTACGAATACGGCTTTTGCCTCCTCGGCAAGGTCGGCGCCATCATTGTTTATGCGACCCTGTGCCTCATCAGCCTGTTGTTCCTGACCGATTTTCAACTCGGCGAATGGATTCGCCATTTCCTTCAAAAAGAACCCGCCGCCGCCGAACCCAAATCCGCCGATGAAACCGCACTCGAACGCCGCGCGCGTGACCTCGAGAAGCAGGCCAAAAAATTGCAGGAGGAAGTCCAACGTTCCGGTCTGGGCGCAGATTTGCTGCCGGTGCCGGAACCGACCGTTCGCGACTTGAGCGTGCCGCAGGCCAGACCGGCGCCCGCTCGCGTGCGCAAAACCGCTTTGCCCGAACCGTCCAAAGAGACTGATGCCGCCAGGGAGGCTGAGCCGGCCCCACTGCGCGAAGCTGCCGCCGCCACCACCGAGGACATTCTTGGCAAAAAAACGGAAGCTGTGGAAAAACCGGGCGAAGCCAAAACCGAAACGCCGGTCGCGGAAAAAACTGAGGGAGAGAAATCCGCTGGTGAAAAAGCGGAACCGGCCGTTCACATCGCCGATGGTTCCGTGCCACCCGCTGCCAAATCGAAGGCCCCTCCCAAAAAGCGGAAGCCGCTCACGGTCGCCGCGACACCCATCATCGGCAATTATCAGTTGCCGCCGCTGGATTTTCTCCAGCATCCGGACATGACCGTAAAGCCCACGGAGTCCAAGGAGGAATTGATGGCCAACGCGCGGCTTATGCAGCAGACGCTCGCCCAGTTTGAGATTGAAGTTTCGCTCGGCGACATCACCAAGGGCCCGACCATCACGCGTTACGAATTTCATCCGGCGCCGGGCGTGAAGCTTGAAAAAATCACCGCCCTCTCAAACAACATCGCGGCCGCGGTCAAAGCCGAGCGCATTCACATCCTCGCCCCCGTCCCCGGCAAAAGCTCCGTCGGCGTCGAAGTGCCCAACCCGGTCAAGTCCAAGGTCATCGTGCGCGACATGTTTGAATCTGAGGAATGGCGCAACAGCAAGGCAAAGATTCCCATTGCGCTGGGCAAGGACGTTTATGGCCATCCCATCGTGGCGGACCTCGACGAAATGCCGCATCTGCTGATCGCCGGCAGCACCGGTTCCGGCAAATCGGTGTGCATCAACTGCATCATCACATCGCTGCTTTACCGCTTCTCGCCGGACCAGCTCCGGTTCGTGATGATTGATCCCAAGGTCGTCGAGCTTCAGCATTACAACGCGTTGCCGCACCTGGTCGTGCCCGTCGTGACCGACCCCAAAAAAGTCATCCTCGCGCTGCGCTGGGTCGTGAATGAAATGGAAAAGCGCTACCAGATTTTCGCGCGCGTCGGCGTGCGCAACATCGCCTCGTTCAATTCCCGCCCGAAAAACAAACCGTTGCCGGAGACCGAACCCGAATTGCCGCTCACCGCCAAAAGGGAAAAGGTCGAGCCGGGGGCGGAAGGATTCGCCGTCGAGGTGGACGAGGAAATTGTCGTGCCGCGCGAGGAGGACATCGTCATTCCCGAACGGCTCAGCTACATCGTTGTCATCATTGACGAGCTGGCGGACCTGATGCTCGTGGCGCCGGCCGACGTGGAGATGGCCATCGCGCGCATCACCCAGATGGCGCGCGCGGCGGGCATTCATTGCATTGTTGCGACGCAGCGGCCGAGCGTGGACGTCATCACCGGCGTCATCAAGGCGAACATCACCGCGCGCATCGCGTTTCAGTGCGCGTCGCGGGTGGACTCGCGCACGATTCTCGACGCGATGGGCGCGGACAAATTGCTCGGCAAAGGCGACATGCTTTATTTGCCGCCCGGCTCGGCGAAATTGATTCGCGCGCAAGGCGCCTTGATCACCGACCAGGAAATCAACAGCATCGTCGGGTTCATTGCCAAACAGGGCAAACCGAACTACGACATGGAAATTCACCGGCAACTCTCCCAGCCCGCCGCCAGTTTCGGGAACGAAACCGGCATAGACGAGGACGAGGAATTGATTCAGCAGTGCATCGAAGTCATCCGCAGCGAACAAAAGGCGAGCGTCTCGTTGATGCAACGCCGGCTGCGTCTCGGCTACACGCGCGCCGCGCGCATCATGGACGAACTGGAAAGCCGCGGCATCGTCGGCCCCAGCAAAGGCGCCGAGCCGCGGGACATTTTGATTGATCTGGACGGCGGTGGCGCCGATGGTGGCGGGCAAGAAGCCGTTTGATTGGAGCGCCGGCCTCCGGCACGGCAAATTCGGAAAGAAACATCGAACATTCAACATTGAACGCCCAACATCCAACATCGAACATTCTGCGTTCATCCGATGGGGAAACATTCGATGTTCAGCGTTCGGTGTTGGATGTTCGATGTTCCCGTCTCTTCTTTGCCGGATACTCCCAGACCCAGTCGCCATTTTCCATGTCAATGCGATCATCCTTTATTGGCGCGACCCACCCGCCGGGCCATTTTGCATGAAACAATTTCTGGTGACGGTGCCCCGCAACCTCATTGGCTGCTTCAAAGGCCGGAGGATCGTCTGGCATGTCATTGCCATCGTTCTTACTTTCATCCTCGTCATGTCCGGTTTCGACTGGCGATATTACCTCGCCACCCGCAATCCGGCGCTTCGTTCATGGATGTGGCCCGCCGTCGTGATTGGCGGGCTGCTGCCGTTGGCCTTGCCGTTGATTCTTTTTGCCCTCGGTATCATTGCCAGAAGTGCCAGAACCATTCTGACCGGTTGGGCCGTTGGTCAGGCGGAACTCCTCGGCGCGTTGGTCGCTGCCGCATACAAAGCAATTACGGGGCGCGCCCATCCGGCGCACAGCGTCGGCGCGGACATCAGTCATGTCTTCCGCTTCGGCTGGCTGCGCGGTGGAGTTTTCTGGGGCTGGCCGTCGTCGCATGCCACCATCGCCTTCGCCATGGCCGTGACGGTGTTCACGCTCTGTCCGAAGCAATGGTGGCTGGGTTTGGTGGCGATCCTCTACGCTTGCTATGTCGGCTTGGGTGTCTCCATGACCATCCATTGGTTCTCGGATTTCGCGGCCGGAGCGATCATTGGCTCGGTCATCGGAGCCGTGGTCGGGAAAAGTTTCAGGGAACATCCAACATCGAACATCCAACGCTCAACATCCAATGGCTAAAGCACTTGCGCGCTTTGAAAACTGGATGTTGGATGTTCGATGTTGGTTGTTGGATGTTTTCTATTTCTACTTCATCGGATACTGCCAGACCCAATCGCCTTTTTCCCGGTCAACTGAACCGCTTTTGGTAAAGGCGACTTGCCCGCCGTCATCCGTTTCATTCCAACCGATGGAATAAAGCAGGAATTTTCCGTCATCCGTGCGGCGATAATGCAGCGGCTGGCCGCCGATGACATCGTGCGGCAGTTTTTCGATGAACCGTGGTGAAAGCGCGTCAAGTGATTCAGAATATTCGCCGTGTGCCAGCCGGTAGCGCTCCAGCGCACAAGCAACCCGGGCCAAATCAACACCGGCTTGAGCAAAGGCAAATTTCTTAACCGCCGCATCAAGAGCCGGAAACGTCATCAGTGCCTGGACTTTGTAAGGTGAATAATGTTTCATTTCCGCGTGAACGGCCTGGTCGGCACGCCGCAGGCCGTCAGGCGAAACAACACGAGTTTCCGTATCAACGAGCGGCAAAATCCATTGCTGACACATCCGGGCAAAGGCGAGTTCGTTTTGATAAAAATACGCACCGGGCATGAAGCGAAGTTTATTAGTAATAATACTGCCGTCTTCTTGAGGCAGAATCATTTCACGCGTGCGCCGTTGATTTTCGAAATGTCCGACCGCAAACGCCCGTTCGCCGCGCATGGCAAATTCGTAATTCGCCAGAAAATCCGGCCCTGCCAGTTCCGCGTCGAGCGTGATGAGCTGTTCGTCCGACCATTTATGTTCCGCCAATCCTTCCCAAACCGGTTGAAGCGCAATGCTCGTAATCGCTATGCGCACGAGATGCGAAATCAAAAACGGCGAGTTGCGAATGGAATCGTTCAACCGCAACAACAGCTTCACGTCATCGAGCGCCCTGGCGCTTTGACCGTCAGCCAATTCGGCGACGGCGCGCAATTGCAGCACCTGACCGCATCGTTTAAGTGCCGCTAAATGTTCCAACAATGGCGACAGTGCATCGAAACCACCTTCATAGTTTAACGGGATGTTTGAACAAGGTCGTTGACCCGCCTGGCGCAGTTCTTCAATCGCCGAAGCATATCTGCTCAAGGCCAGCAACACGTCGGCGGCGGGCGTTTGCGGCTGCGGCGCGACGGGGAACTCGTTTGCCAGGCTTGCATTGGTCGGATTGCGGTAATACGTCTGCCACGCTTTCAAATCGGTCATTGTTGACCTGGCCCAATAACCGCTTCCCGGACGAAGTCTGGCATAACTTCCATCAGACCGCTCAATGTTCATGACAATCCCGTTCTTTAACAAATTTGTAAAAATTGGAGCCATGAAAAAGTTTTGATCGTCCGGCACGGAGGGTGGAATAAAAACCTGCCAGTCAAATTTCTCACCTTTGGCCTCCCACTCACGCTGGTATGTTTCCCACGCCCGTTTGCCGCGCCAGTCTTCCTCGGTGTAAAAAATGGCAATCAGCGTGGCGAGAACCGCCAGCGCAATCAAACTCCGGCGCAAAATCCGCCAACCCCTGCTGCTTTTTGGTGTTTCGTTCATATCGTCCTCATGCCGTCAAAATTTCCGCGCTTTGAGTGCGTGGTTTTGGTGGAAAAATTGTCTGCCGCTCCGTATCGTGCGGCACGGAATGGTCGGTCAACAACTCCGCCAGAATCTTTTGCTGGTCTTTCAAGGTCATGATCATTTCGGGTGACGGCCCGGATTTTGCGGTGACGGTTTGTGAGCCGTCGCGCTGCGAGACGTTGACGATGAAAAGCAAAATCCAGACTGCTGTCAGCCCTATCCAAATCCGGCGGCAGGGCCAGACCAGCTCCAGAAATGAAAGCCGGATGGCATTTGCCAGTGTAGCCGCGAATGTCAATTCGCGGACAGGTTGTTTCCGCCGATTGACATCGGCGGCTGCTTCCACGGCCTCCCGCCGGATGGTGTCGAGCTTCGGTGTGGCGGAACGATGCCGATTCAACAAAATTTCGCGTGGCGTTTTTATGCTGTTGTTTTGGCAGGGCGCGTCGCTCCGGGCGCGCCGTCATTGGCGTGCGGACGAGCGGCGGGCAGGGGACTGCCCGCCCTACCTTTGCGTCTTTGCGCCTTTGTGTTGAAATTGTCCTCGGAATTCATGGCTGTGTTTGCTCCAGCAATTTTCGCAGCGCCTTCTTGGCGTAGTGCAACCGCGACTGCACCGTGCCGATTGGCGTGCCGGTGATGCCGGCGATTTCTTCCAGCGAAAAGTCCTCGACAAAATGCAGCAGCAGCACGGAGCGTTGTGGCGGCGGCAATTGATTCATCAATTGCATAAACCCGGCCTCCTGTTCCTGCCGGATGAGCAAGTCATCCGGGCTGTTTTCAGATTCGTCCGGGGCATCGGGAATTTCATCGAGCAGGATTTCTTCGTTGTTTTGTTTTCGCCAGCGCTGGATGCATTTCTGGTGCGCGATGCCGAAGAGCCAGCTCCCGAATTTCGCGTCGTCGCGCAGGCTGCCGACGTGCCGGACGGCGGCGATGAACGTTTCCTGCACGAGGTCGAGGCTCGTCTGTTCGTCATGCACCAGTTCAAAAACATAGACATACACCGGCAGTTGGTAGCGTCGAAAGAGAGCGTCCCAAGCCCCCGGGTCTCCGGCTTTGGCCTGTAGCACGGGCAGTTGTTCGCGTTCAGCCACTACCAGCATTTACACAGAGAAGAATGCCGGAAGCGAGAAAAGGTTCAACCGGCCAGGAAATGACTTAAAAATGGCAAAAACTGGCCTCTTTCGTGCTATTTGGATTGCTAAATTGCTTAAAACCTTTGAATAATATGGCCATGTCAACGGTCGCCGAACAACTCCAGGTGGCACGCGAAGCCCGGAAACTTACGATCCAACAGGTTGCGGATGTCACGAAAATCCGCACCGACCACATCCGCGCGCTGGAAGAGGGGAATTTCAATGTGTTTTCCGCGCCGATTTACATTCGCGGCTCGGTGAAAAATTACGCCACGCTGCTCAAGCTCGACGTGCCGCAAATCATGGCCGTGCTCGCCGACGAGCTGGGTCGGACGGAAAAATTCAGCGAGCCGCCGCCGTTGACTGAAGCATCGAACACACCGCTCGACCGGCTGATGTTTCTGCTCTCGAAACTGAATTGGAAATTCGGAATGGTCGGAGCCGCCGTTTTGGGAATTGTTTTGATCGTTTCCTTCGCCAGTTTCGCCTGGCGGCACCATAAACACACTGATTCGCTGGCGGGTTTGCAACCGGCGGTTTATCAATCGGCGAATTCCGGCCAGACGCTGCCGCTGGCGTCACATCATTGAAAGTTTACTGTAGCGGCGGTCTGTGACCGTCGCCAATTTCCTGGAAGTTATTGAAGAAGGCGACGCTCACAGAGCGCCGCTACAACTGCCGGCAAGCGACCCTCAACTTTCAACCCTCAACTCTCAACTTTCTGCTTCACATATCGCTCAAATAAATCACACGGTTGCGCCACAGATAAATCAGGCCGGACGCCGCCGTCAGCGCGACCGTCACCCAAAGCATGATTTCCGCAAACCCGACCACCCACGGCGTGAAAATGCCCTGCAGCCACAGCGGCCATTCGTGACAGGCGGCCACGATCAACAGCGAATTGATGGCCACGATTTGTGAAACGGTCTTGTGTTTTCCGAATTTTTCGGCGGCGAGCACGATATTTTTTGACGCCGCCAGCAGCCGCAGGCCGGTTATGGCCAGTTCGCGCGCGACGATGATGACGACCATCCAGGCGGCGACGTTGACCGGCGCGTCCGGTTTCAGGCGCGTGCTCTCGACAAAGGCAATGAACGCCGAGCAGGTCATGATTTTGTCCGCCAGCGGGTCCATCAAAATGCCGAAATTGGTGATAAGACCGCGGCGGCGGGCAATGCGGCCATCGAGAAAATCCGTGATGCCCGCCGCGCCGAAAAAAATCAATGCGAGCGTGTTCCGGAACGGAATGGGCCAGGGCCAAAACAGCGCCCAAAGAAAAACCACCGTCAGCGCGAAGCGCAAAACCGTCAGCTTGTTCGGCAGGTTCATATTCAGGAGCGCGGACAGCTTGTCCGCGCGTTTCGGAATGAAACATCGAACATCCAACATCGAACATCCAACGTCCAATTTCCCCAAGCACGCGAACAGCAAATCATTGGAGGTTCGGTCCCGCTTTGCGGGATTGGATGTTGGATGTTTTCCATTTCAGCAATCCATCTCGCGGACAAGCTGTCCGCGCTCCATCACGCCCCGAACTTGTCGAACATCTTCGCATTCGCCTGCATCAGGCGGATGAGGTATTTCGCCTTAAACACGCCGAGCGAGCCGCTGTTGGCGCCGGTTTCCGTGAAACGTTCCAGTTTGTCCGAACCGCTCAACGCCGAGGTCAGCAGCACCGGTTGCGGATGCCACGAATGGCCCTTGACCGCCACGGGTGTCGAATGGTCGCCGGTGATGGCGAGCACGTCGGGCTTTTTCCTCAGCAAAATCGGCAACGCGGCGTCGAAATCCTCGATCGCCTTCATCTTCGCCATGAAGTTGCCGTCCTCGCCGTATTTGTCCGTGTATTTGTAATGGATGAAAAAGAAGTCGAAGTTGTTGTATTCCTTGAGATAGCGCTCGAATTGCTCCGCGATGGTCGCCGGACCTTCAATTTTTTTCATGCCCACGAGTTGCGCCAGGCCCTTGTACATGGGATAAACCGCCAGGCACGCGGGCTTTAATTTGTAACGATCCTCAAACAGCGGAATGTGCGGCTGATGCGCGATGCCGCGCATGAGAAAACCGTTGGCCGGTTTTTCCTTGGCGATGATGGGCTGCGCCGCCTTGTAAAAATCGGCAATAAGCGCGGCCATCTTTTTCTGGCCGGCGTTCTTTTCATCGCGCGGTTTGACGGTGGGAATCGCAAAACCTTCGCGGTTCGGGTCGGCGTCCGTCAGCGGACCTTCGAGCCCCTTGCCGCGGAACACAACGACGAAACGGTGTTCCTTGCCCGCCTTGATGATGATTTCCGTGTCGCCGATCTTTTTGATTTTGGCGGAGAGCATCGCGCAGAGTTTCTCGCAGGTTTCGGTCGGAATGCGTCCGGCCCGCCGGTCGGTAACAATGCCTTTTGCATCTACTGTGGCGAAATTGGCACGGGCACAGACGTCACCATGCTTGAGTTCCACGCCCAGGCCGAGCGCCTCGATGACGCCGCGGCCGACCTGGAATTCCAGCGGATCATAGCCGAACAAGCCGAGGTGGCCGGGCCCGCTGCCGGGCGTGATGCCGGGAGCGGCGGGAATCATGCGGCCTTGGGCGGAGTCCTTTGCAATCTTGTCTAGGTTCGGCGTCGTGGCGGCCTCGAGCGGCGTGAGATAATTCTGTTCCTTGGTGGCGATGTCGCCCAGGCCGTCGAGCACGACCAGGGCGAGTTTGGCGTTGGTTTTAAGTGTCAGTTCGGAATAAAGCGCGTCTAAATTCATCCGTCCATTTTGCAACAAACGCGCCGGAGCGCAATGCGATTCCGATTTGAGCCCAGTGTGTAGCGTCCGGCCTGTGGCCGGAATTTCGTAAAAACCGTCGAATGGCCGGGTGTGAGACAGTTTTCAGAGGGCGGAGTTCCACGACGCCCTGAATGAAATTATTTTGGGGACCCGTGGAACTCGCCCCTCCGAAATTAAAAGCCCGTCAGGGCTGCTATCTTTGTAGTTCAGCCATTCCCCCAAAAAAATAAAGCTCCGCTAGGAACGGCATCGTCCGCAAAAGAATGGATTCGCTAAGAACCGTCCCGTTTCCTAATAGCTTCCTTGCTCGCTTGTGGCACGACTGCCCCATAAATCTCATCAACTTCTTTCGGCTCGGTAATCATTTTTTCAGCAATCAAGTTAATGAGTTTGAACAATTGAATAGCGACATCTCTGTTATCCTTCAGATTCAATTCCCCAGGGTGCACAGCATTATTGCCGACAACCCGAACCACATCCAATGCTTGTTGAATTTTTGGGCTTAACCCTTTTTTAACCAAACTTGCAATGTCGGTGTTTATGTTTTCACCCGGCTCACCGAGTTGCTTGCAAAGTTTTTGAACACAAAGGCGCAATAGTGCCGCTGACCCGCGGGGTGAGTGGTTGATGATGTTGGCGGCTTCGTTGTAGTCAGCTTGAATTTCTGCTGACAAGTCCGGGTTTGGTGGGGTGATGCCGGAAGCGTCAGGATAAACCATTTTCCCTTCGTGCCAAATTGAACGTTTACCACAGCCTTCGCAATGGGCGAATTTCAATTCTTCGAAAGGCCTCATACCATTATCTTGAAACCAGATATTAAGCCAATATTGGCGGCAAAGGACGCCGCAAAACGGACAATGGAAAGCGGGCAATTGGAAAGCCGGCGGTGTATACGAATGCTTTTGCATGAAAGTAGTATAGGAAAGTGCCATCGTAATTCAATGTTTTCCCATAGTAGACGGTTGTATTCGTGATGGCACTTTGCGCGAAATTTTCTCGCCCGGCCGGTGTCTTGCGGGTTTAATCTCCGGGTGCATGAAACAAAAAGCTTACGCCGCCGCCGGCGTGGACATTGATCTGGGCAATAAAGTCAAATCCACCCTGCCGCAATTGCTCGCGTCCACGCACCGCCGCGAGGTGCTCGGCAAGGTTGGCGGCTTCGGTGGTTTGTTCGCCCTCGACCTGAAACAATACCGCGAGCCGGTGCTCGTGTCGTCCGTGGACGGCGTTGGCACGAAGCTCAAAATCGCCTTCGCGATGGACCAGCACGACACCATCGGCGCCGACCTCGTGAACCATTGCGTCAATGACATCGCCGTGCTGGGCGCCGAACCGCTCTTTTTCCTCGATTACCTCGGCACGGGCAAACTCGAGCCGCACGTCTTCACCGATATCATCAAGGGCTTCGCGCGCGCCTGCGCGGAAAACCATTGTGCGCTCATCGGCGGGGAAACCGCGCAGATGCCCGGCTTTTACCAGAAGGGTGAATACGATGTGAGCGGCACAATTGTCGGCGTCGTGGAAAAAAGCAAAATGCTTAACGGCCAGAAAACCGTCAGGGCAGGGGACGCGGTCATCGGCATCGCATCGAGCGGCCTGCACACGAACGGCTACTCGCTCGCGCGCGGAATTTTCTTCGAGCAACTGAAGCTCAAGCCGGAGAGTTATGTGCCGGAATTGAAAGGCACGATTGGTGACGAACTGCTGAAAGTCCACGTCAGCTACGGCCTGTTGGTGCAGAAGTTGTTGAAGCGTTTCAATCAAAGTAGGTCAGGCGTCTCGCCTGACCGGGGCAGGCGGGACGCCTGCCCTACCTTGAAAGCCTTTGCCCACATCACCGGCGGCGGGTTCGTGGACAACATCCCGCGCGTGCTGCCGAAGGATTGCGACGTGGTCATCCGCAAAGGTTCATGGGACATGCTGCCGATTTTCAAAATGATCGAAGCCAAAGGCGGTGTGCCGAATGCGGAGCTTTACCAGGTCTTCAACATGGGCATCGGCATGGTGAGTATGGTCGCGGCAGACAAGGCGGATGCCGTTTTGAAATTCATCCGCGCGCAAAAGCACAAGGCGTGGCTGATTGGCGAAGTGGTCAAAGGCCGCGGCCGGGCGCGCGTGATGTAGTTGTGAAAGTCCACATGTCATCCAATCCACTCAAACTATTTACCGCGTTAACGGCGGGCCTCATTTGTTGTAGTGCTGCCAATGCGGCGCCGGAGACGAATGCGCCCGGCATCGCCAGCCCCAATGGCCGGCTGGTGGTCGAGTTTTATCTCGGCGCCACCGGCGGGCCGCGTTACGCCATCCAGTTCGATGGCAAACCCGTGCTGCAGGATTCGCGCCTCGGTTTGGTGCGCGCCGACGCCGATTTTTCCCAAGGCCTGAGGCTGGCATCAGAGTCCGAAACCGAGCCGGTGCGGGATCAATATGAAATCCTCACCGCCAAACGGCGGGTGAACACGTATCTCGCGAACCGCAAGGTGTTCCATTTGCAGACCGCCGCCGGGCAACAGATGGACATCATCTTCCAGGTCTCCAACGACGGGGTGGCCTTCCGCTATTTCTTCCCCGGAACGAACGCCGGCATGCGCCGGTTGACGGAGGAAGTTTCCTCGTATCATTTTCTGCCGGGTACGCGGGCTTGGCTCCAGCCGATGTCGGTGGCCAAGACCGGCTGGAAAAGATCGAACCCGGCTTACGAGGAATTTTATCAAAAAGACATCCCTGCCGGCACGCCGGAGCCGACCGGCGCGGGCTGGGTTTATCCCGCGCTGTTTTGTTCGGGCCTTCGCCGCGCCGAAGTGTCAGCCAAGGATGCCCACTATTCGGATAACAGCGCCCATAACGAGCCGGAAAGCAACCAGGCTTCAGCCACGCAGGCGGGGGACACGTGGCTGCTGGTGAGCGAAGGCTCGCTGTCGCGAAATTATTGCGCCACCCGGCTGCGCGCCGAATCGCCGGATGGGGAGTATTCGGTCGGCTTTCCCGACCCGCGCGAGAATTTTCAGAACGGCCCCGTCAATCCCGAGTCGCCGCTCCCGTGGCTCACGCCGTGGCGCATCATCGCGGTCGGCAGCCTCAAGACCATTGCCGAGTCCACGCTGGGCATTGATCTGGCCGACCCGCCGGCGCATCCCGCGGACGCGTCCATCCACCCCGGCAAGGCGTCGTGGAGCTGGCCGCTGCTCGGGGACGGTCAGACGATTTACGAGGTGCAGAAGCGTTTTATTGATTACGCCGCCGGGATGGGGTGGCGCTACACGTTGATTGACGCCGGCTGGGACAAACAGATTGGCTACGACAAGATCAGGGAACTGGTGGATTACGCCCGCGGCAAGGGCGTGGGCATTCTCCTGTGGTATAATTCGGCGGGCGATTGGAACGAGACCCCGCAGACGCCGCGCGACCTCATGCTCACGCACGAGAGCCGCATCAAGGAGTTCGCAAAACTGAAGGACATGGGTGTCGCCGGGCTTAAGATTGATTTCTTCGGCGGCGACGGACAGTCCATGATCAATTACTATCTAGACATTCTCGACGACGCGACGCCGTATGGCTTCCTGATGAACTTCCACGGCACGACACTTCCCCGCGGCTGGCAGCGGACCTATCCGCGCCTGATGACAATGGAGGCGGTCCGCGGCCTCGAATACGTCACGTTTGAACAGAACAACGCCGACCAGGAGCCTTCGCACGCGGCCATGCTGCCGTTCACGCGAAACGTCTTCGATCCGATGGATTTCACCCCGATGGTGCTCGATCACATCAACCGCATCCAACGCCGCACCACCAGCGCGTTCGAGTTGGCGTTGTCGGTGCTCTTCACCTCGGGCATCCAGCATTACGGGGAAATTCCGGAAGGCATGGCGAAGGCGCCCGGCTATGTCCGGGACTTTCTCAAGGGTGTGCCGGCCGTGTGGGACGACACGAAGTTTCTGGACGGTTTCCCGGGCAAGTGGGTGGTCCTGGCGCGGCGGGGCGAAGGCCGCTGGTATGTTGCCGGCATCAACGGCGAAGCGACCGGCAAAACCCTCACGCTGGACTTGGGCGAACTGCCCGTTCGCGGCTCCGGCATGCTCATCACGGATGGCGATGGCGGCAACCTCTCGTTCCGGCAGGAGAAGGTTCGCCTTGCTGCTGACGGGAAATTGAAGGTCCAACTACAGCCGCGGGGCGGTTTTGTCCTGGTCCTTGAGCAGAAAGGCGGACACCGGTGAGCGCCATCGTGCCGGCGGACAAGGCGAGTCGAATAATCGCGCGCTTGTCTGTCAACGGTTGGCGAGTTATAGTCAGTACATGAAAACCTACGGTCAGGTGGTTGATTCGATTGAAGCTCTTCCCGATGAGCAGCAGGAATCGTTGATGGAATTGTTGCAGCGACGTCTTGTCGAACGCCGCCGCGAGACCTTGTTCAAATCGGTTCAGGAGGCGCGCAAAGAATTTAAGACGGGTAAATGCCGTCCGGCCACACCGGCGGAAATCATGCGCAAGGTTCTTGCGTGAAACGCCCGCTCCTGCCTTCCAACGCTTTCGTTCGTTCCGCGCGCCGTTTCGCCCGCAAACATCCACAACTCGCGCCGGAACTTCAGTTGACTCTCGAACTGTTGACCGAGGACGCGTTTCATCCGCAACTCAAAACACACAAACTCAAAGGCAAACTTGCGGGCTCATGGTCATGTAGCGCGGGTTATGACTTGCGTGTCGTATTTCAATTTGTGAAGCACAAGGGGCAGGATGCCATTTTGCTTGAAGGCGTAGGCTCGCACGACGAAGTTTATTGAATGAAATCCTTATCCGTCGTGTCGCTGGACAAGGCGGAGGCCATTTTGAAATTCATCCGCGCGCAGAAGCATCAGGCGTGGCAGATTGGTGAAGTTGTAAAAGGCAAAGGCGAAACGCGGGTGGTGTAGCAATTTGGACTGCGGTGGCAAGCGAAGCGCGACACCGCTTTGGGGAGCGGATTGGAGAATCGAACGCGTCACATTATCCGAAAGCGCCGTCGCCGCTGCGCTTTGCCGGCGCAGTCCAAATCGTAAATTTCAATAGCTCATCCGGTCGAGCTTCACCTTGCCGCGGAAGATCCAGTAGATGCAGACGGTGTAGGCGATCACCACCGGCACGCCGATGCCCGCAATGACGAGCATGATACCCAGTGTTTTCGGCGACGAAGCGGCATTGTAAATCGTCAGGCTGTTGTCGAGGCTGTTGCCGGGATTGGGCAGACTGTAAACCAGGTTCGGAAAAATGTCCACGGCGAACAGCGCCATCAGCGTGATGATGGCCGCGCACGACGACAAAAACGCCCGCCAGTCGCGGCCGTGATGGAACTCGCGCGGAATGTTGGCAATGGCCAGCATGTTCGCCAGCGCGATGCTGAACAGCCACGGATTATCCCGCGCCCGCGCCCACAAATGCGGCACGTAAAGCAACGTGGCCACCGTGAGCATCACGGCGCAAATCACAAAGAAGATGCTGCTGCGCATGGCCCAGACGCGCAGTTTGTCGTGGAGCGCACCTTCGGTTTTCATCGCGCCATAAATCGCGCCGTGCATCATGAACAACGCCACGGTGGTCACGCCCACCAGCAGCGGATACGGCTTGAGCAGGCCCAGGAAGGTGCCGGCAAATTCGCCGCGGTCATCAATCGGCACACCCCATGCGATGTTGCCCAGCGCCACGCCCAGCAGCAGGCCGGACAGGAGGCTGCCGATGGAAAATCCCACGTCCCACATCTGCCGCCACCAACGCATCGGCTGCTTGCTGCGAAACTCGATGGCCACGGCGCGGAAAATCAGCGACGCCAGCAATAAAATCAGCGCGAGATAAAAACCGGAAAAGACCGTCGCATAGACGTTTGGAAACGCGGCGAACAGCGCGCCGCCGCCGGTGACGAGCCAGACTTCGTTGCCGTCCCAGACCGGCCCGATGGAATTGAGCATGACCCGGCGCTCTTGGTCATCCTTGGTGAACAGGTGCAGCGCGCCGATGCCGAGGTCGAAGCCGTCGAGCATGGCGTAGCCGGTGAACAGCACGCCGACGAGGATGAACCAGATGGTGTTGAGATCGAGATTCATGCTTTTTCCTTGAGCGGCAGCGCCAGTTTGCCGGCCGGGGTCAGATCGGCGTCATCCGGGCCGTGCTGGATTTTGTCGTTGAGCAGGTAGATGAAAACCGCGAACAGCAGAAAATAAATGAACGTGAACAGAATCAACGACGTCAGCACCACGTTGGCCTTGACGACCGCCGAGAGGCCATCAGGCGTCCGCATCAGGTGATAAACGATCCACGGCTGCCTTCCGACTTCGGCGGCGAACCAGCCGAGTTGATTGGCGATTTGCGGGCCGAGCACGGAGAAAACGAGGATCCACAACAACCAACGCCGTTCAGGCAGCGAGCCGTGGCGGAAATAAAGAAAACCCAGCGCGGCAATGGCAATCATGGTGAAGCCGACGCCCACCATGCCGTGGAAAAACAGGAATGATGCCTGCACCGGCGGGCGGTCAGCGGGCGCATAGGCATCCAATCCGGTGACGGTGGCGTGCGTGTTGTTGAATGCGAGGAAGCTCAACATTCCCGGCACTTGGAGGCCCACGACTTTTTGGTCTTGCGCGTCCACCCAGCCGATGAGTGTCAGTGGTGCGTTGGAAGTCGTCTGGTAAAGTCCCTCGAACGCCGCGAGTTTTTCCGGCTGATTTTTCGCCACGCCTTGCGCGCTGGTGTGACCGCTGACCAGTTGCAACAGTGAGGCAATCAGCGCCACGGTCAAGCCCACCCGGAGCGACGCGCGGGCAAAATCCAAATGCCGTTTCTTCAACAGATACCAGGCGCTGACGCTCACGACCAGGAACGCACCCGCCTGCCACGCGCCGCAGAGCGTGTGGAACAGCCGGTCCATCGAGGATGGGTTGAACACCACGGCCCAGAAATCGGTGATTTCCGCGCGTGCCATGCCGTTGTGGGGCACGATTTTGTAACCCGCCGGTGTTTGCATCCACGAATTGGCGACGACAATCCAGATGGCGCTGAAATGCGCGCCGAGGCAGACCATGCAGGTGGAGAAGAAATGCAGTTTGCGGCCCACCCGATCCCAGCCGAACAGCAGCACCGCGAGGAAACCGGATTCGAGGAAGAACGCAAAAATGCCTTCCGCCGCCAGCGCGCTGCCGAACACATCGCCGACATAGCGCGAATACGTCGCCCAGTTCGTGCCGAATTCAAATTCCATCACGATGCCCGTGGCCACGCCGATGGCGAACGTGAGGGCGAAGACCTTGGTCCAGAACCGCGCCATCTGGTGATAAACCGGCTTTTGCGTTTTGAGCCAGAGTCCCTCCATGACGACGAGCAGGACGCCCAAGCCGATGCTCAACGGCGGGTAAAGGTAATGAAACGCGATGGTGGCCCCAAACTGGATTCGCGATAACGTCAAAACGTCCATAGCTGGCTTTTGATAACTGTTTAAGGAATCGCGGTCAATACACGCCTACGAATCGTCGCCGCCGATGGAAGGTGCAATATCTTCGATTTACGATTTCCGATTTACGCGCCCCACGGGTATCAGAAAGGATTCGTAAATCGTATATCGCAATTTCAATTAGAGCCTCGTCACCTCGGCTCCTACGGAAAAATTACACCGGTTCGTGCGCCTTGCGGCCATGCACGCGTTCGTAAGCCCGACAGAACGGGCACACGCCCCGCTCGATTTTGGTCACAAACCAAAAGGCCGCCCCGCGCTGGCGGCGGCGGGCCTGCTTGCAGACGATGCAGTTCGCGCAAACCCTGGCCAACATCACTTCAATTCGGGTTTTCGATTTGGAGGACATTTGTTCCAGCCCGTTTGTGGTGTTGACACGCGCCGAAACGGATAGCGCTAATGCACCGGCGTGAGCTTGTAGAGTTCCGCACCGTGGCCGGGGATGGTCAGTTTGAGCGCGTCTTTGGACGAATCCGCGATGTCGGGCAGACTGGTTTGGCGCCAGAGGTCGCGGACGTGCTGACGGGATTTGAATCCGAGCGTGTTCAAGGTTTTGAACCCGATGCTTTGGGATGCGGAGTCGTGGTTGAAAAATCCCAGGGCTTTCGAGCCGTCTTCCAGTTCCTTCATGTAAACATCCACCTGGCCAACGGATGCCACCCGAACGGCCTGTTTGCCCAGAGCGTCCTGATCCAGCGCCAGGACTTCATCGTTTGACAGCAAGTTGAGTGTGAACGGATCCAACCTTTCCAGATCGCAGCCGATGAGCAACGGGGCGGACAACAGGCACCACATCGTGATGTGCGTGTATTGCTCGTCGGGCGTGAGGTGGGTTAAATGTAGATTCGGTCCGCCGCCCACATATCCGACTTCGAGCATGTCCGGATCGTTCCAATGGCCCGGACCGGCGTAAGGCGCCCAGCGATCCTGGCTGAACGCGATTTCCAGAATGCCGTGTTTCCACGACTCGGAAGGCTGGCCCCATGCGTCTCCGATGTCGCCCGTGGTGCGCCAGCAATTGGCCAGCCGTGCCCAGTCCGCCGCCTGGTCAAACGGCGCGGCGCAGGAGAGACTGAAGACAATGTCGCGTCCGGTCTTGCGCAACGCCCCGGCCATCTCGGCCGTGTGGGGCACATCATTCGGACTCCAGTCATATTTCAAATAATCAATCCCCCAATCGCCAAATTGCGCGGCGTCGTTGGTCGTAAACGAATACTTCCCAAGCCGTTTGTTGGCTTCGTAATTCTGCAGCCGTTCCCAACGGCCGTCGGCATCGTCGCTGGATCCGCCGCGGTACCCGGCGAACGTCGTGATCCACGGACTTGAGTAGATGCCGGCCTTGAAGCCGAGCGCGTGGATCTGGTCGCAAAGCCCCTTCATGTCGGGAAACCGTTCGTTGGGCAGGATCACGTGATGCGGACCGCCCCGTTCTCCCTGCCAGGTGTCATCAATGTTGACGTAAGCCCAGCCATGATTGATGAGGCCGGAGGAAACCAGCGCCCGGGCCGAACGCAGGACCTTGTCTTGATCCACCACCCACGCCCAACTATTCCAACTGTTCCAGCCCATCGGCGGCGTCAGGGCAATTTTCTCGCCAACCACAATCCGGAACTTCTTTTGAGCCGTTCCCTTCGCATTTTTGGCCCGCAAGACGACCTTGTATTCGCCTGCCTTCGACAAAGCACCGGAAATCCGCCCGGTAACGGCGTCAACGGCAAGTCCTTGGGGAAGATGTTTGACACTGAAAGCCATGGGCCGGTCGCCCGTCGCCGGAATCGTGTAAAGAAACGGTGAGCCGGGGCGGACGCCGAAGACGTTCGGACCATTGATGCGCGGCGTTGCCGGCACCGGCGGCGTGAGGATATACGCGGAATAATCCGGCGTGTCCGTAGCGTGGAGGTTGAGGCAGGCCAGCAACAGAAACATTGAAGTAAATCGCGGGTTCATGCGCCGGAGTTAACCTGCTTGAATGCGACCCTGTCAAGCATCGGACAAGACGTGAACTCAAAAAAACTTTTCAGGTTGTCAGCCACGTTGTTTAATTCAGGCGATGACCGCAGGCAACCCATTCCAACAAAAGGAAACTCCATGAAACCAAACCAACTGGCGACACTCGTGCTGAGGCTGATGGGAATTTATTGTCTCATTCAATTCATTCCGGCGATTTCCATATCCACATCCACGGCGCCAATTATCTTTTCGCAAGATAGTCTGAGTCATTCTGAAGTAACCGCGATCGTCATGGCCGCTTTGTTTTTGGCCTTTCAACTCGTGGCTGGCATTCTGTTAATCGTGAAGTCCGTGCCGTGGGGTGGGAAGCTCACGCCGAAAGATGCTGGCGAAGCAAACATTGCGGCAGTTTCCTTTGAACAAGTTCAAGTGTTCGCTTTCGCAGTTGTGGGGGCATTGATTTTCGCCGGCGCATTGCCACAGTTGCTCAACAGCATTTACTCGTTTTTATTTTATCTAAACCAAGTCACGGCCCAAAATCCCTCTACCTCCTTCGCAACACCTCATAATTGGCGGGCGTTATTGACAGCCATTGGAACGCTATTGAAAGCTGCGCTTGGTCTGGGGCTGTTTTTCGGCGCGCGTGGTTTTGCCAATTTTTGGCGGTCGCTGCGGACTTTCGGAACGCCGAAATCACCGTCGGGAAATTGATTTTTCAATCCGCGCCATCCGCGTAATCTGCGGTTAACTTTTTCATGAAACTTCTCGTCATCGGTTCGGGCGGACGCGAACACGCGCTGGTTTGGAAACTGGCGCAGTCGCCGCATGCCACGCAAATGTGGTGCGCGTCGGGCAATGCCGGCATCGCGCAGGAACGGCTCGCAAAAAATGGCGCGGCGGTCGAATGTGTTCCCATTGGTGCGGAAGATCTGCCGAAACTCCTCGCTTTCGCGCAGGAAATGAAAGCCGACCTCACCGTCGTCGGGCCGGACAATCCGCTCGCGCTCGGCATCGTGGATTTATTCCAGAAAAACGGCCGGCGCATCTGGGGACCGAACCGGAAGGCGGCACAATTCGAATCATCGAAAGTTTTCTCGCAGCGGTTCATGGAGAAACACGGCATCCCGACTGCGCGCGCCGGAACGTTTTCCGACGCGGCTTTGGCGAAGAAATTCGCGGCTTCACTGGATGGCAAATGCGCCGTCAAAGCCGATGGTCTGGCGCTCGGCAAAGGCGTTTTGATTTGTGCCAGCGTGGCGGAAGCGGCCAGGGCGATAGACGAAATCCTCGTCAGCAAGGCCTTTGGCGCGGCGGGCGAGAAAATCGTCATCCAGGAATTTCTGGAAGGCATGGAGATTTCGCTCCACGCAATTTGCGACGGGAAGACGGCGAAACTTTTCCCGACCTCACAGGATCACAAACGGGCGCTGGACGGCGATCAAGGCTTGAACACCGGCGGCATGGGGACTTACTGCCCAACGCCGTTCCTGAGCGAAGTGGAATTGGCGGAAACCGGCCGCAGGATTCTTGAGCCGTTCCTGCGCGGCGGCGCGGCGGCGGGGATTGATTTTCGCGGCATCCTTTATCCCGGCATCATGCTCACCCAGGCCGGTCCGAAGGTGCTGGAGTTCAACGCGCGCTTCGGCGACCCGGAAACGCAGGTTTATTTGCCGCGGCTTGAAAACGACCTGGTTGAATTGCTCGATGCGAGCGCAAGCGGAACGCTCGATAAAATTGAATTAAAATGGAGTCCCATGGCATCTGTTTGCGTCGTGATGGCGAGCGGCGGTTATCCCGGCAGCTACGCGAAAGGCAAGCCGATCCTCGGCCTGGCAGAGGCGGCAAAATTGCCGAATACGAAGGTTTTTCACGCCGGCACGGCCAAAAGCGGAAACGAAATCGTCACGAATGGCGGACGTGTTCTCGGTGTAACCGCCTGGGCAAAGAATTTGAAATCCGCCCAAGCCGCCGCCTATGCTGCGGTGGAGAAAATCCATTTCGATGGCGCACATTTCCGCCGCGACATCGCAGCAAAGGCGTTGTGGCCGCGTTTGTGAAAACGCGGAGAAAACCGCACTTTAACAAGTGCGGCTACGTCTGTTGCCTGAACGTCACTGACTGCCAATGGCGTCATTGATTTTCGCCGCGAGTTCTTGTGCCTCCTCCTCGGTGAAGGAGCCGGTAATCTGGGCTTTGCCTTCCGAGATTTCCTCCCGGATCACCGGGGCCGAATACAAATGGCCATCCACTACGATGACGATTTCGCGGAAGGCCGCTTCGTCGCGGCGTTCGGCGTAGTCGCGGAGCAGTTGGACATCGGATTTGTCGTTCACTCACCCATCAAACAACCGCGCCGGAAGAAATCCGGCAAAGTTTTTCGGGGATTTGTTATCGCCGGCGCGCAGTTCCGCCACGATGTCGCGGTGAAGGCGTTGTGCTTTTGACAGCTAGAGACGATTCTAACGCTTCTGACCCAAGGCTTCACCATAAACTTTTCGTGTATTGATGCCATTGGTCAAGACTGCGTTCAAAGCCGCCAATTGGTCCGAGTTCAGAATGTCGCCAGCTTGTTGGAGGATGCGCTGATTGCTTTCGGCAACCTCTTGCAGGTAGTGGGCCACATCTTCTTGTGAGCCAAGAAAAGCTTTATCAACTTCCCCCAATATGCCGTGCGTGAGGTCGTGAGGTTCAGCCTTTATGATTTGAAGCAGGCTGGTGCGTTGAGCATCGGTGATTGAGTTGCCCCCTAATTCGTTGTTCAATAGCTCAATGGTGGCTCGGCCCGGAATTCCGTCATTGAACTCTTTGAAGCGTGCCAAGCCCGTCTCTCCAAGTAAAGATTTCAATTGGCCCTCCATGTCTTCCTTTATGCCGCTTCTCGCCTGCTCAAAGCCAGCTTGGTTCCCCTTTGAAAACGCCTCCGTGATGTTGAACCCCGCATCGCCCACGATTTTGATGAATTTGTCCCTTTGCTCCGCCGTCAGGTTCAACCCGCTAATCAAGTCGCTGTAAATAGAAGCGACAAATCCCAGCGTTACCTGGTGCATATACTCCTTCATTGCCGGACTGCTCATCATCGTGGCCAGGCCATTGGATGGGGAATCAGCATTGGTTGTGCTGTCCCCCAACAGCCGTCGGAGGACACCCACCTCGGCACGAAGTCTCAGCAGTTCAGAGGATTTGCCATTCAACTTCGCAATCTCGGCGCGCAAGCCGGCAACCTGGTTTTTCATCTCATCGCGTTCGCGTTGGAGTTCCCGGATTTGTTCGGCCAACGGCGCTTGCTGTTGCTGGAGCGATTGGTTTTCTTCGCGCAGACGCGAGGCTTGGCGCGCTTCGTAAACTCCCGTGCCGACGGCGGCGGCAATCGTGGCGGAAATGATGGTTTTTTGCAGGGTGGTCATGGCAATGGCTTTGATGGCGGTTGCAGTTGCGGTGGTGGCGAGGGTTGTTCCGGCTAGAACTGCGGCGGTTGAAATCGTGACGGCCAGTCCAGCCGGCGCGGCCTGGACGGCGTTGGCGGAGATGACGACAACGAGTCCACCGGCACCAACCGTGACGCCACGTTTGGCGAAGAATTCACGCAGGCGCTCGACGGCGCGGCTCACGCGTTTTTGCGCGGCGGCGTCGCTCGTGCCGAGGGTTTGGCCGACTTCGCGAAGGGATTTGTTCTCGAAGTAGCGAAGTAGAACGGCGGTGTGGTCGGTTTCATCAAGCGTGTACATGGCTTCGTCGAGGAAAGGTTCGACGTGCGTCCAGTCAGAGGCGGTGGCGTTCATGGCATTCATCTCCACGGCAATTTGTTCGCGCAATTGCCGACGGGCTTCGCGGCGGATGACATCAATGGCGGTGCGGCGCGTGACTTGATAAAGCCAGGCCGTCAAAACGGTGTCGGGCTTTAATTTGCCGGCGGTGCGCGCGAGATCGGTGAAGACGGATTGCGCCACCTCCTCGGCCAGTTGCGGCGAACGCACCTGCCGCAGCGCCGCCGAATAGACCAAATCCAAATGGCGGTGGACAAGTTCGGCAAAAGCTTCCTGCGAATTTTCCCGCGCATATTGCCCCAGCAAATCCAAATCGTTCGTCATCGTTTGTGAATATATCGCCACCGGAGGCAGGAATCCGACAAAATTTGTCTGGCCAAAAATTAATCAACCACGGATGAACACAGATAAACACAGATTTTCCGCGCCGGGGTATCGCCGCCACGCTTTACTTTCGTGGTTTTGTCCCGCATTTTAGGCGCAGCATGACACGACGTTTTTTGAGTCTTTTCGCCCTGGCGGTGACCGGTTGGCTGGCAATGCCCTGCGCCTGGGGCACAGATACCACGAACCCGGCGCCGGATTTCAAGGAAGTCTATGATTTGCTGCGCACCAATCTCACGGGCGCAACGGACGATAATTTGAACCGCGCGGCGATCGAAGGCTTGCTGTCCCGGTTCCCCGGCAAAGTTTCATTGGTCGGCGGCGCGGCGGACGGGTCAGCGATCCCGCAAGGCGGGACGGCATTGAGCAAATCAGCGGTCTTGGAAAATGACGTTGTGTATCTGCGCATCGGCCGCATTGCGGGAAACCTCGCGAACGAATTGAGCGCGGCATGCCGTGCATTGACCACCACCAATAAAATTGCCGGCGTCGTTCTGGATTTGCGGTTCGTCGTCGGCGACGATTCCGCGTCGGCGCAGGCCACGGCGAATTTGTTCGCGTCAAAAAAGATCGTCGCCGGACCGCTGGTTGTGCTGGTGAACGGCGAAACGCGCGGCGCGGCGGAAACGCTGGCGGCGGCATTGCGCCACGCGGGCGCGGGTCTGATCATCGGCAGCCCGACGGCGGGCGAGGCGGCGACTTTCAAGGAATTCCCCCTGCGCGACGGCGAACGGCTGCGCATCGCGACGCCGCCGGTCAAATCAGGCAATGGCCCGGCGATTTCATCCGGCGGTTTGCAGCCTGACATTGCCGTGACCGTGGGCGCGGACGACGAACGCGCGTTTTGGGAAAATCCCTACGCGTCGCCGGCGCAGAACAACAGCCCCGGGGTTGCAACCAATAATTTGCTGCCGTTCATGGATCACATCAGCGAGGCGGATTTGGTGCTGCAGAAGCAGCACGACGGGAAAATCATTGGAACGTCCGAGTTCCATACGCGGGACATGGATTTAACCGGGCCGAGATTAATCCGCCGGCCAGGCGGTGACAATGCCGGCAATGAAGATTCCGCGCCGGCGCGCGTCGCCGAGCCGCACAAGCCGGTGATTCACGACCCGGTTTTGGCGCGCGCGGTGGATTTGATCAAAGGTCTAGCCGTTGTACATCAGTCGCGCCACTGATTTCGGATTGACGATTCGCTTTTCACAATTCATCATAAACCTTTGCGCGGGATGAAAACCATTCTGTTCATTTGCACCGGCAACGTCTGTCGCAGCCCGATGGCCGAAGCGCTGTTCCGGCGGGCGGCGGCCGGACGCGGGGAATTCCGTGTGTTTTCGGCGGGACTCGGCGCGGTGGACGGCCAGCCGCCGACGGCACATTCGGTGGCAGCGATGCACGAGCTGGGCATTGACATTTCCGGGCAGCGCAGCCGGATGCTCACGGCGGATTTGGTGCGGCAGGCGGATTACATTTTCGGCATGACGCACAGCCACGTGGACGCGATTGCGCTCCTGTATCCGCCGACGGCGGAAAAAACCTTTTTGCTGCGCGAATTTGACGACACGCTCGAAGAATTTGAAAAAGACATCAGCGACCCGATCGGCGGCACCTATGAGGTGTATGAGAATTGCCGCGATCAAATCGAACAGGGGCTCGCGTCACTTTTGAAATTTATGGAACAACACGAAATCTTGTCGGCTCCGCACGCGGCCAAGCCCGTGACGGTCACAAACTTCGCGCTCGGCGCGGACCATGGCGGTTATGAATTGAAGGAATTGCTGAAACAACATTTGCGCCAGCGCGGCTTGAGCGTCGCGGATTTCGGCGCAAAATCGAAGGAACCGGGCGACGATTATCCCGATTTTGGCCGGCCGGTGGCACAGGCGGTTGCCGCGGGCCAGGCGGAACTCGGCCTGCTCATTTGCACGAGCGGCGTGGGCATGAGCATGACCGCCAACAAAGTGCCGGGCGCGCGCGCCGCGCTCGTCGCCGATGAACCAACCGCGGCGCTGGTGCGACAACACAACGACGCGAACATCCTTTGCCTCAGCGGCAAAAATACTTCGCCGGAATTGGGCCGGAAAATTCTCGACGCGTTCATCGGCGCCAAATTCGAGGGCGGGCGCCACGAACGCCGGGTCAACAAAATGGATGTCCGGCCTGCCGCGCCGCAATTGCGTTTGCGCAACGTGGATTCCGCCGTGGCCGAATCCATCGAACATGAGCGCGTGCGCCAGCAGGAAAACATCGAATTGATCGCGTCCGAAAATTTTGTCAGCCCGGCGGTGCTGGAAGCACAAGGCTCCGTGCTCACCAACAAATACGCCGAGGGCCTGCCAAAGAAGCGCTGGTATGGCGGCTGCGAAAATATTGACACCATCGAGCAACTGGCGATTGACCGCGCAAAAAAACTTTTCGGCGCGGAACATGTCAACGTCCAGCCGCACTCCGGCAGCCAGGCGAACATGGCCGTCTATTTCGCCGTCCTGAAGCCCGGCGACAAGATGCTGACAATGGATTTGAGCCACGGCGGACATTTGACGCATGGCAACAAGGCGAATTTCTCCGGCAAATTCTTCGAAATTGTCCACTACGGCGTGCGCAAAGACGACGAGCGGATTGATTACGACCAGCTCGCCAAAATGGCGCGCGAACACAAACCGAAGATGATCACCGTCGGCGCCAGCGCATATCCGCGCATCATTGATTTTGCGCGCATGGGTGAAATTGCCCGCGAAGTCGGCGCGTATCTGCTCGCGGACATCGCGCACATTGCCGGACTCGTCGCGGTGGGAATCCATCCGAGTCCAATGGCGCACGCGGATTTTGTGACGACGACGACGCACAAGACATTGCGCGGACCGCGTGGCGGCTTGATTTTGTGCCGCGAGAAAAACGCAAAGGAGATTGATTCCACCGTTTTCCCCGGCATCCAGGGCGGACCGTTGGAACACGTCATTGCGGCCAAGGCCGTCTGCTTCCAAGAAGCGTTGCAGCCGTCGTTCAAGGCGTATCAGGAACAAATTGTGAAAAACGCGCAGGCGCTGGCCGACGGCATGAAACGCAACGGCTACCGGCTCGTCAGCGGCGGCACGGACAACCATTTGATGCTCGTGGACGTGGGCGCGAAGAACGTGACCGGCAAGGATTGCCAGATTGCGCTCGACGAAGCCGGCATCACGGTCAACAAGAACACCATCCCGTTCGAAACCCGCTCGCCGTTTCAGGCCAGCGGCGTCCGCCTCGGCACGCCGGCGGTGACCACGCGCGGCATGAAGGAAGCGGAGATGGCGGCGATTGCCGACATGATTTCGGAAGTCCTGCTGGACATTAAAAACGTTGAGGCGGCGCACAAAGTCCGCGCCCGCGTGCGAGAATTGACGGCGAGATTTCCGCTGCCTTACTGATTGGCGCGTAGCCAAGGCGATGTAGCGGCGGGCGTCCTCGCCTGCTGTAGAGGGTCGGCGTCCCGCCGCCCGGAAAGAACCGCCCGAATTTTCTGCGATTCAGAAATTTCTAATGGCTTCCGGCTATTCCCACGTTTTATTCGCCGGGCGGGACGCACCGGCTCCACGACCGGCAAGATGCCCGCCGCTACGTCGCCCGCCCCCGCTCGCGAGCGTTGCTCCACTTCCAATCTTCAGGCCGTTTACAGAGTCCTGCCTTCACCGGATTATTCTCCACATAAGCCACCAACCGTGCGCGCTCGGCGTCGTCACGAATCCAATGATCAAACGATTCCTTTTGCCAGAACGTCTCGCCGACGCGATGCAGAAGCTTGTTCGCCTCCTTGCTCGTGTAGGATTTCCAACTGTGCAGAATTTCGCTCAAAGTATGCCCGGCCAGCGGCCAGACGATGGCGTGAACGTGATTGGGCATGACGACCCATGCGCGCAGTTCGTAGCGTTGCGTGTCGAAGAATTTCAACGCACTGGCAACGAGGTCAGCCACGTCCGTCCGGCTCATCCAACACGCGCCCTTGCCCGCATCGAGCAGCGTTTCGACTTTGTCACAATACCATGCGACAAGGCCCTGTTCCTCGTGCCAGGTGAGCGGGCGTTGGGCGGCGTGGGCTTGTTCGACGATGACGCTGCGCTCATGTTTGAGCCGGGCGATTTCGTGAGCGGGCAAAGAATCGTTGAGCCGGAAAGTGACAAAATAAACCGCGCCTTCTTTTTTCAGATGCGGCAACTGCCCGCGAAAATGCAAACCGGAAACCAAGGGGCTTGGCGGAGTGGAATCCGCCGGCTGGTTGTCAGCGTCGGGCATGACAAAAAATGTCAGCAACCGGTGAAACGGACAAGTGCGGATGTAGCGGCAGACGTCTCGTCTGCCGTAGAGGGCCGGCGTCCCGCCGCCCGGGAAAAGCTGTCCGAACTTTTCAACGGCGCTCAAATCTCCTGCAACTTCCAGTTATTCGCACGGTTTTATCCGCCGGACGGGACGCCCCGGCTCCACGGCAGGCAAGGATGCCTGCCGCTACATGCCTGCGCGTGCAGGAATTGACGGCAAAATCCCTGCTGCCGTATGGTTTTGCCAAACGTTGCCAAGGTTTAATTTTCCGAAGGTTCGATGGGGGTTAGCGACAGTCCTGTGTGGTCAAAAAACGATCTCAAGAGGTCGGGCCGCTTCTGGAGTCGGCGAAATTCTGCCATGATTCGGTCGCGAAGCACATCGAGATTGGGAGGAACATAGTTGGCCAGACGCGAGTATTTCACATAAGACCACACGTAGTCCACAGGATTCAATTCAGGAGCATATAGCGGGAATTCTTCTACAACCATTGTGCGGTACTGGTGCAGAAAATGGCGGACGATCCTTGCCCTGTGAATCGGGATTTCGTCCCACAGCAGAGTGATAGGGCCGGGTATTTTTCGCCGCAGGTCGGCGAGAAAAGCAACCAGCGACGGGCCACGGAAATTGGCGTTGTCGGCCAGAAGGTGAAAATAGAAGCAGAATCGCCTGTGTTGCGGACTGATTGAAATGGCTCCGATAACTGAAATCTGCCAATGGGGATCGGTGATACGCAGGATAGGAGTGCAACCTCTTGGTGCCCATGTGCGCCGCACAATAGGAGTCAGCATGAATCCCGCTTCGTCAATGAAGACGATGTGAGCGTGCCTGCGTCGTACTCTATTCAAAATGGTACTTTGCATGGTATTCCCCTAATTGGACAACCACGTGTTTCCGGTCAGCAACGTGGCAAAGTTTTGTTGGCCACTGCACATGTTTGTGAACCTCCTGTTCGCGCGCGTGGCGGCGTTGTTCCGTACGCACGGCCTTGGCGGCGGCAAAATGCGCGCTGGTATAAAGCCAGCCGGTCAGCGTGCTGCGGCGCAAGAGCGATACGGCCTTGCGCGCGAGGTCGGTGAAAACGGTTTGGGCCACGTCCTGCGCGAGGTGCACATCGCCGTTGACCTGCCGCAGCGCGGCGGAATAGACTAGGTTGACGTGCCGCCGCACCAATTCGGCAAAGGCCTCTTCGGATTTGGTCCCGGCATAGCGGCGGAGCAGTTCGCAATCGGGCGTCATATTCACCTTATAGCACCCGCCAGGATGGAAATCGCACAAGAAAAATCTGGTTTGGCGGCTTGACATGGCGGTCGAGGTGCGCCAAGGTGTGCGTGAGTTGACTGCGAAATTTCCCTTGCCGTATTGAGGACCCGAACACCTTGGTACGCTCCGGTTGGTGGTCATACCAGTTTGAACTGTTCCGGTCACAGGGCGTCCAATGCGTGACGGCCCGGTCACAGGCCGGCAATTGAAATCCAGTTAATCCAGCCAATTTTAATCTATGCCAAGAGTCTCAACCAGAAAACCCAAAGTGAAACCGGCGGCGGTAACCCCGACGGAAGCCCCGGTGGAAACTCCCGCCGCGGAATCGCCTGAATCGGCCAACGGCGCGGTCGAAACCGCCGTTGCACCCGAACCGTCCGGTTCTGCCTCCTTGCAGCCGCCCTCCACGCCGGTCGAACTGGCCGAAGAGCCCAAAGTGGAGGAACCAAGGGCCGAAGAGCGCCGCGGCCCGCAACGCGACAAGATCGTCACATCGCTGAACATCGCCAAGTTGCAGGCGATGCAGATGAGCGAGTTGAATCACATGGCCAAGGAACTCGGCGTGGAGAATTTCGGCACGATGCGCAAGCACGAGGTCATTTTCCACATTCTCCAGAAAAACGCCGAACGCGCGGGCGTGCTGTTTTCCGAGGGGGTGCTCGAAGTGCTGCCGGAAGGTTTCGGCTTTCTGCGTTCGCAGAGTTTTAATTATCTGCCCTGCCCGGAGGACATTTATGTTTCGCCCTCGCAAATCCGCCGGTTCGATTTGCAGACCGGTAATTTGATCGCCGGCCAGATCCGTCCGCCGAAGGAAAAGGAAAAATTTTTCGCGTTGCTCAAGGTCGAGGGCGTGGACGGTGAGGACCCGGACAAGGCGAAGGAAAAAACCCTTTTCGACAACCTCACGCCGCTGTTCCCGAACAAGCGGTTCATCCTGGAAACCGCCGCCGACGAGTTGAGCACGCGCGTGCTCGATCTCGTCTGCCCCATCGGCAAAGGCACGCGCGGCCTCATTGTCGCGCCGCCGCGCACGGGCAAAACGGTGTTGATGCAGAAAATCGCCAACGCGATTCTCAAGAACAATCCGGAGACCTACCTCTTCATCCTGCTCATTGATGAGCGTCCGGAGGAAGTCACGGACATGGAACGCACCTGCAAAGGCGCGGAAGTCATCAGCTCGACGTTCGACGAGCCGCCGGAACGCCACGTGCAGGTCGCCGAAATGGTCATCGAAAAAGCGCGACGCATGATCGAACACAAGCGCGATGTGGTGATTCTGCTCGATTCCATCACGCGCCTCGCCCGCGCCTACAACACCATTCAGCCGCACTCCGGCAAAATTCTGTCCGGCGGCGTGGACGCGAACGCATTGCACAAGCCGAAGCGCTTTTTCGGCGCGGCGCGCAACATCGAGGAGGGCGGCTCGCTCACCATCATGGCGACCGCGCTGGTGGACACCGGCA
>JBEKZC010000031.1:0-42229 GCA_049510295.1 Verrucomicrobiota bacterium | reverse complement strand
GCGGGTGGAAAAAGAAATTGTTGGCCGTAGTCGGGAGCGATGGGTTGTGCCATGTCTCTCAGACGCCAACCGCCGCGATTCATTCAAAAATTTGCCGGAGTTTTGAGACAGTCTCAGCGCGCCGTCCCTACCACACGAACTTCCACGCGGACGCGGAAGTGGCGGAGCCAGATTTCAATGATTTCACGGTCGGCCCGGCAGGCCGCGATTTCGACGTGGTGCAAATCGAGTTCGATGCCGACGCAGCCGCGTTTGAGCCGGAGGCTGGCCACCGCCGTCGTCCCGTTGCCCAGAAACGGGTCCAGCACCAAGTCCCCTTCGTTCGTCGAGGCCAACAGGCAGCGTTCTACGAGAGCGGTCGGTTTCTGAGTAGGATGTTTGCCTAACGCTTTCTCATCCGTGGAAGGAGCGGAAATTGTCCAGACGGATGAGAAAGGGGTGACGGGTGGCGGGTGACGGGTGACGGGAACAGAAAGGGTGTCAGGTGACGGGTGACGGGTGGCGGGTGACGTGATTTCCGAAGCGCCCTCTTCCCGCGTCACTCGACACTCGTCACTCGTCACATCCCGCCATACCGTCTTCATTTGCTTTCCAGAAACAGCTTTCATGGCGGGATAGTTGAAGACGTGTTTGCTTTTCTCGTTCTTCGCGGCCCACAAAACTGTCTCCGTCGAGTGGGTGAAGTAACGGCAGCTCAGGTTCGGGGGCGGATTCGGCTTTTCCCAGGCGATGTCGTTCAGAATCTTGAACCCGAGCTGTTGCAGGGCGTAGCCGATGCTGAATATGACGTGGTGCGTGCCGGTCACCCAGATGGTGCCGTTGGGCTTGAGGACGCGCTGGCAACGCTTGAGCCATTCGGTATTGAACTCGTGGTTCAGTTCCGGTCCGCGCGAGACGTCCCAGTCGCCCTTGTCCACCTTCACCATTTTGCCCGCGTGACAGGTGATGCCGCCGTTGGACCGGCCTTCGCTCCGAAGCTACGGCCCGGCAGGCAGGAAATACGGCGGGCCTTCGCCGCGACGAAGTGGCTACAGCCACGCAGGCGGGTCGGCAAAGATGGCGTCGAACCGGCCTTCGGGATATTTGGCGGCGATGGCGTCGAGGAGTTCGAGGCAGTTGCCGTGGTAGAGCCAGATGCCGCGAGTGAAATCGGAAAAAACAAGGTGCGGCACGGTTGATGGTTGAGCCGTCTCCGCTGCGCTTCGCCGCGCCAAGGAGTTGAGAGTTGAGGGTGGGGTTTGGTGTCCACGCTTTAGCGTGTCCCCACCGCCTGTCTCCGATTGCGCCGGACACGCTGAAGCGTGGACACCGAACGGGGTGGGCGCAATCGAGCCGTCTTCGCGGAGGGTGAAATGGGCGGGAGTGATGGGATGGGCATGAGGCAGGACGATGGTTGAAGGTTGAGGGTTAAGAGTTGAGGGAGCGGATGATTTGGGCTCGACTGAGTCTCGCCCCAGTGCTTTTGTTTTTCCCGTCACAGGCCACTCGTCACTCGTCACACCTTCCGGCTTGGGGGGTGGTTTCCGGTAAAGGGGTTTTGCTTTTCGTGTCACATGTCCCGTGTCACGTGCCTGCCGGGTCGAAGCTTCTGAGCGAAGACCGGTCACTCCTTCTGGCTTTCGCGTCACTCGTCTCGCGTCACCCGTCACCCCCTTTAGCTGGCGTTTGGCTGGTTTGGACTTCTTCGGCACGCCGGGATCAATTGATCAGATCAGCCGATCGGATCAAGAGGTTTTTACGCTAATTACGCGAATTGCGCTAATTTTTCTTTGGGAAATTCAATTCGTGAGAATTCGTGTGATTCGTGTCAAAGCTGTCGGATTCTTTTTTGCGCCCTTTGCATTCTTTGTGGTCCAAATTCTTCTTTTCGTTCCAGCTTCCAGCTTCAATCCTCCATCCTCGCCACCCCTCACCTGGAGCAGTTCACCCATCAAATCCCGCATTCTGTCCCTAAACCGTTTTGTTTCAGGAAGGGTGTGTTAAAACCACGGTATGAACAGGCGGATTTTTCCAGTAATGTTGGTCGCACTGCTGGCGGCCGGCGCGAGGGCGCAAGCCCAGGGCATCTCCATCACCGTCATTCCCGCGCTGGCGCCGAATGCGTATGGGTCGCCCAATTGGAATGCCTGGGTTTCCAATGCCACCACCGCCCTGATCAACGGCTACCCGGCCTATGGCGACCCGTCGTCGCCGGGCTATTATCAGCAGGCGCCGGCGGTGATTTCGGTGACGAATAATATCGTGACCGGCTTTCCCTCGTGGAACAGCGTGGCTGATCCCGGAGACGTGTTTGGCGCAAATTATTCGCAGGAGCTGGGCAACCGGATTCAGTTCGGCATTGACATCAAGGGCGGGACGAACCTGATTTCGATTTCGCAATTGTCGTTCAGCGCGCATTCCTCGGATGCGAGCAATTCGCTGGATTTCACCTTCGGCCAGGGTTCGTACAATTACAGCGCGTCGTATGTCGGGATTATCTACGGTCCGGGCGGCACCAACACCTATGTCACCAGCGGCCCCGCGACGCAACAGGTGAACGAGATTGTCGGGCGCGGCTCGGGCAATGCGTGGGACACCTATGACACGTCCGGCAACATCGCCAGCCAGCAAAGCAACATTGACCTGCTGATTTCGCAATTGGGCAGCCAGCCGTTTAATTTTACCGGGACCTACACGATTGCCGGTGTGACGGGCTCGAATTCCGTAACGTTTAATCCGGTGGTGACGAACTCCGGGCCGGTGTTGGGAACCGGCGGCATCAGCATCGCGGTTTACCCGGCGCTGGCGCCGAACCGGTGGGGGTCGCCCAGTTGGAACGCCTGGGCGTCCAATGCCGTGACGGCCATCCTGAACGGCTATTCCTCCTACGGCGACCCGTCGCTGCCGAGCTATTATCAGCAAATCACGAGCGCAGTGCCGGTGACGAACAACCTAGTGACCAGTTTCCCGTCGTGGATGGGCGTGGCGGATCCGGGAACGGTTTTCGGCCCGAATTTCGCTAATGAATCGGGCAACCGGCTGACGTTCGGCATGGACATCAAGGGCGGGACCAATCTCATCTCCATCGCGCAGTTGTCGTTCATCATGGCTTCGACGGACCCGGGCAACACGCTGAACTGGTCGTATTCCCCTATTCCGTACTCGTATTCGGGATTGGACACGGGCAGCGCGAATCCGGTTTACCTGGGCATCATTTACGGTCCCAACGGCCAGCGAACATACGTCACCAACGGCCCGGCGACACAACTGGTCAACGAAATCGTCACGTGCGGTTCCGGCAATGCCTGGTGGCCGGATGGGACGTCCGCCGACAGCATTGCCGTCCAGCAAAGCAATATTCTGGCTTGCGCCGAGCAGGTCGGCACCCAGACATTTTCCTTCATCGGCACCTATGTGATTGACGGCGTGACGGGAAGCAACGCAGTGACGTTCAACCCGGTCGCGCCGCAAGCGTCTTCAACCACTGCGGGACCATTGCTGTCCATCGCGCTGGTGGATCCGCCGGACAGTCCGGTTTTGGACAACGCCTTCGTGTCGTGGCCGGCGGTGCCGGGATATGTACTGCAAACCAACACGGACCTGACGACGACCAACTGGGGCGATTACCTCGGAACGGTGGACAACACCAATGGGATAAACAGCGTAACGCTGCGCAAATCCGGCGGCTCGCTGTTCTTCCGGTTAAGACATTAGAGCGTTTTCAGTCATTTCGTAGCCACGCGAAACAATCAATTTACATTTGTTTTCAGGCGTTTTCTTGCGAAATAGCGGCTACAGTTTTGATTAAACCACTCTAGGCGGCCTGGGGTTTCGGGTTTCGGGTCCGGGAATTGGATGCTCGTATTTGGAAAGCGGCACGCCAGGCTCAACTCCGAAAGCTTTCGCGAGCGGAGTTGACCGATCAGCCGATCGGATCAAGCCATTTTAACATGACCAGCCTTCGCTTCCCTCCTTCGCTTGGCTTCGGAGGACAGGCAGAAGTTTCGGCACGGCAGGCATGTGACGGGTGACGGCGTAAAGCCGCGTGGCGGCCACGCCGCCATACGCGGGTGACATGAGCCGCGTAAAAAGGCCATGCCTCACACGGTGAGGGAAACAATCGAACATCCAACAATCCATTTTTACACGCGAAATCCACGCGAAATCCACGGTTGATTTCCCGTCGGGGGGGATTATCCTCGCCCATCAGCAGTTAAAAGTGTCAACCATTTCCCACCAAAACTGGTTTTGAAATTGAGTTCGAGCATTTTATGTTAAAATCATTTTCGGACAAATTTGCTGATTTCGCCACGGGTTTTTACGATTGGGGAGCGGGTTTTACGGGCAAATTATCCAACTTTTTCCGGCTGGCCCGGCTTTCGTCCTGGTCGTTGAAGCACCTGTCAAAACCGGCCGGGCTGGTGGGCATTGAATCGTTCGTGGCCATTTCACTGGTTGTCTATTTTTTCTTTTTGCTGCTTCCGCAGGCCGAGGCGCCCCGGGTGTATGACCGCAACGAGATGAACATTTATCTGTTCACCTATCTGTCGGACCACCCTTACACCCATCAGGATTTGATTGCCACTTTTGGCAACTGGAAGGCGCGGCTGGCCGGACCGATGATTACCGGGTGGATGTATGACGTGAGTTACAACACCTTTTCAAAAATGTTGGCGTTGAAGCTTGTGGATACCGACAAATTTGTGTTTGGCGGGTATTTTGCCCGGGTCCCCGTGGTCGTTTTTGGGTTCTACCATGCCCTGTGGCTTTTGCTGTTGTTTGTGGTCCTCATTTTGCATCGCCGGGATGCGCTGCTGATCATCTTGGGGGTGTCTGGCGGCCTGATTTACAATTTCACCATGCCCGCCGGCCAGTGGTTTTATCCCTGGGACATGCCCGCCCTGTTCTTTTTTACCTGGGCCTGCCTCCTATGCGATCAACGCCGGTTTTTCCCGCTGCTGGTGGTGGTGTGGCTGGGAAGTCTGTTCAAGGAGACGATTTTGTGTTGCACCCTGCTGGTTCTTCTGAGCGAGCACTGGCCTTGGAAAAAAAGAATCGCCGGCTTCGCGGCCACGGTGGTGGCCTGTTTCCTGACAAGAAAATTGCTCATGGCCGGTTATGGCGTCAAAACCATGTTTTTTGCCTTGAATAACTCCGGTAATATTCCTGAGCTGGCCCACAAAACCTGGTCCTTGCTTGTCCTCAACATTCACCGGTTGTTCAGCCTGAACCTGAACCAGGTGTTGTTCGCCAACGCCGGCGCCCTTTTAATCATGATGTTGATTCCCTGGCGGAGCCGGCGGGACGTGGTGTTTAAAATACTGGCGGTGGTCTTCATCATCGGCCAGTTTCTTTGCGGCAGCATCATCGAATTCCGCATCTGGTATGAAATACTCCCGCTGGGGTGGATGGTGATCAGCGAAACCATTTCGAACCGTTACCGGATGGTCTGGGACCGCCAGGTCGCGCCCGACACGTTGCCGCCCCACCCCGTCGCAAATGACCGGACCACCCGCGTACTGAAAGGCAGCTACTGGCTGATGATGAGCGTGTGGTTGGGCCTGGCTTTGGCACTTTTTTTCATCACGCGCTAGCCCCGTCAAAGTCCGGCCGGTGCCATTTTAATTGGGCCATCTTCGCGCAATTCGAAGGGAACGGACGAGACCGGATGGGCGTGGGGCAGGTCGTTGGTAGGGCGCGACACTCCGTGCGCGCCGTCGTTCGTTCGCGAGGTTGCGGCGGGCAGAGGACTGCCCACCCTACCTTTCGGTTTGGGTGCGGGGCGACGGTAAAGTGGTTTTGTCTTTCGTGTCACCTGTCACTCGTCACGTGCCTGCCGTGCCGAAGCTTCTGAGCGAAGACCGGTCACCCCTTCTGGCTTTCGCGTCACTCGTCTCGCGTCACCCGTCACCCCTTTGGCTGGCGTTTGGCTGGTTTGGCTTTCTTCGGCACGCCGGGAGCAATGGATCAGATCAGCCGATCGGATCAAGGGATTTCTTTACGTGAATTACGCCAATTGACGCTAATTATTCTTTGCAGAATTCAATTCGTGTGAATTCGTGAAATGGACTCGCTCGCGCCCACTCGCTCGGCTCTACGAGCCTTTGGCTCCGCCAAATTCCTTTCGCCACTTCCCAAGCGGCTCAAGTCGTGTAAAAACTGTTGGATTCTTTTTTGCGCCTTTTGTGCCTTTTGGCGGCCAGGGATCTTTTCGGTCCTGCATTGCGGGATCCGCGTCATCTGCGTAATCCGCGGTTAACATTTCATGGATTGGACAGCCGGAAGAAGCGGTTGGCAACCGGCGATGAATTGGTCGCGCTTTTGGTGGTGCCGTCGTTGCCGATGGGGCCGCTGAAGCTGGTCCAACCACCCGAATCCAGACTGGCACTTTGCTTCAATGTCCAGTTCGCCCAGATGGCCGGCCACGATACGATGACGTTGTTGCCCGAGTGTTTGAGGGTCAGCCGCGGCATGAAAGTGGCGGCGTTGGTCAACACGGTGAGGGCGCCGGGACTGTTCCAACCGCCGCTAATCAAATCCACCCGGCCATCGCCGTTGATGTCCGCGGCGGTGAGCGACTCCGGCCCGCTGCCGACGGTCAATGTGGCGTTGGAGCCAAAAACGCCGGTGCCGTTGTTGGTCAGCACGGTAAGGGTGTTGTTGCCCTGGTTGGCGGTGATTAAATCCACCCAGCCATCCCCGTTGACATCCGCCGCCACTACCGCATAAGGATTGGAGCCGACGGGATAGTTGCCGGAGAGCGCAAACCCGCCGCCGCCGTTATTCGTCAACACCATGACTTCCGAACTGGTGGCCAGAATCGCAATCAGAATCAAATCCACTTTGCCATCGCCATTCACATCCGCCGCGGTGACCCAGGAGGCTCCGAGCACGCCTCCCAAGTTCGGCATAGGAGCGGACGCGAAGCCGCCGTTGCCGTTGTTCGTCAGCAGCGTGACGGGATTGAAAGTATTCCCGTTGTTTGCGCAGATGATATCCGGTTTGCCGTCGCCGTTCACATCCGTCGTTGTGACCGAATCCGGGTTGCTGCTCACGGTATAGCTGGCGTTGGAAACAAAGTTGCCGCCGCCGGCATTCGTCCATACTGTAACCGTGCCGTAACTGAAGTTCGCGCAGACCAAATCCAGTCTGCCGTCGCCGTTAAAATCCGCCGCGGCGACCGAACGCGTCTGGTTGTTCGAAGCCAGCGGCAGGGTGGCTGCGAGCACGAAGCCGCCCTTCCCGTCGTTGGTCAAAACGGTCAGTGAGTTGCCGTTATTATTGGCGGTAATCAAATCGGGCCAGCCGTCGTTGTTCACATCCGCCGCGATGACCTGATAAGGAAAGGAGCCGACGGCATAGCTGGCGTTGGAGACAAAAAGGCCGCTGCCGCTGTTCGTCCACACGTACAGCATGCTCGGATTGCCGCGGACGCAGATCAAATCCGGTTTGCCGTCGTTGTTCACATCCGCCGTCGTGACGGAACGAACAAAAGTCCCGTTGGTGAGCGAGGCGGAAAGCGTGAAGGGGACCTGGGCAACGGCGCGGTGCGCAGCAACGAACAACACCAGCGTCATCAGCAGATGGATGCTTGGTTTCATAGGAAATGATTTTCGCGGTTGTGGGCTCTGTACAGTTTTTCTAACGCGAACCCAATAAAAATGCAATCAAAATCAGCCTGCTGACAGGATTCCAGCAGCACGTTTCGGCGGAGGTTCCTGGCAAACAAGCTGGCGTTCGGCTGGTTTGGACTTCTTCGACAGCCGGGATCAATTGAGCAGATCAGCGATCCGGATCAAGGGCATTGTTGAAGGTTGAAAGTTGAGAGTTGAGGGTCTGGAGAATTGTGGTAGGGCGCGTCACTCCGTGCGCGCCGCGGCTCGCAGGGGCTGTGAGCCCTGCCTTTTGCGGCTTTGCGCTCTTTGTGCTCTTCCGCCTTCGTTCACTTCGGCGCGACAAGTTGCGGTTAATGCGTCTGATGTTTCAGTAATTTGTGTGAATTCGTGAAATGGACTCGCTCGCGCCCACTCGCTCGGCTCTACGAGCCTTTGGCTCCGCCAAATTCCTTTCGCCACTTCCCAAGCGGCTCAAGTCGTGTAAAAACTGTTGGATTCCTTTTTGCGCCTTTCACGGTTAAAGCTCCGGCTTTCTTCGTTCAGCCTTCAGCCTTCAGCCTTTCTTCCGGCTTTGCGCTCTTTGTGCTCTTCCGCCTTCGTTCACTTCGGCGCGACAAGTTGCGGTTAATGCGTCTGATGTTTCAGTAATTCGTGTGAATTCGTGTAAAAACCGCGGGATTCTTTTTTGCGCCTTTTGTGCCTTTTGGCGGCCATGAATTATTTATCCGTGTCCATCCGTGGTTCAAGTTTGTTTTTCCGCGGATGGTCAGTGCTCCAGATTTTTCGCCAGAGCCTGCCTGACCCAGACGCCGGATTGGGGCGTGGGAGTATAATTCCAATCCGAGATCAGGCAGGGCCAGGCCGTGGCGTGGAAATCCCAGGCGGTCCAGTTCCAACGGTGGGCCTCCAGCACACCAATCAGCTCCCGATTCCATTTTTCATCGTTATAGTTCCACTCCTTCGGGAACGGCCACATGGATTCAATGGAACCGAATTCCGAAACAATGATGGGGAGTTTCCGGGCAAAAGGTTCCATGCGCGCAGTCCACCGGGGAATCGTTTCGCGGCCCAGCCCTTCGTACGCATGCGGATAGGGATGAACGGCATAAACGATGCCGTTGCCGGTGGGATCGGACAGTTGGCGCCCGTCCAGGATGCCACCCACCTCGTAGGCCCAGTTGATGCCGCCGGCAACAATCACATTCTTCGCCCCGGTCGAGCGGATGGCCTTCACGAGCGCCGGCAGGCCGACCGATTCATAAGTCAACGTGGTGTTCGTATGCTCGATGGTTTCGGTCATCGGGCCGCCCTGGAACCACTGGTCCCAATTGACATGCGCCGGCTCGTTGTAGAGATCGAACAGCACGGCGGGATTGTCTTTGTAAACCGTCGCGATGTCCTTCCAGAAGGCGATGCTGTTGGTGTCGGGCAAATTGTGCTGGCCGATGTTTTTGCCCCATTCACCGGCGTCGGACCAGTGCAGATCGAGGATGATGTAGGCGTTGTTGGTGGAGCAGAAATCGGCCAGTTGCCGGACGAGCGCGCGATAGCCGGCGCCGCCATCCGGCTGCCGGGGCGCCTTGCCGAACCAACGATCCTGCGACAGCGGCAGGCGGATGAGGTTGGCGTGCCAGTCCTTCACCGCCACCTCAACGGTCTTGAGAATATGACCGTCGCCATCGCTGGACCATTCGAGGGAGGCGCAATTGACGCCGCGCAGGCGCGGGGACTGGCCGCGGCTGTCCAGCAATTGATTGCCGGCCACCTTGAGGGGAAGTGGCGCTGCCGAAAGACCGGTGGAAACAATTACACCCGCCATAAACCCCGTTAAAACGCAAAACCATCCCTCCGAAAATTTGTGGTTCAACATCGTCGCCGACGTTATGCAACCCGCCGATCCGGGATCAAGCCATTTTAGGAGATGGCACGTGACAGGTGACCCGCCTTCGCTCTGCTACGGCGCGGCCAGCAGGTGACAAGAATTTGAAGAGCACCTCACCCTCCATCCTTCGCAGTGCCTGCTACGGAGGACGGGCGGCCCTCCCCATGAACCTCCTGGGAGCGCCGGCGTCCCGCCGGCCAGTCGGGAGCCGAAAACCGGAACTCGCCGGCGAGATGCCGGCGCTCCCAGGAACTGTGCCCCGGTTCAGGGGTTCAAAACCCGAATTCGTTCGGAGAATTCTCTCCCCGGCGCGGAGAGGGAGAATTATAGTCCGCCGGCCGTGAAATCTTTGCGTTCTTTGTGCCCTTCTGCCTTCGTTCACTTCGGCGCGACAAGTTGCGGTTAGTGTGCCCGGGTTTTCGGAAATTCGTGTGAATTCGCGTAATGGACTCGCTCGCACCCATTCGCTCGGCTCTACGAGCCTTTGGCTCCGCCAAATTCCTTTCGCCACTTCCCAAGCGGCTCAAGTCGTGTCAAAGCCTCTGGATTTCTTTTTGATTTTTTGATGTAATCTGTCAGGCTCCAACTGCGTCTGTGATAATGTTGATGAAATTTTAAGGGTTACCGGATGAAGTCATTGTTTAAAATCGCTGTTTTACTGTGTGTGTTCGCGGGCGCGGCCCTGTCCGTGTGGGCACAAATGGCGGTGCCGCCCCCGATGGCCGCCTATCAACCGCTTTCTTATCAGCAGCTTGACCAGTTGCTGGGGCCCATTGCGCTTTATCCCGACCCGTTGATTGCCCAAATCCTGCCGGCGTCCACCTTGCCCACGCAAATCGTGCTGGCCGACCGTTATGTCAGCGGCGGCGGCGACCCCAACCAGATTGACCAGCAGCCGTGGGACGCCAGCGTCCAGGCGCTGGCCCGATACCCCAATGTTTTGAAATGGATGGATGACAACTTGAATTGGACGACGGAACTGGGACAGGCTTTTCTTAATCAACAGCAGGATGTGATGGATTCCATCCAACGGCTGCGCCAGTCGGCTTACAATGTTGGCAACCTGCAATCCACGCCGCAGCAACAGGTGATTAATGACGGCGGCTACATTGAAATTGTTCCGGCTGACCCACAGGTGATTTATGTGCCGGTTTATCAACCGGACCAGGTTTATTATCAAACCGATTATGGCCCGCCCTTTATCACCTTCGGCATCGGCTGGCCGATTGGGTTGTGGCTGAATTGCGATTTTGACTGGGGACACCACAATCTCATTGTCTGGGGTCACGATCACCCGCGTCCGTCCAATTGGTGGCGTGAGTCTTCACGTCAGCGGAACACAGGTCACACGACGGTCTGGCGTTCTAACAATCATCCGGGCGCAGTCGCGGGGAATCGTGGCGACCGGGGCTATGATGTTCCCCATAACCAACCGGTGGTGGCCACGGTAGGCCGGTCCGTGTCCGATTCAGCGGCAGCGCGACGGACACCGGCCCCGGCGGCCCGGCCGGAAGCGCCGGCAACCCGAGCTTCGACGCCCATCGCCCGACCCGCGTCGGTTTCAGTTCAACATTATGCACCAGTAAGCCGGCCGGAATCATCCGGCGCGTTCACCGGCATCCAGAGTTCGCGCGACACAAGAACCTATAGCGACCGTGGCCAGCAGAGCATGCAGGCGGTCACCCATTCTGAGCCGGTTTCGCGGCCGGAGCCGGCGATGTCCTCCGGCGGCGGCGGTGGTGGCGGTGGCGGTCACAGTTCAAATTCCCAGCCAAGGCGTTGAACCTTTCAACCAAATGATTGCCATACAAACATTGCCGCTGATGAAACCCAATCGTTCTTCATGGGAGGTTCTTCCAAAACCCCGCGTTGATTCTTCCTCTCCCCGCGAGGAACGAGTGGGGAGAGGATTGAGGAGAGGGGAATTCCCAATAAAAACGCACCGCCTCTCCCCGGCCCTCGCCTCCACTTCGCGGAGGAGAGGGTGGAAAATCGGTTGCCGCGTGGGTTTTGAAAGAGGCTCATGGTTGCGCCAGATTTGGCCTCTCGCGTCCGGTCTTGGTCTGGCTCTCCTGGCGCTGACGCTGCCGGTGCGCGCGTCGGCTGCGGACGAACAGACCTTCGCTGCACCGCAGGAAGCCGTCAACGCCCTGGTGGCGGCGGCCGGGAATCATGACACCAATGCCCTGCATTCGATTTTTGGGCCGGCAGGACATGAATTGATTTCGCCCGACGCCGTCCAAGCCACCGAGGAATACAAAATGTTTGTCAAACGCCTGACGGAAAAGACGCAGTTGATCAACCATTCGGATTCCAACGTCACGCTGGAAATTGGCGCGGACGGCTGGCCATTTCCCATTCCGCTGGTGAAAAAGGACGGCCTATGGTTCTTCGACACCGCAGCGGGCAAGCAAGAGATTCTTGCCCGCCGCATCGGCAGGGACGAAATGGGCGCGATGAATGTCTGCAACGCGTATGTGGAGGCGCAACGCGAATATGCCGGCCAGGATCGCCTGGGGGACGGAGTGCTCGCCTATGCACAGTTCCTGCGCAGCACGCCCGACACGCACGACGGCCTTTTTTGGCCGGCGAAACCGGGCGAGGAGTTGAGCCCATTGGGACCGCTCGTCGCGCAGGCCCGCGTGGAAGGTTATCAGCGCACGGCCCAAATGCTGAACGACGAGCAGGCGCCTTATCACGGCTACTATTTCAAAATCCTGACCCGCCAGGGAAAACACGCGCCGGGCGGCAAGTATAATTATATCATCAACGACCGCATGATTGCCGGATTTGCCCTCGTCGCCTGGCCGGCCGAATGGGGCAACACGGGGGTGATGACATTCATCGTCAATCAACAAGGCAAGGTCTATCAAAAGAACCTCGGACCCAAGACCGCGAAAATCGCGAAGGCCATCACCACTTATGACCCGGACGACACCTGGACTCCGGCACGCTGAAAACTTGACAGCCGCGGCCATCTGATTCAGGGTTGGAACCGTCAAGTTGAATCGAACCAATTGCCTTACAAATAAAGTCGCTTTATGAAGAAATTGTTCATTCCCGCCTCGATGGCGTTGACCGCCATGTTGTTGCTCACCGGCTGCCTGGAATTACATCTGGGCGGCGGCGCCAAGACTGAAGCCCAGTACCAGAACCCCACCGTTGGCCAGCAGTTGATTGACCTGCAGCGGGCCAAGGACGCCGGAGCCATCTCGGCCGACCAATACGAAGCCCAGAAAGCGAAGCTGCTCGGGAACAACAAATAGCCCGGAGCCTTCCCCAGAACGGGACGGATGGACACAGGCTTGTTGACGCGAATTGCGCCAATTGACGCCAATTATTCTTTGCAGAATTCAATTCGTGAAAGTTCGTGTAATTCGCGTCAAAGCTGCCGGATTTCTTTATACGCCTTTTGAGCCTTTTGGCGGCCATGATTTTTTATCCGCGGCATCCGTGGTTCAAAATGGCGGGTGGTTTTTTCTTGATTCGGGCCGGGCCGGCGGTATCATGCAGGCGACCGGCAATTAACAACAAGCAGTCCAATAAAAACCGTCACAATCCATTTTGTTCTGGGCTGCATCGCCCTCGGCGCGGTCTTCGACATTTCACCGGTCGCTGCGGCCCAAACCCGGACCCTGCGCGTCGTCACCTACAACATCGAGGACGACATCAACGGCGCCACCACACCCCTCCCGGGTTTGATTGCCCCGCCCAGCAACACCACTAATGTGCAAGCCGGCGGGGTGCTCGAGGGGATTGGGGAAGAGATTCTGGGCAGCGATCCGGCCCAGCCGCTCGACGTGCTCGCCTTGCAGGAGACGACCGGCAACACGATTACCGTCGCCCCAATTGTGAACGGCTTGAACTCGTTCTATAACGCGCCCGGCATGTATGCGATGAGTTCCTATCAGGCCACGGAAAGTGACGGCGACGTGGCCGATGGGAACGGCCCGAACGCGCTGGTCTATAACACCACCACGTTGCAGCTTCTCGCGTCGGTTCCGGTGGATCCGCCGGGCGGCACGAGCAAGCTGGGCTCCAGCAGCGGCGAATATCGCGAAGTGATGCGGTACGAGCTCGCGCCGGCCGGGATGACGCCAACGGCAACGAACGAATTTTACGTTTATGTGAGCCATTATAAATCCGGCACGACTTCCACCGATTTGACCGACCGCAACGGCGAGGCCCGGATCATCCGCAATGACGAAGCGACCAATCTGCCCGCCAATGCCCGGGTGCTTTACGTGGGCGATTACAACATCACCACCAGCGGCGAGGCGTCGTATCAAACGATTTTGTCCAACACCACCCCGAACGGCATACAACAGGGACAGGGCATTGACCCGCTGAACCCGTCGGCCGCTACTTCCTTTGATTGGTCCGCCAATTCCAACCTCAGCATGAAAACGGACTCCTCCACCAGTCTCCATTACCGGGATGATTTGCAGGTGATGACGACCAATATTTATTTCGGCGTTGCGGGCGGGTTGGCGCTGGTGCCCGGGACGTATCACGTGTTCGGCAACAACGGCACGACGGCTTACAAAGGCAGCGTAAATTCCGGTTCCAATACCGCGTTGAACAGCGATCTGGCATCGGGCGCGCCCATCAGCGCATCACAGCTTTACCTGGACCTCGCCAACGCGAGCGATCACCTGCCCGTGGTGGCCGATTATACCATCCCCATCACCGTGCCGGTGCCGGTGTTCCAATCGGTGACCGGAACGGGCGGCACAGTGACGTTCACCTGGAGCGCAATGGCCAGCGCGGTCTATCAACTGCAATACTGCACGAATCTGGCTCAAGGCAACTGGAGCAATTGGGGGAGCGCCATCACCGCGACCAACGCCGTCATGTCCGCTTCCGATTCCATCGGGCCGGATCCGCAGCGGTTCTATCGTCTGCTGGTGCCGTAATCTGGAAGGAAGATTTGACTGCGAAACCGGGTTAAACAACGAAGACGCGAAGACGCCAGGATTTTTAACCACGGCCTGTCCGCCATAGCCTCGGCGACGGCGGAATGAACACGGCGTAAAGCCGCGTGGCGGCCACGCCGCCATACGCGGATGGACACGGATTTTACCGAAGGAACTTTTTAACCGGAGAGAATGCCAAACAAACGAAAAGCAGATTGTAGCGTTCGGCCTGTGGCCGAATCCGAATCGAGCCACAGGCTCGACACCACATCTTTCGCGGTTTCAAGAATTCGTTCTGGCTTTGCGCTCTTTGTGCTCTTCCACCTTCATTTCATTTCCGTCGTCGTTGCACTTTGACGCGGCAAGTCGGCGCGGCAAGCCGCGGTGGTTGAACCGGCAAAACACCATTGCTCCAACGCCCGGTTTTTACCGCGCGATTCACGGTTGATTACCCATTGATGAGGAATATGCTTGCTTGTTGACAGCCAGGAAAGTGTCAATCATTTCCCACCATGACTGATTTTGGAATTAAACCGGAGCATCTATGTTAAGGCAATTAGCGGACCGATTTGCCGGTTTTGCCGGGAGATTTTACGACTGGGGGGTGGTTTGGACGGACAAACTGTCCAACGGCTTGAAACTTCCGCAGCTTGCTTCCTCGTTGAACCGGCGTTGGTCAAGGCGGCCCGCCATCCTGGGGGTTGAGCTGCTGGTGGCGCTGTCACTCACGGTGACTTTTTATTTTCTGGTCGGGCCGACCTGCAAGCCCTATCGCGATGGGAATCAGATATCCGCTCAAACGTTCTGCTACTTGTCGAAAGGCGTGCCCGCAATGGGAAAAAACCTCGTGCAACTGAATTGGAAGAAACGGCTGGCGGGACCCATATTGTCGGGCTGGCTGCTGGACGCGAAATTCAAGGGAGCGCCGGATTTCAACTGGAATGGATTTCAAACTGTTTTTGGGGTTTATCATGCGGCGTGGCTTTTCCTGTTGTTCCTGGTTCTCATTGTGTATCGCAAGGATGCGCTATTGATCATGTTCGCCGTATTTGGCGGTTTGATGTATAATCTGACCGACCCCCGCCCAACCCCATTTTTACTATCCCTGGGACCTGCCCACGATGTTCTTTTTCACCCTGGCCTGCCTTTTGTATGACAGCCGGCGGCTGTGGCCGCTGATGATGGTCGTGTGGCTTGGCGGGCTCTTCAAGGAAACGACCCTGTGCTGTGCCCTGCTGATTTTACTGGGCGAACATTGGACGCTGAAAAAGAGAGTGGCGGGTTTTGCGGCAACGGTGATCGCCACATTTGCTGCGAATAAATTCCTGATGACACTTTATGGCGTGAAAGCCCCCCTCCTGGCGATGAATGACGCCCCCCAGGTCATTGACATCATCCGAAACACCCGTTTGTTTTACAATTTCGACATATTATTCGACCTGAACGCACGTCATGTGTTGTTTGCCAACGCCGGCAGCCTTTTGATAATCATGCTGATTCCCTGGCGCAACCGGCGGGATGTTGTCTTCAAATTGCTGATGGTGTCATTCGTCATGGGCGAGTTTTTTTGCGGAATCATCAATGAGTTCCGCATCTGGTACGAACTGTTGCCCCTGGGATGGATGATGATTGCCGACACCCTGTTGAAGGATCGCCCGATGATTCCGGAGGACCCGGTTGCGCACCGCCGGGCCAATCGCGTTTGGCAGGGCAGTTACTGGTTGATGATGGGCGCATTGTTGGCTGTGGCTTTGGGAGTACTGGCCCTGGCAAAATTGATTCCCGCCAGACTGGTGGAAAACAACCCATTCAATCAGTCAACCAGTCAAAAATTGATTTCCTCGGCGCGAGCGGGCGATGCAGAAGCGCAATACAACCTCGGGCGGATCTATCACCATGGCATCGGCGTCAAACAAAACAACACCGAAGCGGCCGATTGGTATCGGCGGGCGGCGGAACAGGGACACAGCGATGCGCAGAACAGTCTGGGAATGCTTCTCGTGGCAGACCAGCGGGATTATCCAGGTGCCGCGCAATGGTTCGCCCTGGCAGCCAGACAAGGAAATGCCGACGCACAGTATAATCTGGGCGTCATTTATTACAGCGGTCTGGGGGTTAATTACGAATTTGCGGCCCATTGGTTCCAACTAGCCGCGCAACAAGGCCATGTCCAGGCCCAAAGAGATCTTGGCAAAATGTATGAACGGGGGCAGGGAGCCATACCGGATGACGTCAAGGCCTACAAGTGGCTGAAACTGGCCCAACTTCGGAACGACAAAGACGCCGAAAATGAATTGAAAGCCTGTTCCGCCTCCATGACCCCGGATCAAATTGCCGCCGCTGAAAAACTGGTGCAGGAAGTTCAAACCCGGGGAAAGTAGATTCATGGTTCACTCAATTTCCTGTCCGTCAATTCGAAGCAACCTCACAACCTCAAGAAGAATGCGGAAATGAAACAAAGCAAACAATGTCTGTGGCAGTTTTTTCTTCATTCATCATTCTGCCTTCTGCATTTGAGATGAGCCTCCTTACGTCGTCTCCTGCTTCTTTAACAGGCTGCTAACAGCCCGTTAAAAAACCTTCCTCTCGTAGCCGCCGACGTGAGTCGGCGCAAATTCCCTGTGAAAATCGAAGGAAAATCAGCGCCGACTCATGTCGGCGGCTGCTTTTTCAACACGCTGCCAACCCCGTAATCCGCAGTTTACGGCGCTTGTTCCAGCAGACCGACGAGTTCCTTCTGATGCGATCGCTGTACGTTGTGGTCGCCTTCCATGATTATCGTCGTCCAACCCCGGGCCTTGGCGCGCCGATAAAACGGATAAAAATCGTCCTGCTCCGGCGTTTTGCCCTTGTCCACGGTGAGGATGTAGGTCGTGGGCAATTTTGCGGCCACGGCCTGGTTGGTCAATGAAATGGGTTCGCTGAACGTTTTGGCCGGATGCGGCACGTCATGCGGTGGCGGTGGATTGTTTGTAATCCACGCTGGAATGACGAAACCGTTGATGATGGGCCGGTCAATGCCGGTGTGAGCACGAATGGCGTTGGCGCATTCACCGTTGTTGGGCACAAAGGCATCGAGGTAAATCACGTGTTTGATGCGATTGGGCACGCGGTCGGCCACGCCAGTGATGACCATGCCGCCATAACTGTGACCGACGAGCACCACGTCGTGCAGGTCTTCCCACAGGATGACGTTGACGATGTCTTGGATGTGCGTGTCCAGGTCAATGTTGGTGCTGGCGAGATGGGAACGCTCGCCCTGCCCCGTCAACGTCGGGCGATAAACCTTGTATCCGTCGGTGGTGAGCAACTGGTCCATGGGTTTCCAATCCCAACCGCCACCCCAGGCACCATGCACGATGACGTAGGTGTATTTGGGGTTGTTCCCCGACGGATGATTTGTCGGAGTGGTTTTGCAGGCGACGAGCGCGGTGAGGCAGGCAAAGGCCAAGGCCAGACGAAGGGAGAACAGTTTGGTCATTTTTGTTTGATTTTTGAAGGTGAATTTAACCACGGCTTGTCGCGCCGTAAAGAAGTGAAGGCGGAATGAACACGGTTGGGCACGAGAAAAAGCCGAAGATCGAAATTCGAATTCCGAAAGAAATCCGAGATCCGAAATTCGAATAGCCAGCGGGCGGGAGCGACACGTGAGTTTTCGGGCTTCGGTTTTAGGATTTCACGTTCCCAGTTGCAGACACGCTGAAGCGTGGACACCAAACGTCGGGAATTGGCAAAACACCATCACTCCAATACTCCAATACTCCAACACCCCATTTTTTACCCGCGTCATCCGCGGTTTACGTCGCGTCAGCGATGCCAGCCACCGCCGCCGTGGTAGCCACCCCGGTAACCGCCGCCCCAACCGCCGCGATAGCCGCCGCCGAATCCAAAGGAAAATGACACCGGCGGATAATACCATCCGCCGTAATACGGATAATAGTATGGTTGATAATAATAGGCGTCATAGTTGAAAGTTTGGGTGTCGGGAATGACATAAACCGTCGAGGAGGGAACAGTCTGGACATAAGTCACCGTAGGTTGCGCCACGGCCGTTGAAGTTTCGGCGCCGCGGGCATCCGGGCTGCCCGGCTGCGACGTCGTGGCTGTAGCCGGAGCTTGCGGCGCAGTCTGGACGGCGGCCTGGGGCACCCGCTGGCGCTGGTTCAGCATGGTGGTGAGGACGGCATCGGAAACTCCCTGCTGCTTCAAATAAACGATTTCAGACGCGTTCAAACTGTAAATCGTCCCGGAATTCTGGATGTAGGCGACGATGGTGTTTTCGCTCACTTTCGCCTTCGAAAGCTGGATGATTTGCGGCACGCCGTAAGACAATTGGACGGGTGCGGTTTGGGCGGCGCTGGTGGTGGTGGAATCCTGTGCCGGAACGTTGCGCGCTGTCAGGACGAGCACAGCGGTGATGGTAACTGTCAAAAACAAGCCGGTAGAGTTGCGAGTATTCATAAAATCAACACCTGTCAATACAACACCGCAAACTCGCGCAAGTTGCGGGAACTGTCAACCGGGAACGCCGGGCGCACAATGTCGCGCTTGAAACTTCCACCACCAGAAACTATCCTCGTTTTCCGGCAGCCAAAAGCGTCAAGCCATTCCCCGCCAAGCCCGGTTGGGGGGAGCAAATCATGTTAAAGTCATTATCTGACAAATTTGCCGATTTCGCCGTGGGTTTTAGCGAATGGGGAGCCGGTTGGACGGGCAAATTATCCGGCTTTTTCCGGCTGGCACCGCTTTCCTCCGTGCTGACCCGGCATCTGTCAAAGCGGCCCGCCCTGCTGGGGGTCGAGTTGCTCGTGGCGCTGTCACTCACGGTGACTTTTTACTTCCTGGTCCGCCCCACCTGCCTGCCCTATCGCGATGGAAACACAATATCCAGGTCCGTGTTCTGTTACCTGTCGGAACACGTCAGCCCCGAGTCCAAAAAACAGGTCCAGTTGAATTGGAAGAAACGACTGGCCGGGCCCATGTTGTCCGCCTGGCTGCTGGACGTAAAATTCAAGGGACAAAAGGAATTTGACCAGAATGGATTTCAAGACGTTTTCGGATTTTACCATGCCGCATGGCTTTTCCTGTTGTTTCTGCTCCTTATTTTATATCGCCGGGACGCGCTCTGGATCATCCTGGGAGTGTTCGGCGGTTTGATGTATAATCTGACCGATCCCGCCCAGCCGTCCTTTTACTATCCTTGGGACCTGCCCACGATGTTCTTTTTCACCCTGGCCTGCCTTTTGTACGACAGCCGGCGAATGTGGCTGTTGCTGTTGGTCGTGTGGCTCGGTGGACTCTTCAAGGAAACAACCCTCTGCTGTGCCTTGCTGGTTTTACTGGGCGAACATTGGTCCCTGAAAAAACGGGTTGTGGGTTTCACGGTCACAGTGCTGGCCACTTTCGCCGCGAATAAATTGCTGATGACCCTTTATGACGTGAGAGCACCCGTTTTGGCGATGAATGACGCCCCCCACATTGCGGACATCTTCCGGAACGCCCACGTGTTTTCCAACGTCAACCTGTTGTTCAGCCTGGACTTGCGCCATGTCCTGTTTGCCAACGCCGGCAGTCTGCTGATCATGATGTTAATCCCGTGGCGCAACCGGCGGGACGTGGTTTTCAAAACCATGATCCTGGTGTTCATCATCGGCCAGTTCTTTTGTGGAATCTTCAACGAGTTTCGCATCTGGTACGAACTGCTGCCGCTGGGATGGATGATGATTGCCGATGCCTTCCGGAAGGATGGCCAGACGATTGGGAAAAACCGGGCCATGGACCGCCGCGCCGATCGCTTCTGGAAAGGGAGTTACTGGTTGATGCTGGCCGGGTTGCTGCTCCTGGCTTTGGGAGTATTGGCGGTGGCAAAATTGCATCCGCCACCGCCGGAGGAAAAAAACGGGGTAAACCGGTTGTCCATCGAAGAATTGATTTCATTGGCGCCAAAAGGCGACGTGGCGGCACAATACAACCTCGGGCGGGCCTATGAAAATGGTTTCGGCGTCAAGAAAGACCCTGCCGAGGCAGCCCACTGGTATCAACAGGCGGCGGAACAGGGACACAGCGATGCGCAGAACAGTCTGGGCATGCTCCTAGCAACAGCCCGACAGGATTATCCCGGCGCCGCGCAATGGTTTGGCCGGGCGGCCGCCCAGGAAAATCCGGACGCGCAATACAACCTTGGCGTCCTCCACCGCAACGGTTTGGGGGTCAAACAGGATTATGAAACGGCGGTCCACTGGTTCCAAAAATCCGCGCAGCAAGGCCATGTCCAGGCCCAAAGGGACCTCGGCAAAATGTATGAGCGGGGACAGGGAGTAAAACCGGATTATCAGGAGGCCTACCAGTGGCTGAAACTGGCACAACTTCAGGGGGACGAAGAGGCGGAAAATGAATTGAAAGTCTGTGCCGCCGCAATGTCCGCCGGCCAGATTGCCGCCGCGGAAAAATTGGCGCGGGAATTTCGACCATCGGGGAAATAGCCCGGTCTCCGCGCGTTCACGCAAAAGGCCGGGACATCAGGGTGAGACGGCGCGGGTTTGTTGGCGGCCAGCACTGCCAGACCAAATTCGCCGGTGTCGCTGGCAAAGACGGCCTCGCCATTGGTGCTGCCAAAGATGTTGTTGGTGTGGATGACGATGTAATTGGTGCGGTCAATGCGCTGGTGTTCACGCTGCAGCGCCGAAGAGATGACCATCTTCATGCGGACAGAGTCAGATTACAGACCCCGGGAGCGCCGGCGGACCGTCGGCAGGTGGAACTGTCAGCAGCGACACGTCGGAGCCGGGCGGAACGCCAGCGCTCCCAGGAAAGGGAAGGACGGCTTACGCAAACGCCTTGGGCATCATGGTGGGCGGGCCAACCCGGCGTTCGTAATCGAGAATGATGCGGACGGCTTCCGCCGGGTCGTCAGTGACCTTGAACAGGTCGAGGTCGCCGGGGCTGATATGTCCGTGCCGCTCCTGCATTTCGGCCTTCATCCAGTGCACCAGTCCCTTCCAGTATTCGCTGCCGAAGAGGATGAGCGGGAATTCCGGGATGCGCTCGGTTTGCACGAGGGTCATGATTTCGAAAAATTCGTCGAGCGTGCCGAAGCCGCCGGGCAGGTAAATGAACCCGAGGCTGTATTTGGCAAAACAGACTTTGCGCGCAAAGAAATAGTGGAAGTGCAGCGGAAGGTTGACGAAGCGGTTGCCAGCCTGTTCATGCGGCAGTTCGATGTTGAGGCCCACGGATTTGCCGCCACCCTGCGCCGCGCCCTTGTTGGCGGCTTCCATGATGCCCGGCCCGCCGCCGGTGATGACGGCGAACTTGTGTTTGGCGAGATCTTTGGCGATGTCGCAGGTGGCGCGATAATACTTGTCGCCGGGTTTCGCCCGCGCCGAACCGAAAATGGTCACGGCGGGTCCAACCTCGGACAGTGTCATAAATGAATCCACGAACTCGGACATGATGCGGAAGATGCGCCAGGGGTCTTCGCGCATACGAAAGGTGGTGTCGCTCATGGCCGGAGCATAGTCGCGGCGGCGAAATGAGACAAGCGCGCGAACAAAAAGAGTGGCGGTATGGTTTCGGTGGGGCGAGGCTACCGACGAGCCGGCTCTGGCGCGTCAAAGCAAAGCAACGACGGCTCGCGGGGACGCTCGCCCCACCGGAGTTGCAAACTGGCCCCCGGCCAAAGCAAACAGGCCGGAGAATCGAAATCCCCCGGCCTGTTGCGTTTTCGGTTCCTCAAGAGCAGCCGAGGCTATCACCGCAATTCAGGCACTTGAAGCAGGCGCCGTTGCGGACGGCGACATGGCCACAGTTCGGACACGTGGGCGCGTCCTGCTGGAAGTGCGCGACGGAGTCGCTGAGAGATTTAACCACGCGGACGGCGCCGGGCGCATGATGGCCGTTGCCGTTGCCGGGTTCCTTCACGTCAATGACTTCGCTGTCCTCGGCCAGTGCCAGTTCACGCACCGGACGATTCACCCTTTTTTTTTCCTCTTCGTGCAAACCGGGGATGGCGAGTTCCGGTTGCGCGCGATTGGCGCCAGCGGCCTCACGGTAGCCGGGAATGAATTGTAACGCCATCCAGCGGAACACGTAGTCGGTGATGGAGGCGGCGTTGCGGATTTCGGGGTTTTTGGTGAAGCCGCTCGGTTCAAACCGCTGATGCGCGAATTTGCGGACGAGGGTTTCCAGCGGCACGCCGTATTGCAACGCCATGCTGGTGAGCGTGCCAATGCTGTCCATCAAACCGCCGATGGTCGAGCCTTCCTTGGCCATCGTGATAAACAGTTCGCCGGGCTGGCCATCGGGTTCAAAAAGACCGACGGTGAGATAACCTTCGTGACCGGCGATGTCAAATTTGTGCGTGACCGCGGTGCGCGTGTCGGAAAGACGGCGGCGGAGCGGCTTGCCGGCCTCGGTGTGCAATTTGGCAACTTCGGTTTCGAGTTCCTTGATGCGGGATACAAGCGGAGCGGCCTCGGCGGAGATTTTTTCACCACCATCGCTGGTCTTTTTGGTGTTGAGCGGCTGCGAGCGTTTCGAGCCGTCACGGTAAATCGCCACGCATTTCAACCCCATCTTCCACGCCTGAACGTAAGTGTCGCGGATTTCCTCGACGGTGCTTTCGTGCGGCATGTTGACGGTCTTGGAAATGGCGCCGCTGATGAACGGCTGCGCGGCGGCCATCATTTTCAAGTGCGCCAGATAATGGATGCTGCGCTTGCCGCGATACGGCTTGAAGGCGCAATCGAACACCGGCAAATGCTCCGGCTTGAGGCCGCTTTTTACTGTAGCGGCGCTCTGTGAACGTCGCTGATCGGCGGTGGTCGCAGACTCGCCGCCGCAATCAACGTCTTCAATCGTGTCGAATTTTTCGATGTGCGCGATGATGCCTTCGATTTCCTTCGCGCCGTAGCCGAGACGGCGCAACGCTTCGGGCACGCCGCGATTGACGATTTTCAACATGCCGCCGCCGGCAAGGAGTTTGTATTTAACCAGCGCGATGTCGGGTTCGACGCCGGTCGTATCGCAGTCCATCAGGAACGCGATGGTGCCGGTCGGGGCGAGCACGGTGACCTGCGCGTTGCGGCAGCCGTGCTGGCGGCCTTTGGCGAGCGCGCCTTCCCAGGTTTTGCGCGCCTCGTCCTTCAAATAATTGAATTCCTGGCTCGGCTGAATTTGTTCAACGGCATCGCGATGCTGTTGAATGACGCCGAGCATGGATTCGATGTTGTCCTTCGCCAGCGGATTGGACACGTGCGCGCAACGCGCGTCGCGGTAACCCGGAAACGCGCCGATGTTCGCGGCAATTTCCGCGCTCTGCTCATAGGCATGACCGGTCATGATGGCCGTAATGGCGCCGGCGAGCGCCCGGCCTTCGTTGCTGTCATACGGCAGGCCGTAGCTCATGCACAGCGAGCCGAGGTTGGCGTAACCGAGGCCAAGCGTGCGGAAGATGTGGGAATTTTCCGCGATGTCCTTCGTCGGGTAACTGGCGTTGTCCACCAGGATTTCCTGCGCGGTGATGAAAATGCGCACGGCGGCCTTGAACCGTTCCACGTCAAATTTGCCATCTTCGCGTTTGAACTTCATCAGGTTCAGCGACGCGAGATTGCACGCGGTGTTGTTGATGAAAACGTATTCGCTGCACGGATTCGTGGAGTGAATCGGCTCGGTGCCCTTGCACGTGTGCCATTTCTGGATTGCGCCATCGTATTGCATGCCCGGGTCGCCGCAAACCCACGTGCCCTCGGCGATTTTGTAGAGTAATTTCGCGGCGTCCTTCTTGTCGAGCGGCTTGCCGGTGGTGATGGAACGCGTCCACCATTCCTTGCCGGCGAGCGCCGCCTGCATGAATTCGTCGCTGGCGCGCACGGAAAGGTTTTCATTTTGATACATCACACTGCCGTAGGCGTTGCCGTTGTAGGAACCATCGTAGCCCTGTTCAATCAATGCCCACGCCTTCTTTTCCTCCTTCTGCTTGGCGTCAATGAATTCCTCGATGTCGCCGTGCCAGTCGCGCAACGTGTTCATTTTGGCCGCGCGACGGGTTTTGCCGCCGGATTTCACGACATTGGCAACCTGGTCATAAACTTTCAGAAAACTCATCGGGCCGCTGGGCCGGCCACCGCCGCTGAGTTTTTCCCTGGCCGAGCGGATCGGCGTAAGGTCCGTGCCCGTGCCGGAGCCGTATTTGAAGAGCATCGCTTCGCTGCGGGCGAGGCGCATGATGTCTTCCATGTTGTCCTGGACCGACTGGATGAAGCAGGCGCTGCCTTGCGGATATTCGTATTGGGTGGTGGCGCGCTCGACCTGGCGCGTCTTGCGGTTGTAAAACCAGTTGCCCTTGCAGGAGTTTTTGCCGATGCCGTATTCATGGAACAGCCCGACGTTGAACCAGACCGGCGAGTTGAACGCGCCATATTGGTTCAGGCACAGCCAGGTCAGTTCCTCGTGGAAAATCTCGCCGTCCGCCTTGCTGAAATAGCCGTCCGCGACGCCCCAATCCGCAATCGTCCGGGAAATGCGATGAATGAGCTGGCGCACCGAGGTCTCGCGCTCCGGTGTGTTTTGTTCGCCGTAAAAATACTTCGAGACGACCACCTTGGTCGCGAGCAACGACCACAACTTTGGCACCTCGACATTTTCCTGCTTGAAAATGACCTTGCCCGCGTCATCGGTAATTTCGGCGGTGCGCCGCTCCCATTCAACCTGGTCGAACGGCTTGACCTTCGGATCGCTGAAAACGCGCTCAACCCGCGCTGATTTTTTCGCCGCGACGGCGTTGGTCTTGATATGGCGACCTGCCGCCACCGTTGCGGGACGACGACTGCCTTTATGCGACGCCGGAACCGAAACCTCTTCGCGTGCGTCAATCATGAATTTTTCCTTTCGCGGCGGTCGAAATTTTATTTTGTGACAAATCACCCGACCGCCTTAACACAGAAGACCGGTCGGGAAAATCAACTTCTCAGCCCGCTTTCCAGGTTTTCGCCGACCGCCCAATTCCAAGCGAAACCCCATTTAGTGGGCAACGAACGGAGAATATGCCCAACATATTGTGGTTGCAAGGAAATTTTTAAAAAAAGTTGCAGGAAAGTTACGGGAACGATATTCCCAAACAAAATCCGGCAAATCTCGCGCCTGCATTGCGCAAACGGTAACTTATTCACCGCTGTGAACAAAAAATTCAGCGCGATTTTTTTTTGCGTGACGCCGGAAATTTCCCGGAGTGTTTCCGTTGCGGCAATTTGAATTTTCGTATCGGCTCCACGGTTTTCGGGCGCGGTTTGGGCACCAGCACCATCGGGCAGCCTTCGTAACCGAACGCCCGGCGCAATTCGCCGGCCAGGTATTTTTTATACGGGTCGGAAAACAGTTCGTCGCGGTTGATGAACAGCAGAAACGTCGGCGGCGCCTGCCGCACCTGGGTCGCGTAAAAAAACTTCAGCCGGTGCCCCGCCGCGCTGACCGGCTGGCGGCGCCCGATGGCGTCGCGCAACGTGCGGTTCAGAATCGCCGTGGGAATCTTTTGCTGCAACTGCGCGGCAACGTAACGCACCGCCTCGAGCAAACGGTCGAGATGAAAACCGGATTTGGCCGACGTGAAAATGACCGGCGCGTAATCGAGGAAAAACAATTTTTCCTGCACCCACTGGCCGAATTCGCCGAGCGTGGATATTATCCTTGCCTGGCCTTCGCGCCGTTCCTTTTTGTTGCGGCGCGCGATTTCCTCTTCGCGCACCTGGCGGACGGATTCCGCCACCAAATCCCATTTATTGACGACGACGATGCAGGCTCTGCGCTCTTCAACGATTTTGTCCGCAATCTTTTTGTCCTGTTCCAAAATGCCGGCCTCGGCGTCCAAAACCAGCACGGCGATGTCGCAACGTTCGATGGAATCCACCGCGCGCTGAACGCTGAAAAACTCGACCGAATCATCCACCCGCCGCGTTTTTCTCATGCCGGCGGTGTCAATGAGAACGTATTTTTGCCGGACCCCGCCGGTTTCGACCTCGAAGGGCACGTCAATGGAATCGCGGGTCGTGCCCGGCACCGGGCTGACGATGACCCGGTCGGACTGTGTTAACGCATTGATAATCGAGGACTTGCCGACGTTGGGGCGGCCAACAATCGCTAGTTTCAATATGTGCGAGTCAGTTGTCAGTAGTTGGTAGTCAGTAGTCGAAACATCTGCACCGTCTGCGTTGCTACTGACTGCTGACTGCTGACTGCTGACTGTGGGCAAAAGGGCGACCGCCGCGTCCATCAACGGCTCGATGCCTTCGCCGTGAATCGCGCTGACCGGGAAAATCTTGTCGAAGCCGAGCTGGGAAAATTCGTCCAGGCCGGTTTCCGCGCAGCTCGTGTCCACCTTGTTGACCGCGACCAAAACGGGTTTGCCGCTGCGTCGCAATTTTTCCGTGACTTCGCGGTCCAGCGGCACAATTCCTTCCTGCACATTGACGACGAGAATGATGACATTCGCGGACTCAATGGCCAGATCCACCTGTTCCATCGCCGCCTTGACGATGACATCGCCCGCCTTTTCGCGCCGCAACAGGCCGATGCCGCCGGTGTCCACGAGCGTGAAGGCGCGCCCGTGCCATTCCGCCTCGGCGCTGATGCGATCGCGCGTCACACCCGGTTCGTCATGCACGATGGCGATGCGCCGGCCGACGATGCGGTTGAACAGCGCGGACTTGCCGACGTTGGGGCGGCCGACGATGGCGATTAGATTTGGCACGAAGTCAGGATGAAGAAATTTGCGCGTCGGCGAAAGTTAAAAGCCCGTCGAAAGTCAAGGTCCTGGGAGTGCCGGCGTCCCGCCGGCAGGTGGCTCGGTACACTAATCCTGCAACGAACTGGCGAAACGCCCATAAGGTGCTACTTCGGAAGCTTGCGCATCAGGCTCTTCGCCCGCCACACCCAGACGCGGTCGCGCTTGCGCTGGAAAGCCGGGGCGTGAACGTCGTCGGCCACGACATCTTTCAATTCCGTCCGCGCCAGATCCGGCTGGTTTTTGGCGAGGTAAAGCCCGGCCAGTTGCACCTTGGCGCGCGCGTAGGAATGTTCTGCGGTGACCTGCCGCCACATTTGGAGCGCCGAATCGGTTTCGCCGAGCGCGGCCAGCGTTTCGGCCAGCGCCATCATCGTGTAGCCGTAATCATGTTTTGGATTTTCGGCAATGACGCCTTCGAGCAACGGACGCGCTTCGGCGGCGCGCTTCTGGCGGAGCAGGCATTGGCCGAGATGGGCGCGGGTGTCAATGTCCTGCGGCTCCCGTTCCAACGCCGCACGGTAGCAAGCCCCGGCCCGGTCGAGTTTGCCCTGTTGAAAATAAATGTCGCCGAGTTGCGAGTGGTGGTGCGCTTTGTCGAGGTGATAAATTTGCGCCTGCAATTCCTTGATGCGGCGGCGGCTGTGCGCGCCGGGCAGTTCAAATCCGCGCGTGGCGGACGGCGCGGCGCGATAAACGTAAAAATAATACAATACAGAGGACAATCCCCAGCCCAGGACAATGAACAGCGCCCAAATCCATTCGCGCTGGCGGATGGCATCAATCAGCATCCAGATTTGAAAAATGGACACCGCCAGCCAGAAGGGACTGGTCAAAAGAAAGTTCCAGCTCTCGATATTGGTCAGCAGCGAGGCGAACATTTTCGCGCAAAAACTAGGCCCAACGATTTCGGCTGGCAATGAAAGTTTTTGACTTAACCGGACCGCCGGCTTGTTTTTCGGGCGTTTCACGTTTATTTATTTGCGCCGTTGCCGCATGAACCAGACGCTCATCATCTTGCCGACCATCAATGAACGGGAAAATCTCCCGCGCGTGGCGCAGAAACTATTGTCGCTGCCGGTCGGCGTGGACGTGTTGGTGGTGGACGGCAATTCATCGGATGGCACGGGAAAAATCGCGGACGAACTCGCCGCGAAACACCCGCAAATTCATGTCCTGCACGAGCAGAAAAAAACGGGCTGGGCCGCGCCTACATCGCCGGGTTCAAATGGGCGCTGGAACGCAGCTACGAGTTCATCTTCGAGCTGGACTGCGATTTTTCACACAACCCGGATGACGTGCCTGAATTTTTGAATGCCGCCAACAGTCAAAATGCCGACCTGGTGCCCGGCTCGCGTTATTCCGGCGGCGTGCGCGTCGTCAACTGGCCGCTCAAGCGGCTGATGTTGAGCCGCGGCGCGGAAATTTACGTCAGGATTATCACCGGAATGCCGTTTAGCGACCCGACCGGCGGCTACAAATGTTTTCGCCGTCGCGCGCTTCAAGCCATCAATCTCGATGCCGTTCTCTCGAAAGGTTACAGCATTCAAATTGAAATGACGCACCGGCTTTGGCGGCAGGGATTCAAAGTCATCGAGGTGCCGATCGTTTTCACCGAGCGCATCGAAGGCCATTCCAAAATGTCCGGCCGCATCTTCCGCGAATCACTCATCATGGTCTGGCGGTTGTGGCTGCAAAACGGCCTGCGCCGTTGGCCACGCAAGTGACAATCAAATATTTGCCAAACGCGCATTGGTTATTTGAGCATTCTTTGGTCATTATGGTTTGGAGCTTGGGGTTTTGTTTGTGATTTCGTCTCCATCCGCCCGCCATCTTTCATCAAACTGATCCACTATTGAATTGACCGCTTGTTTTCCGCGCGTTTCCCGTATAATTATCCGCGGCGTCACCCGGCATGAATCCGACCATCATCATAATGCCGACTTACAATGAGCGGGAGAATCTCCCGCGCATGGCCGAGCGCCTTTTAAAACTGCCGGTGCCGGTGGACCTGCTGGTGGTGGACGACAATTCGCCCGACGGCACGGGCAAAATCGCCGATGAACTGGCAGCCAGGCATCCTGCAATTCACGTTCTGCATCACGCGGAGAAGAACGGCCTGGGTCGTGCCTACATTTCCGGATTCAAATGGGCGCTGGAACACAGCTACGAATTCATCTTCGAAATGGACGGTGATTTTTCGCACAACCCGGACGACGTGCCCATGTTTATCGAAGCCACCAAAAGCGCCGACCTGGTGCTCGGTTCGCGTTACAAGGACGGCATTCGCGTCATCAACTGGCCGCTGAAACGCCTGATGCTCAGCCGGGGCGCGGGCAAATACGTGAAACTGGTCACCGGCATGCCGTTCACCGACCCGACGGGCGGTTACAAATGTTTTCGCCGCCGCGCGCTGGAGGCGCTCGACCTCGATGCCGTCCAGTCGAATGGCTACAGCTTTCAGATTGAGATGACGCACAAACTCTGGCGGCAGGGATTCAGAGTCGTCGAAGTGCCGATTATTTTCACCGACCGTGCCGAGGGTCATTCCAAAATGTCCGGGCACATTGTCATCGAGGCGCTCTGGATGGTCTGGAAGTTGTGGTTTCAAAACGGCCTGCGCCGCTGGCCGCGCAAGTGACAATCAAAAATTTGCCAAACGCGCATCATCAACTAAATTGACGGCCATGATTAGCATAATCGTCTGCACCAACCGGCCCGGCAGCAATCCGCGCAAAATCGCCGCAAGGTTCGCCCTGCTCTCCATTACTGTTTGCTCGATTGCCTCAATCGCAAGATTGAACGCCCAGACTTTTCAACCTTATTGGGATGCAGCGCATCCTGGATCCCTTGCTGGTAGATCCATGGTGGCCAGAGGCGGCACACTTTACTCCACCGCATACGGAAGTCTTTACCAGTGGACAATGAATGGTGGTTGGCATCATTTGGCCCGTTTCGGCGGTTGTGAAAATGCTTCCCTGGGTTGTTTGGCTCTCAATGGGAATTTCCTCTATGTGGGGGGGGCTTTTACTTCGATTTCCACAAATGGCTCAAATATTGGCCAACTGCCGGCTAATAATGTCGCCAAGTTGGACCTGACCTCTGGAGTATGGTCTGACTTGGGAAAGGGGCAATTGACTAATCCGGTTATTGAGGGCGGTATTGTGGCTGACGCCAATAATAACGTCTATGCGGGTTTCTCGCTCAATGGGTGGTCAGCCGGAACCACCAGCGCAGAAGCATTTCGAAAGTTTGATGGAACAAATTGGGCTGCTGTAGGTCACGGCTTGGTTCGTGGTTTTAATATGCCTTATGACACCAATGGGTGTGGGGACTGCAAAGACTGGAAGGCAAAGCACTTTGTACTGGCCACCGACGGAACCAATATTTTCGTTGGGGGCAATTTTTCGGATGGAGTCAACGCCAATGGGACCCGAGTTCACTCTCCGTCCATCATTAAATGGGATGGCACCAATTGGCAACCCATGGGCAAAGGCATCTACAACCCATGTTCTAGTAACATGTATTTTGGGGTGAACTCGATTGCTGTATCCGGCACAAATGTCTTTGTTACGGGAGAATTCGGTTATGGAACGTGTAACCAAGGAGGAGGGTTCCCGGATGGCACTGCCCTGGCTCGATTTTCGACCAGCGGGACATATATTCCCACCGCCAGGTTGCTTTACGAAAATACCAATTGCGATTCAGAAGTACCTGCCGGATACGAAGTGAACGGCAGGCACTGCGTGCTTGCCGCCCGGAACGGCATCGTTTATGTAACGGGATTTTTTGATACGATTGAGAACACAACGAATTATGCCAGTCATACTCCAGACCCGGCTCATTCTCTAACGGTTAATGGCATTGCGCAATGGGACGGCACCAACTGGTCTGCATTAGGGCCGGGTTTGCAATACCATGATGGTTGCCCTGCGTCGGGGCATGTGATCACCGCAGATAACAACGCGGTCTATGTGGGAGGTTGGACAGATGGCGCGGGGTTAAATGGCAATGATGATTCCGAAGGTGATTTTTATTCAGCCGGAGGATCGGTCGCCATCAACGGGCCTCTCGTCCGGTGGATTATTTCGCCGCAACCGCCCAGCGCACCGTCGCTGACGACCAACCATGCACACGACTATGCAAAAGCGGAAAACAACGATCCCCGAACGCCCGACGGCTACGAGTGGTGGAAAACCCCAACTGGGTTGAATGGCCCTTTCAGCTTCGACCATGAGAGCACCGGAAATTATTTTTGGCCCCTCGGTAACTGGGATGTAAAGTGCAGAATCAGAATCGGCTCGCAGCATTCGCCGTTCTCAAACGTGATTGTGAACATCGGTGATTAACCGGCATGAAAAAGATTCACTGGCGTCTCACAGGTTTGATGGTCGTGGGTTGAAAAAGAGTCGGCTTGCGGGTTTGGACCCGGCCACAAGGCGGGGTATGAAAAATCAAACTCAACGCCAGCCAACACGGGGAAAATTCCCGCTCCTTCGGCAACCCTGCAACCTTGTTCCCAGTCATCTGGCGCTTCAGTTGGCCCGCGAGCGCGCCAGGGAGGGGAAGTGTCGCACCTTCTGTCCGTGGAACCATGTGGTTAGCGGTCAAGGCTCGCAATCGTTTCCCATTTCCACTTGCAGAAAAATTTCTATGTGTCAATTTTTGGTGAAATGAAAATCCGAATTCTCATTGCAACGGTGGCAGCGTTTGTTTTCGGTCTTTCTCTTGGCATGGCGCAAACAAGCTTGATGCCGAAAGCGGGGGACAAGACCCCGCTATTTGAAGGCAAAGACCAGGACGGAAAAATCGTCAAATTGAGCAGCCTCATCGGCAAAAAAATCGTGCTGCTCTATTTCTACCCAAAAGACAATACCCCGGGCTGTACGAAGGAAGCCTGTGGTTTCCGCGACCGCATGAGCGGGATGCAAACAAACAATGTCGAGGTCATCGGCGTCAGTTTTGATTCCGCCGAGAGCCATAAACAATTCGTTGCCGAATACAAATTGAATTTCCGCCTGCTGGCTGATCCCGACGGCAAAATCGTTGACGCTTACGGTGTGCAGGTGGTGGGCAGAAAAATGGCGCGCCGGGTCAGCTTCCTCATCGGCCTCGACGGCAAAATCGTTCACGTCACCGACGCGGGCAATCCCGACATCCACTTCAACGAAATGAAGGACGCCATCGCCGGCTTGAAAAAGAAGTGAATTGGGTGCGGACGCATCCGCCCCACTGCCCCCGGAGCGCCGGTTTCCGGCCCGGCGGGTGTTGAGATTCCAGCAGAACCGCGCCGGATCGGAAATCGGCGCTCCGCTGTTGCCATCAAAGTCGGGAGTAGTGCGCGAATGCGCCCGTCTGACGCGAACTTCAAATCCCATCTCGTCAAAATTGCGGTCCGCGTTTAGATTTGCCCCGTGCAGTCGTGGATGAACAGCGGCATGGTCACGCGGGCGCGGGATTTTCTTCACCGCCACTGGCGGCGCGCGCTGCGCTGGCGCGAAAAACTGGTCCTCAAGGAAGAGGCGTTCCACCTCGTGCTGGCCGGACTCGTCGGCGTCATTGGCGGTCTGGTAAACCTGTTTTTCTTCTACGCGGTCCATCTGATTCAGCCGGGCGACCCGGGGGAAGTCGCCGGACGATTGAACGATTGGGAACGCGTTCTGGTTCCAACCCTGGGCGGCCTGGCGGCGGGACTTATTTTGCATTGGGGCTTGCGGTTCGTCGGTCCGCAGGGTTCGACCAACCTGCTCGAAGTCGTCGTCGCCGGCGACGGCCGGCTGCCGTTCCGCACGGAACTGGTGAAAACGGTTTCGGCAATCATCAGCATCGCCACCGGCGCCTCCATCGGGCGTGAGGGTGGCATCACGCAACTGGCGGCGACGCTGTCGTCGAAGCTCGGCCAGATCGCGAAATGGCCGCCGTACCGGTTGCGGCTGCTGGTCGGCTGCGGCGCAGCATCCGGCATCGCCGCGGCTTACAACGCGCCGATTGCGGGCGCGGTTTTCTCGGCGTTGATCGTGCTTGGAAATTTTTCGATGAACCTCTTTGCGCCGCTGGTTTTTTCGTCGGTCATCGCGGCCATGATGTCGCGCAGCTTCTTTGGCATTGAACCATGGTATAAAATCCCGCTATTCCCCGCCGCCACGCTGTCGCAACTGCCGTGGTTTGTGCTGCTGGGCGTGCTTTGCGGCGTGGTGGGCGCCGTGTTTTTGAAACTGCTGCGCATGGGTGAACAACAGTTTCGCAAGCTCAACTGGCCGGTCTATCTCCGGTTGACGCTGGCCGGTTTGATTGTGGGCATCATCGCCATCGGTTTCCCCGGCGTCTGCGGCAATGGCTATTCCGTGACCAATGACATTTTGCACGAAAAATTCCTGACCGCGGCGAACCCGCTCCTGTGGCTGTTTGGATTGCTGGTGGCAAAATGGGTGGCGACGGCGGCGACGGTCGGCGCCGGCACGGTGGGTGGTGTGTTCACGCCGACATTATTCATCGGCGCGAGCGCCGGCGCGCTGTTCGGCACGGCGCTGCATCAGCTTGGCAGTTCGGCGGCGGATGTGCCGGCGGGCGCGTTCGCGCTGGTGGGCATGGGCGCGGTGCTGGCAGCGACGACGCGGTCGCCATTGCTGGCGATGATCATGATTTTTGAATTGTCGCTGGATTATTCGCTCGTGCCGCCGCTGATGCTGGCGTGCGTGGTTTCCATTCTGGTGGCGCGGCAATTGCACGGAGAGTCGGTTTACACGGAACATCTGCGCGTCAAAGGCCTGGCGCTCGGCCAGGAAACCAGCCGCCCCGGCGCGACCATGGAACAAACCGTTGGTGATCTCATGCGCGCGCCGGTGACGCCGGTGCGCGAGAGCACGCCGCTCCGGGAAATTGCCGACCGTTTTTTGACCAACTCCAATAATTTTCTGCCCGTCGTGGACGCGCAGCAGCGGCTGCTCGGCATGGTGGCGTTGCAGGATTTGAAGGAATTTCTGAACTCCGCGCAGGATTTGGACGCCGTCATCGCCTATGACGTGATGCGTCCGCCGCCACAGTGTCTCACCCCCGGCGAGCGTTTGCTGGAGGCGCTGCCCACGGTGCTTGAAAGTGAATTGCGCAACGTGCCCGTCGTCAATAATCCGGCGGAAAACAAGCTGGTCGGCGCGGTTGACCGGGCAGAAGTGCTGGCGATTTTCTCCGAAGCCATCGCCGCAAAAAGCGATCCCGCGCGGTGAAAAGTCTTTTTTGCGAGCGTTCCGCTTTCTAAGCTGAACGTGTGCCTTTCAAAATTGGTGATCAACTTGCCTTGACGATTCAAGACATCGCGTTCGGCGGTGAAGGCGTCGGGCGCGCAAGCGTGTCGATAGACGAGAGTCGAGAGCCAAAAGCAAAACAATCTTTCGGTGACGCTGTCCTCGACTCTCGACCTTCGACTTTCGACTCCTTTGTCGTGTTCGTGCCATTTGTGCTCGCCGGCGAAGTCGTCGAGGTTGAAATCATCGGGGTCAAAAAGAATTTCGCCCGCGCGAAACTTTTGCGGGTCGTACAACCGTCGCCGGAGCGTGTCGAACCGGCGTGCCGCTACTTCGGCCAATGCGGCGGTTGCCAGTATCAGCACGTTGATTACGCCACGCAGCTTCGATTGAAACACAAACAAATTGCTGATTTGTTTCAGCGCATCGGCGGGTTTGAGCAGGCACGGGTGGCGCCGGTCATCCCCTGCCCCCGGCCTTACGGCTACCGCAATCGCATCATGATTCGCAGCCAATGGAACAAACCGGAGCAAAAACTGAACATCGGCTTTGTGCGGTGGGACTGCGGTTTGGTCGAGGACATCGAGGAATGCAAAATCGCCGAACCGGTGCTCAACGAAGAAATCCGTCGGGTTCGTGCGCATCCACCGCCGAAAGGCGGGATCAAGGTCGTTTTGCGCGTGCCGCCGGAAGACTGGGACGTGCCGCCGGACTCGTTTTTCCAAAACAATTTTTCCCTGCTGCCGAAGCTCGTCGAAACAGTGCGCGGGTTTCTCCGCAACAGCGGCACGCGGCATTTGGCGGACTTGTATTGCGGTGTCGGTTTTTTCGGCATCGAACTGGCGGACGCGGTCGAATCGTTCGTCGGCGCGGAATACGACCAGCGCGCCATCCAATCGGCGCGACGCAACGCGGTGGCGCGAAAAATCAGCAACGGCGAGTTCATGGCGTCGGCGGTGGAGGCGGTTTTGCCGGAATTGCTGAAGCGTTTTTCGCCGCAAGCCACAACGGTGTTGCTCGACCCGCCGCGCAAAGGCTGTTTGCCGCAGACGTTGAAATTGTTGCGTGAAACAAAGCCGGCGCAAGTGATTTATGTGTCGTGTCATCCGGCGACGATGGCGCGCGACTTGAACATTTTGTGCGGCAATGGTGTCTTTGAACTGGCGTGTGTGCAGCCATTGGATATGTTTCCCCAAACACAACATGTCGAGTGCGTGGCGGATTTGCGCGCTGGCACAAAACCTTGCCAGGACGCACGGCATGGATTCAACTGAACAAACTCAATGACAACTCAAACGCGAACTGACCCGCGGAAAAAATTCGCGCCGCGATTTTTACCCTGGCTTTTGACAATGGCGTCATTCGCATTTTATTGGTTCACGTTGAACCGCTGGGTGTCGCCATTCAACCTTCCGGCGGTCGCCAAAACATCAGGCTGGACGTGGCTGCCGGAGGTTGTGAACCCGATTTCATTTCTGGTCACCTGTCCATTTCGCTGGTTGTCGCCGGCGCAAATTCCAATCGCGTTGAATGTGTTTTCCGCCGTATGCGCCGCCGTGACACTCGGCTTACTGGCGCGGTCGGTCGCGCTGCTGCCGCACGACCGGACCGACGCGCAACGCAAACGTGAACACAGCGATTTTTCGTTTTTGACCACTGGCAGCGCGTGGCTGCCGCCGGTCCTGGCCGTGTTGGTTTGCGGTTTGCAAATGACGTTTTGGCAGAACGCAACGAATTATACGGGTGAGATGTTCGACCTGTTGCTGTTCGCGTTCGTGATTTGGTCGTTGCTGGAATACCGGCTGGATGAACGCGAGTGGCGTTTGTTTCTGGCCTCGTTCGTGTATGGCGCGGGCATGGCAAATAATTGGGCGATGGTGGGATTTTTTCCGGCTTTCATGGCAGCGATAGTGTGGATCCGCGGCTTGAGCTTCTTCAATCTGCGATTTCTCCAAAGAATGATGTTGTGCGGGCTGCTGGGAATGGCGTTTTTTCTTTTGCTGCCGCTGCTGGTCATGATTTCGGGCAGGGTGCCGGTGACTTTCTGGGAGACATTGAAAGCCAGCCTGGTTCCGCAATATAATGTGCTGAAACTTTATTTCTTTTTCTGCCTCCGCCCATCGCAATATTTTGAATTCCTGGCGTTGTTGCTGGCTTACCTGATACCGGTGTTCGTGATGGCGATTCGCTGGAAATCGGCGTTCGGCGACCACAGTCAAATCGGCCTGGCGTTGACGAATTTCCTGTTTCATCTGGTGTGCGCCACCTTTTTGGTTCTCTGCGTTTGGATGGCATTTGATCCGCCGTTCAGCCCGCAGCATCTCAGTCTTGGAACACCGCTCTTGACACTTTATTATCTCGGCGCATTGAGCATTGGTTATTTCAGCGGCTATTTTCTGCTCGTTTTTGGCGAAGACCCCAGCAGCCGATTGCCATTGCCAAAGCCGCCGGCGGCCCAATTCTTGAACCCTTTGGTGGTTGTGAGTGTTTGGGTGTTCGCGGCGGCAGCAGCAACAGGGCTGGCTTGCAGAAACACGCCGCAAATCCGCGCGGCAAACGATGATACATTCCAAAAATATGCATCGTTTGTGGAGGAGAATCTGCCGCGTTCAGGCGGCGTTTTGTTGAGCGATGATCCATTCCGCTTGTTTCTCGTTGAAGCAGCGCTGGCGCGCGATGGCCGGGCAAAGGATTTTTTGCTGCTCGACACCCAGTCCCTGAAATGGCCCGCTTATCTCCGGTTCCTGCACAATAAATTCCCGCAAAAGTGGCCGGCACTGGTGTCGCCGAAAGAAATGAGATCGCTCAATCCGATTGGACTCATCGGCGCCTTGACCATGCTGGCCAAATCCAACGAGCTTTACTACCTGCATCCGAGCTTCGGCTACTATTTCGAGCAATTCTATCAGGAGCCGCACGGCCTGGCCTACAAACTAAAAATACTGCCCGGTGACACGCTGTTGCCACCGTTACCGGACAAAAATCAAATCGCTGAGAACCAGGCATTCTGGGCGCGGGTGGAAACGCAGGCGTTCGCCCCCATTAAACGCGCGGTCACGCCTCCCGACCCGGATGCGCCGGGCAGTTGGGGCGAGCGGTTGCTGGATAGATTTCACGTGCCCCGCGAACAAAATCAAAATGCCATCCAGGCCGGAACCTTTTACTCGCGCAGCCTGAATTTCTGGGGTGTTCAGTTGCAACGTGCCGGCGATCTTACAAACGCCGCCGCGTGTTTCAGCCTGGCAGAAGAAGTCAATCCCGACAACTTCGTCGCGCAAGTCAATCTCCGGTTCAATCAAAGCCTTCGCGCCGGCAAAAGCGTGCCGCTGGACCTGTCCAAAACCACCAGCGATCAATTTGGCAAATACCGCGATTGGAACGGCGCGCTCAACGCCAACGGGCCTTTCGATGAACCGAGTTTTTGTTTTGTGGAGGGCATTAACCTGGCGGCGCAAAATGGATACTTTCGCCAGGCGGTCGCGCCGTTCGCGCGCGTCCGGGAACTGGCCCCCGACAATCTCGCGGCGCGGCTCTGGCTCGGCCAGATTTACGTGATGTCCCGCCTGCCCGACCGCGCGCTTGAGGCGCTGCGCGATCCGCTCGAACAGCCGGAAAGATTTTCGCTCGCCAAAATGAATGAAACGCAACTGAACGTCATCGCCGCCGCCGCCTATCTTCAACAAAACGACTTCGCGCGGGGAACGCATTTGCTCGAAACCGAAATCGCCCTCCATCCCGACGACGCCGATCTGCTCAACGCCACCGTGCAGGCTTATCTGATGCACGGCCTGTTCACCAACGCGCTGGTCATCATTGACCGCCAACTGAAACTGGCACCCAACGACCCGGCCTGGCTTTTTAATCGGGGCAACGTTTCCATCCAACTCAAAGCCTACGATGACGCCATTGCCGCTTTCACCCGTGTACTCGCCACTAAAACGAACCATCCTGCGGTGCTCTTCAATCGCGCCCTGGCCGGCCTCAACAGCGGCAAGCTCGACGCCGCGCGCGCCGATTACAAAACGTTGCAACGATCGTTCACCAACTCGTTTCAGGTCGCCTGGGGCCTCGGCGAAATCGCCTGGCGCCAGCACGATACGAACGAAGCAATTAGAAATTACAAACTTTATCTGGCCAACGCGAACACCAACACCGAGGAAGCCACCAACGTCATGCAGCGGCTCCGCGAACTCAAAGGCCATTCACCCTGAAACGCGCCGATGCGCGTCACCCATATCATCACCCGGCTGGTCGTCGGCGGCGCGCAGGAAAACACCGTCGCCTCCGTGCTCGGTCTGCGCCAAAAACCCGGGGTCGAAGTCCATTTGATCTCCGGCCCGACGACCGGCCCTGAAGGCTCGCTCGAATCTGAATTCGCGGGCACGCCGGAAATTCTCACGCGCGTTCCGGAACTCGTCCGCCCGATTCACCCGCTGAAAGACTGGCTCGCGTTGCGCCGGCTTGAAAAAATTCTGCGCGAACAAAAGCCTGACATCATTCATACCCACAGCGGCAAGGCGGGAATTCTCGGCCGTCTTGCGGCCCGGCGCGCGGGCGTGCCGGTGATCATCCACCACATTCACGGCCCCTCCTTCGGCCCGTTTCAAGGACCGCCGGCCAACTGGATTTTTACCGCTGCCGAACGTTACGCCGCCGGAGTTACCACGCATTTCGTCTGCTCCGCCCGGGCCATGACGCGACTCTACCTCGCGGCTGGAATCGGACGTCCGGAAATGTTCACGCGCATTTTCAGCGGCTTCCCGGTGGAACCGTTTGCGAATGCCGCCAATGATCCCGCCCTCCGCTCTCAATTGGGCCTGGCTCCGGATGCTTTTGTAATCGGGAAAATCGCCCGCCTCGCCCCGCTTAAAGGCCATGAAGATTTGTTCACCGCTTTCCAAAAGCTGTTGCCCCAATTCGCCCGTGCGCGCCTCCTCCTCGTTGGCGACGGTCGTTTGCGAACACAACTTGAAGACCACGCCCGCACGCTTGGTCTGGCGGATAAAGTGGTCTTCACCGGACTGGTCCCGCCCGGCGCGGTGCCGCGTTATGTCGGAATCATGGACTGCCTCGCCCACTTGTCAGCCCGCGAAGCGCTTTCGCGTGCCCTGCCCCAGGCGTTGGCGGCGGGCAAACCAGTCGTTGCTTATGACTTCGACGGCGCCGACGAGGTATGTCTCGAAGGTGAAACCGGCTTTTTGGTTCACACCGGCGACACGGCCACCGTCGCCCAACGGCTGCTCCAACTCGCCAACGACGCGCCGCTGCGCGAACGGCTCGGTCGCCGGGGACGGCAATTTGTCCGCGAAAATTTTGCCGTCGAACAGATGGTGGACAACCTCTACCATCTCTACCTGAAACTGGCTGCCGAACGCGGAATGAATTTATCAGCGGTTTAATATGCGCGAATGCCCCTCGCCCCGTCCCTCTCCCCGCCAGGCGGGGAGAGGGTGGTTGAGCGGGAGCGAAACCAGGAGAGGGGAATCGGTAAACATTTTTGCGAAGCATGGTTTTCCCGTTTAACTTTTTTCTGGCCGCCTTTGCCAGCGCGTTGCTGGCAACGCTGCTGGCGTTGCCGTTTTGGCGCCGATGGTGTCTGCGTGCAAATCTCGTGGACGACCCCGGCCAACGCAAAATCCACGACGCGCCCGTGCCCCTCGCCGGCGGGCTCGCCGTACTCACCGGCATGTTGCTGCCGCTCGCCGCCGGCGCGGTTGTGCTCAAGCTCGGCATGGATGTCACCACCCAAACATTCCCCATCGCCCATGGCCTAGAACGCCGGGCAATGGAATTGGCCGTGATTGCCTTCGGCGCCGTGGCCATGGCTGTGCTTGGCTGGCTGGACGACAAACATGAACTGAAACCGTTGCCGAAATTCATCGGCCAATTGTTCATCGCCGCGCTGGTGGCCATCGCCTGCAAGCGCATCACGCTCTTCGTACCCAGTGTCACGTTCAGCTACGCCATTACCATTCTGTGGGTGCTCACGGTCGTCAATGCCTTCAATTTCATGGACAACATGAACGGCCTGTGCGCCGGGCTGGGCGCGATTGGCGCGTGGCAGTTCGCCGTCATCGCGGCGGCGGATGGCGAATATCTCGTGGCGACGATTGCGTTTCTGATGTGCGGTGCACTGGCGGGTTTTCTGCCCTGGAATTTTCCGAACGCCCGCGCGTTCCTCGGCGACGCGGGCAGCCATCTCGTCGGCTATCTGCTCGCCGTGCTGGCGATCCTGCCGCACTTTTACACGAAAAGGAATCCGCACCCGTTCGCCGTGCTCTCGCCGTTGTTCGTGCTGGCCATTCCACTGGCCGACCTCGCGTGGGTCGTCATTCAGCGCACGCTTGCAGGCAAACCATTTTATATCGGCGACACGAATCACCTCTCGCACCGGCTCGTCCGCAGGGGAATGAGCCGGACCCGCGCCGTACTGTTAATCTGGCTCGTTGCGGCAATGATCGGCTCCATCGCGTGGTGGCTTTGATTGGTAGGGCGCGGCAGCGCCGCCATTCCCGGCAGAGCGGCAGCTCTGCCCTACCGTTGAATTCCCCTTGAGTGCGGGTTTTCCCGGAAACGGGTCGGTTCTTGATATTGGCACATGGGGCATTCCTATCGAAGCCGCATAGCTGTCTTCACGGAATCCCGGGTTGAATCCAATCTTTACTGCCCAAATTGCTCGTCCCCCAAACTGACTGGGCTGGAGCCGGGGCATCCGGCCAGTGATGATTCCTGCCCCCATTTTTTACCGCCAAGTCGCCAAGCGCGCGAAGAGTTTCAGCCACAGCCTGTCCGCCATAGGTCGCGGGGGGGTTAAGTGCAGCAACAGTCTTGTGACGCGCCATTGTATTGGTCGTGATAACGCACCCAGTCCTGCGTGCGGTTGGGATTTTCATCCCGGCCTTTGGCGGTCAGGTCGAGGAAATTGTAGGTGGTGTTCATCAAATCAATCCCGCGCTCGTAGGACGAGTAGGTGCGGTAAATGTCACCGTTCTTGTCCTTGTAAAAAGCGCTCACACCCTCGCGTTCGTCAATGTCCATGTCCAGCGGAGCGAAGTTGTAAATGGCCTTGCCGCTCTTGATCTGCTCCGGCGTGAACGACACGTTGAAATCAAAATTGAAATCCGTGTTGAACGAGGAAAGCCATTTGAACCGCCAGCCCATGCGCTTCTTGAATGGTTCGATTTCTTTCCACGGCGCGCGCGAAACGACGGCGAAAGCCGTGTCGCGCTGTCCAAGGTGAATGTTCACGCTGTCGAAATGGTCCGCCCAAAAGGAGCAATGTTCGCAACCTTCCTTCCAGCCCGGCCCGAACATGAAGTGATAGATAATGAGCTGGCTCTTGCCGCGGAACAAATCGCCGAGCGTCACCTTGCCCGTCGGCCCGTCGAAAACATATTCCTTTTCGATTTTGACCCAGGGCAGCTTGCGACGTTGAAGGTTCAATTCGTCGCGCAGCTTCGAGAACTTCTTCTCTTTTACGAGAAGTTTCTTGCGGGCAACAAGCCATTCTTTTTGCGAAACCACTTTACGATTCTCGATTCCGCGGACGGTTTTGATTTTCGGCATAATGTTCTCCTTTCTCCTTTTTTGTTCCCGTGAACCTCGCAGAAAATCGCCAACGCGCAACTCCTTTGCGTCTTTGCGTCTCTGCGGTTCAGATTGGCATCTGGCGATTGCCGTGATTTTGGACTGTAAACGGGTCACCCATTAGCGTGAGCGGTCAATAGCGAAAAAGCGTCTCCTTCAAACAGCTTTTTTATTAAAAGCTGTTTTTGTCTTTGGCCGGTGCGGACGGCGTTCAAGGCGCGATTCGTTCCTGT
>JBEKZC010000030.1:0-42469 GCA_049510295.1 Verrucomicrobiota bacterium | reverse complement strand
TCTGGTTTTGCAGCGCCAGCCCGGCGAACAACTCCGGTTTGCTGCCCACTTCGAGGCCGAAATCAAACGGCTTGCCCGCGTCGAGAATTTCCTCCACCACCTCGCGGAGCTGGTTGACCTTGATCGGGAACACGCCGCGATACCGACCCTTGTAATTGTATTCGGTGATGGCATCGCGGAAGCACTGGTTGATCGCTTCGACGCGATGGCGCAAAATGTCCTGAAACCGGATGAGCAGCGGAAACTTCAGCCCGCGCGACCTAGCCTCCTCGGCCACGTCCGTCAAATCCACCGTCGCGCCCGCGTCCTGCAATGGCCGCGCCACGACGTGGCCGGCGTCGTTGATGTCGAAATACTTCGCACCCCAGCGCTGGATGTTGTAAAGCGTGCGCGCCGCTTCGATGTCCCACGGCTGCGCCGCGTCATTTGGATTGCTCATCTCGATGCATTCAAACTGAACGCACTATAAAATTCTCTGCGCAGAAAGCAACAAGCGGAACGAAAAATTTTTGCGGCGAAAGAATCGCATTTAAAAACTTACCAGTCCACGATGCAGGATTTCCGGGTGAACTGCGAGCTTTGGGCGGTGTACTGGTGGAACTCCACATCCGTTCCGTCGGGATCCTGGAACCAGCATTGCCAGGTCTGGTCGCAGCCCAACTTTTTCGCGGTCACTTTCACGCCGCGCTGGATCAAGGCATCCCGCATTGCGTCAAGGTCATCCACTTCCAGGCAGAGATGATGGATCCGCTGGGGGCCGGCGGGTTCCCCCGGGCCGGCCTTGAAAATTTCGATGAACTGATTCGGGTTGATCTGGAGATAAAATCCGAACAGCTCACCGTCCTTCATGAAATCAAAATGCCGGCGCAATCCGAGCGCCCCGCAATAGAAATCCAGGCTGCGGTTCAAATCCTTTGAAAAAAGGCACACATGGGCCAGGGTCTTGATCATAAACTCGTTCTTGAAACGAATGTATTATAGAATGCCGCCGGGAGAATTCAACAAGTGGTTTGAAATTTTCGGGACGTTTCGCGCTTTGCAGTCCGGGGGAAATTTGGTTTTATCGCGCCATGCTGAAAGTTTCACTCACCACCATCGTCAAACATTGCGACCGGCTTCTTCACACAAAGAAAATCGGGGATTACGACGGCGCGGTGAATGGATTGCAGATGGAAAATGGCGGGACGGTCAGTCACATCGCCGCGGCCGTGGACGCGAGCCTGGCCACGGTCAGGCTTGCCATGGCAGCGAAAGCGGACCTGCTCATCGTGCATCATGGATTGTTCTGGGGGCCGGCGCATCCGTGGACGGGCAAAAAATACGAGCTGCTCCGGCTGCTGATGGAAAACAACCTGGCGGTTTACAGCTCGCACCTGCCGCTCGACGCGCATCCCCGGCTCGGCAACAACGCGCAACTCTGTGCCGCGCTCGGCTTGAAAAATCTGCGGCCGTTTTTCGTCACGCACGGCCAGCCGATCGGTTTTCAATCGCGCGCCAAAATCTCCCGCGCAAAACTCGCCGCGAAGCTTGCGCGCGCAACCGGCGCCAAACCGCGAATCATTCCCGGTGGCAGGGAAATTTGCGAGCGCATCGGCGTCGTGACCGGCGGCGCGGGCGGCGATTTGAAACTGGCGGTGGATGAAGGCGTGGACACATTCATTACCGGCGAAGGTCCGCATTGGACTTATGCGCTGGCCGAGGAATTGGGCATCAATGTGCTTTACGGCGGCCACTATGCGACGGAGACGTTCGGCGTGAAGGCGCTGGCGGCGGAACTTTCAAAAAAATTTGGCGTGTCGTGGGGTTTTCTAGACCATCCTACTGGCTTGTGACTTCTGGTTTGGCAACGGCGGAATTATCTTTTATAAGTTTTCGGCACGCGGCCCAGCCGTCCAGAAAGCCCCGCAAATCCGACTTGAACGACTGTGACAGTTGTTGATTGTGCTGAATTTTGTATTGTGCGTTTTTGATCAGCAGTTGAACCAGTCGGCCGCAAAACATAAAAAACATCCGGGCATCTTTGCGATGTTTCCACAGGAGCGCCGCCCCGGTGTAACTGTAAATGTAGCGCGTTTTGAAAACTTCATCGGCGGTCAGTTTGTGCTTGTGCCTGACGACGGCGGTCGGCTCATACACGATCGTGTGGCCGGATTTTAGAATCCGATAAAATAATTCGGTGTCTTCAATGGCATATTTCACGGCGGAGTTGCCGAACTGCTGGTTGAAGCCGCCAAGTTTTTTAAAGGTATCGCTGCGAAAAATCATGTTGCTGCCATGACCGATGCCAAAGGGAACGGGCGCGCCCGATTTCATGTGTTTGGCAAAAATTTTGGCGAAGTTCCCCAGCAGGAAGCCGAGGCCAAAGCCGGTGTCCGCCTTTGCAAAGGTCCGTCGCTCGACGCCCAAGTCTTGACCGGCAACTTCCTCGAACAGATTCGCCGCGCCTTCGCGATGGTGCTGGATGACCCGGCCGGTGCAGGCCCAGACATCTGGATCGGTGAAGTTTTTGAGCGACTGGCTTAACCAGTCCCTGGCCGGGACACAATCGTCGTCGGTGAACGCTATGACTTCGGCGGAGGTGTTGGCGACTCCGGTGTTTCGGGCAAGGGCCTGTCCACGACGTGGCTCGGAAACATATTTCGCGTTGAATTGCGCGGCAATTGCCGCGGTCTTTTCCTTTTCTGCATCCGTGCTGCTGTCCACGACCATTACTTCAAAGCCGGGACAGTCCTGACGGGCGAGGGCTTCAAGCGTTTCTCCGATGTAACTGGAGCGGTTGCGGGTGATGACAATGACTGCGACACGCATAATGTTTTTTGGTCCAATCTCCGGTGTCTTAAAGAGAGCGTTTATACAGACGGTATTCCGTCGGGAAGATGCCCGCCTGATGCACCAGTTGGGAGCGGTGAAATTTCTTCTGCTTGAGAACGAGCTTGAAGTTGCGGCGTTCCAGTTCGTCATCATAAGTCAGATGAACACCATTGGTCTCCACCGTTTCCAGTTTTTCGGTATGCGGGACGATGAAAAGATACGGCACTTTCAAGTCACTGATCTGGTCCAGCCAGAAACTGATGAACTGCTTGGTGCATTCCGACCAACTGTGGATGTTGGTGGCCAGATCATAAGTCCGGCCCTGCAGACCGGGCAACTGGTCGAACGGAACAACATCCGTCCCGGTGCAGTTGCGGAACTTGAGATAAAATTCCGAGAGAAAGGTCGAGGTGGCGATGGGATCAATGCAGGTAATCAAACTGTTCGGACACGCCGTGTTAAAACGATGGGCGAACCGTCCGTAGCCGGCCCCGATGTCCAGCACGCGCAGCCGATCCTGGAATTGAAAACCCAGGGCCCTTTGCAGAAACGCGATTTCCAGGATGGAATCCAGCAGGTCGCGGCTGACCGGTTTGCCGGGGACAAATTCCCACAATTTCACGCCGAACAACGGGTCTTCTCCGAGCCGGTTGAGCAGACCCAGATCATCCGTGGCTTCAACGTAAGCGAAGCTTAATTCGTAGCGACGCGTGTTCTGGCGAAAATACGCTTGGCTCACATAATCGTCCTCGCCGCGAAATCTCAACAGATTGACATGTTTCTCCCAAGAGTTCCAAAAAGAGTGGGCCAACCGGGTGTTTTGAGCATACCGCTCTTTGAGTTCCTTGAGCCGGGGATTGTCGTGAGATAATTGACGGATGATTTCAGGAAGCAGATCGCCGGTTGTGGAAGCGCCCGGTTTGAAGAAACTTTTGAAGTGCCAGTAGGCGCTTCCTAGTGCAACTCTCATAAAATGGTTTTAACTTTTGGCGACATATAAAATCACCAAAGCCCGCTTCACCGGGCGGTGAAGCTAGTTAAGCCTGTCGCTTCTTGCAAGCGCAATCAAACGTCCGGCAAGCTGAAGCGGACGGGTATTATCGGGGACTGTCTGCCTCATTTAACCTGGCGCATTTTTATGAAGAACAAATACGCAGCCAATACAAAGGCGACAAAAATCGCCAGAAGCGTCACATAAAGCAGCTTGCTATAAAGGCTGAACCGGAATTCCACTGTGTGCTGGCCGGGGGTCAGATAAACGCCGCGCATGATGAAATTGCAGCGCAACAGTTCCGCCGGCTTGCCATCCACAAGCACGCGCCAGTGCGGATCGAACCTGTCATTAAGCAGCAGTACCGAGGGGATGGTGGCTTTGGCATCGAACATGATATCCTTCGGCGCGTAACAGTATCCAGATTGTTTCCATAAACCATTTCTCTTCCCCTTGAACCCGGGGTCGTCCGGCACGTAACGTTTGAAATCAACCGTGCCGGAATTTTGGTTTGTCGCGTTCGCAGCCGGCGCGCCCGGCAACGGCGTCGAAACCAAGACCGTTTGCCACGGATCGAAATTTGTGCTCGCCAGTGTTTTGAGCGTGGCGTCGTCGTTGGTGTTGACTTGCCAGTTGGAATAAAGTTTGGCACGAGGCAGCGCGCCAGTGAACTCAAAGAGTGCATAACCTCCGTTTTCGCTAACAACGGCGGTCAACTGCTCCAATTGCGTCGGCTGGTCAATGCCGGGCTTGGGCATCACGTCAAAACGTTGGACGATGCGGAAGCGGTGCTGCGCGGGATCAATCTGCTGGTTCATCACCTCGAGATATCCGGCCGGGCCGAGCAGGTAGCGGGTGTTGGTCAATTCCCAGCGGCGTGTGATGAGCGGGGCGGTTTCCATCGTGCCGCGGGGCGAAAGCGCTTCCAGATAAGCCTTCAAATCCTCCGGCATGCGCGGCATTTGGATGATGTCGAGGCATTGGATGTTGTAATACGGGAAGTGATGCTGCATCCATTCAATTTTGTAAAGCTCATCGAACAATTCCTGTCCCTGCGGCGTGGGGAATGGCAGGCCGGCGACGCGGTGTTCATAGGGTTTGTCGCGCAGAAAATTAATAATCGGATTTGTCGAATTGGACGGATTGGCTGAATCAATATCGTATTTTTGTTTGTAATCCCAGTGGATGATGTAAGGCAGGTTCGCCCGACCTAAATCCATGACCAAAAATGCGCCGAGCAACAGTCCGCCCCATTTGGCGCGCGGGCCGGCAAAATAACCGGCGATGGCCAGCGTGAGCAATGCGATGGCGCTGGCGAAAAGCAGGAGGAACCAGCCCGCCTGTCCGATGCTAAACGTGGCGATTTCCCGCGCAAAATTTTCGTCGGAAAAACCCACTTTCTGGAGGTAATGCACAAAGCTTGGTTTTTGTGCGACGTAAAACAGCCAGCCTAAAACGCTCGCGCCAAGAATTCCTACGCTGGCAAGCGTCCATTTCCGGTCAAAAGCCCCCGCCTTGGCCCACCAGAACTGCAGTTGCGCGACGAGGCTGGGCGCTTTCGGCGCGGCGTTGTCCAGATGCCGGCGGTTCAGCGCGTGAACACCGTAACCGAATAAAATCACCAGTGCCATGCAGAAAAGGACGATGAATTTTACCGGGTTACGGACGGTGGAGGAATATGGCAGGGCGTAAATAGTATTTTTGAAAAAATCAAATGGCGCGAATCTTCCCCAGGCAAATACCAAAGAAATGAACATCACCGTCGTCCAAAACCAGATGATTCTTTTTTGCGAGTCCGTGAAGAGCGAATCTTTACGGCGGAAAGATTGAGCGATGGTCCAAGCGGCGACCAGTCCGACGAGGATTCCGCAGTAATCGCCTCCGCCACTTTGGCGCATATAGTTGGATGGCGGCGCACCAGTTCCACCGCTGTCGAAAAACCGGTCAATCGCCGGGTCGCGCCCCTTGCCGCCCCAATAGACTCCGCCGCGATAAGCATCCTGCAACGCGGGCATCATGTTATTGGGGGTGTCCATCTTGTAGCCAAACAGGCCGGGAACGATCAGTCCGAGCGTTTCTTTTTTTGGCAAGCTCCATTGCGAGGCATGATCCCATTGGGCGGCCTTGGTCTCCGCATCTTGGCTGATTCCGGCGATGCCTTGGATTTGTGACCCCACAAGTGACGTGACCGACTGGAAGGCTATGAAACCGGCAAAGACGGCCACCATCACTGTGCTTCCCACGCCGCGCACGATCCGGGCAAAAATGTTTCCTCCCGCATCGGTGAAAGATTTGAAGAACACGAAGGCGGCGATGAGTACGCTATAAAGCGCGCCGATGTCCGCTGCTTCCATAATATTGATGCCCACACACAGTCCAGCCAGCGCGAGGCGCGTCCAGCGGATGTGCCGTGGAGTTTCTGTGTTGTTTGCGATGACCAAAGCCAGCGCGAAAAAAATCATGCCCAGGGCGATTTCACCGGAGGCCACGCCCCAGCAGGCGTTGCCAAAGTAAGCGGAATTTAACATGGCGGCCAACGCGCCCAGCACGGCGGCCAGCGGTGAAAACTTGAGGGCGCGAAAGAATGTCCACGCGCCCAAACCGAGTATGAATAGCGCGGCGGGCGCGAGAAATTTGGCACAGCCGACCGGCCCCAGCGTCCAGTGGATGAGCGTGGTAAGGTCCAACGGAGACGAACCGGCGTTGCCGCCGAGGTCGTTCAAATCCCGCCAAGTTCCAGTGTATGCGGCGGGAAGTTGTGACCAGGAGGTGTTTTGTTGCCCCAGCGGCCCGTCGTTTGAAAAATGGACGTAGTTTGGCAGAAAACTTTTCCAGAAAAGCGCGGCCAGAACGACCGCCAGTAAAACCGGCGCGGGGAAAAAATTCCAGGGCTTGGGCGCGGCTTTTGGTTTGATAACTTTCATAAAATTCGGTCGGCTAAAAAAACGGAAGGGTTATTCTCGGTCGTAGCAGGTTAAGTGTCAAGACGGTGGGCGGGTTCAAAAAAACTCGCCGCAAGTGGGCTTCGCGGCTAAATTTGTCGCATGAGTTCACAGGTTCTGGTTACCGGCGCGGCGGGCTTTATTGGTTCGCACGTTTGCAAGCATTTGCTCAAGGCGGGACACCAAGTGATTGGCTTGGACGATTTGAGCGGCGGCTTTCGCGATTACGTTCCCGATGGCGTGAAATTTGTCAGAGGTTCGATCACGGATGTCGCGCTCGTGCAAAAGCTCCATGCTGGACACACGTTTGAACACGTCTTCCATCTGGCCGCCTATGCTGCCGAAGGCTTGAGTCATTTCATCAAACATTTCAATTACACCAACAACCTGCTGGGCAGCGTCAACCTCATCAACGCCGCCGTGAATCACAACGTCAAGTGTTTCGTGTTCGCCTCATCCATTGCGGTTTACGGCCGAAACCAAGTGCCCATGACCGAGGTGGCCGTGCCGCAGCCCGAAGACCCTTATGGCATCGCCAAATACGCGGTGGAACTTGATTTGAAAGAGGCGCACGAAATGTTCGGGCTGAATTACATCGTCTTTCGCCCGCATAATGTCTATGGCGAAAACCAAAATCTCGGCGATCGTTACCGCAACGTCATCGGCATTTTCATGAACCAAATCATGCAGGGACAACCGATGACGATTTTCGGCGACGGCAAGCAGACGCGCGCGTTCAGTTACATTGATGACGTTGCTCCAGTCATCGCCGCGAGCATCGCGCGACCGAAAAGTTACAATCAGGTCTTCAACGTCGGCGCGGACAAACCTTATTCGGTGAACGAACTCGCAACTGTCGTCGCCAAAGCGATGGGCGCAAAATCGCAAATCAAACACCTCGACGCGCGCAACGAAGTCGTCCATGCCTATTCCGCGCACGAAAAAGTGCAAAAACATTTCGGCGACCTGATAAAAAATGTTTCGCTCGAAGAAGGCGTCGGGCGCATGGCCGCGTGGGCAAAAAAAGCGGGCGCACGGCAGGGCAAGCCGTTTGAAGGAATCGAAGTCCGCAAAAATCTTCCCCAATCCTGGGCGGCGCTGGAAAAGATTGATTGAAAGTTGTGACGGAATGATCTTATTTCGTGCTGCGGTGAAACGGGAAATTAATGACTGTCGATTCCGTCAAACGGCCTCATCCGCTGGAGACTCCTTGAATGGCGGGTGCAACGGCTCGCCGTGATTTTCTTCCGGACAAATTGCCCGGATTCCCCGGTTGAAAGACAAAAAATCGCAAAGCCAAGCGCGTCAAGAAGATCCATGGCTGCCTTCATGATATGAGGCAACCTGCGCTTGTCCGTTCGCTTGGGCAAGCATCCGGTCGTTGAATTGATTTTTTCAAACTTTGGACAAGCATCGGTCAAATTCTTTCGGCCAATCAACGCCGGGGGCTTCCAGTCCGGCTGTCATGTGAGTTGCAATAGACGGCCTGGGCGTCCATAAAGTATAACGCTCTCCAAATAAAATCTGCCGCCACCGAAAAATCCACGCCAGAACCATGCAGGCTGCCCAGTAACGATACTTAACCAAAGACTTCAGAAACATCGGCAGATTGAAAATTTTCGTTTTGGTTAGAGCAAGCCAATGCGCCGTGTCTGTATCGCTCCCCCAAATTTTATAACTTCCCCAAAAGGAAGCGCGGAATACATTCCGACACTTCTGAAGAGTGGCTTTTCGGGTCAGGAAAGTGTGGGTCGTTGTTGCTCTTGAATACCAGGAAAGCCCCCCGCTTTTTCGCGCCTTCGCCGGCGGCAAAGATTGTTGAAAGGGGACAACGTAATTATCAGGATGGTCGTAAAGCGAAATGAAGCTCGTGTCGGGATTGCTTCGCAAAAATTCAACCGCTGACTGAAACTTGTCGGGAAGATAAAAATAATCGTCCTCAGCCAGAAACACCAATTCGGCGTCGGTCTGCGTGGTCAAAATATCAATCTGTTTTTGCAAGCTGCGCGGATTGCCAATTTTCCCGACGTTCAAGACCACCAAATCTTCTTGCGGCCAAACCTTTTCGAACATTTGCTCGTATTCCGGCGGCCCGGTCAGGACGACCCACAGTTTGGCACGCAAATTACCAAGGCTCGCCTTGAATGATTTCAAACAAAATTCGACCAGCTTTAACTTGTCTTCGGCAAAAATCGGCGGCTTGCTGTTTGAAGGTATCGAACAAACTCGACAAGCGACGGCAATGTCGTATTCACCGGTTGCCGGCTTTGCTTCGATTTGACGAGCAGTGTTGAGCTGATGCATGGGGTTTATTAATCCTAATTTCCGAATTCATTTTGTCAACGCGCGTCCACGCGCGGCAGGCCGAATTGAAACAGACGCTTGATTTCAAACCAGCGGTTCAATTTCAACCGGAAAAACCGCAGCATCCAGAAATCAGAATGTTTTCTGAATGTCGCAACCATTTTTCGTTGCTGGGCGATGTGGCCGCGCAACCGCCAGCAATCACGCAGGGCATCCCAAAAACTCGCCCGCACAAACGACCAGCGGCGCAAAATCAAGCAGCCGACGAGCGATTCCAAAAACAACAACGCGATGAGCGGAATGATTGGCAACAGCAAAATGTGCCGCCCGTTTTTGAGCAAAGTCAGAATACAATTGCGGTTCGTCAGAAATCGTTTCCGGTCGTTCGTGCGAAATTCAATCGTTTCAATTCCACCTGACGGATTCACGCCCGCCGCGCCGCGATGATGCAGTCTGGCCTCAAATATTCCCGCCACTTTGTAGCCGGCCAGCCACACCCGCCATGACAAATCTGCGTCGTCGGAGTAAATAAAATACTCCGCATCGAACCTTCCGAGTTGGTTGAAAACGTCGGGGCGAATCAAATAAGAGCAGCCGCCGGCGATGAAAATTTCGCGCGTCCCGGTCGCCATTGCTGATGGGCTGGGCAGCCCGAAGAAATCGAAACCGTAAAACCCAAAATCCTGATAGGAATTGTCCGGGTAATTCAACACCAGCGGCGTGGACGCGACTGCCCCGATCTTTTCCGTTCCCACAATCAGCTTCTCCATGCAGTCCGCTTCGAGCCAGGTGTCGTTGTTCAGAAAAAAGAGATAACGGCCCCGCGCCGCGCGGGCGCCGGAATTATTGCCTTCACAGAAGCCGAGGTTTTCTAAATTCCTCACGATGCAGGCCGAAGGGAAATCGGCCAGCAATTTCCGGGCGACCGTCACCGAATCGTCCGTCGAATTATTGTCCACCAAGACGGTCTCGATTTGATTGAGAATCGTTTGCGCCTTGATGGACCCAAAACATTTCGGCAGCCAGTTCGCGCCGTTGCAATTCAGCACGATGATGCTGACCAGCGGCGGGCCATCCATGCGGCCGAAGCGTTCGATGTGGCTTTCCATTTATTTCAAAGTCTGTTTCGGCTTCAGCTTGGCGACCAAATTCCGGTCGCCGCGCCGGGTTTTGTAAGTCCACACACCCCAGGCGTCGCCGAGCACGCTGCCGAGGCTCGCCGGCACATGCCAGAACCAGCGCGGGTCACCGTCACGAACCAATCCAAGCAACGAGTGCCACAGCGGGCCGGCGAAGGTGACGCCATAGACGCCTGCCAGCCAGAGCGGCACGGGCGGTTTCTCCTTCATCCAATTTGTTTTTGCCTCTTCCTGCACGCGAAGAAAATGAACCGTGGCGCGGCGGCGTTTTTGCACGAAGCCCCAGAGCGTCTGGACGTAATAATGATGAACGCCGCGTCCGCGGATGCGCAGCCATTCGCGTTTGCCCTCACGCATGAGGTGCAATGCCGCGTGCGTATCCTGAAAATGTTCGCCGGTTTTCACGAACTCCAAATCCGCGCGGCGAAACACAAATCCGTTGGCTCCGAGCGGATACGAAAGCGAATTACCAGGCAGGATCCAGCGTTCCACCTCACCGTCGCGCGCGACAAGTTTCGGATTCGTGCTCATCAGCCAGGCAATCGGATCGCTGATGTGCAGCCGGTGTGTGAGGTAGGCGCAGAACGAACTCATTTTCGGCGACGGCAAATAATAACTTTCCACGCCCAGCGCCTGCGGATTTGCGGCGAGCGCTTTTATGGCGAGTTCGATGTAATCGGCGTGGGTGATTTCGTTGTCCGCATCCACGAACACGATGAATTCGCCGGTGGCGTACTGAAGCGCGAGGCGTTTGCCTTCCTCCATGTTTTTGCCGTCGTCGTTGAGGACGATGACGCCGTATTTTTTTGCAATTTCACGCGTGCGGTCGGTCGAATGCGCGTCGGCCAGCAGAATTTCATAGCGGTCGCGTGGATATGTCTGGCGCGTGATGGACGAGAGAACCGTGTCCAGCAACGCCTCCACGTTGAGCGTGGGCATGATGAAGCTGATACGCGGCAGATTTTCTGGACCGGACGGCATGGTGTGAGTGTGGCCGAAGGCGGCAACAAATTCAAATCAGCTTTGCTGGTTCACCAATTTTGTGCGTGAGCATCGCGAGGAGCCAAATCAAAAACACCGCGCCGAACGCGACGCCCGCCGCCGCGGGCATGACGCGCAACAGGTCCGCCGGCGATTTGCCAAGGCACAGCAAAGTAATCCAGTAGGCGATGCCAAGTCCGCCATAAAGCATTGAAAGTTTGATCCAGCGGCTGGCCAGTGACCACATCGCAAGCGCTTGAAGCAAGCCGACGAAGACCATGGTGATGGAAAGCTGGCCGATCATTCCGGCGGCATCCGGTGTGTTTCGATGCAGAAGTTGCAGGACAAACGTTTTCAACACGAAAAGGCCGATGGCGCCGGAGAGCAGGCCGAAAGCGTAAAGGCCGAGCAATTTCAACTGTTCGCGCAACGCGTCGCCGTGGTGCTGGCTGGAACGATGTGTGAACAAAACAGCCAGCAGCGGGCCGACGGCCGTTGGCAATGCCCGGGCGAGCAATCCGGCGGAGCTGTAAGCATCCAGATCGCCTTTTGCAAAAAATTTATTGGCCACGAGCAAGTCGCCCTGGCTGAAACAGTTTGAGCCAACAATACAGGCGGCGCTGACGACGAGGAATTGGACAAATTCCCGGTCCCACGGCGAAATAGCGGTGTCGGTCCGGCGCGGAAAGTCATTTTTCCAGAAAAGCAAAATCAAATTGGCCAGCAACATGACGACCGAAGCCAAAACCGCCCATTCGGCCGTGGGCCAGATTCTGGTCGTGAGCCAGCCAAACAAAACCCGCACCAGCGCGGCCAACAGTCCGATGAAGGCAAGCCGTTTGAACCAGGCGAGCCCCTGACATAGCGCCGTCACATAGGAACCCCAAAGCCCGCCCAGCACACACCCGAGCGCGATGAGCGTGAGACTGGTGCGCGGAATATGGAAAAAATCACCCAACGGTTTCACCAGAATGATGGCGATGACCGAACCGGCGAGTGTGATATGAAAAAGAAATTTGCGGCAGCCAGCCAGCAGACCATGCAGCCGCACGTCGTCACCACTGAAATGAAAACGCGCGATGTAGTGCGTGACCGCTTGTGTGGCTATGGCCAGTGGCAATCCGAGAAAACCAACAAAAGTGATGGTGGTGAGAGCGAGGCCGTATTCGCCGGTTTCGCCGCCGAGCTGCCGGCTGACGATGATTTGAAAGACATAATGGACAAAGGTGGTCAGAAGGCTGATTGCGGAAAATACGATGCCGCTTTGCAACAGCCTGTTCATTTGCAAACCATTTGATTTGGGCGAATCATTTTTCATACGAGCGGTTGCAATTCTTTTTCGTGCCCGCGCACCCAGGCAAAAACATCCGCGACGATTTTTTCCACACCCCGTTTGGGACGCCAGTTTGTGCCTGCAAACAATTTGGAACAATCAGCGAGGAAAATGCGCAAATCAGCCTGGCGATTTTTTGGTTCGGCGGCCATGGGCACTTCGCGCCCCACAATTTTCCGGCACGCGGTGGTGAGTTCCTGAAGCGAAGCGGAAATTTCCAACCCGCCACCGACATTTCCCAGCCAGCCGTCCCAGGCGGGAAAATCGGCCAGTTGTTCCTCAACCAGTTCACAGAGGTCGTCCACGTGCAATACGTCGCGAACCTGTTTGCCGGTGCCGCCGTAGCCGATGTAAGAAAGCGGTTTACCGAAATAGTGGCGGAGTACCCACAGCGACACGACGCCTTGCTCCACTTTGCCCATTTGCCACGGGCCGGCAATGACGCCGCAACGGTTTATGGCTGCTCGAAGTCCGAACCCGGACCGGTATTCCTCAATCAACCCTTCGCTGGCAAACTTGGTCAATCCATAAAGCGAGCGCGCACCTTGTGATGCACTTTCTTCCCGCACCCCTTGCGACGAAATCGGCGCTCCGGCGACGTCCAGCCACTCAAAACGCGTTTCGCTTTCACGCCAGGGATGCGCTTCCAGCGGGGCAATGGGATAAACCCGGCTGGTGGAAAGAAACAAAAAATTGCTTTGCCCTTGTCGGGCCTTTTCAAGGCAGCGGTAGGTGCCCAGAAAATTTGTTTCCATGAGATAGTCCGGCGAGTCGGAGTAACCAGCAAGCACGGAAGGTTCGGCCGAACATTCGATGATGGCCTCAAACGGTCCGGTGGGGAATTCGTTGGTGAATCGTATGTCTCCCTTGACGAATTCCACCCCACCCCCCCGCAGCCGGGGAAGATTTAATTCGGAACCGGGCCGGTGCAAGTTGTCCATGGCGATGACGCGAACTGAAGGGTGGCGTCGCTTCAGGAACCTGGCGAGATTGCCGCCGACAAAGCCCGCGCCGCCGGTGATCAAAATGCTTTCTGGAAAGGCAGGCATGATTCAACTGGCCAGGCAGGCGTGATGAATTTCTTCGAGAATCCGCCCCAGGTTGTATTGAAATTTCCAGGCGGGATAGTGACTCTGGAATTTCCGCACATCGCTGATCCACCAAATATGGTCGCCGATGCGATTGTTTTCCTCGTAAGTCCATTTCAATTTGCGACTGCTGATTTGTTCGCACAGATCAATCGCTTCGAACATGGAACAATTTGAATGGCGGCTGCCGCCGATGTTGTAAACCTCGCCCGAGCGCGGCTTGAGGAAAAATTGCCAGAAGGCTTCCACCAAATCGTGGCTGTGAATGTTGTCGCGCACCTGTTTGCCTTTGTAGCCGAACACGCGATAGGGCGTGCCGGTCACGGTACAGCGCATCAGGTAGGCGAGAAAACCGTGCAGTTCCGTGCCGGCATGGGCCGGGCCAGTCAAACAGCCACCGCGAAAGCACGCGGTCTTTATTCCAAAATAACGCCCGTATTCCTGCACCAGCACGTCCGCCGCGACTTTCGATGCGCCGAACAACGAGTGTTTGGTCTGGTCAATGCTCATCGTTTCCGGGATGCCGGGTTCGTAGGCGTGACCGGATTTTATTTCCCAGCGTTTTTCCAGTTCGATCAACGGCAGGCCATTGGGCGTGTCGCCATAAACTTTGTTCGTGGAGGTAAAGATGAAAACAGCTTCAGGGCAAAATTGTCGCGTCGCCTCCAGCAAATTGAGCGTCCCGGTGGCGTTGACACTGAAATCCGCGTGCGGATCGCGTGCGGCCCAGTCGTGGGAAGGCTGGGCGGCGGTGTGGATGATCAGGGCGATGTCCTTGCCAAGCTGGCCGAACAGGTTTTCGACCGCTTGACGGTCGCGGATGTCGAAGTCGTGATGTTGATAATTTGGGATGGACTCGATGAGTTTCCGGCGGTTGGCCAGTGTGGAGGCGCCGTCACCGAAGAACCAGCGTCGCAGGTCATTGTCAATGCCGGCCACCCTGAAGCCCTCCGGGGCAAATCGCTTGACGCTTTCTGAACCGATCAAGCCAGCAGCGCCGGTTACAATCACAGTACTCATAAAAATTGGCGGCTTGGCGGCGTCGGGAGATTTTTCCCCGACCGGCCGTCTTTGCGCTTAAATAAATAGCTTCGGCGGGAGCGGGCTTCGGGCGCAAGCGGATTCTACGCGTCCCAGGTTAATGTGGTTTGCGGGCCCGAATCAGCAGGAAGTGACCGCGTTTTTGGATCCTTCCCTCCAGCGCCCGGCTCAAAGCATCGGGCAGCGGCAATATGCTGATGGAACGGACATCGGCTTCAAAACCGGTTAGCGTGAATAATTCCCTTGCTTGCTGAACGGTCAGCACCCGCACATGACCTGAGATGCCGGAGAAGGACGGGTGGTCAATGGGCACGTGTTCATCTATGGGTTCATTGTAGTGAAGCCCCAGTGGATTGCCGAGGTAACGCCCGCAAATCTGCATGAGCGGAAATGGCGTGTAACCCATGCACAACGCAAAGCAATTCAACAAGCTGGAAAGATTTTCTGACATGATGACTGCCGTGCCACCAGGCTTGAGTACACGAAAAGCCTCCTCGGCAAAAAGTCTGGTGTTGTGCAGATGTTCAATGACTTGAGAACTGAATACCACGTCAAATTTATTATTTTCAAACGGCCAGCGCCCGTTCAAGTCATAGCTGAAAACTTTAAGGCCGCGTTCTTCCGCCCGGGCCTTCCGCAGGGGTGCGCCTTCCACGCCGTAAAATTCACGCGGACTTTTCTTCAGGTACCGAAACAGCAGGTCCCCATCGCCGCAACCCACATCGACCAAACTGTCCGGCGCCAATTCAACCACGGTCTTTCCGCCCCAATCATTGCACCGTTCTATGCCCAGTGCCCGCTGACGATCAGCATAGCGGTGCAGCAACCGGAGAATTATGTTTTTGGCCATGTCGTGTCGTGATTTCCAGATTGTCGATTAACAGAAGACTGCAAATGGAGCAATTAAATTGTATTCTCCCGCCAAACCGATTTGACTTTCTGATTGGAGACTATAGCTTTTTTAATAGTGAATAGCCTGCTGCGAAAACTGGGTTGGCACATTTACCACGCCGTGCATACCAATGGTCTGGCCGCCGATGTGGTTTATTGGAGTGCGTTTTATTTTCAAAATTTCCAGAGGCGTCTCAATTACCGGAGGGTTTCCCAAAACACAGTGTCTCCGGAGGAACTGTGGGAATACCGCCACCTGGAAACATCCTCGACGCTGATGACGGGCGTGACGAACATTTGCAACGCCAAATGCTCCTTCTGCGCCTATCCAAAAGTTGTCGCCAACAAAACCCTCCAGACTGGCATCATGCCGTTCGACATTTTCAAAAAAGCGGCGGATGAATGGGCGGCGGCCGGCGGCCAAAGCCTCGATCTTACACCGGTCGTGGGCGACCCGCTCGTGGACCCCGGCCTGCTGGAGAAAGTGGACTATGCGGTGAATCAGGCCCATATCAAGAACGTTGTCCTGACCACGAACGCCATTTTGCTGAATCGCAACGACACTTATAAACGCCTGATTGACCTCGGCATCGGCGGCGTTTACATCAGCACGCAGGGTGCGAGCAGGGAAGCGTATGAAAAAATCTATGGCGTCAAACATTATGACGACGCCATGTCCGGCATCCGCAATTTGCTTGAATACAATCGCGCCAAAGGCGAACCGGCCCGCATCGTCATCCGGTTTCGCAACGCGGAAAAACCCAGCCAGATAATTCACTCGAAGGATTTCACCGGCAATATCAAACCCTACCTGTCCGAAAAGGTTCGCATTAATTTCACCGTGGATTTCGACAACTGGGGTGGCACCATACAGCCAGCCGACCTGAGCGGGTTCATGCGGCTGCGCAAACTGCCGCCGCCGCTGAATATGCCGTGCAAAAATCTTTTTAACTTTGCCGTCCGTCACGACGGCAGAGTTCGCCTCTGCGGTTGCCGGCTCACGCACAGTGACCTTGACGATTTGGTGGTCGGCAATATCCGCGAAAAATCGCTCGAAGAAATTTCCAAAAGCGACCAGGCCTGGAGCGTCATCAATGGGTTCTACTCCGGCAAACGCCCGGAAACCTGCTTGGAATGCACCTTCTACAACCCCATTGACCGCCGGTGGCTTGAGCGTCGCGCTTCCATCAATCCCGCTTTACCGGCGGAAAAACCGGTTGCCACGGCAAATTCGTAGGCTTTGGGAGACACTGCCTTTCAAAAATGCTGGCGAGTCTTGCCCACCCCCACTAAACTCCGCGCCCAATCATGAGAAAAGTCTTTGTCACCGGTGCCGCCGGTTTTATTGGCAGCAATCTCGTTGACCGCCTGCTTGCCGGCGGTAAACACGTTGTCGGCTGGGATAATTTCTCCACCGGCCAGCGTGAATTTCTGGAATCGGCGTCAACCAATCCCAAATTCAAACTCATCGAAGGCGATTGTCTGGATTTGTCCGCGTTGATCCGCGCGATGGCGGGATGCGATTTCGTTTTTCATCTGGCTGCGAATGCAGACGTCCGGTTCGGCTTGGATCACCCGCACAAGGATTTTCAGCAAAATGCCGTTGCCACTTTCAACGTGCTTGAGGCCATGCGCGCCAACGGCATCAAAGGCATTGCGTTCAGTTCCACCGGCAGCGTCTATGGCGAGGCGGAAATTTTCCCCACGCCCGAAAACCATCCGTTTCCGGTGCAAACCTCCCTGTACGCGGCCTCGAAGCTCGCCTGTGAAGGATTTATTCACGCTTACTGCGAAGGCTACGGATTTGAAGGTTACATTTTCCGGTTTGTCTCCATTCTCGGCGAACGCTACACACACGGTCACGTGTTGGATTTTTACAAACAACTGCTCGCCCACCCCGGCCACTTGAAAGTTTTGGGCGATGGCGCACAACGCAAATCCTATCTTTACGTTGGAGACTGTCTCGACGCCATGTTGCACGTTGTGGATCGCGCCACAGCCAAACAAGCCAGGCACCGCGTGGAAATTTACAACCTCGGCGCTGATGAATACGTGCAGGTCAACAATTCCATCCGTTTCATCTGCGGCGCGCTGGAGCTGAAACCGCGCCTCAAATACAGCGGCGGCAACAAGGGTTGGATCGGCGACAACCCGTTTATTTTTCTCGACACCAAAAAAATCCGCGCCACCGGCTGGAAAACCACGCTCACCATCGAACAATCCATCATTCGCACACTCCAATGGCTCCAGCAAAACCAGTGGGTGCTCCAACGCCGATGAATGTCACCGTCCTCGGCCTCTGGCATCTCGGCTGCGTCACCGCTGCGTGCTGCGCGCGGCATTTTCAAGTTGTCGGACTCGACTTCGACGAGGCGAACATCGCCAAACTTGATTCCGGCCAGGCTCCGCTTTTCGAGCCGGGGCTGAATGAACTCATCACGGCCGGTCTTGCCGCAAAAAAACTTTCGTTCACCACCGATCCCAAAATCGCGTGCGCCCGCGCCGATGTGCTCTGGCTTTGCTACGACACGCCGGTCAATGAAAACGACGAATCGGATGTGGAATTCGTTCTCGCCCATCTCCGCCGCGCGCTGCTGCATTTGCCCAAGGGCGCGCTGGTATTGATTTCCGCCCAACTGCCCGTCGGCACCTGCCGCCGGCTGGAAGCCGAATTCCCGCAATTTCATTTCGCCTGCTCGCCTGAAAATCTGCGGCTGGGCCGGGCAATTGACGCGTTTGAAAGAACCGGACGCGTTATCGTTGGCATCCGTGACGACGCGAAAAAAACGCTGCTCGAAAAACTGTTTGCACCGTTCACTCCGCAAATTTTATTCATGCGCACCGAGTCGGCCGAGATGGTGAAGCACGCCCTTAATTCATTTCTCGCGCTTTCCATCACGTTCATCAACGAGATTGCGCGATTGGGCGAACACGTCGGCGCGGACGCCAAGGAGGTTTCCGCCGGTTTGAAAAGCGAACCGCGCATCGGGCCAAAGGCTTATCTCGGTCCCGGCGGTCCGTTTGCCGGCGGCACGCTCGCGCGTGACGTGGTCACGCTGACCAAACTGGCGGCCGCGAAAAATGAAAAAATATCCGTCATTCCGGCCATCACGCAGAGCAACGATCTGCATCGCAGTTGGGCGTTGCGGCGATTGCAATCGCGTCTCGGCGATTTGCGCGGAAAGAAAATCGCCGTGCTCGGCCTGACTTACACCACCAACACCGACACACTCCGCCGCAGCGCGGCGGTGGAATTGTGCCGGAATCTTCTGGCGGCGGGTGCGGGCGTTCACGCCTTTGACCCGGCGGTGAAACAATTGCCCGCCGAACTCGCCGGGGTGCGGCTCGTTTCCCAAATTACCGGGGCGTTGAGCGGCGCGGATGCCGCTGTGGTTTGCACCGAGTGGCCTGAATTTCGCGGGGCTGATTGGGCGAAAATTGCCCCGGCCATGCGCCAGCGCATTTTTGTGGACGCCAACCGTTTTTTGGAAAAGGAATTGAAAAACCTGCCTGCTGTCGAACATCTTTCCGTTGGTCGCGTTTGAATATGAAACTTAAAGGCATCAATGCGCTCATCACCGGCGGCAGCCAGGGACTCGGCAAGGCCATCGCCGGGCATTTCCTGGTCGAAGGCGCGAACGCCGTCCTTTGTGCGCGCGGGGAAAAGGAGTTGCTCGCCACGCGCGACGAACTGGCGAAACGATTTCCCTCGCGAAAAGTTTTGGCGAAAATTTGTGACGTTTCCAGCGAAACCCAGGTGAACGAACTCGTCGCGTTCGCGTTGCGTGAACTCGGACCGCTTCACGCGCTGGTATTAAACGCTGGCATTTACGGCCCGATGGGCGCGACGGAATGCGTTTCGCTCGAAGAATGGCGTCGCGCGATGGACATCAATCTTTACGGTGTGTTGCTCCCGTGCCGCGCGGTCATTCCGCATTTCAAAAAAAGCGGCCGTGGCAAAATTGTCATTCTCTCCGGTGGTGGCGCGACGAATCCATTGCCGAACATCAGTGCTTATGCCGCATCGAAGGCCGCCGTGATCCGCCTTATGGAAACGCTGGCGGAGGAATTGAAAACGTTTCGCGTGGACGTGAACGCAATTGCACCCGGAGCTTTGGCAACGCGGCTGGTGGACGAAGTTCTGGCCGCCGGTCCGGAAAAAGTCGGCGCGGCGTTCTACGAGAAGAACAAGCAATGGAAAGACAAGGGCGCCACGCCGCTTGAACTTGGCGCGAACCTCGCGGTCTATCTCGCCAGTGCGCAAAGCGATGGCATTACTGGCAAGCTCATCAGCGCCCAGTGGGATCCGTGGGAAAAACTCCACGAACTCAAGGGCGATTTGAGCGGCGATATTTACACGCTGCGCCGTATTGTGCCGAAAGATCGCGGCAAAACCTGGGGCAATAAATGAAATACGCGATTGTTGGTTGCGGGTTGATTGGGAAAAAACGACTGGCCGGGTTGCCCGCCGGTTCCAAACTCGCGGTGGCCTGTGACACGAATTTGTCGCGCGCCGGGGAACTCGTAAAACTTGCGCAAGCCGGCCGCGCCGTCGCTGATTTCAAACAAGCCGTCGCCGATCCGCAGGTGGAGGCCGTGATCGTGGCGACCATCAATTCCGCGCTGGCCGGGGTTGCCGCCGCCGCCATCCGCGCCGGCAAACACGTCATCGTTGAAAAACCAGCGGCCATTTCCGTGAAGCAGATTGACGAATTGATTTCACTCACGGAGAAGCATGGGGTTTGCGTCCGCGTCGGGTTTAATCATCGTTATCATCCGGCGTTCATCAAGGCGCGGGAAATTTTTGGGTCCGGCGTGATGGGCGAATTAATGTTTATTCGCGCGCGTTACGGCCACGGTGGGCGTGTGGGTTACGACAAGGAATGGCGCGCCAACCCGAAACTTTCCGGTGGTGGTGAATTGATTGACCAGGGAATCCATTTGATTAATCTCGCCGGCTGGTTTCTCGGCGAGTTCAAAAAAATTGACGGCCACGCGGCGACATTTTTTTGGAACATGCCGGTGGACGACAACGCATTTTTGGATTTGCAAACCACAAACGGTCAGACGGCGTGGTTGCATGTGAGCTGCACGGAATGGAAAAATCTTTTTTCGTTCGAGATATACGGGCGCCATACGAAGTTGCACATCGAAGGGTTGGGCGGTAGCTACGGGGTCGAGAAACTTTATCACTACCAGATGAAGCCGGAAATGGGGCCGCCAGACACGAAGCTGTATGAATTTCCCGGCCCGGATGAATCATGGCGGATTGAGATGACGGAGTTTGAGAAGGATGTTCAATTGAAGCGCAAGCCGGACGCCAGTCTTGCGGAAGCGCGCGCGGCACTCCAAATTGTTGAAGAAATTTATAAGAAAAGCGGAATGTCGGATTTATGATCATCGCGCGTTCTCCACTTCGTGTCACGCTGGGCGGCGGCGGGACGGATTTGCCGTCTTACTACGAACAGTTCGGCGGATTTCTCATCGCCGCGGCAATTGACAAATATGTTTACATCACGGTGCATGAAACGTTCGTGCCCGACCTCATCGTCAAATATTCCGAACTGGAGCGTGTGCCGGACGCGGCGCAATTGAAGCACCCCATCTTCCGTGAATCTTTTGCCCTGCTGGGCATGGATGGACGTGGGCTTGAATTGGCCTCCATGGCCGATATTCCGGCCGGTACGGGCCTGGGTTCGTCCGGCAGTTTCACCACCGCACTGCTCAAAGCCTTGCACGCGCACAACAAAAATCTCGTCCATCCTGCCGAACTCGCTGCGCAGGCGTGTGAAATCGAACTGGGACGGCTCAAGGAGCCCATTGGCAAACAGGATCAATACATCGCCGCCTACGGCGGCATCACCTGTTTTAAATTTCTGCCGGACGGCAAGGTCGAGGCGTGGCCGCTGAAGCTTTCCGCTGAAACGCGGGACAACCTCGATGACAATTTGCTCCTCTTTTTCACCGGTTATTCGCGCTCGGCATCGGCGATCCTGAAGGAACAGGACCAGAAATCAAAGCAGGCCGACGCCGGGATGATCGAAAATCTGCACTTCGTCAAGGACCTTGGCTTGCAAAGCCAGCACGCGCTGGAAACCGGCGACCTGCATGAGTTCGCGCGATTGATGGATGTGCACTGGCAGCGCAAAAAGCAGCGCAGCGGTGGCATGAGCAATCCGAAAATCAACGAGTGGTATGACCTGGCGATGGCCAGTGGCGCCCTCGGCGGCAAGCTCATCGGCGCGGGCGGGGGCGGCTTCCTGATGTTTTATGCGGAAGACAAGGCCAGACTGCGTCACGCCATGCGGCAGGCCGGGCTCAAGGAAGTCCGCTTTCGGTTCGATTTCGAAGGCACGAAACTGGTCAACTCGTGAGCGCGCCGCCCGACATTCCCGTCGCCATTCTCGCGGGCGGACTCGCCACACGATTGCGGCCCATCACGGAAAAAATTCCCAAATCGCTCGTGACCGTCGCGGGCAAACCGTTTCTGGCGCACCAGCTCGATTTGCTTCAATCACGCGGGCTCCGCCGCGCAGTGCTGTGCGTCGGTTATCTCGGCGAAATGATTCAACGCGATTTTGGCGACGGCAGCGCGTTTGGCTTGCGGCTCGATTATTCGTTCGATGGCCCGAAACCGCTTGGCACGGGTGGCGCAATCAAACGTGCGCTGCCGCTGCTCGGCGATGAGTTTTTTGTGCTCTACGGAGATTCGTATTTGCCGGTTGAATACCGTCCCATCGCGGAATTTTTCCGGCATAGCGGCAAGCTCGGTTGCATGACCGTCTATCGCAACGAGGGCCGCTACGACACCAGCAACGTCGTTTTTCGCGACGGTGAAATCGCGGTTTATGACAAAAAGAACCGCCCGCCGGAAATGCGGCACATTGATTACGGCCTGAGCCTGTTCAAAGCGGCCGTGTTTAATTCATATTCCGCTGACCAGCCGTTCGACCTGGCCGAAGTCATGAGCAAGCTCGTCCGCCAAAAGCAATTGGCCGGCTTTGAAGTTCGGGAAAGATTTTACGAGATGGGCTCGCCGGCTGGATTAAGTGAGCTTGAAACCTTGCTCAAAATCGGAAAGGCCGGAATGACTAGAGCGGTTTAATCAAAACTGTAGCCGCTATTTCGCAAGAAAACGCCTGAAAACAAATGTAAATTGATTGTTTCGCGTGGCTACGAAGTGACTGAAAACGCTCTAAACCATAAATCCGAATGACTAAAAAATTCCCAATGACGAAATTCCAAAATCGGCCGTCGCGTTATTTGTCATTCGGATTTGGCCATTCTTTAGTGATTAGGGCACTGCCAAATTAGGGCTTCATTTTTCAAGCCGTTCGTGCTCTATTTACCTGGCAACAAGCCATGAGCTTTACCAAACAATTCCTCGACGAAGTCCAAAAACTTGTCTCCGAACTCAACCCGGACGCCATCGAAAAATCCGTGGCCGAACTGGCGCGCGTGCGCGAGCGCGGCGGACGGCTGTTCATCCTCGGCGTCGGCGGCAGTGCGGCCAACGCCAGCCACGCCGTCAACGACTTCCGCAAAATCTGCGGATTCGAGGCTTATGCGCCCACCGACAACGTTTCTGAACTGACCGCCCGCACCAACGATGAAGGCTGGGCCACGATTTTTGCCGAGTGGCTCAAAGGCAGCCGGCTGAACGCGAAGGACGGCCTGCTCATTTTCTCCGTCGGCGGCGGCAACCTGGAGAAAAACGTCAGCCCCAACCTGGTCAGCGCCATTCAACTCGCCCGGCAGGTTGGCGCCTCGGTCGTCGGCATTGTTGGACGTGACGGCGGTTACACCGCGAAGGAAGCGACGGCGTGCGTCATCGTGCCGACGGTCAACCCAACCCACGTCACGCCCCACAGCGAGGCTTTTCAGGCGGTGATCTGGCATTTATTTGTCTCCCATCCCAAACTCAAGGTCGGCCAGACCAAATGGGAAAGCACGCGGTGAAGTCCGAAGTCCGAAGTCCGAAGTCCGAAGTCCGGCGCGCCGTTTTTCTCGACCGCGACGGGGTCATCAACCGTGCGTTGGAGCGCGATGAGCTGCCGTATCCGCCGACAAGTTTGGGCGAATTTCAAATTTTTCCCGAAGTGCCGGAGGCGTGTCGCCGTTTGAAACAGGCGGGCTTTTTGCTCATTGTCGTGACGAACCAGCCTGACGTGGGCCGCAGAACGCTCAAAAAAGAAGTTGTCGAGGCGATCCATGCGGAAATGTGCCGGCAACTGCCGGTGGATCGCGTTGAAGTTTGTTATCATCCTGGCAAAGGCCAATCAGATTGCGATTGCCGCAAACCCAAGCCGGGCATGTTGCTGCGCGCTGCGCGCGAACTGGGCATTGACCTTGCGCAAAGCTGGATGGTCGGTGACCGCTGGCGGGACATTGACTGCGGTCACGCCGCCGGGTGTCGCACGATTTTTATTGATCGCGGTTACACGGAAGCGTTGAAACAACAGCCCAATTCCCATGCAAAGAATTTGTTGGCAGCCGCGGAAATTATTCTGGCCGGCGGAAAATGAGTTGAACATTGGCGCGGCGGCCTTATCTTCCGTTGCGCACGGCAATAAAAACACGACGCATGAAAAATCTGGCCAGCCTCAAAGTAAAAATTTTCGCCGACGGAGCGGACAAGGCGGGAATGCTGCAACTGAACGCAAATCCGCTCATCAAAGGCATGACCACCAACCCCACGCTAATGCGCAAGGCCGGTCTCACCGATTTTGAAGCGTTCGCGCGCGACATTTTGCAGCACATCACGGAGAAACCGATTTCGCTCGAAGTGTTTTCCGATGAATTTCCAGAAATGCGGCGGCAGGCGCTCAAGATTAATGGCTGGGCAAAGAACGTTTACGTCAAAATCCCCATTACCAACACGCGCGACGAATCTTCGTTGCCGCTCGTTCGCGAATTGGCGCTCGAAGGCGTAAAGCTCAACGTCACCGCCATCCTCACTTTGGAGCAGGTCGCGGGTGTCGCCAAGGCGTTGAATCCCAAGGTGCCGGCGGTCGTGTCCGTGTTCGCCGGCCGCATTGCGGACACCGGCGTTGACCCGATGCCGCAGATGCGCGAGAGCAAAAAACTCCTGGCCGGTCTGCCCCGGGCGGAGTTGCTCTGGGCGAGCGTCCGTGAAGTGCTGAACATTTTTCAGGCGGACGACTGCGGCTGCGAAATCGTGACCGTGCCGCACGACATCTTGGCCAAGGCAATGAAGATGACTGGAATGGACTTGAAAAAATTGTCGCTGGATACCGTGAAGTTATTCGCCGCTGACGCGAAAGCAGCTGGTTTTTCACTCTAAGGTGTGCGTTGCCCGGCGCATGAACCGGCCCTGCTGACGATCAACCTGGCTTGACTCATGCCTCAAATGGATGAACCGAAACTCCGTGATCGGCACAAACTGGCCTTCGACTGGCTGCCGGCCGGTTGTCAACGGGTGCTGGATGGCGGATGCGCGTTTGGCTACGGCACCGCGCCGCTGGTCGCCAAGGCCGTCCAGGTCTGCGGGTGCGACCCGAACCCCGAACTCATCGCCCGGGCCAAAGCCAGTTATCCCGCCATCGCTTTCGAAACCTGTCCTCTGGAGAAGACGCCCTATGCCGCTGAAAGTTTTGATGCGGTGATATTGACCGATGTTTTGGAACACGTTGCCGACGAACGGGCGACGCTCAACGAATTATTCCGCGTGTTGAAACCGGGCGGGTGCCTCATCATCACCACGCCGCACAAGGGTTTGTTCGCCTTCATGGATCCGGACAACTACGCGTGGCATTTGCGAACCAAATTCCCGCGCCTGTATCGTCGCCTCTTCCGCATGAAGCATGGGCGGGAACCATCTCCCAAGGTCGGCTACGAGTCGAAACACCGGCATTACCGCCTGGATGATTTGGTTGGGTTGCTGGAGAATTCGGCTTTCAAGCATTATTACGAGGTGGAGCGCGTGTTTCGCAGCGGACTTTTTTGCTCCGCGCTGACGAGCAACCTGTTTGAAGGATTATCCCTCTTTGTCGGCCCAGGTTTTGCCGGACGGTTGCTGCGTCCGCTCGGGAAATTGTCGGATTGGGACTATTTCATCGGCTATGGGCGGCTTTCCTACAACATCGGCATCCGAATCAAAAAAACGGCCGGAAACACCGCCACTGGTCATGTTTGAACCGGCGTACCTGCCTTCAGATTAGCCGGTTCAAAACTTCATAAACGTCCTCGATTTTTACCGAGGCCATGCACGCCAGCAATTCTTCGCGTGTGCCTTTAATGTCGCCACCGTCGTAACGGTAGTAATCCAGTCCGCGCCCGTTCACGACGGGATTTTTCACGAGGGTGAACGGATTGCCGTAGGGGAAGTTGGTCGCGTTCAGCGTTGGGGCTTCAATGACAATTTGTTTCGGCACTTTCATTGCGGCAGCCAGGTGCATCAAAACCGTATCCACGCTCAAAAATGCGCTGCAACGTTTCATCAACGCTGCCGTCTGCCTTAAGTTTTGCGTCTTTGCCTCCAGCACAAGTTCACGATTTGACTGTGCCAGCAAGGCCGGGTGATCCTTCGTTTCCTCCGGCCCGCCGAACAGCAGCACGCGGATGTCCCGACGCTCCTGGTTCAACCGCCGGACCAGCCCGGCGTAATGTTTCAACGGCCAGCGCTTGAGCAGCAGGTTTTTCGTGCCGCCGGAACCCACGTGAACCCCCAGAATTTTCTGCCCGGCCAGCTTTTGCCCGGTCAGAAAATCATCCGCCTGCTTTTCCTCGTTCGGCGTCAGGAACAATTCCACCCCGTGCGCCGGCAGCCTTTTCTTCGCGCCGAGCAGCGGCAGCACGTCAAAATTGTTTTCAATCGAGTGCCGCGTGTAGTCCTGCGGCAACGTCCGGTTCACCAGCCAGCGGTCGAGCGCGCCGAAGCACTCGTATTCATGGCTGATGCGCGTGGTGGCGCCGACGATGCGCGCCGCCACACGATAAAGGATCCGGCTTTGCGGGTGGGTATTGATGGAAAAATCATAACGCTCGCGTCGCAAACCCCAAAGAAACCGCAAGGCCTCCGGCTTGCCGCACTCAATCAGGTTTTTTTGATGGACGCGGTTTAGGTGCGGGTTGTTCTCCAGCAAATCCTTTGAGCCGGGCCACCTCACCAGCGTGTCAATCGTGGCATCGGGAAAATTCGCCCGCAGCTCGTGGATCAGCGGCGTGGCCAGCAGCGTGTCGCCGATGCCCGCGAGCGAAATGACCAGAATTTTCATTTGTTTCAATTCTTGGCAGGGCTGACCTGCTGGTCGGCCGGGACGCGCGGCAGCGCGTCCCTCCCATTCAAAGCCGTGAAATCTTTTCCAGCAACGCCGTCGTGGATTTGCCCGGCACAAACGGAATGATCACAATTTTCCCGCCCGCCGATTCGACCACGTGGCGTTCCTCCTGGTTCAACGTGTCCAGGGTGTAATCGCCGCCTTTGACGTAAATATCAGGCTTGGCCGCCAAAAGAAACCTCGTGGCGGTCTTTTCCGCAAAAATGCAAACGCCATCCACGCTTTCCAGCGCGGCGAGCACGGCGGCGCGGTCGGATTCGGGATTTACCGGCCGGTCCGCGCCTTTCAACTGCCGTGTGGCGTCGTCGCCATTGACGCCGACCAGCAGCGCATCGCCGAACTGGCGTGCCGATTCGAGGTGGGTCACATGACCCAGATGCAGGATGTCGAAACAGCCGTTGGTGACGACCAGTTTTCTGCCACTGGCGCGCATGGCCGCCCGCCACTCTGGCAATTTGTCCCACGCAATGATTTTCTCACGGAAGTTCACGCCGTCATTTTGCCCGCCCGCCGCAGATTGGCAACGATTTACCGTAGCAGCCGACGTGAGTCGGCTCTAACTTTCGCCGGATTAGAATGAGCGGACTCACGTCCGCTGCTACATCAATAAACCAGCACCAGCACCGCCCGCCCGCTTTGAGCAACGCAAGATCATTGGCCGCGTCCACGCTTACCACTTTGGCGAAAATTAAACCTGCGCTCGTGACCAGATGAATTTTCGTGCGGTTAACCCTAGAACCAATTCTTGCTGATGTTTTTATGCTTTGAAAATCAGACTCGCCCAATTTCCCAAAATCTTTCAGTTGATGGTGGTTGCAGTGACGGTTTGTTCAACTTCACTCCTCGGACAAGATTTTACTTGGACACTGACAAGCGCACCAAACAAGGATTGGCGTTCGGTAGCTTCATCATCCGACGGAACCAAACTGGTGGCGGTGGTTCCTGGTGGTGCTGTTTTTGACCCTGTTGGTGGAATTTACATCTCAACAGATTCAGGAACGAATTGGACACTGACTAGTGCGCCAAACACCAATTTCTGGATTCCAGTTGCTTCATCATCTGACGGAACCAAACTGGTGGCGGCAGATGAGAATAGTGGTGGGATTTACACCTCAACAGATTCAGGAACGAATTGGACTCTAACCAGCGCACCAAGCGCACGTTGGCAATCCGTCGCTTCATCGTCCGACGGAACCAAACTCGTCGCGGTGGTTTTGGTTGAGGGTGGGATTTACACCTCAACAAATTCAGGAGCTAACTGGATACCGACCAGCGCACCCACCAATCAAAGTTGGCAATCCATCGCCACATCATCCGACGGAACTAAACTGATGGCCGTAGCCGATGGCGGTGGAATTTATACCTCAAAAGATTCCGGAACAACTTGGACACAGCCGAGCGTGCCCGGCACGCTCGGCGCGGATTGGGTTTCCGTTGCCTCATCATCCGATGGAACTAAGCTGGTGGCGACATCTCAATTGGGAATATACACCTCGGCTGATTTGGGAACTACTTGGACATCGAATAACATCCCCGCTTATTTTGCCCCGATTGACAGAACGCATATGGTCGAGAACCTCCTCAGCAAGACGCCGAAGACCACCAAAATCAGGATTGAGAACAAGGACGTTGAAGCAGTCCGACATGCACTGGACAGTTATCAGGATTTACGGGATCGCCTGGAGTTTATCACAAAAATCTTTTGACGAGACTCATTTCAAAGCCAGCCGTTTCCCCAGTTCCTTTGCTGTTCGCCGCAGATCCTGTGCTGTGTTCCGCATGGCTTTGTCCAATTCAACGGACGTATGGCCGATGGCCAATAGCTCGATAAAATATTGCCGCAATGGCGCATCCGTTGCCAGCACCACCCGGCCAGCCAGGCCAATCACCGGAATATTTTTCCCTTTGGCCCTCGACGCAACCCCGAATGGCCCTTTGCCGCGCATCGTTTGTTCGTCAATGCTGCCTTCACCGGTAATGACGAGGTCAGCCTTTTGCAGTGCAACTTCAAATCCAGTGATATCCAGGAAAAAGTCTATTCCCTTTACCGGGGTTGCGTTCAGAAACCCCTGCAATCCGGCGGCCACGCCGCCGGCCGCGCCTCCATGTTTAATCGCCGCCAGGTCCTTGCCGGCTTGCCGGAACATGACGTCACGCAATTTCGCCAGGGCAGCTTCCAGTTTTTTTATGACCGGCCCGGTTGCTCCTTTTTGCGGGCCGAAAACTTTTGCCGCGCCTTGTTCACCCAGCAGGGAATTCTCCACGTCACAAAGGACGGTCAGGGCACAATGCGATATCCTTTGATCCAGACTGGACAGATCAATGGATTCGAGGTCCGCTAGGTCTTCCGGCAGGTTCGATAAAACTCTGCCGCCGCCGTTCATGAAACGAACGCCCAGCGCCTGCAAAATACCCGTGCCACCATCCACCGTGGCGCTGCCGCCAATCCCGATGATGATTTTGCTGGCTCCCTTGTCCAGCGCGCATTTTATCAACTCGCCGGTGCCAAAGGTGGTGGCGCGTAACGGATCAAACTCCTCGCGCCGCAGCAATCGCAACCCGGAGGCATCCGCCATTTCAATCACCGCCGTGCTGCCGTTATCAATCAATCCGAACCTGGCGCGTATTTGTCTTCCCAACGGATCGCGGACTTCGGCGGGCATGATCATGCCGCCGCATTTTTGGATCAGCAGGGCGGCCGTTCCATCACCCCCGTCACCGACCGGAAAACATTCACAGGTGCATTTCAGTTTGCTCTGCCGCAATCCCTCGCGGATCGCTTCTGCCGCGGCAGTTGCATCCAGGCTGTTTTTAAAGGCGTTGGGGGCAATCAGGATGTGCACGATGAGATTACGGCAGGATCAAAGACAGCAAATAAATCATCAACAATGAAACCAGCCCCATCAGCACTGAAGCGACTGAATATACTTTCAGCATGGTTTTCATTTCCAGTCCGGAGAATTTCGTAATCACCCAAAAATAGGCGTCGTTCACGTGGGAGATCATCATGGACCCCGCGCCCATGGCCAGCACACAAAGCAGTTGGCCCTTTTCCGTTGCCAGTCCCAAGGCTGGCAGCAAGGGTTGGACAATGGACGCGGCGGTGATGATGGCAACCGTTGATGATCCCTGCGCCGTTTTTAAAACCGAGGTGAGCAGAAAAGGAAACAGTATGCCAAGACCATCCAGCGCCGACATCTGACTGAAATGCCGGGCAATTTCAGTCGCCGCCAGCACCGCCCCAAAAGCCCCGCCCGCGCCGATGATGACCAGTATGCTGCCGGCTTTTTCTGCTGCTTCCTGCAATAATTGCCCCACGGCATGCTTTTTCCAGGCCCTCTGGCAATTCAAAGCCAGCAATACGCCGATGGCCAATGCGATTACCGGGTCGCCCAATGAAAGCAGCGCGGAAAGCCACCACCCTTTGGTGGTGGACATCGTTGTGACCAACTTTATGGTCAAAAAAGATTTCGCTGCGATTAAAATGATGGGCACCACCACGGGGAGAAATGCCTTGAAAACGGAAGGCGGTTGTAACGTTTTCTCGACCTTGATTTCCGCATCCGCAACCGTGACGGGAATTTTTTTACCCGCAAAATTGGCCCAGAAATAACCAACCATCGTGGCCGGAATCGCCACCAGAATTCCTGTCAAAATCAATTTACCGAAGTCCACGCCGATGACACTGGCGGCGGCGGTTGCGCCGGGGTGCGGTGGTATCAGACAATGCACGGAATACAGGCCCGTCGCCAGGGAAACTGCCATGGCCGCCACGGAGATGCCGGTGCGCTTGGCCAATGACCGGTTCAACCCACTGAGGACGATATATCCCGAGTCGCAAAAGATGGGCAATCCCACGATAAAGCCCGTCATGCTTATCGCTAGTGCCGCATGACGCTCTCCGACTTTCCGCAGAATGAAAGCGGCCATCACCCGGGTACTGCCGGTGTGTTCCAGTAAAATACCCAGGGCTGTTCCCAGAACAATGATGAATCCCAATGACTTCATGATGCTGCCGAACCCGTCTTTCACGGCATTGATGATGTCGGGTACGGGAAGCTCTGCGCCCAATCCCACCACGAACGAAGCAATCAGGAGGGCAAAAAAGGCGTGCACCCGGTATTTCGCAGTCAACAAGACGATGAGCGCAACGCCTGCGGCCAGGCATACCAGCAACTGAAACAAAGAAATCGTCATGCGATCTTTGGTTTAACGATCCTCAAGCAATTTCCAGACACGCAACGCTTCCGTCACGCCCCACGCCTGCGCGTCACAACCGCGTTGGGCGTGTGGCGCGTCGCCATCCAGAATTTCCGGAATTTGGCCGAGACAGCCTTCGTTCATCAATTGTTCCATGCTGCCAAGATGTGCCTTTGCCGCCGCCACGGCTTCCGGTGAAAAATCCCACGCGCGCGCCAGCGCCTCGCAAAAAACCGGAAATGTCCACGTCCACGCCGTGCCGTTGTGATAGGCCGGTTTGCGGCGCGTTTCCTCGTCGCCTTCGTAACGCGGCCAATACGGCTCGAGGGGATTGTTCAGAAGCTGGCCAAGGTTGCCGTAAATCGGCAGCGGGACCGAAACCGGCAATGGCGCGAGTGATCGCAAGGCACCGGGCACCACCAGATATTTTTGCGCGGCCTCGACGCAGCGTTTGGCGCGTTCGCCGGTCACCAGCCCGAGGCTCACAGCGAACAAACCGTTGCTGCGTAGCGCGTCGTCGGGGGTGGCTTCGCGAGCGGCGACCCCGCGTTTGGCCAGCAGCACGTCGGCCGGCCAGCCCTTGTCTTTGAGCCAGAAAAATTTTCCAAGCGAAGTGGCAGCCCGTTCGGCCAGCCCGCCCCATTTCTTCCGGTCATCACCACCGCTGATTTTTTCAAGCTGACGCAAGAGGCGGATCCACAGAGCTTGAACTTCCACCGGATACCCTTCGCGCGGCGTGCAGGCGGGATGATTCGTGTCCATCCACGTGAAATGACTCGGACTCCAAATCAGCGCCGAATCGAGGTCCATGCGGATGCCGTTCGGCGTGCCTTTCGTGTAATTTGTCGCAATACTGCGAAGCACGTCGCGGAGGGTGCGACCGCTTTGGTCGACGGTCGTATCATAGAATTCCGCTTCCATTTTTTTGTCCCAGGCCGCCGTCTCTTCGCATGCCACCCCGAACCATAACGGTGCGTCGGAGGTGTCGCGATTCGACGCGTCGTCACCATGAATCGTATTGGGCATCGTGCCGTTTTCCTCGAATCGTGCAAACGTGAGCAGGGCGTGTTTCACTTCCGCGGCCATGCCCGCCGCCAGAAGTCCCCGCGCACAAATCAACGAATCACGCCCCCAATCCAGAAACCAGGGATACCCGGCGATAACAGTCTTGCCCTCGTCACGCCGGACGACGAAGGGGCTGGCGGCTTGGGCCAATTGTTCCTCGAAAGTTTGGTGTCCCGGCTTTGGCCGGTTCGGGCCGTCCCGCGAAGGGCGGGACGGGACACCAAACGAAGCAGTATCCATTTCCGCCGTCACGACGAGCGTAACGCTCGCGCCCTTGGGCAACGGCAATTCAAACCAGCCGGGACTGTAAGCGTCGCCACTGCCGGTTTGTCCGCGGCTTTGCTCGACCGGGTGGGGAATGTTTTCGCACCACTCCGGCTGCGGATGGTACTCGCCGCTGTTCGCAAACACTCGCAATTGCCGGTCCGGCGCGGGCGTAAAGGCAAAGCCGATGCAATTTCGAATTTCATGCGTGTTGGTCGAGAAATGTTGGTCTGCACCGCCATTGTGCCTGGTTTCCTGATGGAAATTACGATCTTCAATGTCGAACCTCACGGTCAGGCGCACGTCGGCTTCGACGGACAATTGTTTGCCGCACGCGCGTTCGGCCGTTGGTCGGGCAAAATGAAACACCGTTGTATTTTTCCCGTCGAGCATTTCGGCGCGCAACTCGATTTCGACCGTCCGCCCGTCGCCGGCATTGGCGACAAACTGCCAGACGGCTGGCGGACCGGCGGCAAATGACGCAAGATTTTTCGCGTTGAGCGGTGAAAGGAAGCCGTTGGCATTGACCCATGCCCGGAGGCGTTTGACAAAGACATGACGATCCACCGGGACGCTGGGGTTCAGGTTTGCGCCGAGCACGCAGTCGTATTTCGAATTCACGCGGCCCAAATCCACGCATATTCGCGCCATGCCGCCGATGCCGTTGGTCAATAGGACGAGATCCGAGGACGAGAACGAGGACGAGGACGACGGAGCGGGCGACAGGAAACGAATTGCAGCGGCAATGTGCTGCGATGCGGCGGCGTAACGTTCCAAAATCAATTCAGCGTCGGTCGCAGTTTCGCGCGGCTGAAAACAGGCGATCTGATCGTCGCCAACGGCGATGGATTGGACATGAATCGCGCGTCCGTTTTCATTCGGCATTTGCAGTGTGGCCCGGAAGGGAGCGCTGTCCTGGATGAGCAGCCAATGGCCGGGCGGGACCGGCGTCACGCGGCGGCGGTCGAGCAAGGTCCAGATGATGACGCACGGGAAAAAAATTTGTTGTTGCGCGTCACGTAACAGTTCGACCAGGGAGGATTTTGAGCCACGCGCGGCAAATTCACTGGCAGCGACAAGAAAATTGGCCGGCGAACGCTCGACTTGCCCGGCGAGCCAATGCCAGTCAAGACCGTCCATTGTTTCGACCGGCACGATTTTACCCAGCGCTTCGAGCGCCCAAGCGGCTTGCGCGCGGGCGCGACGGTAAGCGTCGCCGCATAAACCTTGCGGCTCTGCCGTGGGTGCGAGGCAATGGCACGCGCCGGGTGCGAGCTTGAAAATGATTTTGTCCTTCTCGATGGAAAATTTCGGAAACAGCTGGCCCAGTAAATCAATCCCGGATTTCAGATTTTGAATTTCGGATTGTGAAATTACGGATGGATTTTCTTTTTCAGCATCCGTGTTAACAAGAACAAGGACGGAATCTTTGCCCTCGGCGGATTCGCGTAGCAGCGTATAAACCGGCGAGTCGGGCGGGCTGAGTCGCGTAAGTTTTGCGCCGTCGAAAAAGCACGGGTGGCCGGCGAGCAGGCGGTTGAGTTGCGCGAGTTCGGAAACGATGTTGTCAGGGTTGTCCCACGCGAGGCCGGCACAGCCGTGGACTTTGATTCTTTCGGTGGCGAGCCATTCGACACCCCCGGTGAAACCAAAACCGCCGCTCGCACTGGTCAGTGCGCAAAGACGATTTCGCAACAGCGACCACGCGCGCCCGCGGGCGGCAAGGCGGTCGTTATCGTGGGTCTCGCTGTAATGAACGTAGGTGCCGACGCGCGAACTCTGGCGATTTGCGTAGTCGAGGTAGTCGGCGATCTGGCGGCTGGAATAATTTTGGAAAAGTTCGGAGTAAGCCCATTGCATTTCGCCGTCGGTGAGCAAGTTTTCGGTGGCTTCCCACGAGCCGCCGAGTCCTTCGAGCAGGAAGATGGTTTCGGGAAATTCGTCCTGCACCCGGGCGATGATGTATTGCCAGGCGGGCACGGGAATTTTGTAGCCGGCGTCACAACGAAAACCATCCACGCCGCGACGGCACCAGATTAAAAGCGCGTCGGCGATTTTGTCCCACAGCGCGACATCATCCTGTTTCAATTCAACGAGATCTTCCCAGATTGTGCCCCAGGCGCCGGGGCTGGCGAATGTGCCGTCGGGGTTTCGCAGAAAAAATTCGGGATGATTTTCCTGCAAGGCCGCGCCCCAACCGGTGTGGTTGATGACGATGTCAAGGAACACCCGTGCGCCGAGCGAGTGCGCGGCCCGGGTGAATTCGCAAAATTGATCCACACCGGTGGTGCGTTTGTCGAATTCGACGAGGGCCGGATCAATCGCGGTCACGTCCAGCGCGGCATACGGGCTGCCAAAACGCCCAAAGCGCGCGAAAGTTGTGGGCGTGGGATGAACCGGCAGCAAATGAATGATACGGCAACCAAGCGTTTGGACGATGTGCGGCAACTGGCGGGCCAGATCGCGGAGCTTGCCGGAGGGTGGAATGACGGTGAAGTTTTTTTCATCGAGTTGCTGGAGTTGAGCTTCGAGCTTTTTGTCGCGCGGGGATGGCAAATTTTTCGTCGCACCAAAAAGCCGGGTGAAGGCGCAATAAATGGTATTGGCGGTGCGGGCAAAATTGGGATGAACACTGATGCCGACGTCCTGGCCATCGGGCCAATGCTGCCAGCCTTTCGGATCAAGCAGATACGCCTTGGCTTTGAAGAAGCCGGCTTCAGCGAGCGGCAATTCGATTTGCCAGGCGTCGCCGTTTTGTTGCATCGGCAAGTCGCGCCAGGATTCGCCGGCGAGAACCGGGCTGCCGGCGTGCGCGGCGATGATTTCGCGCCGGAGCGCTGCGGCGCGACCGAGATTGGTGCGGAGCAAGGCGCGCCAGCCGTTGCGCCCGCTGCCATCGTGGAGCGTGAAACGGATGCGGTCGCCGACGAAACGCACGAGGCGGTCGCCGGTCGCGGGTTCCATGATGGGAACGGGTTGCGGCATTTTTCGGTTCCGGTGGTTTGCCGGATGACGTTACGATTCCGCAGATGGTGGCGGAAAGCAATGCCGCAAGTGCCGCTGGCGGCAGGTCAAGCGGAGGTTGCGTTATTGCCTTTCAGCTTAGAATTGGCGCGCAGATTGCTGTTTTAAGCGGGTAGTTGTTGGAAGATCATGACCACGGTGGCCCAAAATCAAGGCGAAGAAGCTCAATTGTTGCAGACAATTGAGATGTTTGAAGTTATTGCCCAATCGCAGCCCAACGATTGCCAGTCACTGGAAATTCTCAAGGAAGCCTATACCAAGCTGGGACGCGAGGAGGATGTCATCAAAACATCCAAACGCATTGCGCAAGCCTACATGCAGTCGGGACAGCTTTCATCGGCGATTTTGGAATATGAAACGGTTTTACAACGGCGTCCGGACGATGCCGACGTGCAGGCGGCGCTCAGGCAAATTGAGGACAAGGCGAACAACGTGGCGGTGCAATCCGCAGGCGTGGAATCGGCGGCGGCGGCGGCGGGGTCTCAGTCCGACACGGCGGGATTTCGCAAAAAGGCGCACCCGGCGACAACGGAAATTGACGATGGCCGCAAGACGATGCGCAAAATTTTCGTCGAGAGCAAAATCATCACCGCGGGTGATTTTGATTTGTGCTGGCGCACGGTGGACTTGACCGCGGCGGCATCGGATGTGGTCGAACCGTTCATTCAAGCCCTCGCGGAGAAAAAGATTTTTGCCGTGGAAAAATCCCTCAAGTTGCTGGCTGACAGGTCGCGCACGGCGTTTTTGCCGCTGGAAAAGTACGATGTGGACATTGACTTGACGCGCGGCTTTCCGGCGGAAGTTTGCCGCCGCTGGTGTGTGCTGCCGTTCGACCGGATGAGCAAATCCATTTTGGTGGCAACCGCCAATCCGTTTAATCAGCAGGCAGTGAAGGAGCTGGCTGAAGCCACCACGCACCGGTTGCTGTGGTATTTGGCGCCGCCCACCGACCTGATCTCCAACCTCCGCATCGCGTTCCGCTAAAGCCATGGCCAAAGTCAAATCATTCGGAGAACGCATCGCTGACGCACTCGTCGAGGACGGATTATTGTCGGCGGGGCAGATCGAGGAACTGCTCGAACAGCAAAAAAAGGAGGGGGCGCGCCTCATCAAGCTCATTGTCGACAAATCCTACGTCAGCGAGCAGGACCTGGCTGTTTCCATGGGGCGCGTGCTGAACGTCCCGCCCATCAACCTTGCGCGTGTGAATATTCCGCCGGAAGTCGTCGAATTGCTGCCGCGCGACGCGGCGCACAATTACAAGGTTGTTCCCGTTTCACGGTTGGAAAACAGGCTGTTCCTCGCGATGGCTGACCCGCTGAACGTCCTGGCCATTGACGACGTCAAGCGCATCACCAAACTCGAAATATCTCCGCTCATCGCGTCTGAAAAAGCCATCGTTGACAAGTTGAATGCCTTCGATGCTGCCAAGAGCGGTTCGATGGAGGATATCATTCAGGACGCTCAAAAGCAGAATGAAGCCGACGCGGACGCCGAAACTATCGAAGCTGTCAAGGAAGGGATGGAAGAGGTCAACCTTGACCAGCTCGCCTCTTCCAGCGGAGAAGCGCCGGTCATCAAACTCGCCAATCTCATCATCGTTCAGGCCATCAAGGACCGCGCCAGCGATATTCACCTGGAGCCTTTTGAAAAAAACATGCGCCTGCGTTACCGGGTGGACGGCGTGCTCATGGATGCAACGCCGCCGCCCAAGGTAATGCAACTGGCGCTGACCTCGCGCTTCAAAATCATGAGCAGCCTGGACATTGCCGAACGCCGCCTGCCGCAGGACGGTCGCATGCGCGTGCGCGTCAGCGGCAAGGACTATGACCTGCGCGTGTCCGTGATGCCCACCGTTCACGGCGAGAAAATCGTGCTGCGCGTCCTCGACAAATCGAACCTCACCGCCAGCATAGACAAGCTCGGTTTGGATCCCGAAACCTTCAAGCAAGTCAAGGCCGCCATTGACGCGCCGCACGGATTGATTCTCGTCACCGGCCCGACGGGTTCGGGCAAAACCACGACCCTTTACTCCGCGCTCAACGAACTGAACAACCCCATTTACAACATCATCACCGTCGAAGACCCGGTGGAATTCCAGGTTCCCGGCATCAACCAGGTGCCGACCAAAAAGGAAATCGGCCTCACTTTTGCCAACGCCCTGCGTTCCATCCTGCGCCAGGACCCGGACATCATCATGATCGGTGAAATTCGCGACACCGAGACCGCCGAAATCGCCATCGAAGCCGCGCTCACCGGACACCAGGTCTTGAGCACCATGCACTGCAACGACGCACCCGGCGCCATCGCGCGACTCGATGACATGGGCATTGCGCCGTTTTTGATTTCCTCGTCCGTCATTCTTTCCTGCGCGCAACGCCTCATGCGCCGCGTTTGTTCGCATTGCAAGGAACCGGTGACTTATCCGCCCAAAATGTTTGAAGATCTCGGCATTGACCCCGCCACTTTCAGCGGGGTGCAACTTTACCGCGGCCGTGGCTGCGAACGTTGCAAAAATTCCGGTTACGCCGGCCGCATGGCCATCATCGAAGCCATGACCATCACCGATCAGATCCGCAAACTCATCATTGCCCGCGCCAACACGCGCGAGCTGGGCAAGTTGGCCATCAGCCAGGGAATGCGCACGCTCCGCATGGTCGGGCTCGACCGCGCGCGCGAGGGCGTCTCGACGCTGGAACAAGTGCTCCTGATCACCTCGGCGCATTGACGCGCCGTCCGCTCAAAATTTCCGTTGTGGAAAAGCGAATGGCTGCGGTGTGGGCGACAACCAAGGCGGCGGCTGCGGCGCCCAGGCGGCGGCCGATGGAGGCGACGTTAAACTTAGACTCCAGATGCTGGGCAACTTCGGCATCTCGGCGGGTTTGCCAATCCCGTTGTTCAATGGAGTGAATGACGCGCCGACCGGAGTCAGTGCCGACTGGCCAAGGCCGGAACTCAGCGCCGTTTGCGGCAGGGAGATTTTTATGCCGCTCAATGAAGGGGTTGCTGCCGCGGCGGTGGATGACGGGCTTGGCTTGAGCAATTGTCTGAACCGGTCCATGTCCGTCTGTTGCGCCATGGTGACAACCGGCGACGGCGACGGCGAGCCGAACAATTTTGACCAACTGTTGTTTTCATTTTGCCCGGCAAATATTTGATTGTCCGGTGCGGGATTGAGCAGCGGGCCGGCCATGTTGTTCGGACTTCCCAATCCACCGGGGATGGAATTCAACGTGTCAGGCTGTTTATCGGAAAAATTCCAGGCTGGAAACGCATTGGCATTGGTTTCGGCCGGCGGCGGTTGATTCTGCCTTTCAGTATAGCGTTCCAGCGCCGTTGAATTTTTTGGCCGGCCGGCCGCGTCATGTTCCTGGATTCCCAGGATCTTTTCCGGCGTGGTTGCGCCGAGGATTTCCGCGGGCGTCAACAGCATCCAATTCTTGCGCCGGTCCAGCAGGTCCTGCATCCGCAACGCCTCGGCGGGTGAAACCACCGGCACGCTCACCGGCAACGGTGTGTCAACGGGCAGATCGCTGAAGTTAAACGATGGCGGAGCCTGCAAAGTGTTGCCAAAATCCAGCGATTCCGGCGGTTTGGGCGAAAGCGACGGCATGTTGGAGAAAACAGTGTCGCTCTCCGGCGAGGAAAATAAAATGGATTGTCCCGGGCGAAATGCCGCGTGCTGGGCTTGGGCAGAAAATACCGCACCTAACACGGCGGCCAAAGGCAACACGCGTTTCAAATATGCAAAGCTAAAACCCATCTCAAACTATCAGATTAATCAATTGGACACCCTGCGTCAAAAATGAATTCAAAACCCGTGAATTCTTTTGAACTGAATGGCGATTCAGGCAGCAAAACCGCCCTGCGGTGATTCAAACCCTCAACCCTCAACCTTTCCGCCTTCGCCTCCGGCTACGGCGCGACCGCGCCGAAACGAAGTGAAGGCGGGCAGCCCTCAACCAGCTTCACTGCCGTTCGTATTCGCCCTTGCTGACTTTTTTAAGCACGGTGAACCCGGCCTTTTTCGCGTCGGAGATGGACAACGGCTTGAGCTTGTGCGGCGAATTGAAGGTGGAAATGATTTTGCGCACCGGCTTTTTGCAGGCGGGACAATGCGTCAGCGGCTTGGCCGAAAGCGGCCGGCGCAGGGTGAATTTCCCGCCGCACACCTTGCAGTCGCCTTCGCACAGCTCGTATTCGTAAAGCGGCATGGGCTAATTTCGAACATCGATTGCCGAATGTCGAATTGGAAACCCGCTTCGTCAATCAAACAAATTCTTCCATTGCCCCCCGACGCGCGGACGTGCCGCGCACACAGTCGCGCTCTTATTTTTTCAGGAACGCGCTGAACAGATCTATCGGCAGTGGCAGGAACGTGGTCGTGTTGTGTTCGCTGGCCATTTCGCGCATGGTCTGGAGATAGCGCAGTTGCAGCGCAATCGGCTCCTTGCTGATCATCGCGGCAGCTTGGACCATTTTCTCGGCGGCCTGGAATTCGCCTTCCGCGTTCACGACCTTCGCGCGGCGTTCGCGCTCGGCCTCGGCTTGCTTGGCCATCGCGCGTTTCATGCTGTCCGGCAGCGCCACGTCCTTGATTTCGACGGCGGTGACTTTGATGCCCCACGGCTCGGTCTGGCGGTCAATGATTTCCTGCAACTTCTGGTTGATCACGTCACGTTGCGAGAGCAGGTCGTCCAGTGAAGCCTGGCCGAGCACGCTGCGCAGTGTCGTTTGCGCGATGAGCGAAGTCGCCTTCCAGAAATTTTCCACCTTGACCACCGCCGCATTCGGATCCACGACGCGAAAATAAACCACCGCATCCACCGTGGCCGGCACGTTGTCGCGCGTCATCACTTCCTGTTTGGAAACGTCAATGGTCACCACGCGCAAATCCATTCTGACCAGCTTGTCCACGACGGGAATCAGGAAAATCAGCCCCGGCCCCTTGGCGCCCTGCAGTTTGCCGAGCCGGAAGATGACGCCGCGTTCGTACTCGCGCAAAATCCGCATGGCTTGCGGCAATATAAAAATTGCCAGCACCACGACGACAATCACGAACGGGCCAAGTGCGCCAAATAATTTCACCAGCAGACCAATGAGTTGTTCCATAATTTTCCTCCGTTTCTATGTTTTGGGTTTCACTTTCAACGTCAATCCTTCGATGCCGGTGACTTCGACGGGCTGTCCGGCTTCGACCGGCGTTTCGCTCACGGCATTCCAAGTTTCGCCCTCGATAAACACCCTGCCGCCCTGCGAGTCAATCCGGGAAAGCGCGTTGACCGTCCGGCCGAGCATCGTTTCCTTGCCGGCTTGGACGGGTTTGAACTGCGCGCGAATACCCTTGCCGACGACGAACACAAAAAACGCCGCCGTGACGAGCGTCGCCGGAACAATCCAGGACAGTGGCAATCCAAAGCCCGGCCCGATGTGGCTGAACAGCATCATCGCGCCGAGGAAAAAGGCCACAATGCCGCCCGTGGTCAACACGCCGTGCGTCGGCGAAAAAACGTCCACAATAAACAAGGCAATCGCCAGCCCGATCAATACCAGCCCGGTGACGTTGACCGGCAGGATGGATGACATGTAAAGCACGAGGATCAGCGCAATGGCCCCGACAATGCCCGGCAGGATCGCGCCGGGACTGCTCAACTCGCCGATGATCCCGTAAATCACCATCAACATCAGGATGAACATGACTTCCGGCCGCAGGAATAGTTGGGAAAATCGCTCCCACGGGTTCATGGGAATTTCAACGACCGGGACGTTTGCGGTGTGAAGTGTCTTATCGCCGGTTTCGCGTCCGTCGAGTTGTTTGAGCAAATCCGGCATATCGTCCGCGATGAGATCAATGACGCCGATATCCAGCGCTTTCTCCGCGGTCGTCGCCTTGCTTTCGACAACGGCGGATTTCGCCCATTCCACATTGCGGTGCCGTTTGTCCGCGATGGTTTCGATGAAACTGGAGGCGTAGTTTTCCAGTTTTTGTTTCATCACGTCGTCAGTCTTTTCCACGCTGCCAGTGGTGCCGATCTCGACCGGATGGGCCGCGCCGATGCTGGTGTTGGGTGCCATCGCGGCCACATCAGCGGCCAGAGTGATGAAAACACCCGCGCTCCCCGCGCTCGCGCCGGACGGCGCGACATAGACCACGGTCGGCACTTTTGAAGTGTAAAAGGTCTGGACGATTTGTTTGGTGGATTCGAGCAGGCCGCCGGGGGTGTCGAGTTGAATGATGAGGCACTCGTCGTTCTGCACCGCGGCTTCGTTAATGGCGCGGGCGATATAACTCTCCGTGGCCGGGCCGATGGCGCCATTGATTTTAATCAACCCCACCTGTGCGGCTGGAACCGCCGCTGTGCCCACAAGCAGTCCCGCCACTGCGATGAAATGCCAACGCTTCATAACTTTCCCGACCTGACGGCAGGTTAACAAAAGCCGCGCCGGCCGCAAACGATTTAATTCCGAATGTCGCAGGAAGAACATGGCCGAAATCATAGCAGCCGACGCCTGCCGGGTCGTAGCACTTGGTGCGAAGACCGGTGAGGAGGCTCTGTTCAAACAGGGTGAGCCTCGTTCCCTCGGCTGCTACAGGCGGATTAAATTTTCAGCGCGCAAAGCCTTCGGCCATGGCCACAGCCTTGAGCATGGCCTTGGATTTGTTGACGGTTTCCTGAAATTCGCCTTCGGGCGTCGAATCGCTGACCCAGCCGCCCCCGGCCTGCACGTAAGCCTTGCCGTTCTTGAGCAGCGCGGTGCGGATGGTGATGCAGGTGTCGAGATTGCCGTTGAACGAAAAATAACCGACGCACCCGCCGTACGGTCCGCGGGTGGTCTGTTCGAGCTCGGAAATAATCTGCATCGCGCGGATTTTCGGGGCGCCGCTGACCGTGCCCGCCGGAAACGTCGCGCGCATCAAATCGTAAAGCGTCTTGTCGGCGGAAAGTTTGCCTTCAACCTGCGACACGATGTGCATGACGTGGCTGTAACGCTCGATGATCATCAGGTCCTTCACCCGCACGCTGCCGAAATCGCACACGCGCCCGATGTCGTTGCGCGCCAGATCCACGAGCATCACGTGCTCGGCACGTTCCT
>JBEKZC010000003.1:0-116974 GCA_049510295.1 Verrucomicrobiota bacterium | reverse complement strand
CCGCCCGAACCGCCTTCGCCGATGACCGCGGCGATGATGGGCACTTCCAACAGCATCATTTCGCGGAGATTGACGGCGATGGCCTCGGCGATGTGGCGTTCCTCCGCGCCGATGCCGGGATACGCGCCGGCGGTGTCAATAAGCGTGATGATGGGCAGGCCGAATTTATTGGCGAGCCGCATCAAGCGCAGTGCCTTGCGGTAGCCTTCAGGATGGGCACAGCCGAAATTGCGCAAAATGTTTTCCTTCGTGTCCCGGCCTTTTTGCGTGCCGATGACGACGACGCGGTATTCGCCCAGTTTCGCAAAGCCACCCACCATCGCGCGGTCTTCGGCAAACAGCCGGTCACCGTGCAGTTCATGAAAGTCGGTGAACGTCTTTTCCAGGTAATTCAGTGTGTAAGGACGTTTGGGATGCCGCGCCAGTTGGACGCGCTGCCACGCGTTGAGGTTGGAAAAAATCTGCCGGCGGGTTTCCTCCAGTTTTTTTTCGATGAGCTGGATTTCTTCCTCGAAGCTGATGTCCAGCGCATGCGTTTCCGGATGTTTGCGGAGTTCGTCCAGCTTGTCTTGCAGTTCGATGATCGGCTTCTCGAAATCGAGCTGGTGTTTCATGCGTCGGGAAAATAAATGTTTTTCGCCCTGCAATCAATGCGAATTCCATAAATGCAAAAAAAAGGCCGGACTTTCGTCCGGCCCCCGCGGTGACGAGGTTTAAACGCCTTCACCGAGGCGCTCAGAAGGGTGGCGCGACCAACTTGGGGTCGCTGTCCGAGCCGCGCCACGAGCAAAACCTCTATGCCAACCCTAAACGAACAGCGAAATCCTTTATTCGCTACAATTCCATAGACGGGGTAAGTATGCAAATGGTTCAAAAATTTGTCAAATAATTTTGCGCGTTTAAATCAGCGGAAAATCGCTGAAAATTTTCGTGCGTGTCCTAAATTGAGTCACTCGCGCCAAAGGCGTGCGGTTTTTGCAGAAAAGTGACTCGTGTAACGCTGTTTTTTTGCCAGTGCCCGACACCAGCACCCAAACCTGCCTTGCCGCCGCCGTGGCGGCGTAGCCAAGCGTGACACGATTTTGTGGCAGCTTGGGCGAATTTTTTACCGCGCGATACACAACTTTGCTGGCTGCTGCCATTTCGGATTCACCGGGAAAAAGCGACGCCACGTGGCCGTCCTCGCCCATGCCGAGAAAAATCAAATCCAAAACCGGCTGGCCGTTTTCATTCACCGGCGCGATTTTGGAAATTTCTGTTGAAGCTGCTTTCGCTGCCGCTTCCGGTGAATCTTCGCCGTGGATGCGATGAATTTGGGCGTCGGCAATTTTCAGCGGCGCGAACAGGAATTTTCGGGCGATGGCAAAATTGCTTTCCGCATCGTCTGGCGGCACGCAACGCTCGTCCGCCCAGAAAAAATGGACGTTGCCTGGGAGGGACGGCGTGTCGCCGTCCCCAATTTTTCGTGCCTTTGCTTGTGCTACCACCGAAGCGAAAAATTTCTGCGCGATGCGTCCGCCGGAGAGCGCGACGCAATGCGTTTTGCCCGCGCGATTCGCGGCAGCGATTTCGTCCAGCCACGCGCTCGCGACGGCTTGCGCCAGTTCGTTGGCATTGGCGAAGGCAATCAGTTGAATTTTTTTCACGTTATCTGCTGCGGCTCATGCCAGGCGTGACCGCTTTGCGCGAGCAAATCCTCGGCGGCGACCGGGCCCCACGTACCCGCCGCGTAAAATTCACGGTTCGTCAACGGCTTGTTTTCCCAGCCTTTGCGGATCGAGTCCACGATTTTCCACGCGGTTTCGACTTCGTCGCGCCGGATGAACAGCGTCGCGTCGCCGGCGATGGCTTCGAGCAGCAGCCGTTCGTAGGCTTCGGGCGTATAGGCCCCAAACTCGGCGTCGTAGCTGAAGTTCATTCGCACCGGTCGCACGCCGAGGCTCATGCCGGGCACTTTGCCGTTGAAGCGGAGGTAAATTCCCTCGTTCGGCTGCAGGCGCAGCGCGATGGCGTTGGGATCGAGCTTTTGGCCGCATTGCGCGGCAAACAGCACATGCGGCGTGGGGCGAAATTGAACCCGCACTTCGCTCGCGCTTTGCGGCAGGCATTTGCCGGTGCGCAAATAAAACGGCACACCCGACCAGCGCCAGTTATCAATGAACAGCTTCAAAGCGACATAGGTTTCGACGTTGGAATCGGGCTTTACTTTCGGTTCCTGCCGGTAACCCGGCGCCGGCAGCCCGTTCACCGTGCCAGCGAAGTATTGGCCGCGCACCACCTGTTTCACCACGTCGTCGGGCGTCAGCGGGCGGATGGATTTGAGCAGTTTCACCTTTTCGTCGCGAATGGCTTCAGCTTCGAGCGACACGGGTGGTTCCATCGCGATGAGCGCGAGGACCTGAAGCATGTGGTTTTGCACCATGTCGCGCAACGCGCCGGCCTCCTCGTAATAACCGCCACGCTGCCCCACGCCCAGTTTTTCGCTGACAGTGATTTGCACATGGTCAATCAAATTGCGGTCCCAGAGCCGCTCGAAAACGGAGTTGGAAAAGCGGAACATCAAAATGTTCTGCACCGTTTCCTTGCCGAGGTAATGATCAATGCGGCAGACCTGCTGCTCGTGCGCGAAACGGGTCAGTTCCCGGTTCAGCGCCTGGGCGGAGGCGAGGTCGTGGCCGAATGGTTTCTCGACGACGATGCGTTGCCAGGCTGAACCGTCCTTGTTTAACAGGCCGGCGCGATGGATTTGCTCCACGACTGCGCCGAACTGACTGGGCAAGGTCGCCAGATAAAACAAGAGCTTCTCCCGCAACGGTGCGCTGCCGAACGAGGTCAGCAATGCTTCGAGCTTTTTGTAAGCCGCCGCGTCGGTGATGTCGCCCTGGCAATAAAACAAATTGGCGGAAAATTCATGCCAGACCTTTTCGTCCACCGGCTTGGTGCGGGAAAACTGGTCGAGCGCCGCGCGCAATTCCGCGCGCCACGATTCGTCCGTTTTTTCCCGCCGCGCGAATCCAATGATGCGGAATGCGGACGGCATCTGTTTTTCCTTGCAAAGATGGTAAAACGCCGGGATGAGTTTGCGCGCGGTCAAATCGCCGCTGGCGCCGAAGATGACGATGGAGCAGGGTTCGATTGCTTTGCGTTCGGAACCCATGTGGCAAGGCGGCAAATCGTCCAATGAAATCGGATTATTCACGGGCCAACCATGGCTCAACCGGCGGCTAAATTCAACGCTTCTTGCGTTGGAGTTCAGGCTTCGGCCTGTTTTCGCGGAAACAATCCCGCAACGCGGGATTGAACTCCAATACACCCGGTGAATCGTCCCCGGCGTCGTTCTTAATTCGAGGGCGAGGACGAGAAGGAGAACGAGGACGAATCCAATCAGCATTTCCAGCGCATTTTGCCTGAGAACGGCCTTCGCAAAGCCATTTTTCACTCGCTTCCACGAAACATTTTCCGCAAAATTCCGGTGCGCGAGAATGAAAGCGAAAATCATCATCACACCCAAGAAGGCCGTGGTTGATCCCCAGGGCAAAACCGTCCAGAACGCGCTCGAACATATGGGCTACAAGGGCGTCACCGGTGTCCACGTCGGCAAATATATCGAAATTGACCTCGCGCCCGGCGCGGACAAAGCCGCCGCGCAGCAAGCGTTGAACGACGCGGCGCATAAATTTTTGAGCAACCCCATCATCGAGGACTACAAGCTGGAAATCGAATGAAGACGTGATGCGTGAAACGTGAACCAACTCACGCATCACGCATCACGCATCACGAATATGAATTTTGCCGTTCTCCAATTTCCCGCTTCCAACTGCGATCAGGATGCCCTCTACGCCATCCGGCTGCTCGGCCATTCCGCGCGCTACGTCTGGCACAAGGAAAATTCCCTTGGCGACGCCGACGCGGTCATCGTGCCCGGCGGCTTCAGCTACGGCGATTATCTCCGCTGTGGCGCCATCGCGCGGTTCAGCCCCGTGATGCAGGCCGTGAAACAATTTGCCGACAACGGCGGGCTGGTGCTGGGCGTGTGCAACGGCTTTCAAGTGCTGACCGAGGCCGGCCTTCTACCCGGCGCGCTCGTCCGCAACCGCGACCTGCAATTCCACTGCGAGCACATTTTTCTCAAGACCGCCACGACCAATTCGCCGTTCACGAACAAAATTCCGCCGGGCAAAATCCTCCGCATTCCCATCGCGCACGGTGAGGGCTGCTATTTTGCCGACGAGGAAACGCTGACGAAACTCAAGGCGCACAACCAGATCCTGTGGCAATACTGCGACTCCAATGGAAACCTGACCGACACTGCAAACCCGAACGGTTCCTTGTTGAACATTGCCGGCGTGTGCAACGAGCGCCGCAACGTGGCCGGCTTGATGCCGCACCCCGAACGTGCCAGCGAAACCGCGCTGGGCAGCGACGACGGCAAGTGGATTTTTGAAAGCATCTTCGCGGCGCTGAAAAATAAACCGGAAGCGAAAGCTGCGTAGAGATTTTTCCTGATGACTGAACCTGCCATCACACCTGAACTGGTTGCCAAACACAACTTGACACCGGACGAATACGCCCACGCCATGGAAATCCTCGGACGCGAGCCGAGCTACACCGAACTGGGCATCTTCTCGGTGATGTGGAGCGAGCATTGCAGCTACAAAAACACCCGCCCGCTGCTCAAAATCCTTCCGACCAAATCAAAAAAAATCCTTGTCGGCGCGGGTGAGGAAAACGCCGGCATCATTGACATCGGCGACGGCCTGGCCATCGCGTTCAAGATCGAATCGCATAATCATCCGAGCGCGGTCGAGCCGTTTCAGGGCGCGGCCACGGGCGTGGGCGGTATCGTGCGCGACATCTTCACGATGGGCGCCCGGCCAATCTGTTCGGTGAATTCTTTGCGTTTCGGGCCGATTGTTGTTGATGACGTAGCCGCCGACGTGAGTCGGCGCACTTCAAATTCCCAAGATAATCAGAGCCGACTCACGTCGGCGGCTACGGAGAAAAATGGGGCGCAAGGCCAAATCGCAAATAACAAGCGGTTGTTTGCAGGCGTCGTCAGTGGCATCGCGTATTACGGGAATTGCTTTGGCATCCCAACCATTGCGGGCGAGGTTTATTTCGACAAAAGCTACGAGGGCAATCCGCTCGTGAACGCCTTCTGTCTTGGTGTGCTGCGGCATGAACAAATCGCGCGCGGTGCGGCCAAGGGCATTGGCAATCCGGTGTTCTACGTCGGCCCGGCCACGGGCCGCGATGGTCTCGCGGGCGCGGCGTTCGCGTCGCAGGATTTGACCGAGGAATCCGCCGAGCAACAACGTGGTGCGGTGCAGGTGGGCGATCCCTTCATGGAAAAACTGGTTTGCGAAGCCTGTCTCGAACTGCTGGCCACCGGCGCGGTCGCGGGCATCCAGGACATGGGCGCAGCCGGCCTGACCTGCTCGACGTGCGAGACCGCGGCCCGCGCGGGCACGGGCATTGAGATTGAATTGGACAAGGTCCCGCAACGCGCACCGAACATGTCGAGTTACGAAATCATGCTCTCGGAATCGCAGGAGCGCATGCTCATCATCGTTCACAAAGGCCGCGAAGAGGAAGTAAAACGCATTTTCGACAAGTGGGATTTGCCGTGGTCGGAAATCGGTTTCGTCACCGACACCGGCCGCATGGTGGTGAAACAGCACGACAAAGTCGTGGCAGACATTCCGGCGAAAAAGATTGCCGACGAATCGCCGGTGTATCAGCGCGATTCCAAAGAGCCGGAGTATTTGAAGGAAGTCCGCGCGTTCCGGCTGGATGGAATTCCCGACACCCAGGACGCCAAAGCCGAACTCCTGAAACTTCTGGCGTGGCCGACGATTGCCTCAAAAAATTGGGTTTATCGCCAATATGATCACATGGTGCGCGACGGGTCCGTGGTCTGCCCAGGTAGCGACGCGGCGGTACTGCGCATCAAGGCAGACAGTCTTCCAGAATTGGGGAGCGCGCCCGTCCCGGGCGCATCCGATGGCGTCTCGCCGTCGGTACATGCGATTGGCGGGACGCCAATCGCTGCGGACGGGACGTCCGCGCTCCCGGAAAAACTCATCGCCTTGACCGTGGATTGCAACGGAGCATACGTTTATCTCGATCCCTACGAAGGGGCGAAGGCGGCGATGGCCGAGGCGTGCCGCAATCTGGCTTGTTCTGGCGCTGTGCCACTGGGCACGACCGACAACCTCAACATGCCCAGTCCGCTCAAGCCGGAGTTGTTCTGGCAGATGAAGGAATCCGTGCGCGGTCTGGCTGATGCCTGCAAGGCATTCAACGCGCCCGTCACCGGCGGCAATTGCTCGCTCTACAACCAAAGCCCGGCCGGTCCGATTGATCCGACACCCACCGTGGTGGTGGTCGGTCTGATTGAAAAACCGGAACATGTGACCACGCAATGGTTCAAAGACGAAGGCGACGCGATCATCCTGTTGGGCAAACCGGTGGACACGGACGATCCGTTGCAGGGTCTCGGCGGCAGCGCGTACTTGCAGGTGGTTCATGGCCAGAAAAACGGCACGCCGCCGCGTTGTGATTTGGAAACCGCGAAGACATTGCACACCACACTGCTCGGCCTCATCCAAAGCGGCCTGGTGAAAAACGCCCACGATTGCAGCGAAGGCGGCCTGGCGGTTTGCCTGGCCGAAAGCTGCATCAGCCAGCTTGTGGCGCGCGAGACACCGCGATTGATCGGGGCCACGGTGGATCTTTCGTTGGTGGGGCGAGAGTCCTCTCGAGCCAAAAAATCTGAAGGTGAAGAAAAGTCAGGGCTCGACGGAGTCTCGCCCCACCGGATTGACGCCTTGCTCTTTGGCGAGACACAAAGCCGCATCGTCATCACCACCAAATCGCTCGATGCGGTGAAAGTGGTCGAACGTGCGAAACTGATGGGTGTTCCGGCAATTCAAATCGGCAAAGTCGGCGGCGACAAGCTGGCCATCAAGACAGCCTCCGGCGAATTCAGCGCGCCGGTGACCGAATTGCACGACGTGTGGTGGAACTCCATCGTGCGCGCCATGGCCTGATAACCGGGCCGGTACGGCAAATTTCCGATGCCGTCCCGGCCGTTTTCCCCACCGGCCTGGTTCCGAAACCAAGGGTGTGCCTTCAAACGCACACTTCCACTGGCGAGGGGCATGTGTTAAACCATCATTCGGTCATGCGTGGAACGGAATGACCTATTGGTTTGCACGATCCTGGCCTGCATTTCAGCCGGTGGGTTGGCCCGGTTTTGGCGCGGGCGGGAATTGCCGTTTGCAATCGGTTGTGAGGAAAGTAATCTTTGCCGGCAGCGAATTTAACGATGCGACAATTTTTGACCATTGCTGGGAATGCCTTCATGGAATTGATCCGGCAGCCGGTTTTCCTGTTGCTGATGACGGCCTCGGTGCTGTTTGAAATTTTCCTGGCCGTGCCATTTTACTTTGCGCTGGGTGATGATATGAAGCTGGTCGCCACCAGCGCGCTGGCGGTGATGCTGCTGTCGGGGCTGCTCGGCGCGGTGTTGAGCGCGTCGGCGTCGCTCGCGCGCGAAATCCGCACCGGCACGGCGCTGGCAGTGCTGTCGAAGCCGGTGGGGCGCGCGCAATTTTTCCTGGCCAAATACACCGGGATCGCCGCCGCACTGACGCTGTTGTCCTATGTCAACCTCGTTGGCGTGCTGCTCGCCAGCTGGATGTCGTTCGACGCCTACGGCAAGACCAATCTGCCCGCGCTGGGCATTTTTGCGGCCGGAGTGGTGGGGGCTTATGCGCTGGCGGGCTTCAGCAATTTTTTCCTGCGGCGGCCGTTTGTGAGCGACGCGATCCTGGCGCTGGTGATAACGGCGACACTCGCGGCGTTTTTGATTTTCCAATTCGTCACCCAAAGGCAGACCTTGGGTGTGGAGGCGCACGTCGACTGGCGGCTGGTGCCGGCGGGAATCCTGATTTTGTTCGCGCTGTGGATTCTGGCGGCGCTGGCGCTGGCGTGTTCGACGCGGCTGGACACAATTCCAACCCTGGCGGTTTGTTCGGCGTTTTTTTTAATCGGGCTGATGTCGGATTATTTCTTCGGCCGGCGCGCGGAGACAGGCGAATGGTGGGCTTCAACGCTTTACACGGTGATTCCAAACTGGCAGCTTTTCTGGTTTGCAGACGCTCTGGACATGGGCAAAAGCACGTTCCACTGGGGCTACGTCGGCAAGGCATTTGCCTACATGGTCGCTTACGCGGGCGCGGCGCTGGCGGTCGGCACGGCGCTGTTTGAGGAACGGGAATTGAGTTAACGAATGGAACGCAACATTCAAAAAAACGGTCTGGTGAATCTCGTGGCGGCGGCGGTGATTTTCATCGCCGCGTTCGTCGTGACGTGCTACGTGAATTCGCTGGCGGGCCAGGCGTGCGCGATTTTCCTCGGCCTCGGGGTGCTCGTGGCCTTCGCCGGCTGGTTCCAGATGCGGCTCGAGGAAAATGAGCGGCTGGAAAGGCTGGAAGTCGAGGAGCTGGCCCGGGCCCGGGGGGAGACGACCCTGTTTGAAACGAAGGACGCGGAGGTTTTTCCGGCGCAACGGGCGCGCGAGCAGTTCGAGAAATTTTTTGTGCCGGGCTTCGGCCTGCTGCTGTTTTTGCTCGAAGCGGGCGGCGCGTGGTTGCTCTGGCGCTGGATTTCCAAAACCACCAACGGCGTTGTGCCCGACCGGGCGATGGCGTCGTTGTCGCTGTTCGGGATTTTTGCGCTGCTGCTGTTTTTGCTGGGACGATTTTCCGTGACCATCGCGCGGCTGGAAAATCACCGGCTGCTGCGGCCCGGCGCGAGCTTTTTGCTGGCGGGCGCCTATGTTTGTTTCGTCACCGCGCTCGGCATTGCCGGAGTCAAAGCGGGATTTCCAAAAGTTGATTTCTGGCTCACGCGCGCATTGTGCGTGCTGCTCGGTTTGATGGCGGCGGAAATGCTCGTCACGCTGTTGCTGGAAATTTACCGGCCGCGCGTGAAAGGCAGGATCGCCCGGCCCATTTACGACAGCCGGCTCGTCGGCCTGCTCGCGCAGCCGGAGAGTTTGTTCACGACGGCGGCGCAGGCGCTGGATTATCAATTTGGTTTCAAAGTTTCGGAAACCTGGTTTTTCCGGCTGCTCCAAAAAAATCTGCCCATACTGGTGCTGGCACAACTGGCGGTGCTGTTTTTGTCCACCGGGGTTGTGTTCATTGACGCGGGCGAACAGGCGGTTTTGGAGCGGTTCGGCAGGCTGGTCGGGGTGCTGGAACCGGGCGCACACCTGATAATGCCGTGGCCGGCGGACAAAATTTACCGCTATCACACGGATCAAATCCAGACGCTCGATGTCGGCTTCACGCCGGACGCGCAAAGCGAGCAGGGGAAAACGATCTTGTGGAGTGTGAGCCACACCAAGGAGGAAAATTTCCTCGTCGGCAACCGCGAGCCGGTCGCGATTAAAGACGAAAACGCCGACACCAATGACACGCTCAAAGCGCCGCCGGTGAGTCTCATCACCGTCAGCATTCCCGTTCAATTTCAAATCACGAACGTCCTCGCCTGGGCTTACACCAATGCCGAACCGACAAATCTGCTCCAGGATTTGGCGACCCGCGAAGTCGTTCATTATCTCGCCGGCGTGGATTTGAACGACGTGATGTCCCACACGCGCCTGGAGGCGGCGCAGGAATTGCGCTCACAAATCCAGGCCGCGGTGGATGAGTATCACCTCGGCGCAAAGATCATTTTCGTCGGGTTGCAGGACATTCATCCGCCGGTGAAGGTCGCGGGCGATTACGAAAAAGTTGTCGGTGCGGAGCAGATGAAGCTGGCCAAAATTCTTGATGCCCAGGCCGGGGCCATCCGCACGAATGCATTGGCCGGCGCGCAGGCGTTCACGACGACGAACGTGGCCGATGCAACGCGGCAGCGGCTCAGTGTTTCGGCGTTCGCGCACGCGGCGTTGTTCACCAACCAGATTCCAGCATTCGAGGCCGCGCCATCGGTTTACCGGCAGCGCGCGTATTTCCGGGCATTCGCTGACGCCACGGCCGGAGCGCGCAAATACATTTTGCTCGTCACGAACACGCAGGACGTGGTGATTTTCGATCTGGAAGACAAAATCCGCGAAGACCTTTTGAATTTGAACGTGCCATCATCCCCCAACAATTCATCGCCATGAAACGTAACCTAATGACCATCGTCATCGGCGCAGTGCTGATTGTGATTTTTGCGCTGCTCCTGTTTGTTTTTCAAGTTCGCCAATCCGAGGTTGCCGTCGTCACGACGTTCGGCAAACCGACGGCGCAGCCCTACGACAAGCCCGGCGCGTATTTCAAATGGCCATGGCCGATCCAGAAAGTCTATAAATTCGATCAGCGCGTCCGGAATTTCGAGGACCGGTTCAGCCAGAATCTTACGGCCGACAACAACAATCTGCTCGTGATGGTTTATGTGGGCTGGAAGATTACCGACGCCAAAGCGTTCTTCCCGAAATTCGTCGGCGGTTCGACCCTGGCCGCCCAAAGCATGCTGGAAAGCATGTTGCGCAGCGCCAAAAGCGCCGTCGTCGGCAAACATCCGCTGTCGGATTTTGTGAACGCCGACGCGAAGCAATTGAAGTTCGACGCCATCGAAAACGAAATCGAGCAGGCCGTCCAATCGCAGTTGCAAACGAACAACTGCGGCATCGGAATCGCGTTTCTCGGCATCAAGAAACTCGGCTTGCCGGAGAATGTGACGCAAACCGTGTTTCAGCGCATGACCTCCGAGCGTCAAATTCTCATCAGCCAATTCCAGTACGAAGGCGAGGCCGAGGCGCAAAAAATCAAATCCGCCGCCGACCGTCAGGCCGCCGAAACCATTGCCAACGCCGATGCCGCGGCCACGCGCATTCGCGGCGAGGGCGAAGCCGCGGCCGCCAGGGTGCTGCCGGTCTTTCAACAAAATCCCGAACTGGCGAATTTCCTGTTGCGCATCAGCGCGCTGCAACAGTCGCTCAACCAGCGCGCGACTTTGATTTTCGACGAGCGCACGCCGCCGTTTGATTTGTTCCAACATCTGCCGACCAACGCGCCGAGCCGGTAAATATGAGCCACGATCACGAACCCGATCATACGCACGAGCATCCCGCGCCCGCGCCGGTGACGCCGGACGACGCCGGTTCGCAGGCGCTGGCCGAGGCGTTGCGCAGCAGTTTCGCGATTGTCAAAGTCGTGATGCTGCTGATGGTGCTGGCATTTTTCAGTTCCGGCTTTTTCACCGTCGGTCCGTCGGAAAAGGCGGTGATTTTGCGTTTCGGCCGGCCCGTCGGCGAAGGCGAAAAGGTTTTGCTCAATTCGGGATGGCATTGGTCGTATCCTTATCCGATTGATGAAGCGGTCAAAATTCCGATCACGGAAATTCAAAAGGTCAATTCCACCGTTGGCTGGTATGCGACCACGGCGGAACAGGAATTGAGCGGCGAGGAATTGCCGGCCGGCGCTTCGCTGAATCCGGCGGTGGACGGTTACGCCATCACCGCTGACCGCAACATCATTCACACCCGCGCGACGCTTTACTATCACATCGCAGACCCGATTCACTTCGTGTTCGATTTCGTGTCCGCGTCCAACACCGTCCAAAATGCCCTGAACAACGCGCTGCTTTACACCGCCGCGCACTTCAACGTGGACGACGTCCTCACGCGCGACGTGGCCGGGTTCCGGGACGCCGTGCTTCAGCGCGTCAGCGATTTGACCGAGCAGGAACAGCTCGGCATTGTCATTGACCAGTGCGAGGTCCAGAGCATTCCGCCGCGGCAATTGCAGGACGTTTTTACCCGCGTTACGACCGCACGGGAAAATCGCAACAAAATCCTCAACGACGCGCGCAGTTACGAAAATCAGGTTCTCAGCCAGGCCGGAGCCCAGGCCTCATTCATTACCAATGCCGCCGCTGCCGACCGCGCGCGTTTCGTGGAGTCCATCACCGCCGAGGCGAAGCGCTTCAGCGATTTGCTGCCGAAATATGAAAGCAATCCGAGCCTGTTCGCGCAGAAAACCCTGGTGGAGATGATGGGGCCGATCCTGACCAATGTGCAGGACAAAATCTTTTTGCCCCAGCGCGCCGATGGCAAACCGCGCGAACTTCGGCTGATGTTGAATCGTGAGCCGCCAGCGCCAAAAACGGCGGCGCAACAATGATTTGGCATTCGCAATTTGTAATTTGTAATTTGTTATGCAAGTCACATCGCTTTTAACTCATCACGAGCACGGGCAGGAATGCGGCTGCGGCCACGACCACGAACATTCTGTCGTGCACCTGTGGCAGGCCGTGCTGGGTGTGGTCTTCGTCCTTAACGCCTTTATCGTGGACTGGCTGTTCGTGCAGGGTGGCACCGTTGCCAGTGCCAGCGCGTTCATCGGCGCGATCATTCTCGGCTACCCCATCGTCGTCACGGCCATCAAGGATTTGCGCGTCGGCCACCTTAGCATCAACGAACTCGTCGCCATCGCCGTGCTCGCCGCGTTCGCTTCCGCCAATTACAAGGTCGCCGGGGTGGTCGCGTTTTTCATGCTCATCGGTGAAATCATCGAAACCCGCACCGCCGAAGGCGCGCGCGCTTCCATCGAATCGCTCATCAAACTTACGCCCACCAAGGCGCGCCGCATCAAAAAGGACGGCAGCGAGGAGGAAGTGGCCGCCAGTGAACTCGCCATCGGCGACGCGATTCGCATCCGTCCCGGCGACAACGTTGCGGCGGATGGGATCATTGTCAGCGGCCAGGGTTCGTTCAACCAGGCCACCATCACCGGCGAATCCCTGCCGGTGGACAAAAAATCCGGCGACGAGGTTTTTGCCGGCACGCAAAACCTCACGGGCGTTCTGGAAATCAAAGTCAGCCGCGCGGGCGAAGACACGACGCTGGGCCGCGTGCGTGAACTGATTCTGGCGGCGGAGAAAACCAAGCTCCCGATCATGAAGATCGTGGACCAATACATGGGCTTTTACACACCGCTCGTGCTGGTCATCGGCGCGCTCGTCTGGGCGTTTACGCACGACCTGGACCGCGTCATCGCCGTGTTCGTTGTGTCGTGCCCGTGTGCGTTCATCCTGGCGACGCCCACCGCGATGGTCGCCGCGCTGTCCGCCGCCGCGCGGCTCGGCATTTTGATCAAAAACGTCGCCGACATCGAAGCGGCGGCCAAGATCAACGCCTTCGTCTTCGACAAAACCGGCACGCTGACCACCGGCGAGCTGGCCGTCAGCCGGCTTATGCCGATTGGGGAAACCAAGCCGGCGGAGTTGCTGCGGTTCGCAGCATCGGCGGAAAAATACAGCAACCATCCGACGGCCAAGGCGCTGGCGCAAATTGCCGGTGAAGCCGGCGTGCCGCTGGCCGAGCCGCAGAATTTTTCCGAGGCCGCCGGCCGTGGCGTAAAGGCCGAGGTGGATGGCGCAAAAGTTTTGGTGGGCCGGGCGCAATGGCTCAAGGACAACGGCGTGGACAGCCATTTTGAGAAGTCCGTTGACCTGAACGAAACCGAGGGCTGGAGTTTGATTTTTGTGGCGCGCGACGGCAAGTGCATCGGCTGGGTGGGTTTGCAGGACCAGACCCGCGCCGAGGCGAAGGAATCGCTCGCCGAACTCAAGGAAGCGGGCGTTCGTCGTATCGCGATGGTTTCCGGCGACCGCCAGGCCGTGGCGACCCGCGTGGCCGCTGAAATTGGTTGCGAGGAGGCGAAAGGCGAATGTCTGCCGCAAAACAAGGTTGAATTCGTGCGTAGCGTGAAGGCAAAGGGTTATCGCGTGGCGGTGGTCGGTGACGGTGTGAACGACGCGCCGGCGCTGGCAGCGGGCGATATCGGCATTGCGATGGGCGCGGCGGGCAGCGAAGTGGCCATCCACAGCGCGACGATTGCGCTGATGAACAACGATCTCCGACGGCTGCCGTTCCTGGTAAAGCTTTCCCGCAGCACGCGCGCGGTCATCAACCAGAATTTTATGTTCGGCGTGCTGTTCATCATCGTCGGGCTGACGGTGACCTCGTTCGGCTACATCGGCCCGATTGTCGCGGCGATTCTGCACAACGTCGGTTCGTTGATTGTGATTTTCAACAGCGCGCGGCTGGTGCGCAAAGGTGAGGAACTGGAACATTTCCATTCTGAAACCGAAGAAACGCCGCGCAAAGTTTCCGGCCAACTGACGCCGAAGCTGGCGTGATGGGATAGCACCCGCCTCTGGCGGGTCGTTTTCGGCGTCTCACCGAAAACTTCCAGCAACGATGTTGATTGCAATAAAGAATTTGATTGAAAAACCAAGAGACTTCGGCGGGACACCGAAGTCGGCCCGCGAGACGCGGGCACTACCATTTATTTTATGGGTGTCGCTGAACTAAATCCGCAATCGCAAACCGGAAATCGGAAATCCGAAGAGGTCGTCGTCTCCGTGCGCGGGCTGACGAAGATTTTCAAGGATTTCTGGAATCGGCCGAAAGCGCGCGCGGTGGACAATGTGGATTTCGACGTGCGGCGCGGCGAAGTTTTCGGTCTGCTTGGCCCAAATGGCTCCGGCAAATCCACCACGGTGAAACTGTTGCTGGGTTTGCTTTACCCAACCAAAGGCCACATCGAAGTCTTCGGCCATTCACCGCGCCACGTCCAGACGAAATCGCGCATCGGTTATCTGCCCGAAGAATCGTATCTTTACCGCTACCTCAACTCGCGCGAGACGCTCGACTTTTTCGGAAATCTTTTTCACCTCGGCAAGGGCGAGCGCGACAACCGCGTCGAGCAGTTGCTCGAAATGGTCGGCCTGAGCCAGGTCCACAGGCGTTCCGTCGGCGAATTTTCCAAGGGCATGCAGCGGCGCATCGGCCTTGCGCAGGCGCTTATCAACGATCCGGATCTGGTCATTCTGGACGAACCGACTTCGGGGCTCGACCCGATTGGCTGCCGCGAAGTCAAAGACCTCATCCTGGCGCTGGCGCGGCGCGGCAAGACGGTGATTTTGAGCAGCCATTTGTTGTCGGACGTGGAGGATGTTTGCGACCGCGTGGTAATTTATTACGGCGGCAAGATCCAGGCGATGGGCACACTCAAGGACTTGCTCGCCACGCCGGACACGATTCGCATCACGACGCCCGCCTTGCCGCGCGAAACCATGGAGCGCGTGCTGGAAATCATTCGCAAGGACGTGGCGGCTGACAAGGTCAGGATAGATACGCCAACGCAGAATCTGGAGAGCTATTTTCTCGACGTGGTGCAAAAAGCGCGCCGGGCCGCGTCGGAAACTTCCGGCGCAACTTCCGGTGCCCGTGTGGCCGCCTACCTGCGCGCCGGTATTGAAGAAAGACCGCCCGCCGAGAAAATTCTTGAACGACTGGCTTTGCCGCAGGCCACCCAACCCGTTGCCCAACCCAAACCGCCGGCGCCGGTTGCCACCGCGCCGAAAGTGGACGACAAAAAATTGGAAGCGTTGACAAAAGCCGCCGAACCGACGCTGTCGCCGGACAAACCCAAACCCACAGTGGAAGAAAGGCCAGTGGATTTGTCGAAGGCGGATGAAAAATTGTCTTCGCTGCTCGGAAAGAAACCCTAGTTCGAGGACGAGAACGAGGACGATTTACTGATGCAAAGACTGTTCGCCATCGCCTGGTTGACCTGGAAAGCCGCCTTTCGGTTCCGGCTGTTCCTGGTCATCGCGGTGTTGTTGCTGGCGGCGGTGGTGGGTTTGCCGATGGTGATCAAGGACGACGGCACAGCGCGCGGGTTCACTCAAATTTTGCTGACTTACACGTTGAGTGTCATCACCGGTTTGCTTGGTCTTTCGACGCTCTGGCTTGCGTGCGGCACGCTGGCCCGCGACATCGAGGAATGTCAGATGCAAGTCGTTGCGACCAAACCCATCGCGCGCTGGCAAATCTGGCTGGGCAAATGGCTCGGCATCATGTCGTTGAACGCGGCACTGCTGGCGCTGTCGGGCGCGTGCGTTTACAGCTTGTTGCAATGGCGGGCGACGAAATTGCCGGCGGCGGAACAAACCGTTTTGCGCGAGCAGGTGCTGGTGGCGCGCGGTTCGGCCAGGGAACAAAACTACAACGCGGAAATTGATGCCGCAACGGAACGCATTTTGCAGGGACGTTTGAAAAACAGCCCGGTGGACAAGGTGGACGTGCCGGAGGTGCGCAAGCAGATCCGCGAGCAGGTCAAGGCGGATTTCCAACTGGCACCACCGGGTTACCCGCACGGGTGGCAGATTGATTTGGGCTTCGCGAAAAATTTCCTGCGCGACCAGCCGTTGCAACTGCGCGTCAAGTTCAACTCCGCGCAGAAAAGTGCGTCCGGCACGTTCTTCGCGCAGTGGCAGGTGGGCGATCCGAACTCCGCAAATTTGTGGCGCAGCGAGCCGATGAGCCTTGCGCCCGACACATTTCATGAATTCTCCATTCCGCCAAATCTTTTCGACGGCAAGGGTGTGCTGACGATTTTTTTCCTGCCGAACGCGAACAACACGTCGCTGCTGTTCCCGCTCGAAGATGGCATGGAAGTGTTGTATCCCCAAGGCGGCTTCACGCTGAATTTCGTGCGCGGTCTGGGAATCATTTTCTGCTGGATGGCGCTGCTGGCGGCGTTGGGGTTGACGGCGGCGAGCTTTTTGACGTTTCCCGTCGCGGCATTTTTTTCACTGGCGGTTCTGACGATTGGACTTTCCGGCGGCACGCTGGCGGAAGCGGTGGAATCAGGCACGGTCATGGGCGGCAACGGGGAGACCGGGGTCATGGGCCATTCGGTCGTGGACGCGGTGTTGATTCCGCTTTTCAAAGGTTGCTTGACGGTCATCAAGCTGGTGGAAAATTTTTCGCCGATTGATTCGTTGAGCAGCGGGCGCAGCATTTCGTGGAGTGAACTCGGCATGGCCTTCGGGCAAATTGTTCTGCTGCCCGGCGGAATCATCGCCGTCATCGGCATCATGTTGTTCAACCGGCGCGAACTGGCAACGGCGCAGGGAAATCAATGAACGCCCGCGCAAAAAAAATCCTCTTGCTGTTGCTGGCGGCGGCATTGCTCTTCGGTTCCAGCCAGGTGCAGAAGTCGTTGAACCGCGACCGCGAGCAACTTGGCCTGACGCGCACGGATGCGTTGGACAACGCGCCGCCCATGCTGGCGTTCACAACGGTGGCGCTGGGCGGATTCCGCGGGTTGATTTCCAATTATCTCTGGATTCGCGCCAACGATTTGCAACTGGACGACAAGTATTTCGAGGCGGCGCAACTGGCGGATTGGATCACGGCCCTGGAGCCGCATTTCACGCAGGTCTGGCTGTTTCAGGCGTGGAACATGGCTTACAACATTTCCATCAAGTTCAAGGAGAACAGTCCGGGAGTCTATGCTGATCGCTGGCGCTGGGTGGAACGGGGCATCGAACTGCTGCGCGACGACGGCCTGCGTTACAATCCCAACGATGTCCTGATCTATCGCGAACTGGCGTGGTTCTTTCAGCACAAAATGGGTCAAAACCTCGATGACGCGAACTTGTATTACAAGCAGCAGTGGGCCAGGGAAATGACGCCGTTCTTTGGCGCGAACGGGACGAATTTCTCTGAATTGCTCCAGCCGCAAAACACCAACGCCGTGTTGCTCCGCGAAAAATACAAAATTGACCCGGCCTTCGCCGAGAAAGTGAATGCGGAATGGGGTCCGCTCGACTGGCGGCTGCCCGAAGCGCACGCGATTTACTGGGGCACCCTCGGCTTGGAAAAGGCGAAGGAAAATCCCGGCAAGGTGAAGGCGGACGATTTGATCACGGTGCGCCGCATCGTTTATCAATCCATGCTCCAGGCGTTTTATCACGGACGTTTCATCGCCAATCCCTTCAACAAGTCGTATGAGCTTGGTCCGGACCTCGGCCTGATTCCCAAAGTCAATGACGCCTATGAAACGATGATGGCGGAGGATCTTAAAAACGCCAATAACATCGCCACCGCGCACCGGAATTTCCTGCGCAATGCGATTTATTTTCTCTATGAAGAAAATCGCGTTGCCGATGCGGCGAAATGGTTTCGCTACCTGGGCGGGAAATATCCCGACAAACCGATGATTGATGGCGACCCCGAATCCTTTCCGCGCAATCTTACCCTGGATCAATACGCCGTCGCCTGTGTGCAGGCAAACATCAAAGATACGTCGCAGGACCGCACGACGGCGGCGGTGGAAGGCCTGCTCACCCGTGCCTATTATGAACTCGCCATCGGGCAGGACGACCGCTATGCCGGATTCAAGCTGCTCGCCGGAAAAGTTTATGAGCATTACCAGGTTGAAATTTCCGACATGAAAAGCAACCTGCAACGCATCGGCCTGCCCCCATTCGCCGACCTCAATCGCGCCGTGCTAAACCAATTGCTTGATCCGCAACAGGGTGCACCCTACGCCATGCGCGCCGTCATTCGCTCGCAACTGGGAATGCCGGGGGAAACCAATGTGCCCCCCATGACGGCTGCGACGAACGCACCCGCCGCGGCAACTGTTTCCAGCAATGCACCGGCTGCGGGGTCGTCAGGTCCCGCCAAATAAATCATCGGGCCGCCGCGCCGGACGGCGGAAGCAAAATGATCAACCTGCCAAGGTCCCGCGACCGTCCGCGAAACCCTGGCCGGATGTTGGGCGACGGTGCAACCCGGCCACATGGTAAAGACAGTTGCCGGTCTCGCCTTCCTGAGGCAATCTTGCAAAACATGACCGGTGTTGGCGCACGATTTGATTCCTTGCGGCTCAGCAGCCCCGAAATGCGGCGGCTGGGCCTGGCGCTGGCGTTGTCGCTCGCGGTGCATTTGCTGGGGTGGGGCGGTTATGAAGCGGACAAACAACTCGGTTTGTCGCAGCGATTGCATTGGCCAACGTGGTTGCCCCGCCTGGCCATCATGAAAATCGTGCCGGCGCCAGTGCCTCAAAACAACGAAGAACAACTGACGTTTGTGGAGGTGGCACAGCCGACAACCGAAGCGCCCCCAAACACAAAGTATTATTCCAGCCAAAATTCCCGCGCCGCCGGCCAGACGAAGGGGGACAAGGACATTCCACAATTGAACGGCAAACAAATCGAAGTCGCGAAAACCGAGAACGTGCCGCGCCCGGACTTTAACAAACTTCAACCGGCAACTCCCGCGCCGCAGCAAAAATTGCAACCGGCGACACAGCCGGGCGATTTGACGTTGGGCAAGCCGGAAAATTCCCAGCAGCAGGAGCAAGAGCGTCCGCGCACCATCAAACAGGCGATCGCGCAGCAATCGCACCAGTTGCCCGGCCAGCAGATGAAGCAGGAGGGCGGGACACGTCGTCCGGCGCTGGTGTCGTCGCTTGACGTGAAGGCGACGCCGTTCGGCGATTACGATTCCAAGTTCATCGAGGCGGTGACACAGCGTTGGTATGATTTGCTGGACAGCCGGCAATTCGCAATGGATCGCAGCGGCAAGGTAACGCTGCGATTTCACTTGAATTACGACGGGAGCATTGTCGATATGAAGGTTCTGGAAAACACCGTGGGCGACGTGCTGGGTTATGTTTGCCAAAAAGCGGTGACGGATCCGGCGCCGTTCTCGCCGTGGCCGAGCGAAATGCGGCGGTTGATCGGCGAGAATTATCGCGAAATCACGTTTACGTTTTATTATTACTGATGCGGGTGGCGGTGAACGGCAGGAATTTTTTTATGGAAATATTGGTTTATCTCATGCTGGGACTGACTTCGGTCATCGGGTTGGCGTTCATCGTGGAACGCGGACTGGCGTTGCGCTGGGGCAAGGTTGTGCCGCCGCAGATTGCCGACACGCTCGCGGCCTGCAAATCGCGCGACGACGTGAAAGCGCTCCGCCGGGTCTGCGGACAAAAGCCGTCGCCGCTCGGCCGCCTGTTGCTGCTCGCGGCCGACCATCTCGACTGGCCGAAGGCGGATAATGTGGACGCGCTGCAAACCGCCGCGCGCCATGAAGTCGTCCGGCTCGAACGCGGCCTGGTCGTGCTCGAAATCATCGTCGGCATCGCGCCGCTGCTCGGGCTGGTCGGCACCATCGGGGGCATGATGACCGTGTTCGGCGACCTCGGCCAGACGGGCCTGAACGACGCGGCCAAACTGGCCCAGGGCATCGCGCTGATTTTGCGGGCCACGTTGATTGGTTTGCTCATCGCCATTCCCTCGCTCATCACGTGGAGTTATTTCAGCAAAAAAGTCGAGGTGCTCGCCGTCGAGATGGAGGCGCTTTGCGACGACTTCATCCGGCGGCAATACAGCGAATCAGGCTCTGGCGTCCCGGGTCCGGGGTCTCGCGCCCCGGATCGCGGCTCGCATTCTGCCCCGGACGCCAAACCCCGGACGCCAAACCCCATTTGACATGCGTTTCCTCGTCCATAAACGCCGCAACACCCCCACCATCATCATCGTCGCGCTGGTGGACGTGCTCATCGTCCTGCTGATTTTTCTGATGGTGACGACGACGTTCAAGCAGCAGTCGGCTTTGAAGCTCAAACTGCCGGAATCGTCGCAAGCCCAAAAATCCGGCGCGAACGAAAACGCGCCGTACGTCGTGACCATTAAAGAAGATGGGATCTATTACTTGGATAACGGAAAATTACCGGTGACGTTCGATCAAATGAAGCGTGAATTACTTTCACAAGCGGAAAAAAATCCGAAGCTCATTCTCGCCATCGCTGCCGACGAAAAAGCGCCGTGGGGCAAGGTCGTGAAAATCCGCGATGCCGCCGCCGAGGCAAAAATCAAATCCCTTGTCGCCTACACCAAGGAACCAGCCAAGCAGTAAAATGTTGTGGGAGGGACGGCGTACCGCCGTCCCAACTTTCCGAAAAACAAATTCAGGGACACCGGCACGGCATCCCTCCCATAAGTTATTTCAACAACCCTTTGGCGGTTCGCACCGCGTTGAACGCCGCGGGATGCAATAGAAAATCAGGCAACCCGCCAGGGTGGTCAGGGAAACAACCGCGCCGAGATAAAATCGCCGGTCCTCATAGACCAGTTTCACGTGATGCGAACCGGCGGGGACTTCAAAGGCTTGGAAGGCGTAATTGGCCGGCCACAACCGCGTCGGCCGGCCATCCACATAGGCCCGCCACGGATGATAATAGATTTGGGCCGCCACCAGCAGGGTAGGGGCGTCGGCCTCAACGGCGGTTTCAATTTGTTGCGCGGAGAATTTCGGCGACGAAATCTTCACCACAGTTGTATTGCTTGCCGTGATGAAGGTTTTCGCCTCCACCGGCAGGCAAACTTCCCGGCGCGGATTGAAATTCGCGTTGGTGAACATTTGCGCGGCGGTTCGGTTGTCGGTGAACACCGGTTTTTGTCCGCCGGTCAGCAGCGGCATGCCGGTGGAACGTGGCGTCCATTCGCAGCGGTTGGCCTCCCCGATGAGTATTTCGGACACACCGACGAAATCAAGCAGCTGGCCGGGGGTGCTGCTGTTACAGCCGGGGGTGCGGCTGTTGTAGCAGTTGTAAAATAATGCGGCGTACCGGCCCAGATAGAGCGGGAAGAAACCATCACAACTTGGAATATCGTCAAGCAGGTTGCAATTGCCGGAGAGCACGAACCGCCGCCAGATATAGTCGGTCGTGACGTTGGTAATAAACAAGTGGCCGAACTCGGCGCCCGTGGTGGAAGGAACCATTGCCCGGGTCTCGCCGAAATGCGGCGCGGGCAGCGGGCGCGACAGGCCGGGTTGATAAATCGCCCGGTTGACCATTTGCGTCCGGGGCACGTGCTGATACAAATCCTGCCACACCAGCAGGAGCAGCAGCAGTTGCCACAGCCGGCGTGACGTCAATGCGGGAATCTTTTTGGCGAACCACCAGCCACCGGCGATGGCCGTGAAGAAAGCCGCGCGGGCCAGGCCGTTCCACCATACGGTGGTCCGGTCATCGCCCGCTGGCCGGGATTTCCAATCCCACCAGCTGATGCCCAGGACCAGCGCCACCACCGCGAACCAGACCAGACCCCGAATTCCATTGCGCCGGGCGGTTTTGTCCCCGGTAGCCGGCGGTTTTTCTGCCAGGTCGTAAGCAGCCAGCAAGGGCAAAATAAACACCGGCAGGATCACAAATTTGATGGGATATTGTATCAAACCAATGACGCTGACCTGCCGGGACAACCAGCCATACACCGGAGTTGCGTCGCCCAGCGCCAGAATGAGGCAAAACCAGGTGAGCGCGGCCAGCAACCAGACGCGTCCCCGCCGCACCCGCCACATCGCCCCCAACGCCAGCACCACCGTGGCCACACCCACATAATAGGAATTGATCCAGGACTGGCAGTCCTGCATAAAGACGCCCTGATAGGAGTGGCAATGAAACAGCGGCGTGAAAAAATTCGCCCAGCCGGTCAGTGACAGGGGCCAGTCCGTCGCGGGAATGCTTTCCTGCCGCCGCGAGTAATCCAGCAGGTCAAGGAAGGGAAGCAATTGCGCGGCAGCAAGGCCGCTGATCAGCAGCACGATCAGGCCGGTTCGCCACAGGATTTTCCCCCGCAGCCCATCCACGCGGATGAATTCAAACAAGGTTGCCGCGCCGAGCCAGGTCCACGTCAGTAAAATTACTTCCGCGCCGCCGGAAAGCATTTGCAACGCGCCGACAATGGCCGCCAGGATGAGTGTCCGGCCGCCTTCGCGCCACGCGCGTTCGGTGAGCCACACCACCCACGGCATCCAGCCCAGGCCGGCAATGGTGGCTGGCCAGATCAGACTGCTGAGCATGAGGCCGTTGAAGGCGAAAATGATTCCGGCAAAGGCGGCGGCCAGATGGTTTTGCGTCCAGCGGTGCGCGAGGAAAAACATTCCCAACCCGCCCCAGAACAGGTGCAGGACGCAAAACACCCCCAACGACCACGAGAGCGGAAACAGCAGATAAAACAACGCCGGCGGATACAGCACCTGGGTGTTCCACTGCGCCAGAAACGGTGTGCCGCAGCAGTTCAGCGGATTCCACAGCGGCAGCTCGCCGTGCCAGAAACTTTCGCGCAGTTGATACGCAATCGGGTAGGAAAAAAAACCGAAATCCCGGGAAACAAAGGTTTGGAATCCGAGGAAGACATCAGGAAAGGACGCCAGCGTCAGCAAGGCCAGCAACACGATAAATCGGCGTGGCGTCAACCAATCATCATGGTCCGCGATGGCTGCGCTTGCCGCCGGTGGGCTGGATAACGGCATCCGCAACACTATGCGTGAACCAATTTCCAGCCCAAGCAAAAAATCGGAGCCTAAACCCACCATCAACGCTTTCTACCGGCTCAAAATGCCGTGAAAACGTGGGACAGGCTTCCAGCCTGTCTCTGACTCATTAAAAATGAAGATAGGCGGGATGCCTGTCCTACGGTGCTACTTTATCAACTCTTCCGCGATCTGCACCGCATTGAGCGCCGCGCCTTTGAGCAACTGGTCGCCGCTCACCCAGAAGCACAACCCGTTGTCCAACGCGCAATCCAGGCGGATACGGCCGACTTCGCAGTTGTATTTCTCCGAGGTAAACAGCGGCATCGGATATTTTTTGTTCTCCGGGTCGTCCACGAGATCAAGTCCGGGCGCTTTTTTCAAAACGGCGCGCGCGGCTTCCACGCTCACCGGCTTTTCAAATTCCGCGCTCACCGCGATGGAGTGCGAACGATAGACCGGCACGCGCACACACGTCACGCTAGCCTTGAACGCCGGGTGATGCATGATTTTGCGGCCTTCGTTTTCCATCTTCATTTCTTCCTTGGTGTAGCCGCTCGGCAAAAACACATCCACCTGCGGTAGGACGTTAAAGGCGATCTGGTGCGGATAAACCTCCTTCGTCACCGGTTTGCCGGCGACGATTTCGCCCACCTGCCGCTTCAATTCTTCAATCGCCTTGGCGCCCGTGCCGGAAACGGCTTGGTAGCTCGAGGCAAAAATCCGTTTCACGCCGAACGCCCGGTGCAATGGATACAACGCCACGAGCGTGATGGCCGTGGTGCAATTCGGATTGGCGATGATGCCTTTGTGTTTCTTCACATCGGCGGCGTTGATTTCCGGCACGACCAGCGGCACGGCGTCGTCCATGCGGAACGCACTGGAGTTGTCCACGACCACGCAGCCAGCCTTGGCCGCGATGGGCGCAAACTCCTTCGAGATGCTCCCGCCGGCGCTGAACAGCGCGATGTCAATGCCGCTGAAGGAATCCTTGGTGAGTTCCTTGACCGCGATGTCGGTGCCGCGAAATTTGAGTTTCTTGCCGGCGGAACGCGCCGAAGCGAGCAAGGTCAGTTTGCCCACCGGAAAATTTCTCTTTTCCAACGTTTTAATCATTTCGATGCCAACGGCGCCGGTCGCGCCGACCACGGCCACATGTGGATTCCGGTTCATAAAAGGGCGAATTATAGCAAAAACCAGGCTCGCGTCAATCACGCCAGCGCCCGCACAACACATTTTCTTTTGCTTTCTGATTGACCAGACTTGGCGCTTGTGACGAAATACTAGTCTAAGTTTAGACAGATGTCGAAAATTTCAATCAGAAATGGAACGGGCACGACGAAATACGACGCGCATCACAAGGTGCTGTCGCAAACCTACGGCGCGTTCGCTGATTTGCGCCGGGAACTCTCGGACTCGAAGGCAACCGTCAACGGGCGCGAGGACATCCTGAAAAGTTTTGCGACGTGCCCGGATTCGCAGCGTTCGTGGCTGTTGCTCGAGGATTATTTTGAAAAATTGTCGCTCGCTCGCCGCGATTTCCCCGACACGCACTGGTGGCCGCGTTTGCTGAACGCCCAGGGCAAGGCGCGCCTGGAGGAACTCGCGTTCTTATTTCTCCGCGCCAAACGTTCCGTGCCACCGGAATTGCAGGTGCATGCCAGCCCCGACCGTTTTGCCCGGGCCGAGGAAGCCGAGCAGGAGCAAAATCTTGTCAAGGAGCTCGAAAACTGGCTCTCGCCGCCCGCGCTGCCGTTGCTCGATACGCCGCGCGCCACGCTGCGCGTCGTCTGCCGCGTGCAACCGGACGACGAAGAGCCGGCGCGTTACCGCCTGGCCGTGCAGTTTCTTTTGTTGCGTCCGCGCACCGGCGAAAAGGCGCGCACGCTGCGGGAGCTGATTGACCTCGTCGTTCGCGCCACGCACGAGCAGGAATTATTTTCACCCGCCGATTGGGAGTTCATCCAGTGGCTGGCCGACACGCATCGCCATCACAACGACGGCGCGGACACGCTCGTTTTGTCCGATGCCGAACTGCTCCAATGGCTCGCGCGCTGGGGGCACTCGCCCCGCCTGGAATGTGACGGCCAGCCGCTCCATTTTCACGGCCAGATTGCCGCGCTCACACCGCACCTCGACAACGGCGACAAGGAACTTTCGTTCACGCACCGGATCGAATTGCCCGGCGGTGAAAGCCATTCCATTGCCGACGCGAAATTTTTCAACCGTCAGCCGCCACTCGTGCTGGTCAATGGCACGTTTTATCTGCTGCGCAACGCGCCGCCGCCGCCGGTGCTGAAATATCTCGCGCACAAACCGTCCGTGCCGGTGCGCAAACTGAGCCATCGGCTGTTGCTGCACCTGCGCAAGACGCAGGCCAATCACGGCGTGGATTGGGAGCAGCTTTGCGTCGCGCATCCGGCCAGGCCGCAGTTCGTTTTCGAGCTGCTCGACGACACGGTGCGGTTGCGGTTGCTGGCCAAAAGTCTCCGCGACCAGGGCGTCTGGTTTTGGAACGGCCACGAATGGGTCGCAAACGAATCCAAGAAACGTCCGGGGGACAAACCGGAGATCCTCGACGACCCGCGCCTGGAACCCGCGATCCAATGGCTGCGCCAACTCGATTGGTTCACGCCCGAACCCGGTTTGTGGATTGGCGACGCGAACGAGAATTTTCTCGGCACGCTCGCGGCCGTGTGGGCGGAACGTCCCGGCGAAGCGGAATTTCTCGGCAACCCGGCGTTTCACCGCCTGTTCCTGCAACCGCGCCAGCTCAAGCCGCGGCTCATCGTCAAGGGCAGCGGCATTGACTGGCTGGCCGTGTCCGCCGAATGGGAGGCCGAAGGTCTCAAACTCAGCAAGGCGGACCTCGAACGGCTCGCCGCCGCCACCAGCCGTTTCGTCAAGCTGCCGAATTCCGGCTGGGTGGAACTCGATATCAACGCCGTGCAAGGCGCGCACGAGGCAATGGCCGAAATGGGCGTGGACGGGCTCATCGCCGTGCCGCAAAAAGTCGGCATGGAACACGTCGCGCATCTGGACGAAAGCGAGTTGACGCGCTTTGCCGATTCGCCGGAAGCGAAGGCGTTGCGCGCGCGGGTGCGGGATTTCAAAGGCGTGCCCTCCGTTGCGTTGCCCGCCGGATTGCAGGCCGAGTTGCGCCCGTATCAAAAGGACGGCTTCGATTTTCTCTGTCACCTCACGCATATCAAACTCGGCGGCATTCTGGCCGACGACATGGGTCTGGGCAAAACGCTGCAGGCGCTGGCGTGGCTGGCGTGGCTCAAGGAGCGCAACACGAAAAATCCCAGGCCGTCGCTCGTCATCTGCCCGGCGTCCGTGCTGCACAACTGGCGGCGCGAAGCGAACCGGTTCACGCCGGCTTTGAAGGTGCTCGTGCTCGAAAGCGGCGCGGCGCGGCACAATTTGCGGAAGCAAATTCCGCAGCACGATTTGATTGTGACGAATTACGCGTTGCTGCGGCGCGATTTGGAGGAGTTGCAAAAATTCGCGTTTCGCGCGGCGATTTTGGATGAGGCGCAGTTCATCAAAAATCCGGGCGCGCAGGTCACGCAATCGGTCAAACAGCTCAAGTCCGAATACCGCCTGGCGCTCACCGGCACACCGCTCGAAAACCGGCTGCTGGATTTGTGGAGCATCGTGGATTTCATCCAGCCCGGCTACCTCGGCAATCAGGAACAATTTGTCGAAACTTACGAACCGCGCGCCCAGGCCGGCGACGAGATGGCCCCGGTGGAACAGCCGGCGCGCGGCGAGCAGACCGAGTCCGCCCAGCGCATCGCGCGCAAACGGCTCTCAGCCCGGCTGCGCCCGTTGTTGCTGCGCCGCCTGAAGAAGCATGTCGCAAAGGATTTGCCCGACCGCATCGAACAACGGCGCGATTGTCCGCTCGGCGACGAGCAGCGGAAGCTTTACCTGGCCGAACTGCGCCGCAGCCGCGACCAGATCATGCATGCCGTCGCGGAACAGGGCCTCAACAAGAGCAAGATGCACGTGCTGGCCGCGCTCACGCGGTTGCGCCAGATTTGCTGCCATCCGCGGCTCGTGGGCAGCGACACCGCGTCCGGCAAGACCGAGACGCTGTTTGAATTGCTCGATCCGTTGGTGGCCGAGGGACAAAAAGTCCTGGTCTTCAGCCAGTTCGTGCAGATGTTGCTCTTGCTCGAAAAGGAATGCCGCGACCGGCAGATCAACACACACATCCTCACCGGCCAGACCAAGGACCGGCAGCAGGTGGTCAACGCGTTCCAAAGCGACACGCAGCCCGGCGTGTTTTTGTTGAGCCTGCGCGCGGCGGGGACCGGTTTGAATCTGACGAACGCCAGCTACGTGGTGCTTTACGATCCGTGGTGGAACCCGGCGGTGGAAGCGCAGGCGATTGACCGGTCGCACCGCATCGGCCAGACGCAAACGGTGAACGCCTACCGCCTCATCGCGCCCGGCACGGTTGAGGAAAAAATCTGGGAGTTGCAGCAGAGCAAGGCGCAGACGATTGCCGACGTGCTGGGCGAGGAAGGCTTTGCCCGCAGCCTCACGACGACGGATCTGGAATATTTGTTTGCGGAAGATTGAGGCTGGTTGCCTGCAGAACACGGAGAAACCGTAACAGCGTTGTTTCTTCTGCGTCCGTCCAGTTTCACTGGCTCAATGGCTTGGGACGGACTGAGTCAATGACCCGCGTGCTCACCCAGTAGGGTGTTCCCGTCATATTCCCATCACTGTCCTTGCCGAGCCGGGTGAAGAAAAGATATTTGCCATCAGGCGAAACCACCGGGCATAAATCGGCGTCTGGCGAGTTGACTCCAGGACCGAGATTGACCGGCGCTCCGAAGCCTCCGCCGGGCTGGCAAAAGCTGACGTAGAGGTCCGGCCCGCCATGGCCGCCGGGCCGGTCATATGAATTGAACAGCAGATAACTTCCGTCGGGGGCGATAAACGGATGGAAAGCGTTTTCACCGTTGACCACGGGCTCCAGCTCTTCGACCGCGCCGTAACCCGCTTGCGATGGACGCGCGCGAAGGATCATGGCCCGCTCATTCACCCGCCGCGAAAAGTAGAGCGTGCCGTCTTGGGTGGCGGATGCGTAGTATTCATAATCATCCGTGTTGACGGCTCCTTTCAACTTCTCCGGCTGGCTCCAGCCATTCGTTGTCCTGCTTACCCGGAACAAATCACCATTGCCGACGAACAGACTTTTCCCGTCTGGGGTGAAAACGGCCTCCCAACCGGCAAAAGGCGCCCGCTCGGGTGCCTGCCAGACTCCGTCCACCTGCCGCATCACCATCGTCACGTGCTCCGGGTAGCGCGAGAAATACAACTCCTTGCCGTCGGTGGAGAACGAAATGGTGTGGTGATTCTTTCCCGGGATCGAAAGCACAGTCGGCGCGAAAGGTTCGGCGGTCAGCCCCGGTGGCTTTTGTCCAAGATACGGCCCCCGCCAGCCTGGCAAAGCGGCTGGCGAAACGACCGTCTCGTTGGTTGTCCTTGGACCAACGCCATTGTTTGTTTGTGCCAGGAGACCAATCGCGGTCACCAACAGACTCAACATTCCCAAACTGCAATATCGACTGTTCACTGGGCTCCTCTGCTGTGTTCCCGATTTGCTGCGGCTCTGCAAACAAAAAGCGCAAGATTTTTGCGGACGAAGATTCGGCTATTCGATGCCGCCAGCGGGGCCGAGGATATGTTTTGCCTCCCGGTAGTAGGCGCCTTGAACGGCTTTGGTATTTTCATGATTTGCTCCTTTCTTCTTGATGGTGGTTGATTGAGTTCCGGCACGGGAAAGTAACCAGGACCAAAGCGAATGGCGCGGGAGCGCGGCCACCGTTTTCCGCAAGCCCACCCGGCTTGGCAGAGTTTTGTTCCAACCCGGGTTGTCCGCGCTCCGAAGCGTCATGGGCGTCAGTAATTCGTGAAAACCGTTTCGCCTTCATTTATCTGCAAAGCTCCACCGCCGGGAGGCATCCGAAAACGTGTGACGGGATGCTCGGCGGGATGTGATGTGTGTCTATGTTGGTGATACCGGGAATATCCAGGTTCGTGACTGGCACCGGCCCGTTGGTCAGGCAATGTATCGTCGCGCAATAGTTCAGCGTCGTCGTGATGTCCTGTTCGCTGATGGGACCGTGGCGGGCGGCCCACTTGTCCAGCATCACCCGGGCGATGCGGGCGTTTTCTTTGTAGCTGTAGGGTTTGAAGCGGGTTCGCATGTCGCCCTCGCCCGGCGCGTTGATGTCGAGGATCTCCACCGGTGAAGCGCACGAGAGGTCAAAATCTTTCAGGCTGACGGAACGGCGGGCGGGATTGCGCGTCGTGGTGTAATGGACGCGGAGGTTTTTGACATCGAAGACGAGGCTCCATTGAGTGGTCTTGTGCCGCGTCGCCTCCAGGATGGAAAACATATATTCCACCGGATCTTGACCGGTGTAGGTGTCGAGCAGGTGTGACACTTTCGCGAATCGCCGCGTCGGATCGTCGCCCCGGGCAAGGCATTCCGCGTAGGGTGAGTTCACCGCGGCTTTGACTTTCACCGCATCGCCGCGATAGGCCCGCAATTTGCCGTCAAACCACTCGAGCACGGCGCATTCGCCGGAGGCATCGGACACCAGGTAATGCGATGGGTAGTCGTCCTCGATCCGCACGAGCTTGTCGGTCGCCAGCACCTCAGCCACGGTGGCACACGTGTCCAACTCGTATTGAATCCATTGATCGCCGCTGATGGAAGGGCGGCCATCGCGCTCCGGGTACTTTGTTTCGCCAAGCCACATCGAGCCGATGACCAAGCCGGCTTCATTCATGCCACGGCTGGGAAAGCCGACACCGGCGAAATTGGGAGTGATGCTCGCGTATTTGGAAACCCACTCCGCCGGATGTTCGCCCCAGGCGCCGCGCTTCTTCACATTGCGCTTGTTGATGACGAGCAGCCCGTCGTCAATGAACCAATCGAGGTTTTGGCCGGCGACGAGCTGGCCTTGTTTGGCCAGGCAGACCGAGGTGCAGGCGTTTACCGGCCATTCGATCAACAGGCCGGAGGCAATGATCCCGGCCAAAGCCACAACGGCTGAGGCTTGCCGAAACGTCACGGCGATTCTGTTCATGTTCAAGGTCCGATTTGGATGCGATAGAAGCGCACGGGGTCGCTGCAGTTGGTGTCAATAAAAGTAAACGGCGGTACCGGCGAATTCGTTGTCCACAACGCCTGCCAGCCGGTCAGATTCGTTGACGTCAACACCGTGTAATCCGGCCCTTGTATTCCATTGACCGTGAAGCTCACCTGTCCTTGGGAAACACCAACGGAACTCAGGATGATCGGCGACAAGGGATTGACGATGACGTTGAAACGGTTCGTGGCGCTGAGAGCCGGCGAACCGCTGTCCACCACTTTCACGGTGATCTGGTTGGTCGTGCCGGCCTGGCTGACCGGTGGACGCCACGTGAACAGTGCGTTGGTGGCGTCAAGCGGGGTCAGGATCGCATTGGTCGGACCGGTCAGCAGGTTGAAGCTAAATGTCTGCTGCGGCACGTCCGGATCAGTGGCCGTGTTGGTGACCATCAAATTCGCTCCGGCGTTGATGGTCTGGTCTGCCACGGGCGCGAGCGTCGGCGCCGTGTTGCTGGGGCCGGCTTGCCCGACGAACGTCACCACGCTCAAGGCCGGCAGCGTATAAATGAAGGACGAACCAGTGACTGCGACGGGTGTTTGGCCGGCGAGCGAAAGGTTGCTGGAAGTGATCCATGGTGTCACGGAACTGGAGTTGGTGAAGTTATTCAGGTTGAAGGTCTGGTTTACAGCGGTGGTGGCGTTGGTGTTGACGGCGACAATGGCGAAGTTGCCGGTGACAGGATCTTTGTAGGCACTGATCAGGGTATTGGCGGGGTTGTTCACGCCGATGCGATAATAATCGGGGCGGACGAAGCGGCTGTATTGACCGAGCACGTACATGCGTTTGGCGGGAATGTCCCCTATGTTTTCAAGCCCCGAGTTGCTGCTGCTGCCGGCGATGAGCACCCAGTATTGCCAGGAATTCACTTGAGCCGCGGTCAAAAACAGATGAATCCGGGTGGCCCAATACATCGCATTGGTGATGCTGCCGTCGAACGCATCGGTCGTCATCACTTCAGTTTGCCAGAGCGCCTTTCCGTAAGCGGGCAACGCCACCGGCGTTGCCGTGGACCCGGTTTGGGGATTGGGGCCGTCATAATTGTGGTTGGCGAGGATGCCGACCTTCGCCGCCACGTTCGGGTCGTTCATGGCGGTTGTATAAAGATTGGTGCCGCTTTCCCAGTGCTGGCCCTCGGGAAGCATGATTTTGGTGGAGGCCACGTTGCTGGCCGCCAGCGCGTTATAAAGGTAAGGAACGAAATCGTGGAATTCCTGCGCGGTCCAACCGCAGGCTTCGTAGGTGAGGTTGGTCGCATCCGGCTCGTTTTGGATGGAGACGGCATAGACGTCCACACCGGAGTTCTTCGTTTGCACCACGTAGCTGGCGAGTTGATTGGCATAACCCTGATAGTTGGCCGCACTGGCCGCGAAAAAGCCCGAGTTAAGCGAGGTGGTGGTTTTATAAATCGTCGGCGGACTCCAGGGCGCGCTCCACACTTTGGCGCCGCGGGCTTTGGCCATTTGCATGAGGCCCAGTTCGCTTGCGCTCGCCGTGCCCGTAGGCTGGATGCGGTTGCGCAGCAGGGACAGGCCGATGCCGGTGTTGGTGGAAAAGAAGTCGTCGGCCGTGGAGGCGAGCCAGGTTCTGCCGGAAAAAGCGCAGGAGGCGCCAAAGCCGTCAATTCGTTGATGCATGTCGTTCCAGTCCACCGTGCATTGTTGCGCATGGCTGATCAGGGTCAGGGAGACGATTGCGGCGATAATGGTATTTCTCATAGATTTCAGGGTTCGTGATGGTTATTGTTCGGGTCTAGTCATTTACCCATGGTAAAGCGCCGCCGCCGGGCAGAATCCGACAACGATTTTCAACCGGTGAAGGAGGGGGAAAACAAGGTTGGAACGTAATCTGCGCCCCGGAATGCCGGGGGAAACGTGGTGCGGAACAATGGACGTTCCCTTCGCAGAGGATCAGTTGTGAATTATTGGGCAGGAATTAGGGCATGGGGATTCACTTTCCGAGCCGGAAGAATTGGTTGCCAGTTTGCAGAGGCAATGTGACCACACAACCGGTGACGCCGGGCACGGACGCACCGGCATGCTCTCCCGCATTATCCGGATTCCCCACCGGAACCAGATCGATTGTGACCGCCGATGCGGTCACGGCGGCCAGACTCAGACAGAAGCGTGTCAAAAGGCAAACCGCGTGACGCAGCGGCCAGATCGGCCCGATCATTTTCTTGTGTGTGCTGGATTTCACTTCCAAGCATCAACGCAGAAAGAATTCACTGTTACCTACGACACGAGCGGCCTAATTTGAAAACCGCTTCATTAATTCCTCCCAGCATTTCTCGGAAGTGGGGTCTAGCGGTGATAATCGCTGAATACAAAGATCAAAACATCGTTTCATATCATGCAATGCCTGCTTGGTTTTTGGATCCGTTTCTTTTTTGTATAACTCGCCGGCTTTTTTGTAAGCGACAAAAATTTCTTCGAGAATTGAGTCTTTCGGATTGAGGATGCGTGGGTGTTTCATGGTTATCCTGATTTGTGGAGTTTCTTGTTGAATTGTGTTCATTTTCTAAGCCGGAAGAACTGGCTGTCGGCACTGACCGGCAAGGTGGCGGAACATCCCGTCACGCCTGGGACGGAGGTCCACGTGCCGTTCAACTGGTCAATGCTTTCGAGCACGAAACCCGGGTAGTTGGTGCTCCAGGAAAGATTGACGTTGGTATCGTTCGGCGCGATCGCGAGTTTGGGAAGCAAGTCGAGCCCGAAGATCACGCCCTGGCCGTGGCTGCCGCCTGCGTAAGTCATCCCGTAGAGCGTTGAGCCGGACAACAACAAGGAGCCAAACGGTTGACTTCCGTCCCCGCCGCTGAAGCTGTGCAGCAGCCGGAAACTCATGTTCGTGGTATTGATCTCGAAGATGGTGCCATTCCCGCTGCTGCCGCCTCCACCGGTCATTCCGTAGAGTATGGCGTCGCGCTGAACCAGCGCACCTACCGGTCCTGCACCGTCGTTACTGCCGCCGCTGAAGCTGTGCAGCAGCCGGAAACTCATGTTCGTGGTATTGATTTCGAAAATGGTGCCATTCCCGCTGTTGCCGCCTCCACCGGTCATTCCGTAGAGGATCGCATCTGATTGGAGCAAGGTGCCTCCGGGTCCTGCGCCGTCGTTGCTGCCGCCAGTGAAGGTGTGCAGGATTTGGTAGGGCGTGCCGTTGGTGTTGATCTTGAAGATGGTGCCGTTGTCGTTGCTGCCTCCAATAGCGGTCATGCCATAAAGGATCGGCCCCGATTGAATCAATGATCCGTGCGGCCATCCTCCGTCACCCGGGCTGCCGGTAAATGTGTGCAACAACGGGAGGACGGTGCCGTTCGTGTCAGTCTGGAACACGGTGCCGTTTCCAACCCAGCCGCTGCCCGTGTCGCTGCCGCCAAAGGTGTTCAAGCCGTACAACATCCCTCCCGATTGAACCAAATCACCGTAGGGCCACTTTCCATCGGTACCGCTGAACCGGCGAAGCACGCTAAAGCGGGAACCGTCGGTCTGGATTTGAAAAACGGTTCCGCCATAGCTGGTATCTTCACAGGCGGTCATCCCGTAGAGGGTCGAGCCGGACAGAATCAGCGAGCCAATCGGCTTCTGCCCGTCGTTGCCGGCCGAATTGAAACTGTGCAATAGCTGGAAGCCGGTGCCGTCGGGGTTCATCCGAAAAACAGTGCCCAAGCTGTTGCTGCCGCCCAGAAATGTCATCCCATAGAGGGTCGAGCCGGACTGGATCAATGAGCCATAAGCCCTCGCTCCGTCGCTGGCACCGCCGGCGAAGTTGTGCAGGACCCGATAATCCTGTGCGATGGCGGTCAGGCAGGCGAATGAGAGGACGGCAGCCGTCAGAAAAGCTCTGCGGTTTGAGATACGAGTGGTTTTCATGGTGATTGCGTTTTGGTGGGTTGAGGTTGTATGGAATTCACTTTCTGAGCCGGAAGAATTGGCTCTCGGCGCCGACCGGCAAGGTCGCTGAATATCCCGTCACACCCGGGATGGAGGTCCACGTGCCGTCCAGTTGGTCGGCGCCTTCGAGCACGAAGTCCGGGTAGTTGGTGCTCCAGGCGAGATTGAGGTTGGTGCCGCTCAGGGTCACCGCGAGTTTGGGAAACAGGTCTAGCGCGAAGATCACACCCAGGTTGTGGCTGCCGCCGCTCCCAGTCATTCCATAGAGAGTCGAGCCGGACAGCAGCAGTGAACCATTCGGCTTTGCTCCGTCGTTGGCACCGCCTGCGAACTTGTGCAGCAGTTGGAACCCTGTGCCGTTGGTGCCGATCTGATAGATGACACCATTCCCGCTGTTGAGGCTGCCATTCCACCCTGTGCCGCCGGCCAAGGCCATCCCGTAAAGCGTGGAGCCGGACAAAATGACGCCGCCCTCCGGAAGCTGTCCATCAGTGCCGGTGAAGCTGTGCAGCAAAGCGAAATCGTTCCCGTTCGTGTTCATCCGGAATACGGTGCCGTTGGTGTTGCTGCCGCCGCCGGAGGTCTCCGCATAAAATGTAGACCCGGACAGGACCAGTCTATTCATAGTCGGTCCACTCCCGTCGTTGGTGCCGCCGGTGAAGGTGTGGAGGATTTGATAGTTTGTGTTCTCGGTGTTGATCTTGAAAATAGTCCCGTTGTCGTTGCTGCCTCCAACAACGGTCATGCCATAAAGGATTGAGCCGGATTGAATCAATGATCCGTGCGGGCTTCCTCCGTCGCCGGGGCTGCCGGCAAACGTGTGCAACACCTGGAAGCCGGTGCCGTTCGTGTCAGTCTGGAACACGGTGCCGTTCCCAACCCAGCCGCTGCCCGTGTCGCTGCCACCATAGGGGGTCAAGCCATACAACATCCCTCCCGATTGAACCAGGTCACCGTAGGGCCACTTCCCTTCGCTCCTGGAGAACCCGTGAAGCACGCTAAAGCGGGAACCGTCGGTCTGGATTTGAAAAACGGTTCCGCCATAACTGGTATTTTCACAGGCGGTCATCCCGTAGAGGGTGGAGCCGGACAGGATCAGCGAGCCAATTGGCTTCTGGCCGTCGGTGCTGGCCGAAACAAAGCTGTGCAGCAACTGGAAGTTGGTGCCGTCGGCGTTCATCCGAAAAACAGTGCCCAAGTTGTTGCTGCCGCCCTGCCATGTCATCCCGTAGAGCGTCGAGCCGGACAGGATCAGCGAGCCATCCGCCTTCGCTCCATCATTGGCACCACCGGCGAAATTATGCAGGACCCGATAATCCTGCGCGATGGCGGTCAGGCAGGCGAACGAGAGGATGGCCACAGCCACAAAAGTGTTGCGCATTGAGATGCATTTGGTTTTCATAATGATTGTTTTGGTAAGTTGATGGTTGTATGGAATTCACCTTCTGAGCCGGAAGAACTGGCTGTCGGCGCTCACCGGCAACGTGGCCGAGTAACCGGTAACGCCCGGCACGGTTGTCCACGTGTCTCCCAACCGGGCAACGCTTTCGAGCGTGAAGTTCGGCAAGTTGGTGCTCCAGGAGAGATTGACGTTGGTATTGTTCAGCGAAATCGTCACTTGAGGGAAAAATGGATTTGCGACCCAATAGACCAATCCCGTGGGTTGGGTCAGCTTTGTGAAGAACAAATATTTGCCGTCCGGGCTGACTTTTGGGCACAGAATCGCATCCGCTCCGCTGTTAACGGTTGCTCCAACATTCCTGGGATTGCTCCAGGTTCCATCCTGATTTCTAAAGCTTGCCCATATATCCAGTCCCGTGTGACTGCCCGGCCGGGGCGAATTAAACAGCATATAGCTCTCATCAGGCGCGACCCAGGCGTGCAACGCACCTCCGTTGTTTATCGGCGCCCCCAGGTCCACTGCCGGTTGATAGTCTCCGTTGGTGTATTCGGAAAACATAATCCTCCCGGTGCTCCAGTCCCCATTTGTTGGAGCCCTCGAAAAGTACATGGATTGGCTCCGCACAATGGAGGGATAATACTCAATATTGCCGGTCGTATTGACATTTGGCCCCAGCCGAACGGGCGAGTTCCAACCCGAACCTTGTCTCGCGACGTAATAAATGTCGTCGCCCGTATAATAAAACATTTTGTTCCCATCGGGAGAAAAGGAGACTTCCTTTCCGTAAAAGAATGACTGGACCGGGCCGGACCACTGATTATTGGTGTACGTCATGATAAATGACGTGCCATCGGGATACCTTGAAAAGATGATCGTCTTTCCATCGGGAGAAATAGCCAATGCGTGTGTATTCTTATTGGCAACCGAAACCACTCCCGGCGCGAATACCACGGGCGTATTTCCCGGCGGTATCTGCCCCAAATACTGCCAGGACAGGTCTTCAGCGCATGTGAACAGTGCTCCAGCCGATAAAATAACAGGAATTAACAGATATTTCAGTCGCTGGCTTGTTCTGCTCGGATCAGGATTCATTGCATCGGGTGTCGTTTTCATTGTGAGTGTTCTTTGGTGGGTTTCTGGTTGGATGGAATTCATTTCCTAAGCCGGAAGAATTGGCTGTCGGCGCTCACCGGCAAAGTTGCTGAATATCCCGTCACGCCGGGGACGGAGGTCCAGCCGCCGGTCAAGTCGCCTGTGCTTTCGAGAGTGAAATCCGGGTAGTTGGTGCTCCAGGAAAGATTGAGGTTGGTATCGTTCAGGGCCACCGTGAGTTTGGGAAACAGATCCAGCGCGAAGATCACCCCCTGGCTGTGACTGCCCCCTTGTTCGGTCATCCCGTAGAGAGTCGAGCCGGATAACAGCAAGGAGCCAGACGGGTTCTGTCCATCGCTGCCGGTAAACCTGTGCAGCAGTTGGAAACCCGAGCCATTGGTGTTGATCTGATAGATGACGCCATTCCCGGTATAATCGCCGCCAGTCCCGCCGATGCCGCCGTAGCTGGTCATCCCGTAGAGTGTCGAGCCGGACAGAATAAGGCCGCCATCTGGATTCTGCCCATCACTGACAGAGAAGCTGTGCAGCAGGCTGAAAGTGCCGTTCGTGTTGAGTTGAAAGACTGTCCCATGATTATTGCTGCCACCGGCGTAGGTTGCTCCATAAAGTGTTGGCCCGGAGAGGATCAGTTTGTTCATGTACGGCGTACTCCCGTCGTTACTGCCGCCGGTGAAGTTGTGCAAGATTCGGTAGGGCGTGCCATTGGTGTCGATCTGAAAAACGGTGCCGTGACCGCTGCTGCCTCCCCCGGAGGTCGTCCCGTAAAGTGTCGCACCGGATTGGATCAGTGATGCATACGGCGAGCGACCATCGCTGGGGGCCCCAGTGAAAGTGTGCAGCACCCGGCAAGAGTTGTCGTTGGTGCTTATAGAGAAGACGGTGCCGTTGCCGCTCCAGCTATAGGCACTGCCCCCGGCAGTGCATGTCCCGTAGAGGTTTATGCCGGACTGGATGAGCGAGTCGCCATAAGACCACATTCCTTCGCTGACAGCGAACTGGTGCATTACCGAGAACCCCGAGCCATTGGTGTTGAGCTGAAACACCGTGCCATTTCCACCGCTGCCGCCGCCATAGGTCATTCCGTAAAAAATCGGGCCGGATTGGATCAATGAGCCAAGCGGTCCTGCTCCGTCGTTGGCACCACCAGCGAAGCTGTGCAGCAGTTGAAAACCCGTGCCATCGGTGTTGATCTCGAAGATGACGCCATTGCCGCTGCTGCCCCCGCCATAGGTCATCCCGTAAAACGTCGAGCCAGACTGGATCAAACCGCCATCCGGTGCTGCGCCGTCATTGGCGTTGCCGGTGAAGTGGTGCAGAACGCGGTAATCCTGCGCGCTGGCGGTCAGGCAGACGCATGAGAGGATGGCGACTGCCACGAAGGTGCTGCGCCTTGTGATATATTTTGTTTTCATAATGATTGTTTTGGTGAGTTATTGATTGCGTGAAATTCATTTTCTGAGCCGGTAGAACCGGCTGTCGGCGCCGACCGGCAGCGTGGCCGAGCAACCGGTAACGCCCGACACGGTTGTCCACGTGCCGTCCAGTTGGTCGGCGCCTTCGAGCACGAAGGCCGGGTAGTTAGTGCTCCAGGAAAGAATGAGGTTGGTGCCGTTCAGGGTCACCGCGAGTTTGGGAAACAGGTCCAGCGCGAAGATCACACCCAGGTTGTTGCTGCCGCCATGTCCAGTCATTCCGTAGAGCGTCGAGCCGGACAGCAACACGGAGCCACCCGGTTGTTTTCCGTCGCTGCTGCCGCCGGCGAACCTGTGCAGCAGTTGGAATACACCGTTGGTGTTGATTTGATAGACCACGCCGTTGGTGCCATTGACTCCCCCTGACCACGTCATGCCGTAGAGCATCGTGCCGCGTTGAGCCAGCGTCCCGGACTCCGGACTGCGTCCATCGTTGGTGCTGCCAGTAAAGCTATGCAGTTGTTGGAATGTGCCGTCGGTGTTGACCTTGAAAACGGTGCCATAATTATTGCTGCCGCCCTGCTCGGTCATTCCGTAGAGAGTTGAGCCGGAATGGACCAGTGAACAATTAGGATAGGTTCCGCCACTGTTGTCGCCGGTGAACTGGTACAGGATGTGGTAGTTTGTACCACCATTGGTGCCGATCTGAAAGACAGTGCCGTAACCGCCGCTGCCTCCCCCGGCGGTCGTCCCGTAAAGTGACGCACCGGATTGGAACAGTGCTCCATACGGCCAGCCGCCATCGTTGGCGGCCACATTGAAAGTGTGCAGCACCGTGAAATTGAAGACGGGGCCGTTGGTGTTGAGACTGAAGACGGTGCCGTAGCCATCCCAACCGCTGCCAGCACCCCCGGCCGTGGTCATCCCGTAGAGTGTATCGTCCGATTGAATCAGCGAGCCGTAAGGCCACATTCCATCGCTGACAGCGAATTTGTGCATTACTAGGAACCCGCTGCCATCTGCATCTGTGTTGATCTGAAAAACAATGCCGCCATAGCTGGTATCACTTGAAGCAGCCATTCCATACAGGGTCGAACCGGATTGGATCAGAGAACCCCAAGGATTCTGCCCGTCGTTGGCACCGCCGATGAAACTGTGAAGGACTTGAAAGTTCGTACCATCGCTGTTGACCTTGAAAACGGTGCCAAGATTATTGCTGCCGCCCTGCTCGGTCATTCCGTAGAGATTTGTGCCGGATTGGATCAAGTCGCCCCAAGGTCTTGCTCCGTCATTATTACCGCCGGCGAAGTGGTGCAAAATCCGGTAATCCTGCGCGAGGGCGGTCAGGCAGGCGAATGAGAGAACGGCGACAGCCACGAAAGTGCTGAGGTTTGAGATACATTTCGTTTTCATAATGATTGTTTTGTTAGTTGTTGGTTGTGTGAAATTTATTTTCCAAGCCGGTAGAACTGGCTGTCGGCGCTCACCGGCAAGATGGCCGAGTAACCGGTGACGCCGGGCACGGGCACCCACGTGTCTCCAAGTTGGGTAACGCTTTCGAGCGTGAAGCCTGTGAAGTTGGTGTTCCACGAAAGCGTGAGGTTCGTATCGCTCAACGCGATCGCGAGTTTGGGCGCCACCTCCAGCGAATAGCTGTTGAAATGGAAGCTGCCCTGGCCGCGCACCAGTTCCAGGCCAAACTCGATGCCGATGACCCGGGCATCGGCGGGCAGCCAGTTGCGGGATTGCATGTAGCCGATGAAATCGCCCAGGTTACCCGTGGCGTGGAGCGTTGAGGTGGTGCGCAGGAACGAAACCGACGTCCAAGTGGTGCTGCCCGACCCGACCGCGCCGCGATACACGTCCCACTGGGCGCCCCACAGGAAAATCCTCGCCTGCCAGGTTCCGTCGGGAACCTGTCGCACGTACCACGGCCAGACCATCATTTCGTAACTCGGGACATTGGGATTGTCATTGGTGCCGAACCAGACATCCCACGACAGGTTCATGATTTCGGTGTAGGTGCCTTGGTCGGTGTGAGAGAGGTCGGCGCTGACCACATAGGGTTGGTGGTCACCGACCCGGCTGGGAAGACCCCAGGTTCCCATCGGCGTCCGGTAACCCATCAGGGTGCCGTAGTGCCAGCCGGCCATGATGACGGGGTATCCCTTGACATCGTAAATGCCGCCGTCCCAGTTGTATTCGAACGACACCGTGCCGTCGTCTTCCAGCACGGTCCGCTGATACCAGTCGGGATTGGTGGCCAGTTGCCGGCCCCACTGATTGTCGAGCACGCAGAGTCCGTTCCAGTCGAACGTGTCGTTGTGGTTGGTGTAAACCGTGCGCGCCTCAACGGCGGCTGTGGCAGTCAGCAGGATCGTTGCGCATGTGACTGCGGCAACCCAGTGGGGCAAGCTATTCATAAAAAACTCCTTTTGTGGATGTGTTGAATGCCTCTTGCGTGGCTGACGAGGCCGCAGGCCCAAGTTGGCAATGCCCGCGGTCCTCGAGGTAGCAGCACTAAAAACCGATCTCGCCCGCTATGCGGACTCAACACGGTGACTGCCACCGACACCAAAGCACGGGTTCGGCTTGAATCCGGCCAGCGCACCTCAATCTGCATTTACCTGTAAAGCGCCGCCGCCGGGCGGAATCCGACAAAAATGTGCGCGGTTTTACGTGGGAATTGAGGAAAAGGACGCTCAGGTTCGCGTCCGGGCCGAAACCGGGCGGCTCCTGAGCGGGCTACGGTTGCGATTCGTAGAGAAACGTCACTTCTTTCGGCGTAAGCGCCCGGTCCCATATCATCGGTTCATCCATCGTCCCGATGAACGATAGTCCGATTTGTTGAGGCGGATAGGAACCATTGCAGCCGATGGTCAGGCCGAACTGATTGGAAGGCACCGCGCCGGTCCAACTGACTGTGTCCTGTTGGAGTTGGCCGTCCACATATAACCGCAGTTCCTTTCCATCGTAGGTGCTGGCCAGGTGATGCCATTGGCCATCGGCGATGACATGGTCGCTTACGGCAAAGTACGGTTGCGGTCCGATCTCGGAACTAGCCTGGCCCCGCCACGAATTTTGCCCAAAATCGCCCGCGATGCTCAGGGCGTATCCTCCGTTAAAAGATTTGTCGAAAATGCGGCGCCATTCCTTGTCCTGCTGGGTGGTCTTGACCCACGCGGCAAGGGTGATTTGCCGGGGATTCAAAGAGTCACTATTGGGTACGTCAATCTGGTCGCCATCAGCGGTGAATTCATAAGCACCGCCCTTTTTGCCGTCCGCCGTCCAGCGAACACCCCTGGCCAGGCCATGATTTCCATGACCGCTGATATCGGTGACCCTGCCATCCGGCTCAGCCTGATCAAAGGCATAGTGCAGGACCAGCCCGCGGCGGAGGCTTTCGGCCGTGACGGAACGGTTGCTGTTGATGATCGGGACGGAAACAACCGCCCCGACGATCACGACTGCCGAGACGGCGCAGAGAGTTTTGTGCGCCAGAAATAACTTGATGGCGGACATTAGACCGGATGCGCCGGCTCCGGAGGCCGCCGCCAGCGATTTGGCGAGAACAGTCGCAGCCAACCCGGCGGGCGCCGCCTGGACGGCATTCGCGGCGACGGTCGAAGCGATCACAGCGGAGGAGACAACTATGCCGCGGCGCGCGAAATAAGAGCGCAACCTGTCCACCGCACGGCTGACACGCTTTTGGGCCGCATCCGGGTTGATTCCCAGCGCTTCACCAACCGCACGGAAATCACAATGCTCGAAAAAACGCAACACAATCGCCGTCTGATCCCGAGCGCTCAACCGGTTGATCGCCTCGTCCAGGAGGGGAGCCATCTGCTCAAATTTCGCCTCGACATTCTCATACAATGCATTCATTTCGACAGCCTGCCTTTCACGGTTTTGACGGCGGCGCTCGCTGCGCATGACCGTGGCGGCAACATGGCAGGTGCGCCGGTGCAGCCAGCCGCCGAGCATGACCGCCGGGGAAAGTTTCCCCGCCAGTCGTGCCAGGTCTGTGAACACTGTTTGAGTGATGTCCTCAGCCCGGTGGGTATCGCCATCAGCCAGCCGCACGGCTGTTGAATAGACCAGATCGATGTAGCACGCGACCAGTTCGCGGAAGGCCTCTTCCGATCCATTCGCAGCGTACTCCGCGAGTAATTTTCGATGTTCCGTCATTTATCGTTAGTATAGTGCCGCCCAGGGGCAGAATCGGACAAAAAAAATTCAAGCGGCGTGTGCTCCACCCCGCAAACTCCAGCCCGGCGCCCGATGTGAGCGCCCGCACCCTCACGACGACGGGTTTGGAGCGTATGTTTGCGGCGGCCAGATGCGGAATTCGCCGCTGCAATGCAGCAGGCCGAGGAAATACAGCAATCCATCATAATACCGCCATTGTCCCGTTGGCACCGGCGCATTCCACAACTCGTCCACGAAGTCTTGGGCACGCGGCTGCGTTGCCGCGAGACTGGCCACGGCATTCATCGCCATTAATCCGGTCGAATGGTCGGTGCTCAACGGAGTGCCGTCCGGCGTAGACTGGCTGGCGTAGTTTGTCATTCCCTGGCTCGCGAAAAACGCCTGCAACCGATCGCTCAACTGTTTTTCCCGATCGTCCCTGGCCCACCAGGCCCAGTCCATGGACCAGTTCATGGCCGTGCGCCACGCGTCGAATAGGAAATCGGCGCTGCGTGAGTGCCAAGGACAAGTCCACGGTGTGCCGTCGAAATTGGCGTACTCCGGCGTGAGCCCGGTGCGGGGGTTGGCCGCGTGCTGAAAGAAATCGCGGCTGGCCGCCGCGGCGTTTTTCCAAAAATCGCGGTCCGCTGGCGGACCCCATCTGGCCCACAACTCATAGAAAGCGGGCAGATGATAGGACGGGTCGGTGTGGTCGCAGCTCTCGACTTCCGGAGTAAACCGCACCATGTGATGCTCCGCGTCAAAGAGCGCTCCGGCGGCCTTGGTGCCGCCGACAGTCGGACCTTTGATGACCCTGCGATGCCTCATGTCCGTGAGCAACCGGTCGGCTTGGGCTTGGTAATGGCAAATGCCGGTGCCATTGCCCCAGCGCCCGGCGGCAAAGTACAGCGACATCGCGAAATACTCCTCCCCATCCGGCGCCGGCATGCCGTCCAAGGTTGAACCGTTGGCGTTCATTTTCCAGGAGAAAAAGCCGCAAGCGGGATGCTCCGGCGAGTCGTGATACATGTAGGTTCTGGCCCAGTTCCACAGCGCATCGAACTCGGTCTTTTTGTTCAATTGCACGGCAATCATCATGCCGTAGGACATGCCTTCGGAACGCACGTCCTGGTTGCCGGGGTCATAGATATAACCCAGTGCTCCGTTGGCATTGATGCCGGCGGGGTAATACACCGCCTGGGTGCCCGGGTCGCCGTGAAACAATTGCCGGAAGGCGGCATTGATTTTTTCCGTCACCTCAACCTGGGAGCGTCCGGCCTCGACGAAGAGATTGCGGTAACGGCCCGTCGCAAATGCGCCTGAATCCTTGGATTGCGGTTGGCGGGCCGGCGGCGCGCAACGGGACCAGACGAACCGCCACGCGGCGCCAAGCTTCATGGCCAGGGGTTGTTTCATCATTCGGCCTTTGACCATGTGAAGGTTGATTATGGGATTCTTCATCAGCTTGCCGGGGAATCGGTCTTCGTTCGTGGTTTTTCGTTTTCAGTCCGGTTTTAACAGGGATTTTCGACGCAGCACAAGGCGTCCATTTACTCATATCTCAACGATTCAATCGGATCCAAATTGGCCGCCTTGTAAGCCGGGTAGGTTCCGAACACGACACCCACGACGGAACAAATCAACAGGCCCAGCACAATCCAGTCCACCGGGATGGCGGGCGGCACTTGCATAAACCACGCGAGCACGTTGCCGCCGAGAATGCCCAGCACAACCCCGATGACGCCGCCGACTTCGCAGAGCACGATGGCTTCCATGATGAATTGCGTCATGATGTTGCGCTTCTTCGCGCCGACGGCGCGGCGGACGCCGATTTCGCGCGTCCGTTCCGTCACCGAGACGAGCATGATGTTCATGATGCCGATGCCCGCCGCCACCAGCGCGATGGAACTGACAATGGTTACGCCAATGCGCACGGCCCGGGTGAATGAGTCAAATTGTGCGATCAGTGATTCGTTAGAAAAAAGTTCGAAATCATCCGGCGCGCCGGGTGGAACCTTGCGGATGGCGCGCAGTGCGCCGCGAACCTGCTCGATGCAATCGTTGTAGCTGGCCGCGTCGCGTGATTGCACCAGGATGGTCAGGTCGTCCCACCAGCGCCCGTAGCGATTGAGCGCCGTGGTGACAGGGATGATGGCGAAATCATCCTGTTGCCCCCCCAGCGAACCTCCCTTGGCGGCGAGCACGCCCACCACCGCGTATTTGTAGCCGTTGATTTTGATTTCCTCGCCCACCGCCGAGCCAAAGGGAAAGGCGGTTTTGGCCAGGGCATTGCCGAGCACACAAACATCGCGCGCGTCGTCAACGTCGTTGTCCGAAAGGATGCGGCCATCCTCAATGTCCCAGTTTCGCGCCGGGAAACTGGGGGCCGTTTCGCCCAACAAACGGGTGGCGGGCGACGTCTTGGCGTAACGGGTCGAAACCTGGCCGCGCCAGAAATCGCCCTCGATGCCCACGTTGGCGGCCAGCGTGGCTTTCTCCGCCACCTGTCGTCCCTGTTCCAGGGTGACATATTTGCGCCGCCGGTATTTTTGCCAGTCGGAGTTGTTGCCGAACTGGATTTGCGGCCAACGCTGGATGGCAAAGGTCTGGCTGCCCAGTCCGCTCATCCAGTTATCCGCGTTTTGCTGCAGCACGCGCATGGCCGTCATCACGACGATGATGGAGAAGACACCGATCAGCACGCCGAGCAGCGTGAGCGCCGAGCGCAGCTTGTGCGCGACCAGCGCGTTCATGGCCATGGAGAAGCTTTCTCTGACTTTGGCCAGCAGCAATGTGGGTTTATGAAATTTCATTCGCTCCTCAATGCTTCCACCGGATCCATCCGCGCCGCGCGCCAGGCCGGCAGGAAACCGGAAATCAACCCCGTGAATAGTGACACGAGCAAGGCGATGACGACAATTTCCAAGGACATGGCGACCGTAAATAGAAAGTGTGTAACCAGCAGGGTTATCAGCCAGGCGATGCCCAGACCGATCAGTCCGCCCATCAGGCAGATGCAGGCGGCCTCGATCAAAAATTGCAGCAAAATGTTGCGGCGCTTGGCGCCGATGGCTTTGCGCACGCCAATCTCGCGCGTCCGCTCGACCACCGAAACGAACATGATGTTCATAATGCCGATGCCGCCGACGAACAGCGACAGGCTGGTGACGAACAAACCGATGATGGCGATCGTGCGGGTTTCTTTGTGAAACAGGTCCACAAACTGGTCCTGTTGATTGATGGCGAAATCATCAGGTTCCTCCGGATGCAAATGGCGAATGCGGCGCATCACTTGACGCAATTCCTCCCGGGTCTCGTCCAGTTGCGCCAGGCCGTTGGCCTTGACTTCGATGGTAATGTCCGGCCGGCTCCAAATTTCCGACAGGAATTCCCGGAGGGGAATGGCGACTCGGATGTCCAGGTCAAGACTCCCAAACAGGCTTCCCCGCTTCTGCAAGACGCCGACAACGAGAAAGGATTGGTCCGCAATTTTGATGCGTTTGCCGAGCGGCGATTCACCGCGAAAAAGGTTCGTGGCCAGCTCGCTGCCCAGCACACAGACTGGCTGGCTGCCTTCGGCATCCGCCGCCGTCAGGAACCGCCCCTGGGCCATGCTGGCGCCGGTGGTCACCAGATTATCCGGGGTGGTGCCCATAACCGTCACGCCGTCGGCGCTGAGGGTTTTATATTTCACCGTCTCGTTGATGTATGCGGCGGGGTCAATTGCGGAGGCCAGTGTCAATTGCCGCGCCAACGCCTCGGCGTCCTCCGGCCGGATGGGCCGGCGTTTCTGCATTTTAAACCAGTCATCATAGGAATTGTTCAGCCAGCTGGACCGGGATATGAAAAAAGTGTCTCCGCCCATGGCCGAAAGGCTGTTCACAAATGCCTGATTCAACCCGTTGATGGCCGCGCCCATCAGGGTAACGGTGACAATGCCGATGACGATGCCGATGGTGGCCAGCGCCGAACGCATCTTGTTCGCGCGGACGGCATTCCATGACATGGCCAGGCTTTCCGGGATTTCAGCAAAGAATTTCACGACCGCTCCTGGTCGAGGGTCGGGGGTCGGGGGTCGGGAACCGGACTGGTTTTGCCCTCGACTTTCGACTCTCGTCCCTCGTCTTGCCTTTCGTCGCTGGCAATCAAACCGTCGCGAATGCGGATGATGCGGCGGGCTTGTTTGGCAATGTCTTCCTCGTGCGTGACGACGATGATGGTGTTGCCTTTCCGCGAAAGCTCCTCAATCAGCGCCATGATTTCCGTGCCGGTCTTGGAATCAAGATTTCCCGTTGGTTCATCCGCCAGCAACAGGGACGGCCGGTTGACGAGCGCGCGGGCGACGGCGACGCGCTGGCGCTGGCCGCCGGAAAGTTCATTGGGCTTGTGATGAATGCGGTCCGCCAAGCCGACTTGAGTCAGGGCATCGAGCGCGATTTGACGGCGCTCTTCCGCCGGCACACCGGCGTAAATGAGCGGCAGCTCGACGTTGTGCAACGCATTCGAGCGCGACAGCAGGTTGAAGGTCTGGAAGACGAAACCGATTTCGCGGTTGCGGATTTCCGCAAGCTGGTTGTCGTCCATGTCGCTGACGCTGATGCCGTTCAATTCGTAGCAGCCGGACGTGGCGGTATCGAGACAACCGATGAGGTTCATCATCGTGGATTTGCCGGAGCCGGACGGCCCCATGATGGCGACATATTCGCCGCGCTGGATTTCGAGCGACACATCGCGCAAAGCATGGACGGTTTCCCCGCCCATCTGGTAGCGCCGGGAAACATTCTGGAGGCGGATGAGATTCATGCCGAAAAACCGGGAATGCGCATTACTTTGCTTCCTTGGCCTCATCCTTGTCCGGCGTGCCCCGTTTGATCTTCTTGCCATCGTTCAGGTCGCGGCTGATGGCGCGGTACCCGCCGGAGACGATTTCCTGGCCGTTGGTGAGGCCGTCGGTGATTTCCCAATAGGTGTCGTCGCAAATGCCGATTTTCACCGGCACGGCATCCACATGGTTGCCCTCCACCGCAAACACGACGTCCAACATCTTGGAGGATTCCTTGGATTTCTTGTCCTTGTCCGGCGTCTCGCTGTTGGTGGCAACGTTGCTGGCAGCCACGGCATTGCTGGAAACCACCGCATTGGTTCCCGACCTGGCGGTGGTCGTGTTGGTGCCGCCGGCTTTCGGCGGATCGGTTTTTTTAGGCGGCTTGGGCGGACGGGTGGTGACGCTGGCCAGCGGGACGGTGAGCACGTTGGTGCGATATTCGGTTTCAATGTCGGCGCTGACGGACATGCCGGGGCGGAAAGCTTCCTTGTCGCTCAACCGGATGCGCACCTGGAACTTGGTGGCTTCCTGCGACTGGCTGCTGCTGGTGCTGGAACTGGTGCCGGGCTGGTTGCTGTCTTTCGATGAACTGGCGACATCCGTCACCACCCCGGTGAATTTGCGGTCCTTGAACGCGTCCACGTCCAGCCACGCCTTCTGGCCAGGCTTGATGCCGACCACGTCCATCTCCCCGATGTCCACCCGCGCCTCCATCTGGTTCAAATCCGAGATGACCAGGATTTCAGTCCCGGCAAATTGCGCGGTGCCCAGGACCCGCTCGCCGAGCTGCGAGTTCAATTTGCTGATGGTGCCGTCGAGCGGGGAAACAATCGTTGTTTTGTTCAGCGAATCCTGCGCGCTGTCCACGAGCGCCTTGGCCACGTTTACCTGGTCGCTGGCGCTGTCCAGTTGCGCCTTGGCCACGTTGCGGGCGGATTTGAAACCGATGAAATCCGATTCCGAAAGCAGCTTCTGGTGGAACAATTCCAAATTGCGGTCGTAGTCCGCCTGGGCTTTTTCCAGGTTCGCCTCCGCCGAGGCTTTGGCGGCAATGGACGATTCATAACCCGCCTTGGCCTGGTTGACCGCAGCGATATAAATGTCCGGGTTGATCTTCACCAGCAGATCGCCTTTCTTGACCTGCTGCCCTTCCTTGACCGGCAGTTCGATGATTTCGCCGCTGACCTCCGGGCTGATGGTGACCTGGACGACGGGCTGAATTTTGCCGTTGGCGATGACGATGTTGGTGAGACTGTGGCGCGCAACCTTCTCGGTCTGGACGGTGATAACCGGTTCGCGTTTTTTGAAGATGGCCAGCACGATTAATGTGACCAGCACCAGCCCGATGGCTGAAAAGATGATCAGCTTCCGGCGTTTTTTAGATTTTGCCATGTTTTTTGGTATTAAGACAGCTTGGACGTAAATTCGTTTCGGAAAATTAAATCTAACCGGGGGAACATAACCATAACTAAAGCGCCCATTGTCCCAGTCCGATGCCGATGAGCAATAATTCAATCAGCACCCAAAAGCCGAAAACGACCGTTGCCGTTTTTACCGTCGGTGTGCCTGAAAGTTTTGCCAGCCCGACGGCCAGCACGCCCGCATGCCAGAGATTGATCACATTGACCGCCCCCAGCAAGAGATGGCCGCGATTGGTGGGATCAAAATCGCCCACCAACAACGCCAGGCTTAATCCGGCGTAAAGCCGGCCCAGGATTACGGCCAGCAGGGTGGTGATTACCATGCCAAGGGCAGTGATGACGGACGACAAACCGGCAACCTCCAGTGCCTTCAGGTAGTCAAATTGGGTTTTGAGCAACCATCGCCCGGCCAGCCATACCACCAGGGCCCAGCCGAAAATCGAAACGAAGCCATAGATGACGATGCCAATGCTGCTGAAGATGGCCAGCATCGTCGGCCCCATGAACTTTTCCATCACCTGCAAAGCTTGGTCTTCTTGGGCTTGGGTGATTTTGCCCTGTTGCACCTTTTTGTCCAATGCCTTGACCTGTTGATCGCGAACGGTCTGTTGGATGGCGGGCTGGGCGAACATGATGCACATGGAAATTGTTCCGATCACGGCAAAGATCAGCACGGGAACGAGCCAGTTGGCGACGGATGACGGGGTGGTTTTGATTCCGGCAAAAACTTCGCCCGGCGCGGCAAAGACATTCATCAACCGGCTGGCCAGCGACGTTGCGGGCGCTGGTGACGCGGCGGTCGGCGGCTCAGGTGTTGGCGGCATGGATTCCATGTTTTTTAATGAGGTCTTATCCACTACTTAGGCAAAAACCAGCCAAAGTTACAAGAAAAGTCGGTTTTTTTGATGGGACAGTGTGGCGAGACAGATTTCCCCGATTCAATGGGTCGCGCTGAGTCCCCTTGAACTGTAGTCGTCCCGCCATGCGGTATGAGCCCGCGCTGACTGCCTGTGATGACCAGGTGCGCCAACTGATGTCGTCGGCTACGAGGTTTCAGGGGAGCAATCGGCAAATCATGGCTGCTGTTTTTGAGAGTCAAGATACGCCGCCAGTTCGCTAAAAGTCAGAAAGACGCATCGTTGCCGACGGAGTTCAGCGATGATGGCCGGCATCCGATCATACGTCTCGTCCCGCCACTCGTGAAACACGATAACCGTCCCATCCACGATGTTCGAAGTGGCCTTCCGTTGAATTTCTTCCGCGCCCACAGCCCGGTCGTAGTCCCCGGATACGACCAGATGGCGGGGCACATACACCTGGAGCTGCGCCTTGGCCGCCGTGGCGCGAACCCGCTCATCCGATTCGAGATAAGGTGGCCAATACCATTTGGGTGTGAAGCCGGTGGTTGCGACAATGCTTTTCTGCGCGCCGGCGATTTCGTGTTCCAGCGCCGCGTCATCCAAATCTTTCGGATGATGATGGGCGTAGGAGTGGTTGGCGATTTCGTGTCCGGCCGCCAGCACGGCTTTGGCGGTGGCCGGGTGCAATTCGACATTGGTCACCACTGACGAAAAGGTCACATGGATGTGTTCCTTGGCGAACAACGCCAGCAGCTTGGACGCGTGTTCGGGGAACGGTCCATCATCAAAGACCAGGGCGACATGGACAACGTTGGTGTTCGGTTCGCCCGCGACCGCGTGCGTGGGTGCCAGTGAAAATATAATCAGGATGGGTAAAAGCAATTTCATATAACAACTTGTCAACATAAAGGTCAGCGACGGGAGCCAGCCGCCGATGACGCTCGTTTTGTCTTCTGAGCCAAACGACTGGCTCCTGTTCGCTGCACTGTCTTGTTGGCCGCGGGTGCGTCCCAAATTGGTCGGAACACCATAACCCCTCTGCCCGTTTCGGCAATGACCTGAACATTCACCCCAATGGTCCGCTCGCCGAAGCGGACGGTCATCTTTCCGTCTTGGCGAGGCACATCGGGCATGATGCTCATGCCGCAGAGGATCCGAATACGGCTTGACGTAATCGATGGATGGTAACCTTTGGCAACAGACAGGCAAAATGAAGATCCCCCTTTGATGTAACTGCAAGCAATCTCAAAATCGGTATGTTGCGAGTGAGTAACCTCCACCCGTAATTCTTCAGCGCTGGCTTCAAACCCAGGAGCCAACGTAACAAACAAAGGAGTGAACAGGTCTCCAAGAACTTCTTCGCCGTCGGCATTCAGTGCATGAAGAACGAGATTTCGCATATCACGGCCAACAGTATTATCAGGCCAAAGAGCATGCACAGCGTCATGCACAGGTGACTTTTCCATCTGCGGCCTTTATCATGGGGCCATGAAATCAGACCGGCGGCTTTCCATCAAGAATGATTAGCGCGAACGGCAACCTCATCAATCGTCGTCCACCGCTTTCACCGCCCAGTCCGGATAAGGGCTTTGCGAACCTTTTGTCGCACGCCAGAGAATATGATTGAACAAATCCTCCGGGCACTGGTCCTCCTTGCCGAGCGGCAGACGCGCAGAGACGTAGGCGTCTTTGCGCAAGAGCGGGTCGGAAATGAGTTTGGGCAGCAGGTTCATCTCGTCGAGCGGCACATTGTTGGTCACGGCGTCGAACGGTGTGAAATCCGGTCCCGCCCCGGGCGGGATGAAACAGTCAAACATCGGTGTGGCCGTCGCATCCATCTGATTCATCGGCGGCAGACCAAGCATGAGTTCAATCGTGCGCAACAAGCTGGTTTGATTGTATTGCGTGCTGACCACCGCGCCGCGTTTTGTATGGGCGCTGACGACATAAGCCGTCGTGCGGTAGCCGCTCACATGGTCCCACCCGCTTTGCGGATCATCCTCGATGGCAAAAATGCACGTGTTCGTCCAGAACCGGCTGTGGCTGACGGCCTCGACAATCCGGCCGAACGCCAGGTCATTGTCCGCCACCTGTGCTTCGGGCGTGGGCGAGCCGAATTTCACACCGCTGGTATGATCGTTCGGCAGCCAGATGATGACGAAGTTGGGGAAGTTGCCGGCGGCCTCAAATTGTTTCAGTTCCTTGATGAATTGCGCGGCGCGAAAAACGTCCGGCACATCCAGAGCCCAGCCAACCGTGTTCGTCGCGAGATAAGGCCGCAACGATTCGATGTCCGGTTCACACCCGATGGCCAGGTCGTCCGTGCCGTTGAGGAATTCCTGGTAATAATCGGGGAAATACGGTTTGTCCTTGCGCGCGGAATTTTTCCAGCGCGTAACGGCGGTGGTGAATTCGCCGTAATCACGCAGCGTTTTGCCATGCGCGAGCGCGTTGTTCCAGATGAAACCCGCCGGCGAATACGCCAAGGCGTCCGCCGTTTCCAAGCCGCTGCCCCCGCTGGGATAGCTGCGCGGCCAGCCGGCGAACTCGCGCTCCATGTAATCCGTTGCGAACGCCGTGTCCGTCCATTGATGGCCATCGGCGCTCAAAATGCCGCAGCAGTAGGTGTTGTCGAGCAGTACAAAATCACGCACCAGCTTGTGCTGGTTCGGGGTGACGCGCTTGCCAAAGGTGCACAAATCGACGCTGCCATTGCCTTCCTTCACGTCGCCGAGCACCTGATCGTAAGTCCGATTTTCCTTGATGATGTAAATGACATGCTGGAACACGCCCGGTTCACCGGCGCGCTCCGGCACGGGTCGCGCGGGCTGATCGGCCCGCGGCGGCAATTTCGCCTGCGCGAGCAGCGGATAACGCAGATTAGCCAGCGCTGTTTGCGTAAACGCCGCCAGTTCTTTTTTCGAGGGCAGCGGCACCAGCGACAGCGAACCGGCATATTGTTTCGTGTTGAATTCGGTTTGGCCGGATTTGCCCAGGCGTCCCCGGCCCAGGCTTTTGATGTTCGCCACGCAAATTTCCTTCCGCCGTGCATCGAAGGCAATCGCGCCGGGAAACCAGCCAACGGGAATCAGGCCAAGCAATTGCGATTCACCTGGTTTGAATTGGAAAACGGCGACGGCGTTTTGCGTGCCGTTGCAAACAAAAAGGGTTTTGCCCGACTTGTCGAACGCCAGCGCATTCGGCTGCGCGCCGAACAAATCGCCCGGGTTCTGCCGCGCGCAAACCGTTTCGGCGATTTGGTCCGTGCGCGTATCAATGACGCTCAACGTGTCGCTGCCGGTGTTGGCAACAACCAGCCAGCGTCCGTCGGGCGACAGCGCGAGCGCGCCAGCATGCAAACCCGTTCGAGGTTCGATGTTCGAAGTTCGATGTTCAATGTTTGTGTTTAATTCAATAATGGAAACCGAGCCTTCGCTGGCGATGGAGCGGGAATCCACCCGCACAAGCGTGCCGCGTCCGGCGGGACCGGTGACGCTGTCGGCATCGGGCCGGCGGCCACCCCAATTGCTGACGTAAATCTTGCGGCCAGCGAGCGCGACGTCGTAAGGCGCCACACCCACGTCCCAAATTCGCAACACGCGGCCGGTCGCGGCGTCCAATTCGGCCAGGCGGTTTGAAAGATTCAGCGCCACATAAAGTTTTTTGCCATCCGCTGAAACCGCAATCCCGGCGGGAATTTCCGCCACGCGCGACGGCGCATTGGCTGGCGGAAGTGAAATTGAAAACAGCGGAACGACTTTGTGACCTGGCTGGACGCCGAAAACCTTGATGTCGCCGTTGACGTTTGAAAGATAAATCCGCGAGCCATCCGGCGAAAAGACGAGACCGGTGAAACTGACCTGCGCTTTTTCGTCCGGCGAAAGGATTGCGGTGGAGACCGGGGCCGGTTCCTGCGCCCGGTCCGACGGGAGGGAAACGCGCTGCAGGATTTTTCCGGTTGCCGGATCAACCACAACCACTTCGTGCGTCAGGCCGGCGGTCACAAGCAGTTTGCCGTCGGGACTCAGCGCCAGCGCCAGCGGTCTCAGGCCGGGGAGTTCGATGAGGGTGCCGGCGGACGTGACGAGTTGATTGACGGGGGTCTCGAAGCCGCTGGTGTTGCGGCCAACAACTTCAGTCGTCGCGGCGAAATTTTCCAACGAGGTGTCCGCACACGCTGCCGTCAGGGCGAAGGCGGCCAGCAGGCAGTGGATGGAGATTTTCAATTTCACTCCCGCTTAAAATGACAATAAAACCCGGTCGCTGGCAAGTTGCATGGCGGTGAAATTCCGTTTAAAGTAGCAGCCGACGTGAGTCGGCTCTAATTTCCATAAAAGGAAGAATGAGCGGCCTGATCCCGCATTGCGGGACCGCTACAAATTTACTTACGCCACCGCCGGATCGAGCCGCTTGTCCGGCACGAGATAATTGCGGACGTAATCGCTCACGGCGTCTTCCAGCGACGTGATGGGCGCGGTGTAACCGGCAGCGCGCAGCCGGGACAGGTTCGCCTGGGTGAAATACTGGTATTTGTCGCGGATGGTTTCCGGCATCTCGATGAATTCAATCTTCGGTTTGCGTTTCAACGCGGCAAAAACCGCACGCGCCAGGTCCAGCCATGTCCGCGCCTTGCCGCAGCCGATGTTGAAAAGGCCGCCGGCCCTTTTGCTGGCGGCCAGATGCAAGGTCATCGCCACGGCGTCTTTCACGTAAAGAAAATCACGCTTTTGTTCGCCGTCGCGAAAATCGGAGCGGTAACTTTTGAACAGCCGGATGACGCCCTCGGACTGCACCTGTGCCGTGGATTTGTGGACGAGTGACCGCATGTCACCCTTGTGGCCCTCGTTTGGGCCAAAAACATTGAAGTATTTCAAACCGACCATGCGGTTCAAAAATCCGGCGCGCCTGGCGTGCAAATCAAAGAGGTGCTTCGAATAGCCATACATGTTCAACGGACGCAACTTGTCCAGCTTGCCATCATCGTCGTCCATGCCTGCCGAGCCGTCGCCATAAGTTGCGGCGGACGACGCATAGACAAAACGCGTTTTTTGCCCGAGCGCCCAAGTGGCGAGATCCCTGGTGAATTCGTAATTGTTGCGGATGAGAAAACTCGCGTCGCGTTCGGTGGTGGACGCGCAGGCGCCCATGTGCAGCACGAGGTCAAATTTGCCCAAGGCGCCGCTTTGCAACCGCGGGAGCAGATCGTCGGCCTCGACGTAATCGGCAAACCGCAGCGGCGTGAGATTGCGCCACCTTTCGTCCGTGCCGAGGCGGTCGCAAACGACAATGCGTTCGCAGCCGCGGCGGTTCAGCGCCCAGACGAGCGCACTGCCGATAAAGCCCGCACCGCCGGTGACGAGCCCCCGCGCATCGGAAAAGTCATTGGGCTTCATAAGTTTCGGCAAGCATGACGCAGTCCGGCCACGAATTCAAGCCAATGGTGTGTTGGAATCGGAGTCGAACCGCGAAACAAACGAAATTCATTTACCGTAAAAAGGCGCAAGGAGCTTGGCGTGGCAAAGTCGCAAACAAAGGAGCGCCGACTTCCAAGTCTGCGGTATCGCGGGTTTCCCAACCCGCTGCCTGCGCCATTACCACTCTTCCGCCGGCTTGGAAGTCGGCGAGGCAGCAGGTTGAAAACCTGCGCTGCGCACCGCCACCGAACCGCCGGCGAAAATCCCCGCGGCACACGATGATTCTGACGGATAGCAGTGCAAACGGTGGGGCGAAGTCCTGAGGGGCCGTGACTTTAATCCGCGGATTGCGCTCCCAAGCTTCGGACAACTTTGTGTTGCATATGCAATATGAAGTTGTCCACGCAACAGGCCGGGTTAACGTTTGATAATCCATTGAACAATTTTAATACGAAACATTAATTCAAGAAATGTCAATATTTGACCAAAACATGGTTGGCAGTCCCCCCGGCAAACCGGCATTTTTGTTGCCGGCAGACATGCGAAAACGCAATCATGCGCCAAACAACACAGGATCAAACAATGAAGAAAATAATCGTTATTGCAGCGACCATCGGCTTCGCCACCGCGCTCAACGCCTCGGCGGCGGACGCCAAGGCAAACTGGGACACACTCTGCGCCAAATGCCACGGCGCGGATGGCAAGGGCCAGACCAAGATGGGCCAGAAACTGGGGGTCAAGGACTTCACGGACGCCAAGGTCCAGGCGGACCTCAAAGATGACGCGGCCTTCAAGGCGATCAAGGAAGGCAAGAAAGACGCCGACGGCAAGACCTTGATGAAGGCCTTTGACACCCTGTCCGACGAAGAGATCAAGGGCTTGGTCACCTTCGTGCGCGGTCTGAAATCGTAACGGTTTCGTTCGGAGGTTTGCCGGACGGGATGCCGGGACGCTAAGGGGCGCGGGAAAGGTGAGGTGCCTTGGCGGAGCGTGGTCCCCTTTGCCGGGAGGGCAACTTTCGCGTCCAAGCTGATGAACCAGCCGTCCGGCGGGATGATCCCGTTCCGGTCGGCGGAAGAAACAGGCCGAACGCCCGGCCAACCAATTTACTCCATGCGCCGATTCAAAATGCCGCCCCAAATCGTCCGGCTGGTTTTGCTGACGCTGGCGATTGTCGGTTCCTATCTGGTTGCGCGGGCTTTTCTGACGCCGGCGTCATTTGGGGAATTGGGCTGGTATCGGGCCGAAGCGCTGGTGGAGCTGCGCTCGCGTCCGCCGGTTTATGCGGGCAAGCAGGCATGCGATGAATGTCATTCCGACCAGTTGCAGAAACTCGCCAAGTTCGAGCATAAAACGCTTTCCTGCGAGGCCTGCCACGGAGTGAGCCGCGAGCATGCGGAAAATCCAGACATCCTGCCCGTCAAACTGACCGGCAGCCATTGCATCCGTTGCCACGAGGCCAATCCTTCCCGGCCCAAGTGGTTCAAGCAAATCGTCGTCAAGGATCACTACGGCGGGAAGTGCACCGAATGTCACGTGCCCCATCAGCCCAGTCAAACCCCATGAAAACCCAATACAGCCGGCGCGGTGCATTGTCGAGATTGGGCGGAGCCATCGCCGGGTTGCTCACTCTTGCGACCGCGCGCGCCGCCAAAGCGGCGGTGCAAAAGGTGTTTGTTTCGTCGGGTGCGCCGAAGGACTACGACCCCACGAAGCACAAATGGCTCATGTGCATTGACGTGAACCGGTGCATCGGCTGCGGGCTGTGCGTGGAGGCGTGCAAGAAGGAGAACGGCGTGCCGGAAGGCCCGTACTTCCGGACCTGGATCGAACGTTACATCATCCCCAAACCGGAACCCGGCTCAGGCCAGACCCGCGGCGAAACGCTGGTGGATTCCCCCAATGGCGGCATGCACGGTTTTCCGCCGTCACCCGTGCCCAAGGATCAAATCGAGCATTCCTTCTTCGTGCCGAAGCTGTGCAACCTGTGCGAACATTCACCCTGCGTGCAGGTGTGCCCGGTTGGCGCAACCTTTGACGCGCCGGATGGCGCGGTGCTGATTGACCCGAAATACTGCATCGGCTGCGGCTTTTGCATCCAGGCCTGCCCCTACGGCTGCCGCTTCCTGAGTCCGGTCACCCACACCGCCGAGAAATGCACGTTATGTTATCACCGCATCACCCGCGGACTGAAACCGGCGTGCGCCGAAATCTGCCCCACGCAGGCGCGCATCTTCGGCGATCTGAAAAACGCGGGGCCGGACGACCCCATCCGGAAATTCTACGAGAACAACCGCGTGTCGGTGCTCAAACCGCATCTGGGCACGGAGCCGCGCGTGCTCTACGCCGGCCTCGACAAGGAGGTCAGATAACATGACTGGTGAAATAACCAACGTGGTGGTCGAGGTCCTCCCGAGGTTCGAAGGCTACGTGTATCCCAATGAGGCCATCCCGCATCCGTTGTGGGGCTTCCTGATTGTGCTTTATCCATACATCACCGGCCTCGTTGCGGGCGCCTTCATCATGGCGTCGTTGGTCCGGGTGTTCAAGGTCAAGGCGCTGGAGCCGGTGTATCGGCTCTCGCTGTTGACATCGTTCTCGTTCCTGCTTTGCGCCACGTTGCCGCTGCTGTTCCACCTGGGGCATCCGGAGCGCTGCTTTGAAATCATGATGACTCCGCATCTGACTTCGCCGATGGCGATTTTCGGTTTCGTTTATGCCTGGTATTTGATGGCGGTGCTGTTGCTGGAGCTTTGGTTTGATTACCGCCAGGACCTCGTGGAATGGGCGAAAATCACGCCGGGATTCAAGGGCATTATCTACCGTGCCTTCACCGTCGGCGTGACCGACGAATCGTATGAAGCGTTGGCGCTGGACGCGAAGATGGGGCGGATCCTGTCCGTGGTCGGCATCCCCTCGGCGTTTCTGCTGCACGGCTATGTCGGTTTCATTTTCGGCTCCATCAAGGCCAACCCCTGGTGGGGCAACGGGCTGACGCCGATCATCTTTATTCTGTCCGCCATCGTGTCGGGCATCGCGCTGTGCGTGTTCAACTACATGGTCCTGACCTGGATCCGGCGCCACACCGTGGATATGCGTTGCTTGGACACGATGGCGATGTTTCTTTTCTACGCGCTGGTCGTGGATGCCTCGGTTGAAGGGCTGGACTGGCTCCATCGCGGCTTCGCGGCGGAGGAAGGTTTCTCGGTGTTGCAGATCATGATCCGCGAGAAACTCTTTTACACGCTGAATCTCGGCCAGGTTGCCATCGGCACGTTGCTGCCGATGTTGCTGCTCGGGTCGCTCCAGCTCCTGCGCCGGCGGGTGCCGGAGCTGGTCCGTCGGCGGATGATTTTCGGCAGCGCGGCCATGATCCTGATCGGCGTGCTGGCCATGCGCTGGAACGTCGTCATCGGCGGACAACTCTTTTCCAAGAGCCTGCGCGGGGTGATGGGATACAAGCTGGAATTTGCCGGGGTCGAAGGCTGGTTGATGGGCGTTGTGCTGCTCAGCCTGCCGTTCATCATCCTCACCGTGCTGGTGAAACTGTTTTTGTCCGAACGGCTGCCGAGCAGCGGGCATACACCGCATGACTCCGCCGCCGCGGAAGTTTAGCCAGCCACCATGATCAAAAACCGGCGCCCGCGGACAAAAAAATGCGAAACGCCCGACCAAACCGGATTGCCAGGGTGAAAGTGACGTGCTCACGCGCGCCGATGAGGGCATGAACCCGCAAACCCGAACCACGCTGGTGCTGACAGGATTGAGCGCAGCTTTCCTGGCGCTGGCGGTGTTGTTTCTCTCGAATCTGTCAGGGCGGCCCGTGCCTCTGCCTCCGATCCCGCTGGTGGACACCAATTTTTTGAGCACCGCGACCGTGCGTCGGTCGTATGCCGACCTCGAACGCGCGCACGAAGACCTGTCCGATTTTGATTGTTACGCCTGCCATGAAAAAGGAAAACCGCCGCCGCTGCGCTACGACACGAACCAGAACCTGATTGTCCCCAAGGAACACTCGGACATCGTCATGGGGCACGGGAGCCACGGCCGCAACAACAACTGTTTCAACTGCCATGACGAAACCAACCTGGAATTGCTGCAGACGCGCGACGGGCGCCAGGTGAAATTCTCGGACAGCCCGCTCTTGTGCGGCAGTTGCCACGGCCCGACGTATCGTGACTGGGAAGCCGGCGCGCATGGCCGCATCAGCGGCTATTGGGACCACAGCCTGGGCGCTGCCGAACGGAAGATGTGCGTGAACTGTCACAATCCCCATTCGCCGCATTTTCCGTCGCGCCAACCCGCGCCCGGCCCGCACCCATTGCGGCCAATAACCGCTTCCGTTGAACCAGCGCCGTATCACTGACATGCCAGTCCCCGCACCCAGTCCAAATCCGAACCCCGTGCCGCCCGACGCGGGCATGAGCCGCCGGAACTTCCTGCGCACTTCCGCGGTGGTGACGGCCGGCCTGGCCGCTCTGGCCGCCAGCCTGAAGCCGCTGCTCGAGATGAACGACTTCCCGACCATGGAGCGGTTTCTGCAAAAGTATTACAAGGAGATGACGCCGGAAGACATGGCGAAGGTCATCAAACGCATCGAAGCCGAAGTGGAAAAGCAGTATGGCATCCGTCCCCATGTTCGCGACTTGAAGCCCATGGACGGCGTGGAGTTTGTGTATTGCCTCAACCTGACGCGCTGCATCGGGTGCCGCAAATGCGTTCATGCCTGCGTGGCGGAAAACAACCAGTCCCGGAACCCGGAAATCCAGTACATCCGTGTGTTGCGCCTGCCGCACGGTTCGCTGGACATTGAAAAAGCCGAGCACTTTTACGCACCCGAATCAGTCCCGGAAAAGGGCTATTTCTACATGCCGGTGCAGTGCCAGCAGTGTAAGAACCCGCCGTGCGTCAAAGTCTGTCCGGTTCATGCGACGTGGCAGGAAACCGACGGCATCACGGTGATTGACTACGACTGGTGCATCGGCTGCCGCTACTGTGAAGCCGCGTGTCCTTACTGGGCGCGGCGTTTCAATTTCACCAAACCTTCGATTCCCAAGGAACGCCTGAACCCAGACATGGCCTATCTCGGCAACCGCCCGCGGCGCCAGGGAGTGATGGAGAAATGTCATTTCTGCATCCAGCGCACGCGGGTGGGACGCTACCCGGCGTGTCTTGAAGTCTGCCCCGCCGGCGCACGCAAGTTCGGCAATATTCTCGACCCGAACAGTGAAGTCTCCTACATCCTCAAAAACAAACGGGTGTTCATCCAGTTGAAGGAGGAAATGGGGACCTCGCCCCGGTTTTTCTACTACTTTGACGTATGATGACGAGAATCCAGCGGGCCATCCGGAATTATTTCGTGTTTCTCGCACGCAGCGGACGCATCGCGTTCGTGGGCGACTGGCGTTATTACCTGTGGGTGGGAACGCTGACGGTCATCTGTCTGCTGGGACTCCATGCCTACTGCCGGCAGTTTGCCCAGGGCCTCATCCTTACCGGCATGAGCGACGAAGTTTCGTGGGGCGTCTATATCGCGAATTTCACCTTCCTGGTCGGCGTGGCCGCGGCGGCGGTGATGATGGTGATCCCCGTTTACATTTACAACAACGAGGAACTGCACGACCTGGTCATCTTCGGCGAGTTGCTCGCGGTGGCGGCCATCATCATGTGTCTCTTGTTCGTGACGGTGGACCTCGGTCGCCCCGACCGGTTCTGGCATTTGATTCCCGGCATCGGGCAATTCAACTTCCCCGCCTCGATGTTGAGCTGGGACGTGATCGTGCTCAACGGCTACCTCCTGCTCAACGTCCATATCTGCGGCTATCTGTTGTATTGTCGCTACCAGAAAAAAATGCCGGCGAAGTGGTTTTACGTTCCGTTTGTGTTCATCGCCATCGTCTGGGCCATTTCGATTCATACCGTGACGGCGTTTCTCTACGTGGGTCTGGGTGGCCGGCCTTTTTGGAACCAGGCCATTATCGGCCCGCGCTTTCTCGCGTCGGCCTTCACCGCCGGTCCGGCATTGATCATCCTGGCGATCCAGGTGGTTCGCCGCGTCACCGCCACCGTTCCCACCGGCGAAATCACCCGGCGTCCGGGGCAGGCCAGTGCGGCAAAGGCGGCAACCAGCCGCGCGGCGGCTTTGGACGATCTGGAGTTGTTGGCCCGTCACCTGCCACAGTTCGCCTCGGTTTCAAAGGAAACCCGCCGCGACCTGTTGCCTGGTTTGGTGGTGTTGGAAGTGGAGGCGGGCGATGTCCTGTTGCGCCAGGGCGAAACGGACAAAGACGCCTATTTCGTTTTGAAAGGGCGCGTCGTGGTCGAGCGGGAAGAAAGCGGCCGCCGCCGCGTGACGCGCAGCTCCGGACCGGGCGAACAGTTTGGCGAGGTTTCCGCCCTGGCCGGAACCCAGCGCATGGCCACGGCCGTCGCGGAGGAAGCCGCCCAGGTGCTGCGCGTGCCGGCGGATGCTTTGCGCAAGCTGATGAAGACGCCCCAGATGAACAAAATCATCCGGGCGCGGATGGCCGAGCGGCTGATGTTTACGGATCACGCGCTGATGACGCTGCGCGGCATTGTGCAAGTTGCCATGACCATCAACGTGTTTCTGTTGGTATGCGAAGTCTTCACTGAATTTTACGCCGGCGGCCTGCATATCGCGTCATCCAAATACCTCTATCTTGGCTTGCGTGGTTATCACGCCTTGGTTCCCTGGATCTGGACGGCCATCGTGTTCAACCTGATCGCGATGGTGCTGCTCATCCTGCCGGTGAGCCGCAGCCTGAAGTGGCTCAACGTCACCTGCATGCTGTGCATCGTCGGCATCTGGATCGAAAAAGGGATGGGACTGGTCATCCCCGGGTTCATCCCCACGCCACTGGGTGAAATGATGGAGTACACGCCGTCGCTCAACGAAACGCTGGTTTGTTTTGGCATCTGGGCTTTTGGCCTGCTGTGCTACACGGTTTTCCTTCGCATGGCGGTGCCGATTCTCCAGGGCAAACTTTCCAAAGCGAACGAGGGACAACCCGAACCTGCCACCAGTGCCATCTCGTTGAGTGCCGCGGTCAAACCTTGAGAACCGTCACCTTATGGCAATCCAACTCACCGCCGACGCCGCCCGCCAGTCGCTCAACGAGCACGTGGCTGCCCGCGGCCGGGAGATCCACGGGAAATACGGCCCGCACATCGGCTGGCCGGAGTTGCGGCAAATCCTCGAAGACCGCGCCTGCATGCGTTATCCCTGCGAGGTTGTCTTTGATGCCGGACCGCTGGAACCGGGCGAGTTCGCTCATCCCGTTGCCAAAGGGGAACGTCCGGAGGATGGCTTTACGATGTACGTCCATCCGTTTTTCCTGACGCAATTGCCGCAGGTGCCTTATCTGATCCTCTACCAGCTTGTCGTGGTCAATTACGGCGAATTCGCTTCAGCGGATGACGCCGAAACGTTCGGAGCCGCCGTGCTGGGGATTTCCCGGGACGAATATTACCAGGCCCTTTGTGAAATGGCCGACCAACTTTGCGGTCAGGTCCGGTGGCCATTAGATCAAAAAAAGTGTTCGGCGACGCTTTTCAACGACGTTAACCATGTTTAACCCTTGCGAAAAATGGCTTCGTCCTCTACCGTTGTCGTTGCGAAATTTGAATTGTGGATGGGGGCTGGTGTTTATCCGGTCGGTCATTCGGCGGACTGCCGCTCAAACCGCAATTTGATGAAAAATCAGACGAAATTGATCAACAACCGCAACTGGAAACGCATATGAAAAAACTGCTCGCAATCGGACTGACGGTGTTCGTGGTCTCTGCCGTATCGGCCCTCACCGGCGACGCCAAGGCCAGCTTCGAAAGCAACTGCGCCAAGTGCCACGGCGCGGACGGCAAGGGCCAGACCAAGATGGGCCAGAAACTTGGCGCCAAGGACTACACGGACCCCAAGGTTCAGGAGGCGTTGAAGGATGACGTCACGTTCAAGTCCATCAAGGAAGGTTTGAAAGCCGACGATGGCAAGACCCTGATGAAGCCGGCCGAAAGCCTGTCGGACGACGACATCAAGGCGCTCGTCGCCTACATGCGGACGTTCAAAAAGTAAGTGCTCCCGACCGGGAAACCCGGCGGCGTGTTTGGCACTTTGGATTTTGTACTGTAGCGGCGGTCTATGACCGCCGATTTGCACGTGGTGTCGGCTGTCTCAGCCCGAGGGTACGGTGAAGATCGCCGATGTTGTGCTGAGGACAGCGCCCACTACAGCAAACTGACCATTGCCGGGGTTCCGGCGATTGCCGTTTAACCGATATGAGCACCGAGATCACGGGGAAACCGCCTTACCGACCGTCCCTGTTGCGAAACTGGATGAGTTTGGCCGGACTGGTCGTGGTGATCGGCAGCCTGTTCTCTTTTTTCCTGCTGTTCATGCTGGATGCGGTCGCGCACTTCTCCAATCCCTACCTCGGCATCCTCACCTATATCATCGCGCCGGGTTTTCTGATCTCCGGACTTTTGCTGACGGTGGTGGGGGTGCTGCGCGAACGGCACAAGCGCGGCGGGGCCGTCGGGCTTTTTCCGGTGATGCAGGTTGACCTTTCCCGTCCCCGTGACCGCCGGAGGATGGCGGCCTTCCTCGCCGGCAGCGTGTTCTTCCTCTTCCTCTCGGCGGTGGGCAGCTACAACACCTACAATTTCTCCGAGTCGGTCCAGTTCTGCGGCGAAACCTGCCACACGGTCATGAAACCCGAGCTGGTGACCTTCGAACACGGACCCCATGCGCGGGTCGCCTGTGCCAATTGTCACATCGGGTCGGGAGCCACGTGGTTCGTCCGCTCCAAGCTTTCCGGCACCTACCAGCTCTATGCCACCGCCTTTGACAAATATCCGCGGCCCATTCCGACGCCGATCCGGAACCTGCGTCCCGCCCAGGAAACTTGCGAGGAATGCCACTGGCCAAACAAGTTTGTCGGCAACCTCGACCGGAGTTTCAACTATTTCCAAAGCGACGAAACCAACACGCCCTACACCATCCGGCTGCTGATCAAAGTGGGCGGCGGCGACCCGACCCACGGACCCGTGGGCGGCATCCACTGGCACATGATCGGCGGCAACACGGTCGAATACATCGCCACCGACCCGGCCCGGCAGAAAATTCCCTGGGTGCGCGTGACCGATTCGCAGGGGGTGGTCACCGTCTATCGCGAACCAAAGTTCACCAACGACATCAGCCAGTATGAGATTCGTAAAATGGACTGCATGGACTGTCACAACCGCCCCGCCCACCGGTATATGTCGCCGGACAGCGCGGTCAACCTGGCCCTCTCGCTCCGGGAAATCGACCCGGCCATGCCCTGGATCAAAACCAATGCGGTCTATGTCCTGACCCGCAAATATCAAACCGGGACGGAGGCCCGGGAAGGCATCGCCACCTTCCTCGCCGGGCGTTATCCCGATGACCCGCGAATCCGTCAGGCCATTCCGGTGGTCCAGCAAATTTATCAGGACAATTTCTTCCCGGAAATGAAGGCCAGTTGGAGCGTTTATCCGGACAACATCGGCCACATGATCTGGCCCGGCTGCTTCCGCTGCCATGACGGCAAACACAAGACCGAAGACGGCACACGGACCATCAAGGCCAACGACTGCAACGCCTGTCACACCATCCTGGCGCAGGGCAGCGGCGCGGAACTGCTGCAGCTCGCGCCCGGCGGCCAGCCATTCAAGCACCCCGGCGGGGACTATGACCTGACCTGTTATGACTGCCACAACGGCGGACTGTAACACAGGGGTCCAACCCCGGTGGGGCGAGGCTCCTGACGAGCCGCCGCCTTGGTTTAGTGCGCGAAAAGTCGCGCAGCGAGGCCCTGAACCTGTGATCCATGGTAGGGCGGGCAGTCCTCTGCCCGCCGTCCGTCCCAACGCGATTCACGGCGTCCCGCGATGCGGGAGAGTGACGCACCCTACCCGGGGGTTCGTGGGGAAGTTGGTTGCAGGCCGGGTACAGGTCGGTTTTGCATGGTTGTTGTTGCTGTTCTGCCTGCCACTCGCATCGTCTGCTTTTGCCGCCACCAATGCCGTCGAAAAACTGGCGAACTCGGACTGCCTCGACTGCCATCTGGACCCGTCCACGACCCGCAAGGTGGACGGGAAAATCGTTTCGTTGCTTTTCCCGACCAACTCCTTTCAGAAATCCGTCCATTCCATGCTCGATTGCACGGACTGCCATACGGGCATCAAGGACCTGGTGCATGAGAGCAAACTGCCGCCGCCCGACTGCGGCGGTTGCCATGAAAAGGAGGCGAAAGATTACGCCGCGAGCATCCACGGCCTGAGCCACAAGCTGGGAGCTTCGGGCGCCGCCAATTGCTGGGATTGTCACGGCGCGCATGGCATTCTGCCGGTGAAGGACCCGACGTCGCCGGTTTTCAAGCTGAACCTCCCGCAAACCTGCGCCAGGTGCCACAGCAATCCGGGGCTGACGAAGGAATACCAGATGCAGTTTCCGGAGGCCGCATCGCAATACATGGAAAGCATCCACGGCCGCGCGCTCCTGAAGATGGGGTTGATTGTCGCGCCGTCCTGCAACGACTGCCACGGCGTGCACGACATTAAGCGCGGGGTGGACCGCGACTCGCCGATCAACCACGCCAACGTCGCCAAAACCTGCGGCAAATGCCACGTCGGCATCGAGGAAACCTACCTCAAGAGCGTTCATGGCCAGTTGCTGGCCAAGGGCGACCAGCGCGGCCCGGTTTGCACGGATTGCCACACGGCGCACCAGATTGAGAAACCGGAGGGGAACAATTTCAAGGCCATCAGCGACGCGCGTTGCGGCAAATGCCACGAGGACCGGCTGGCGCATTACCGGGATACCTACCACGGCAAGGCCATGGCGCTCGGCAAGGCGAATTCAGCCCCGGTCGTGGCCGCCTGCTACGACTGCCACGGTCATCACGACGTGCTGCCGCCGTCGAACCCGGCGTCGCACCTGTCGAAAACCAACATCCTCGCCACCTGCCAGCAATGTCATCCGGGCGCCACCATCGGTTTCACCGAATTCAAGCCGCACGCCAATCCGCTGGATGCGAAACATTATCCGCTGCTCCACGCCGTTTTTCTGGGCATGACCGGCCTGCTGCTGGGCACGTTCGCCTTCTTCGGACTGCACACCCTCTTGTGGCTGGTGCGCGCCGTCTGGCTGTATTTGCACGACTCGAAGAAATTCCGCGAGGCCAAGGTCAAGACCCAGGTGGACGACGAATGGTTCACACGGTTCGTGCCGTTCGAGCGGTTCCTGCATTTCCTCGTGGTCACCAGCTTCCTCCTGCTGGTCATCACCGGCATGCCGCTCAAATTTTATTACACCGACTGGGCCAAGGTGCTCTTTGCCATCATCGGCGGTGCGGACACGGCGCGCACGTTGCACCGGTTCGCCGCGCTGGTCACCTTCCTTTACTTCGGCCTGCATCTCGCGTCACTCGTCGGCAAGGCATGGAAGGGCAGAGGAAACCTCCGCAATCCGGTGGACGGCAAATTCTATTTCAAGCGGCTGTGGCACGTGTTGTTCGGTCCGGACTCGATGATACCGACTTGGCAGGACTGGAAGGATTTTGTGGCGCACAACAAATGGTTCTTCGGCAAAGGCCCGAAACCGCAGTTCGACCGCTGGACCTACTGGGAGAAATTCGACTACTTCGCCGTGTTCTGGGGCGTGGCCATCATCGGGGCGTCGGGGCTGGTCATGTGGTTCCCGGAATTTTTCACCCGCTTCCTGCCGGGCTGGATCATCAACGTGGCGTTGATCATCCATTCCGACGAGGCGTTGCTGGCCGCCGGCTTCATCTTCTCAATCCATTTCTTCAACACGCACTTCCGGATCGAGAAATTCCCGATGGACACCGTCATCTTCTCCGGTCGCGTTTCGAAGGGCGAGCTGATCCACGAGCGCAAACGCTGGTACGACCGCCTGGTGACAGAGGGCAAGCTGGACCAGCACCGCGTGCGGGACGAATGGCTGCGCTGGCGGAACATCGCCCGCGCGTTCGGCTATTTCTTCTTTGGCCTGGGCGTTTTCCTGCTGCTGCTCATCATCTACGCCATGCTCTCGCGCCTGGCGCACTGACGCAGTTGATTGAAGGTTGAGCGTTGAGAGTTGAATGCCTGCTCGCGACGCAAGTTGGAGTGTCCATCCGTGGTCAAACCGTTCCGCTGAGGTTTGCAGTTTGGAAGCTGCGCCAGAGTTTCTGGGGCAGCAGGCCGAGGAGAATGATGGCGACCTGGCTGCCGATGAAGAGCATCAGCCATTTGAACGCCGCGTCCATGAACCCGTAGCTGTGCAGACCGATGCCGAGCATGTTCACGCCGAACCACGAGAAGCTGGTGACGATGTTGCCGAACACGGCGAGGTTCATCAGGCCGCGTTCGCGCACGAGGCCGCCCCAGCGCGCATGCAGGATGGTCGCGTTCCAGAGCACGATGAGCAGCGCGCCGTTTTCCTTCGGGTCCCACCCCCAGAACCGGCCCCATGATTGATCGGCCCAGATGCCGCCCAGGACGGTGCCGACAAAGCTGAACAAGGTGGCGAAACAGACGATGCCATAAACCATCCGCGCCAGTGATTTGGCGGTTTCCGCCGTGAGCGTGGTGGTGAACAGTCCGCGCAGGATGTAAATGATGGCGAGGAATCCCGCCACAAAGGTCGAGGCGTAGCCCAGGGTGACGGTGACGACGTGGGTGGCCAGCCAGAAATTCGTGTCGAGCACGGCGCGCATCATTTCCATGGTGTCGCCGGTGAGCGCCAGGTTGTGCGCGATGATCAGCGTGATAAAGCCGGCGGAGGCCGCGACGACAGAGCCGATGCCGTCGCGATAAATCTTTTCCAGGACCATGCCGAGAATCACCGCGCCCCAGCCGATGAAGATGGCGGAGGAATAAAGATTGGTCACCGGCGGCCGGCCTTCGAGATACATGCGGAACACAAGACCGAAGGTGTGAATGACCCAGGCCAGGATGATGAGGTAAAACGCCGAGCGCCGCAGCAAGTCGGAGACATTGAATGTCGGCGCTTTGTGGGTGGCGGTGGCGCCACCGCCACCGAACCACGAGAACAAGGCCAGCACGAGGGCGAGCACATAAATGACCATGGCCTTGTAAAAGGGCTCCATCGTGCTGAAGAAAACCTCCTGATCCGCCTTGCGCAACTGGGGCGCAAACCGGTCGGCCAGCCAGATGCGGTATCCGGCAACGGCCTGATTGAAATCCGCCGGCTGATCGGCGCGGTAGGCGGTGACCATTTCCGCATAAAACCTGGTGGCGGGATTGAGTTCGCCGGTGCGGGCGGTTTGCATGAGATTGGTGCCGATGTTTTGCCAGGCGTCGCGGGGCAAATGGACATCCACGGGGGGAATGGTCAGGGGCAGGGCGAAGCTGGCGACGTTGTTGTAGCCGCCCATGAAACCGAGCAGGGTGTTGAAGGCGTCCGGGTCGAATTTTTGGCCGGCTTCGCGGGCGTTCACCGCGGCGATGCCTGGCGGAATGCTTTTTTGGTAGGCGTCCAGTTCCGCCGCAAAATCGTCGGTGCCCGGCGGTTTGAGGCTGATTTCGAGCCGTTGATAAAGGTTTAGAATCTCGTACAGCTTCATCAACTGCGACTCGAAGACGGTGCGGTTGGCCGGCTCGATTTTTTCGATGCGGTCGGCCTGCTTTTCCAGTTCGTCCACCTGGGGACGGAGTTCGTTGAAGGAATAATATTTCTGGTTGTCGGGCAGCTTGAGCAGCTCGGTGACTTCGTTGTTGTCAATGCGGAAAACTTTCCGGTTGTCGGCCCGCTCCGGTTTCATCATCCCTTCGAGCAGCCAGTCCATGGCCGTGAGCGTTCGGGGTTTGCCGCTTTCCTCGACGGGGACGGTTTGCTTGGTGCGGATCTGGAGCAGGGAATTGCGGGCGACGGAATCGAAGGGCTGGAACCGGCCATTCATAAGAACGGGCAGTTTGCCGAAATCGCACGCATGAAAACCGGTGTCCGGCGGCTGGCGCAGGCCGGACAGGACCCAACCGGCCATCACCACCACCAAAATGAGGGGAATCCACTTTTTCATGGCTGTTATTTTTCCTTCCTGGGAGCGTCGGCGTCTTGCCGGTCTGGCCCGCCATCATGAACATTGCCACTCGCCGCCGGGACGGCGGCGCTCCCAGGAGAAACCATTCGGCGTTTCAAAAAGGGAATCAGGTGGCTGAGAAACTGGATGACCAGTCCGGCGGCCACCAGCACACACCCGAAATACGGCGTGAGCCAGTCGGGATTATGCACCACCTGCAACACGCTGCCCTGGTCGTCGGTGTCGAAGCTCGCCTGATAAAACGTTTCGCCGGCGTAGCGCAGCGGGTTGTTCATGAAAATCCGCACTTCGCGGTTCTCGCCATTCTCCAGGTTTTGCAACCGGACGCGGCTGGAGAAATTTTTTGGGATGTCCGTGCCGGGATATTTGTCGTGGCGGAATTCGATCAGGTGAAGGCTGAAGGGCAGGTAATACCGTTCCAGCCGCAGCCGCATTTCGTAGGTGCGACGGTTGAAGGTGAAGGGCTGCGGCTGGTCCACCCAGCCGGACACGAGGAACGTGCCGAGCGACCCGCCGTTCGTCACGACTTCGACGATGGCCGACGGCATGTCAATCCGGTTCATCCCGGTTTCGCGCGGGACCTCACACCACCAGATGCCGGAGCCGAGGCTAGCGGTGGTTTGGACCTGGGCATAGCCCGGCTGGGACTGCTGTGAGAGCAGTGAATTGGCGTAAAAGGTTTTCACGCGCACGGTGAACGGCATTTCCGGGTCGTTCACTTCACCGCGCCGGACGAGGACGCTGCACGGGATGGCGACGACCTTGTCCGAGTCCTTGTCGGTCATGTCGGTGACCGCCAGTTCAAAGGCGCGGTCGGCCTCGGTGTAATTTTTTGTTTCGCCGATGCGCAGGTGCAGGCTGCTTTCCACGGCGAGAAAATCCGTGAGCATCTGTCCGACCAGCAGCAGCACGATGCCGAGGTGAATCAGCACGATGCCGATTTTGCATTTGCCGGGCTGATAATACCGGAAGTGCGCCAGGAACAGGTTGACGAGCAGTACGGTGCCGATGAGATAGCCGCCGGGGAAGATGGGGATGTGGAACCCGGCCCCGACCGGCTGCCAGTAAACGAAAACGCTGCGGAAGAATTCATTCTGGGCCTTGTAAAGACCAAGATGCACCTGGGCGATGGTGCCCCAGAAGACAATCACGCAACCGAGCACCAAGCAGGTGACGGTCAGCTTCACGGACGAAAAAAAACGGTAAAGGCTCGCAAGCATTTCAGTATTTCACGCCTTGGACAAATTTTGTGAAGGCGTCCTTCTGGCTTTCCACGACCTTCGCATCGCCCATCAGTTTGTAAAACCAGGTCTGGCCGTTTTGCGGCACCATCACGCCCACAAGCCGGGTGGGCTGGCCGGTACGCGCGTCCGTGCCGCTCATATCCACAAGTTGCGCTTTGCCATTCGCGACATCAATCGGCGCTGCCAAAATCTCCCCAATTGGCGGCAGACCGAGCTGACCACGCCAGCGATTCACGTTGGCCGCCAACCCGCCACCGTCGCCGGCGGAACTGCTGACGTTGACGGCCGCGGTGGCGCCACCGGTACCGGTGAGCATGAATTTGGCGACGAGGAATTGTCCGCCGGAAACTTCCTGCCAGCCGGCGGGCACCTGCCAGTTGGGTTTGCCTTCGCTGGAAACCGGTGCGGAAGCTGCTGGCGCGCCCATGCCCGTGTCGCCGATGGGCGGATGCGACGGAGGCAATTCCGTTTGTGCCTGGACGGTTGTGAATTTCACCGATTTGAGGAATGCAACAAACGCCGGCTTTTGTTGTTCAGCCAGACCGGCGTCACCGGTCATTTTAAAAAACCACACCGTGTCGGTGCGATGTTGAATGACACCCAGAATACGCGTGGCCGCGCCGCTGTCCGGGTTTTGGCCGGCGATGTCGTAGAGCTGCGCCGGTTGGCCACCCGCCTCGACGCTTGCCGCGGATTTTTTCAGTTCATCCGGTGACCCGGGTGACAGACCGACCTGACCGCGCCAGCGATTGACGTTGGCTTCGTCGCTGCCGGGCAGGCCGGGCAGGGGAATGATGCTTACATCCGCCTGTTTGCCGTTCTGGTCCTGGATTTTGAACGACGCCACGCGCATTTCGCCGGGCGGAACTTCCTTCCAGCCCTCCGGCGTTATCCAGGTCAGTGGCGGCCGGGCGGATCCGGATGCCGCAAGCCCGGGCCCCGCGGAGGCGGACGAAATGTCGGGATGTCCGGGCGGCAGGGCCGGGTTGGGCGAATCCGTTGACATGGCTGGCGCGGATTGCGGCTGAGGCTGGTCCTGATCCTTGGCGACGCGATAAACTTTGACTTCGTCGCGGTGACAACCGGCGACGGACAGTAACAGCAATGACATTAAAACCGGCAGCAGCCAGGCGCGTTTATGGAACAGAAGCCCAAGGGTTTTCATGAATTTTTCCATCGGATAACTTTTCACAATATGTAAATTAGCTGGTTGATTAATGAACATTCAAGTTTATTCTGGCCATTTTTCAATAGGCCGCGGCCTGATGGTCCTTGCCATGGCAGGTGAGCGAGCAATTGCCGTGAAGCATTCCCGTGCTGATATATTGGAGCCGCCCGTTGGAGGAAGGGGTCACATAGGAAGTATTGAAGTTGATGAGATGAGGCACGCTGCCCACGCCGTGTGAATCGTGACAGGTCGTGCAAGCGGTCTGGTCATTCACAACATGACTGCTGTGGTAGGGGAAGCTTTGATTGGCCAGGATGCTGTCCCGGCTGTGGCATTTGTAGCACAGCGCGTAATTATCCGGGCCTTCCGGGTTGTAATCGCTGAAGACCAGTTGCCGCTCCAGCAGGGGCGCGTAAATCGAGCCATGTGGGCCATTGGCTCCCACCCCGCCGGCAGCCGGTGACTGGTCACTGTTATGACAATCAATGCAGTCCATGGTGCCGGATACGGTCCAAGGGGCGATCAAACTGGGCACAATGCGATTTCTCCCCACCGTTTCGATCGGATGAAACGACTGGTTGGAGATGTAAAATTGAAGGCGTTTGTTGGTTTCTGAAAATTGACGGCTTATGAGTGAAATCCTGCGAACAATGCTGTCGGCATGGCAACGGAAACAAAGTTCATATTCATGGCTGACGTTTTTGACAACGGCCCCGTTCTGATTGACTCCGGTGACGCCGGCCAAAGCTCCCGCGACGGCGGAGCGACTGCCGGGTGTGGTCTTGGCGGCATGGGGATTGTGGCAGTCCATGCAGGTGACATGGCGCAGGGGAGGATTGACCGGGTCTTCCTGTGGCGTATGGGACCGGGCGTTGACGGTGATGGGATGCACGCTGAGTTTTTGGAAATCGGCGGTGATATTTTTGGCGCCCTTGCTGCTGTTGTGGCAGGAGAGGCAGTTTTCCTCCAGGACAGCGGACTTGAGGAGGCTTTGCGGGGATCCGGAAAAGTGGGTTGCGTGGCAATTATTACAGCCGTTGGCGGCCACGGTCATCGGTTTGGCGGCGACCTTGACGGCTCGCATGAGGACTCCCGCCATCGCAGGGGTTTGCGGCACAATATTTCCAGCGAGGGCATGGGCGGAAGTGCCCCAGTTGTTGTTCACGTGGCAGTTCAGGCACAAGGCTGAACCGGTATTGTCCACGGCCAGAAAATTTCCAAATTGATCGTCATGCGGATTGTGACACGAGGTGCATTGGACCTTGTTGTTGTGATCGAGCTTCACCTTGCCGGTGAGCGTCGTCGGGGGGTTAAGCGCCGCGTCGGTTCCGGCAAGATTATTCACCAACGCCTGGTTATAAACGAATGAAATCGGATGATCGCCAGACAGGTCCGTTCCCAGACTGCTGCCGCTTCCCGCCGCATTCATCGTGGTGACGCCATTTTGCATTTGAATCGGCGCCGACTGGCTGTTGACCATTCCCAAAGCCACGGTGCCGTCGTGACAACTCAGGCACAGCCGGGAAGAACCATCGGGTTGTTGCGGCTGGCCGACCGAGGACAGAAAAGTCGGGCTGCTGAAGAGAATATAATTGGTCACGCTGGACATGGTATGATTCCACAGCGGGGTGTCACCGGTCGAACGATGCGGGGTGTGGCAAAAGATGCAGACCCGTGATTCCGTGGCCGCCTTGATGGGGCCGGGACCGGCTGCGGAAAGGTCATGTTTTGATCCCAGAACGGAATCCGCCGGTGCCCGGGCAGGGAGACACAGGAGCAACCCGGTTGCGAGAACCTTGCGCCACGCCTTCAGCATTGGAACTTCGGAGTTCATGATGGTCCGATGTATTGAAACACCTGTATCCGGTGGTTGAGGCAATCCGCCACATAAATCCGGTTGTCCGCGCCGATGGCAATGCCGTTGGGCAGGGCGAATTCACCGGGCGCAGTCCCGCTCCCTCCCACAATCAACAGCAGTTTTCCGGACGGGTCAAAAATCTGCAGGTTGTTAAAAAGCGCATCCATCACATAAATGTGGCCGAGCCTGTCTACCGCCACCCCCTTGGGCCGCCCAAAATGTCCGGAGGTGTCTCCAGCGCTGCCAATCGCTGAAAGAAAATGGCCGTCAGCATCAAATATCTGCACCCGGCTGTTCATGGAATCGGTGACCAGCAAATGTCCCTGTCCATCGGTCGAGGCGTGGGTGGGATAATTGAATTCGCCCGGATCGGCGCCATGCGTCCCAAAGCGAAAAATAAACTTACCGTTCAAATCAAAGACCGCGACGCAGTGCCGCCCGACGTCGGCGACATACAACCGGTCACCCAGAATCGCCAGACCGGATGGCCGCCCCAAATCATGATTAATCTGGAACAGCAGTTTGCCGGCAGTATTGAAGGCCAGCACCTGTGCCAGTCCGGAATCGGCAACGAAGAGGACATCCCCTTTTTTCGCAACCGCCACCGGGGCAACAAAACGGATTTTTCCGGCAGAGTCCCAGCGATGCCACTTTTTGCCCACCTCGTCGTAGAGACAAACCACGTTCGCTCCGGTGTCCGTGACGCAAAGGCTGCCCGAGTCATCCAGTGCAATGCCGAAGGGGTTGATGAGTTTTCCCTCGTCCACGCCCATGCCGGTGACCCAGTTCACGAACCGTTTGAAGGCGGATGATTTGATCTGGACGTCAGCCGGCTGACTGAAGCTGCGAACATAAACCACATACGGTGCGTCCGGCGGCGGAGGCCAGACCGGCTTGGGAATGCCTGCCCCGGCGGCCTCGTGTTTTGCCGAGGCGCAGGAAACGAATAGTCCGGCGGCGGCGGCCAGACAAATTCCCGCACCCAAAAGGTTGGTCACGGTCAGCCTGCCCGGGAACTTCCGTTCGGAACGCTTTTGAAATTGGCCGGAAGTGTCAGTCATGTCAGAAAGTCCTTTTGGCGCGCAGAAAAAAAGTTTGATAGTAGCGCGTCTCTGCCGAGAGGTAGCGCGCGTATTCAAAATCATAGCCCATTTTAAGTGAAAACCTGCCCTTTGCAAACTCCAGCCCCGGACGCACTGTGGCCAGCGTTTGATCCGATCCCCCGCCGCTTTGTTGCGAGACGCCGTCTTCGAAATCAAAGCCCCAGTTTTGAGACAGGGTGCGGTGATAACGATTAATGAACGAGTACATCTGTTGTTCGCTTTGATTGTTGGAGAAGGTGGTCCAGCTTTCGTTGAAGCCAAAACTCAACATGGATACCGGGCTGGGATGAAACGACAGGGTCTGGTAAAGGCGCACCGAACCGTAGGAGGACAGGGTTGAATCATAAACGTCATATTCCGCGCCGGCTCGGAGAAAATGCCAGATGGTATCCGCTCCCACCGCATAGCTGACGCTGTTGTTCAACACCAGCCCGGCTGTCCCGTTGTTCTGGATGGCATTGACCCGTCCATAAAGCCCCAGCAAGCCGCCCCACAAATTCAATCGCGTCTGGAATATTTCATCGGTGGTGTCATAAGAACCGGAGCCGGTTCCCGATGACGAATAGGTGTAGGAAATGTAAACGGGCGTGTTTTGCGGAATGATGGTTCCGGCGACCAGGGTAATATAAGTGATCTGGCCGTTTTGAGTCACGGTGTAGTTGCCCGTTTCCGAATACAGGATGGTATGGCCGGTGTCATTGTAAATTTTGATCGAAGCCGGGTTCACATCCGGCTGGGACAACGGAACCTGAATTCCCACGCCGGTAAAGGTGTGGGATTCGTTATTGACCGGAATCGCACTGCCCGCTTGTGAGATTTCGCTCTGGCTGTATCCCGCGCCAGCGTTGATGCTGAGATGGCCCCAGGCGCCCAGGCGTTTGGTGTAGTTCTCAGCCAGCGACAGGCCATAGGTGGTCAAATCACTGGATCCACTAGGTCCGGAGGAATCGCTGTATTGCCCGATGAAATTTAATGAACTGCTCAGGCTTTGAAACAATTGATGCTGCAGCGATGCATTGCCAGTGTAATTTTCGGAAGTGTCAGACCCATACGTTGAGTGGCCATAATTGAAGCCATATCCGGTTGAAAGAGTGTCCGAATGGTCAACGTTCAAACTGGCGTCGGCATTGGCATTGTTCCCCGAATCCACCGGGCTGTTGAACAGGCTGTAACTGGCATCGGAATTCAGGGTCATGTTCCCGCGCCGGCCAAGGGTTTCGGTATCCCCCGCTCCCCAGGTTTGATTGAGGCCGCTGGATTGCACCCCCATGCCATTCTGGGAATAATCGGTCAGGCCATAGAAAAACCTCGAATTGCCGGAGGTTCTTTGGTTGGAAACATCAAAATTCAATGTATCCTGATCCAGGGTGTAATTATTGTTCAGGCCGGAATTATTCTGCTCCGTGTGCCAGTAGCTCAGATTGACGGGGGAGTTGCCTTCCCGATAGCCGGTCTGGAAACCATAGCGGTAGGTGTCAACGGTCGTCTGACTGAAGAAATCATATTGACTATACGTGTGCGTCGTGCTGGCCGATGCCGTCGTTGCATAGGGTTTGTTGCTCAGGAGGTAAATTGATGCGAGTGCATCGCCCAGATATTCGAACTCCTTGGTGCTGCTGCCGCTGGAATTGTCCCAACCCTCTCCCAATGCCCCATCCATGGAGAACGAAAACCGCGCCAGATTGGGATGATAAATCGAGCCTTCAAAATTCAATCCCAATTCCGGCCCGATGAACAAATGGCTGTAACTGTCCGAACCGGCTCCGTTGAACGCATCTTTTTCATAGATGCCTTCGCTGTAAACGCCAAGGCTGCCGCCGGTGAATTTCCAGTCGAACCATTGCGGCTCCTGTTCCTGTTGCAGATAAAGTCCCTGAGCCGCCGCCGGCAGAACCGCGCCGGACAGGAGGCAACAGGTCAATCCGCGCCAATGGGGAAAGCGCCGGTTCATTTTGCAGGCGCGGAAGCCGGCGGGGCGGGAAGGTTCCCGGCGGCATTCGGCTTCAGAAGGTTGCTGTTGTCGCCCACGTGCGGATCGTGGCATTCCAGGCAGGATTTGTTCTCCGCGCCGGCGTGGCCCTTGTCTGTCTTGAGATCCTTGGCGTCATGACAATCCAAACACAGTGCGGGCAGGCTCTTGGCCAGCAGCTTCGCCTCGTCGGATTGATGCGGGTTATGACAACTGGTGCAATCTTCCACCACATCATGCTTGAACTTGGCCTTTTCCAGAAAGTTGTCATGGCAATCCCAGCAAAGTCCCGGCACGGTTTTCGTCACCAGATGTTTGTTCGCACTGGCGTGCGGCGTGTGGCACGCGAGGCAATCCCCGTCACCCACCGGCTGATGCACGACTTTCTTTTTGGCAACATCGTCATGGCAATCGAAGCAGGTGTCCTTGACGGATTTTTTCAACAAACCCTTGAAGTTGGAAGCGTGCGGACTGTGGCAGTCCAGACAATCACCCGATTCCACCGCCTGATGTTTGACCTTGCCTGCCGCCAGCGGGTCATCATGGCAAATCAGGCAAAGCTCGTTGCCTTTCTTGCGCAAAAGATTTTTGTACTCCGATTCATGGGGATCGTGGCAGGAAGAGCATTCACCATTCTCAACCGGCTGGTGTTTGATCCTGGCCTTGGCCAGAAAATCGTCGTGGCAGGAGAAGCAAACGGCGTTCTGGGTCCCCTTCAAACCCTGCGAATACTTTGACTCATGACACTCCGTGCATTGGCCGTCGGCAAAAGGCGGATGCGTCGTGTGAGTGTTGACCACCTTGACGGCGGGTTTTGGCGGGAGCGCATTGGGGGATGAATTTGCCGCCGCCATTTCCTCCGGCACCACCGGTGGCGGCGCATTGGTGGCGCCGGGAACCGGCACGCCGTCGAAGAAGGTGCTCAACCATTTGTATTTCGTTTCGGTGGAACAACCCGCCAGCAACAGCCCACCACACACCGTCATCACAAGCAGCCATAACGCGCAAAACCGCTTGCCAGTGAAATTCCTGTGAGGCGGTGAAATCACGTGCGATTGGGCCGGGCGGTTATTGTTTGCGACCGAAGCCGTAAACGCTGACTTTATGGGTGCCCACCTGATTGGCGATAAAAATCAGGTAGTCAATCTTGAAACCCGGCGCGGCGAATTTCTGGAAATGCGCGACGTTGTTGTAATCCACGGCAACACCCGCCGGCAAATACAACGCTCCTTCCCTGCCGGACCTTTCATCGCCCAAAAACGTCAACAACTGTCCTTCGGCGTCAAAGAGCTGGGCGACCGATGTGGCGGCGTCCACCACATAAATCCGGTTTTCGCGGTCCACGGCAATTCCCTTGCACCGGAAGAACTGGCCGAAATCCGAGCCGATATTGCCGATCTGCCGGACAAAATTTCCCTCGGCGTCAAAAATCTTCACAAAAAAACCGCCGGCGTCGGAAACGCAAATCCGTCCCTGGTGATCCACCGCAAGGTTCGCCGGCAAAAACAATTTCGCCTTGTCACCGCCGTCGGCGCGCGGAATGGAAAACAGCAGATTATGATTGGTCTTGTCATAAACCCGCACGATGTGATTTTGCAGGTCGCCGACATAAATCCGGCTGTCCGTCACGGCAAGACCACAGGGTTTCATTTCATCTTTTTTGCCGATGGCGCCGAGGTAATCCTCATCCGCGGAGTAAATCAGGATCTGGCCGCGGTCCACGTCCGTCACATACAGCACGCCATTCGCGTCCACCGCCGCATTAATCGGCACCCGCATCCGGCCTTCACCGTCCAGGTTAAAAAAATGCAGGCGGGATTTGCCCAAGTCAGCGATGTCCACGGCCGCCGCCCCGCTGTCACAGACGTATATTTTATTGCCGTGGACTGTGATGCCGTAGGGTTTGGAAATTGGCTGGTCGCCCAGGCTGGTGCCCAGCACGAAGTCTTCAAACCGGCGGCGTCCGCCCAGGCTGCGTTCGGAAGAAAAACTGGTGAGATATTGAATGCGCGGTTCGTCCGGCGGCGGCGGGTAAAAAATGAAGGTTTTCTTTTTTGCGGGTGCGGCACAACCGGCCATCAAACCGAGCAGCACCACCAGCAACCCCGCCCGCATCATTTGATTTCGATTTGGCACTTTCATGATTTTATCATTTTGTAAAGTTTTACGGCTATCCCGGACCCGGGCCGGGAAGCGGCAATTGTTTCTTCCGCTCCTTCGGAACCTGGTCCGCCAGCAGGTTACTTGAGAAAACGGTTCTGGCACTCCACGCAATTTGGCTTTTCATTCACAATTATTGTGTATTAGGCGGCGGGCTGCTGGGCTGCTGTTTTTTTGATGGGTTGCGCCTTCATGGTTTGTCGCCCGCCGATCCATTCCTTGGAGTTGCCTTCCAACATGACAAACGAGGCTCTGGCGAACCAGAGCCTCGTTGCCGCCACTCCGGATGAAACGGAATGGTCGCCAGTGTCTATTTAAGATGGCAGTTGCGGCAAATCAAATCGCCGCGGCCATAGATATCCTTGCCGCTGATTTTGAGCATGACCCCGCTGCTCGGCGAGCTGCCCACCATCTTGTGCGGATCATGGCAGGAGGTGCATTCCATTTCCGTGCCTCCGCTGCCGTTCCACAACAAGGTTGAGAGGTACTTGCCACCCAGGCTGATACCGGACCAAGTCGCAGGCACGGGAGCCGCCAGGATCGCTGCATTATTGGTGAAGCTGGAGTTGTTGGGATAAACCGGTGGTGTGCCAATCACATAAGTGGCAGGATCCTCCAGGGTGCCATCTGTAGTGGCCAAAGCGGTATTATAAACGAACGAGATCGGATGGTTGTGCGACAAGGTGACGCCATCTCCGCCAAAAGTCACATTGTCACTCGGGCTGCTGAGCAAGACCGCTCCACCTTGTGATATGTTCGTCACCCCTGTCCCACCGTAGGGCGTATTGACGAATTGGTTGATGGCCAGAGTGCCGTCGTGGCAACTCAAGCAGGCCAGCGACGGACCATCGGGTTGTGGTGCCTTCACCCCACCGTTAAAGGTCGGGCTTTGATACGTTGTATAACCTGCTGCATTGGGTAACACGTGGTTCCATAAGGGCGCATTGGCGCTCCCCAGGGAAGCGTGTGGAATGTGACAGGTTTCGCAAACGGTGTTGGCGGACCATGAATTCGTCCCGAAATCATGTGGGCCTCCGATGATGGCTGCGCGACCCACCATCGGCAACACCATCAAGCCCCCCACCGCTACCGCGATGAATAGGATTTTTGTTTTCATAATTGTGTTTATTTCTATCTAACTAGTTAGTTCACTGCATTGTCCGGCACACCACCCGGTGCCGCCGATCTTCGGAAACTTTTCCGGAGTCGCAGCGCTGCAACCTGGAAACTTTCCAAAAATGGTTTGTTTTGTTCATATCGCCGCCTCACACAAGGTCCAGCCCGGCACCAATTTCACGTCGGCAACCGGCCGGTCGGTGGGCCGCGGATTCAATTTCGTCATCAACGCTGTTGTGCGCCGGGCGATGATTTCATCGCACCTGGAAAGTTCCTGCTCCCGCAGCTTGGAGTTTTCGCGGACAATCGCCTCGATATGGTCAATGTTGTAAAGGTAAACATTGTCCAGTTCCTCCACGTCCGGCGCGATGTCCCGGGGCACGGCGATGTCCACAAGGATGAGCGGCCGGTTCGCCCTGGCCGCCAAAATGCCGGCGATCTCGTGCTTGTGAAGGACCGTGGTCGGGCTGCCGGTTGAACTCACCACGATATCGGCCTCGATGAGGGCCGCCATGCGTTCATCAAACGACAGGGCGCGTCCGCCGAATTCTGCGGCCAGCGCCTGCGCGCGTTCGAGGGAACGGTTGGCCACCAGTACCGAACGGGTGCCGCTCTTGGCCAGGTGGCGGACACAGGCCTCGCCCATTTTGCCCGCACCCAGAATCATCACCGTCTTGTCCGACAAATCCCCGGCAAAAACCTTTTCAGCCAGTTCCACGGCCACGCTGCCGACGGAGGTGGCACCGCGACCGATGCCCGTGCGAGTGCGAATTTCCTTGGCGGTTTGCAGCGCCGTCTGGAAAACACGGTTCAAAACCCTTCCGGTCAACTTCGCGGCCTGCGCGGCCTGGTAGGCCAGCTTCACCTGGCCGGTGATTTCCGTCTCGCCAATCACCATGGAATCCAGACCGCTCGTCACTGAAAACAAATGCCGCACCGCGTCCGCGCCTTCCTTCACATAAATATAGGGCGTCACGTCCACATCCGCTGGGCAAAGCTGCTGGAAGATGCGATGCACCCGGCCTTGGATCCAAGGCGCCACGCCGTAGACCTCTACGCGATTGCAGGTGGAGAGCAACACGACCTCCTCCAAGCCAGCGTTGATTTTGAGGCGGCAACCGAGGCACGGCAAAAGGGAAGGCCGCACCGCCAGTTTTTCGCGGACTTCCACCGGCGCGGTTTTGTAACTCAAACCTGTGACAAAAACCCTCATGCCCGTGTTCCACTTGCCTTTTGAATCATACGCTAAATGTAGCGCATGGCGGGGAAACGTCGCCACGACATCCCTTGTCAATCAATAAACATTTATTGTCATTAGAATAAAAACTATTCATATATCGAACAATAAGTCAATGTAAACATAAGAATAAAGTATGTATATGTCGATAAGTCAATATGAATGCATGATTTGGCAAACAGGGTGAATGCGGGAAAATATAAAGGCGCAAAATCTTTTACGCGAATGACGCGAATTGTCACGAATTCACCAATCGACTGACGATAATTCTCCCTCTCCGCTTCGATCGGGGACCACGGTTCGCGAAGCGATTTCCTGACTTGGGGCATCCATCTCGTGGCGGGCTTGGGAAGTCACTGGGCCGGGGTGAGGTGTCGAACTGCCAAACGCACCTCTCACTTTGCGTCTTTGCGTTGAATGAATTCGTGTCCGGCTCGCGAGCACGCTCGCCTCACCGTTTTTTCCATTCTGCCCAGACAGGCAGGAGGCCTGTCCCACTTTTCAATTCACTGGTTGATATGCACCACGTTCGCGGGCGGGAAGCCGTTGAACCAGGTCGAGGACGCGTGGCTGTAGGCGCCGATTTGTTCGCTGTAGAGCAGATCGCCCAGTTGCAGGTTGCGGGGCAGATTTTCCGCCATCGAGACCACGTCGAGCGCGTCGCACGTCGGGCCGAACACCGAGCAAATCTGCGTCGGTCCGCGTTTGAACGATTTCAGGTGGTAATGGCAATGGTCGAAGATGACACCGGAGAAGGTGTGATAGACGCCGTCGTTGATGTAGTAGCAGAGTTTGCCTTCGCGCACGGCCTTGCCGATGATCTTGGAGACGGCGGTGGCGGCGGTGGCGCAGAGGAAGCGGCCCGGCTCGGCGAGAATCTGGATGTTCTTCGGAAAGAGGCGGTTGATTTCGCGGTTGATGATGCCGGCCAGTTCGCGGAACGGTTTCACCGTTTCGTCGTAGGGCGCCGGGAACCCGCCGCCGATGTCCAGCAGGTTCATCTTGGTGTAGCCGCGGTCTTTGGCTTCCTTGAAGATGTTGGCGGCGAGATTGATGGCGGCGACGTAATTCTTGAAATTGGTCGTCTGGCTGCCGACGTGAAAGCTGATGCCCTCGACGGTCAACCCCACCTTGTCCGCTGCCAGAATCAAGTCCACGGCTTCACCGGGTGCGGCGCCGAACTTTGACGACAGCTCAACCATCGCGCCGGTATTGGGCACCTTCAGCCGCAACGCGAGACCAGCCTGCGGGGCGTACTTCTTGATTTTGCGGATTTCCTCGTGGTTGTCGTAGGTGACCAGCGGTTTGTAGGGGTTCAACTCCTGTAGCGTCTCGTTGGCCTTGATCGGGTTGGCGTAGATGATTTTGTCCCAGATCCAGGCCTGCCGTTCCTTGTCGGGCATGTCCTTGATGTATTCATGGACGATGTGGAATTCCGGCATCGAGGCCACGTCGAAGCTCGCACCGGCATCGAACAGCGTCTTGACGATGGCGGGATTGGGGTTGGCCTTGACGGCGTAGTAGGCCTGGACGCGCGGCAGGTATTTTTTGAAGGTCGCATAGTTGCGCCGCAACTCTTCGTGGTCCACCACAAACAGCGGGGTGCCGTGTTGCGCTGCCAGTTTTTTCAGTGTTCGGCGCGGTATCATCTCAGTCTCCGTCGGTGATCAGGAAGTTTTTGAACTGCCACGGATCGTCCCGGTCAATCTGCGGATGGTTGTGCCCGTTGAACGCGTTGGTGTAGTGCTTCAACGGCGTCCAGTCGGACGGCTTGGAAATCCATTTCCCCAGATACGGCCGGGCAATCTTCAAGATGTACTCGTGCGGCAAGTCGTCGGGCACACAGACGCCTTTGGCTGGATTTTCAATCATCCACATGGCCGCCGCGATGACCGAGATGGCAACCTGCATGGTGGTGGCGTTCTGGTGCGGCACCAGCCGGCGCGATTCCTCGATGCTGAGGTCGCTGCCGATCCACCACGAATTGTAGGCATGGCCCATCAACAGGGCGCCGAGAATGTCGGAGCCGCTGATGATTTCGTCGTTGAGGATGCGCTGGTTCTTTTGAAGTTTATAGTCATAACCGCGCAATTCATTCAGCGACACGATGGCCACGTCGGCCGGGCAGTAGGCGTAATGCATCGTGGGCCGGTAGATGGCCCTGTCGTTTTCCCAGACTGTTAGCCGGTCGGAAATGGTGAACGCCTCGCCGTGGCGCACGACCATGCCGTGGATGCAGTAGTTGGGTACCCAGGACGAGACCCAGGTGTTGATGCCCATGCGGGCGAGGCAAATCTGGTTGCGCGGACCTTCGGTGTGCGCATACGCCAGCGGCGGCAATTCCTTCTCGTGCGTGCCCCAGCCCATCTCGGCGGTGGTGGTGCCTTCCTCGCGGAAACCCTCGACGCTCCAGGTGTTGACAAACTCGTCCACCTGCTTCGGTTTGTCGGTGATTTGGGTGTCGCGTTCGCTGCAATGGATCACCTTCACCCCGAGTTTCATCGCCAGATAATTGAATTTTTGTCCGGCGATGAGCTGCCGGATTTCGTCGGCGGCCCTGCCAGCGACTTTCTTGTCCTTGATGGCGCGGTTGCCAATGTCAATCAGGCCCTGCTTGGTGAAGTGCGAGATGAGACCGGGATTCGCGCCATGTTCGAGCACCGCTGTCGGGCCGGGCCGGGTCCATTTGCCAATCATGCGGCGGATGTTCATGTGACGCCAGTACAGCGTCATTTTCTGCGGCGTTGCGGCCCTGGCATTCTCGTAAGGGTTCCACAACTCGACCGATGTGTTGACGTAGAGCACGCCGCGGTCATGGCACCACTGAAGGATTTCGCAACAATCAATGTTCCAGGCCAGATCAATCAAAACGTCGCCCGTCTCCAGATATTTGCCCAGCAACGTGCCCATGTTTTCGCGCGTCACACGTTTGTGCACGAACTTCACGCCGCGCTTCAGCCACGGTGCCAGCACATCACGACGGTCCTCGAAGTCCATGACGGAGATGCGTTGGAACGGCAGCTTGAGGTGCTTGACCAGAATGGGGAGGGTGCATTGCGCCACGGCTCCGTAACCGACGAACAGGATTTTATTTTTGAATTCCAACATGGCAAAAATGTTTTGGCGCGGCACTTTGTCCGATTTTTTTTTGCGTTACAAGAATTTATTGAAAAAGGACGCCGGATGTTGAATCAGGTTCGTGGAGCGGGTTTGGCTCGCAGCAGTCACTGGCGCGCCACAATTTGACTGGTCTCGTCGAAACAGCGTGAAGACGGAAGCATAAGCGACGGCGGTAGTGAAGACGGGAGCAATGGCAAAGATGGATGAAGGCGGAATCCGTAAACAAAAAAATGGCAGGGACGCGCTACACGGCCCTGCCACAAATCACTTCACCGCGTCGCGCGGAACGATTTTGATGCTGCTGATGCCCATGCGCTTGTCGGGGCGGTCCTGCGGGTGCGTGGGCGTGGTGCCGATTTTTTCCAGAACGTCGTCGCCTTTGATCAGCTTGCCGAACGTGGTGTATTGATGGTCGAGGAACGTCGGGCTGCCATGACAGATGAAAAACTGGCTGCCGGCGGAATCGGGATTGTTCGAACGCGCCATGGAAATGACGCCGCGAATGTGCGAGCGGTCATTGAACTCGGCCTTGATCTGGTAGCCTGGCCCGCCCGTGCCCCACAGGCCTTCCTTGCTCGGGTCCTTGGTCAGCGGATCGCCGCCTTGAATCATGAAACCTTTGATGACGCGGTGAAAACAGGTGCCGTCATAAAAGCCTTTTTTGGCGAGCGTTTTGAAATTTTCGACGGTCTTGGGCGCGACCTCGGGCCAGAATTCGATGACCATTTCGCCTTCGGTGGTGGTGATGACGGCAACTTCGCTCATAAAATTTCGCGGGTTGGAATTACTTGGCGTTTCCGGCGGGGACGATGGTCGCGGATTTGATGTAATCGAGGTTCGGAAAATCTTTTTTCAAGTAAGCGTTGCCTTCACCCTGCACACGGCCCTGATCCGGCCCGCGACCACGGGGAGCGCCTTCGCCATACTCGCCGTTGATCTTGTCCACCATGTCCATTCCCTCGGTCACTTTGCCGAAAGGTGAGAACCCCATGCCGTCGAGGTTGCGGTTGTCGGCGAAGTTGATGAACAACTGCGTGGTGCGCGTGTTGGGCCCGGCGGTGGCGAAGGTAATTGTGCCGCGCGTGTTGCTGCCTTTGACGGGGTCATCGGCAATCGCCGCCTCGCGCCATTTCGTGGAGACGTTCGGGTCGCCGTGGATGCCGAACTGGCACATGAAGCCGGGAATCACGCGGAAGAAGGCGATGTCCTTGAAGTAGCCGGAACGAACGAGGTTGTAAAAGCGGTCCGCGCCGTTGGGCGAGAGCGATCGGGCGACTTCAATGGTGAACTTCCCCTTGGTCGTGTCGAACTGCGCCTTGAAGGTTTCGGGCGCCTTCTCGGTGAGTTTGGCAGGATCGGTGAAGCCTAGTGAAGCGGTCGAAGGTTTCTCCTCTTTCTTGGCATCTTCGGCCTGAACTATCGCAACGGCGGCAAAAAGGCCGAGCGCACACAGTAAATGAATTGTTTTCATGGCGGCGAAATTTTCCAGACCCGCGGCCAAAAGTCACGCGCAGAATTGGACATTTCAAGTCATCGGCGGCGGAAATTTTTTGGTCTCTTTCTTATCCTCGTGCTTTTCCTCATGCTTATCCTCGTGCTTGCCCATGTCTTTGTCCTCGTCTTTGTCCTCGTTCATCGCGCGCGTGATGAGGCTGGCGTGGTCGGCCGTGCGCTGGCGACCCAGCATGAAAACCGCCAGACCGCCCACCACCACCAGAAATACCACGCTTATGGCCAAAACACCTTTCCGGCCGATCCCGGAACTTTCGGACGGTGGCGCAGCAGTGATATTGGATTGAGCGGGAACGGCATTGGTTGGCATCAATGACACTTCGCCGGCAACCACGGGTGCGGACGTTGATGTGGTCATTGGCGGCGGGGTGATTGCATTGGTCATTGTCAGGGGCGCAGCGGCGCTGTTGGGCGGGGCGGGAACGGCGCTGGTTTGCGTCAATGGCACAACGACCGGTGATTTCACCTTGCGGACAACCGCGGGTGCGGGCGCCGACGTTGCGGTCATCGGCGGCGGGACGGCAACTTGGTTGGTGTTGGCGGGGATGCTGGTGGTTGTGCCGGTTTGCGTGTTGGTTTTGGTTTCGTCAGCCAAGGCCGTCAGCGTTCCAGCGGCAAAAACGATGGCGTAAATGTAAATCCGTACTTTCATGGGTGGGAATTTTCCAGACCCGCGGTCAAAAGTCACGGGCGGAATCAATCCTTTTTCATCGAACTGTCGCTGGGGTTGTCGCCGCCGGTCTTGCGGGTGCGGCGCAACATGAAAACCACCAAACCGCCCGCCAGAAATGCCACGCCAATGGCCAAAGCACCTTTACGGCCGATCCCGGGACTTTCAGGCGGCAGAGTGATGGCATTCGTCATTGTCAGGGGCGCAGCGGCGATTTTGGGTTGAGCGGGAACGGCGCTGGTTTGCATCAATGGCACAACGGCCGGTGGTTTCACCTCGTTGGTAACCACGGGTGCGGGCGTTGATGTTATGACCATCGGCGGCGGATTGGTCAGCACCGGTTTCGGCACGGGCGGCGGCACACGATTGGTGATGGTTGTGCCAACAATAATGAGCGATGGGACGCTGGATCGTGGCGGACCTGGCGGTGCAGGTGTTGGAGCCGGCGGCGCAGGTGGCGGCAACGGCGGGAACTGGGGAAGACTCACAGGCTGGGGCGGAAAACTCACCATGCAACCGGTGTATTGGCCGTGTTGCGAGCGCAACCCGATGACGATTGGCAACCGTGCCTTCTGCCGTTCGCTCTGACGTTGCTGGAAAATTTTATTGATCCCAACGTCATATGGTGTTCCGTGGATTTCTCCCTGGCCGTCGCAGAAAATCAGCACCGTCAACCGCTCGGAACCCAGCACGACTTGATTCAGCAACGGCAGCAACGCATCAAATCCCGTTGTTTTTGTGTAACGCTGTTTGCCGACGAATGCGGTGATGTTCGACGTAATCATTCCCGCATTGTCCGGTTCCCAGTGTTGCAGTGGAAACTGCCCCACGTGCAAATCCTGGTCGAACGTCCATACGCCAATGCTGTCACCTGAATGTAACTGCCCGTTCGTGCTGGCTGCCAGTATGTCGTTGAGCGCCTTTTGCACCGCCGGCAAGCGCCGCTGCATGTCCGACGAAGTGTCAAAAATGAGCAGAAAACGGCTGTTCACATTCGGCGCCGCCGGTTGCGCACGCACCGCCGGAACCAAAAAAATTCCAGCGAGCAGCACCGCGAGAATGAACGGGCGGCGGACCATTTGATTTTGGTGCGTTGGTGTCTTCATTTCAAATCGCGCTTGTGACTTCGGTTAAAACGGTTTCGTTCCGCACGATTGTAATTTTGCAATTCATCCTGCAATTCCGTCAGCGCATTTTCAACCATGCGAATGAAATTCGCACAACTCGACGCCAGGCCACCCATGCCCGTGACCGTGTCGCGCTCGGCAACATCGTCCGTGACGGCCAGTACTTCACCGTAGGCGCTGAACCGGTGCGCCGCGCGCTCAATCATGTCATCGGCGGTCTGTCCGGCACACGAAAACAAAACCTCAACCGCCGGATTCGATTCCTGCGGCGGCGTTCCCGCCGGCGCGCCTGAACCGTCGAAGAAAATCGTGACCGGCGTGCCCGTCGCGTCGTGATAACGCGTGAGCACATGGACCAATTCCTCGCGCACGCGAGCCGAATGACGCGGCCGGCCGGGAGCCAGTTCCGGCCAGTTGTGCAGCAGGCTGTAGCCGTCCACCAAAATGCGCACGAGCGCCATGCACGGAGCATAGTCATTCCAGCCCAAAGTCCAAAGTCCAAAGTGGGCACGAACAGCTTTGGACATTTGACTTTGTTCGGACTTGAAACTTGAAACCTGAAACTTGAAACTGTCCTTGTGGCCGCCGCCAATACCATTTTTCAAAAATCCAATCGCGGCATCGCCGCGCTGGCACTGGTTGTTTTCGCGCTCGACCAATTCACCAAATGGCTGGTGCTGCACAACCTTGACCTAAGCGACGAAAAGACGGTCATTCCCGGCTTCTTCAAACTGGTTCACTGGGGCAACACCGGCGCGGCGTGGAGTCTCTTCAGCGGCAACAACGCCGCGCTCGCCCTGGTCGCCCTGTTCGCGCTCATCGCGCTGTTTCTCACGCGCCACCACTTCAGTTCGCACACGCTCTCCGGCCAGATTGCCTTCGGCCTGATTTTCGGCGGCATCGCCGGCAACCTCGCTGACCGCCTGCTGCCCGGCCGCCACGCGGTCGTGGATTTTCTTTATTTTTACCTGCAACAACGCGGCGGCCGCGTCATTGATTTTCCCGCCTTCAACATCGCCGACACCGCCATTTGCACCGGCGTCGGGCTGATTTTTCTCATCACCTGGAAAACCGAGCACACACCCAAACCCGCGGCCAATTAATGCGCCATGTCCGTGCGCACGGAAAATTTCACCGTCGAAAAATCGCTCCCGTCCGGGCGGCTGGACACCTATTTGCGCGAAAAATTTCCCGCCGCCTCGCGTGGCGCGTTGCAACGGCTGATTGAACAAGGCCATATCTGCGTCAACGGTCACACGGTCAAACCCACGCACCGCCCGCGCGCCGGCGAACAAATTGAAGTCCATTGGCCGGAGGCAAAACCCGCCGAAGCACAGCCGGAGGCAATGCCGCTCGACATCCTGTTCGAGGACCAATCGCTGCTCGTGCTGAACAAACCCGCCGGACTCGTTGTGCATCCCGCCGCCGGACACGAGGAACATACTCTCGTCAACGCCCTGCTCCACCACTGCCGGGGCTCGCTCAGTGGCATCGGCGGCGTCGCGCGGCCCGGCATCGTCCACCGGCTCGACAAGGAAACCAGCGGTTGTCTCGTCGTCGCCAAAAACGATGAAACGCATCTCGCGCTCTCGGCGCAATTCGCCGGGCGGCAGGTTGAAAAAATCTACAACGCGATTGTGTGCGGCGAACTCGCGCGCGAATCCGGCGAAATCCACGCCGCCATCGCCCGGCATCCGTCGCACCGCAAACGCATGGCGGCACGCGATGACGATTCCGGTCGGGCGGCGCACACAAGTTACCGGGTGCTGGAAAAATTAAACTCGGCCACGTTCGTGGAGGCGCAAATTCACACCGGCCGGACGCATCAGGTCCGCGTGCATTTCCAATTCCTCGGCCATCCGCTGGTCGGTGATGAAACCTACGGCCCGCGGCAGAATGCCCGGTTGAAGGAATTGACGAATTACGCCGCGCCACGGGTGATGCTGCACGCGCGCGAGCTTTCATTCGTTCATCCACGCACGGAAGAGCAAATGAGTTTTGAAGCACCATTGCCGGAGGATTTTCGGGAGGCGCTGAAATTTTTACGCTGACATTATTTTACTCGTTTGTATGTGACAGTCACACGAGGCACGCTATGGTCAGCAACAACTAACTCATCATCTTTAATTTGGGTAATTTTTTCCTCCATAAGAACCAAATTCAATTCTCGCACAAAATCAGGCGGAACAGTCTTGCTGGTAGCCTTGTTTACCAAAAATGCGTGTCTAATGTTCCAAGACCCTTCAGTTTGCCACGTTCCTTCCTGTGTTCCATTAGTGCTTAAAATTGTTCCGGTGAATACAAAACTTCCAGATGGGCCGCCATAAGATTTGAAAGTATTTGTGATTTTTACCAAAGAATTATTCCATGCAGTATCCCTGGTCCAAGTCCCTGCAATTTTTTTTCCAAGTTCCGGGTCGCTCGGGCTTAGATATGGATTATACATTAGTGACCTATCTTTCTGCATCCATTCAGGCCAATCACCCTTGCCATCGGAAATTTTGAGAGGAAGGCGTTGTCCATTCCAACTTGGCCGTTCGAGAGTAACCGTTACAAATGGCAATGCATGTGGGGTGACGGAATCTTGATTGTTATGATTATCCTTATAATCCGATTTATATCCCGATTTTGAATACGATACCATTGGATCAAACTCATAATAACGCCACTCTCTGGCCACTGCATTTTGCCAAGCAGGAATTGTGAAGACTCCGTTGGTATCTGTCACAACAGTCGCCGCATGTAGATTCGTCAAATCCGAACCTTCAAAATACTTTGGTCGCAACGCGCTCCAAGAAACCTCAACCTTGACGCCCTCAATCGGTTTGCCTGTATCGGCATCAACAATGACCGCTGATACTTCAGGACTCCGATAATGAACCGATGATTTTGGAGCGATAAGCGTGCAAGAGGCGTAAAAGATTAAAATCAATAACAAGGAAACGAAGAATAAGCCTCGGCTGTCCCATCTCATGATTTGGATGTTAAATTTTCATTTTTCATTGTCCAGATTGATTTTATTTTGGGTTGCTGAAAATTTGTTCGCCTGACGCGCGAGGTTTTTGCATATTCCACCCCGATGAAATCCATGACGGGTTACGGGCGCGGCGAGTGTGCGCGGGACGGTTTCAAAATCACCGTGGAACTCAGTGCGGTGAACCGCCGGCAGACGGAAATTTCCGTGAACCTGCCGCGTGAACTGGAAATGCTTGAAGCGCCCATTCGCGATGCTATCAACGCCCAGGTCGCGCGCGGACGCGTGACGGCGCGCATCACCATCCACGCCGCCGAAGGCAAAATGTCGGCGCGCATGCACATCAATCTGCCGCTCGCCAAAGCTTACGCGACCGAGCTCAACCGCCTCGCCAGACAATTGAGGCTGCCCGGCGAAGTGACGCTGGATCAAATCGTCCGCGCGCCGGGGGTTTTTCAGACGGACGAGGAATTGGTCGAGGCCGAAACCATCTGGCCGATTGTGGAAAAGGCCTTGCAGCAGGCGCTGACCGCCCTGGTGAAAATGCGCGAACGCGAGGGCGCGCATCTCGCGCAGGACCTGGCCGCGCGCGTTGGCGTTCTGCAAAAATGTGCCGGACAAATCCAAAAACACGCGCCGCAAACGGCGGAGCGTTACCGCCAGCAGCTCATCGAGCGCATAAAAAGCGCGGGGCTGGAATCACCCGCGCCGGACGACGAACGGTTGTTGAAGGAAGTCGTCTTGTTTGCCGATCGCTCGGACATTTCGGAGGAATTGACGCGGCTGCAAAGCCATTTCCAACAGTTCGAGGATTGCCGCAAATCGAAGGAGCCGGTCGGCCGCACGCTGGACTTTCTCGCGCAGGAAATGAACCGTGAAATCAACACCATCGGCTCGAAAGCCAATGACGCGCTGATTTCGCGCGATGTCGTGACGCTGAAGGCGGAACTGGAAAAGTTCCGCGAGCAGGCACAGAACGTCGAGTGAGTGACGTGAGTGACGAGTGGCGGGTGACAAGTGACATGAATGTCGAGAGTCGAGAGTCGAGAGTCAAGGGCCGGCCCCCAAAGGCGGCGGGAGGCGGACCGTTGTTGATCCTGATCTCCGCCCCTTCCGGCGGCGGGAAGACGACGTTGTGCCAGCAGTTGCTCGCCGCCCGGCCGGACATGACGCGCGCCATCACCTGCACGACGCGCGCGCTGCGACCAGGCGAAAAGAACGGTGTGGATTATTATTTTTTTGATCCGCCGGAATTTGAGCGGCGCGTGCAAGCGGGCGAGTTCATCGAGCACGCGACAGTTTTTGGCCGCAGTTATGGCATTTTGCGCGCCGAACTGCTGGACAAATTGCGGCGGGGCAAGGATGTGCTGCTGAACGTGGACGTACAAGGCGCAGCGACGATTCGCGACCGGGCGCTGGCCGAGCCGGAATTGAAACGCGCGCTGGTGACGGTATTCCTGACTCCGCCGTCCATCACGATACTGGAGGAGCGATTAAAAAAACGCGCTTCGGACGCGCCGGAAGAAATCCAAGGGCGGCTTGGCATCGCCCGGAAGGAAATCGCGCAATGGAAAAATTTCGATTATCTTTTGATCAGTTCGACGATTCAGGAGGATTTGCGGCGGATGCTGGCGATTGTCGAGGCGGAGAAAATGCGCGTGGCCAGGGCGCAAGCCCCGGAATTTTAACCGCTAATCGGCGCTGATCGCCGCCGATTAAATCAGTGAAGATTGGCGAAAATCAGCGGTTCAAGTTACACTCGAAGCATGAGCGTTTCAAAAAACATCATTCTCGGCGTGAGCGGCTCGATTGCCGCGCACAAGGCGGCGGATCTGACGAGCCTGCTGACCCGGCAGAAATGCAGCGTGCGTGTGGTGATGACCGCCGACGCGCAGCGGTTCATCACGCCATTGCCGTTCAAGGTGCTCTCGCGCCATCCGGTGGTGACGAACCTCTACGACGAGGAGGAAGGCTGGAAACCGGTGCATATTGAAATGGCAGATGAGGCCGGCCTTTTGCTCGTCGCGCCGGCGACGGCGAATGTCATCGCGAAACTGGCGCACGGTCTGGCGAACGATGCGCTGACGTGCATTGCGCTGGCGTTGAATCCGAAGGCCAGGATTTTAATCGCGCCGGCAATGAACGGCAAAATGTGGCTGCACCCGGCCACGCAGCAGAATGTGAAAACGCTGAAAGCGCGCGGCGCGGAATTCATCGGTCCGGACGAAGGGATGCTTTCATGCGGTTACGAAGGCATTGGCCGGATGTGGCCGGTGGAACAGGTGGCGGCGCGGGCCCTGAAGCTGCTGGCTTGAGTCGCCGCCCATTCGAGCGCGGTCTTGCTCATGAAATACCTGGATTGGCAAACGTTCAAAGGCCTGCCCAAGCTGCTGGCGACTTCCCCAGCGGAACCGCCTCAACAGGCCGAACGTATCGTGGCCGTGCAACTCCACATCGTCTTGCCGGTCAAGGTGGGGGTTATCGCAGTTGTGCTCTATTACCTGTTTTACGCCGGCTGGTTGACCGAGGAACTGACCACCCGCTGGGTGGTGCAGCAAACGCTGCAAAGATTCTTTCTGATTTATGTCGTATGCAACGCCGTGGCCAGCGTCGTGCTATTGCTCTGGCGCCGGTTTCCGCCGGGCATTTTTCAGTGGCTGGTGTTTGCGCTGGGGCTGCTGGACGGTCTGTTTGCGGCGGAACTGACGGTCCTGACCGGTGGATTCGACAGCACGGTCTACTGGATGTTCCCCGGTTTGATTGTATTGAATGCCATCAGCATTCCCCTGGCGACGCCACAAATCGCATTGAACCTGCTTTTGAGCATCTTTTACCTGGGCGCGGGAACCTTGTATGCCAACATACCCGAACCGACCTTCGGGAATCTGCCACCGGATGCCTTCCGTTCCACCAGTACAAACCTGATCGGATCGATGCCGGGCACCAACCGGCTTTCCCGGCCGATCCGGCCGATCCGGGTCAGCGACCTGCCTTACAGCTCGATGCCGCCGGAAAATGCCGGTGAACCGGACCCGCCGCGACTGTTCGTGTTGTGGCTCCTGACGGCGTGCTGTTATGGCGTGCAGGTGCTGGCCGAACGGCAGCGCCGGGCATTGGAGGAAGCCCGCGAATTTGCCGTGCGCGAAGGACAACTGCATTCCGCCGGCCGGCTGGCGGCGGAAATCGCACACCAGCTCAAGAACCCGCTGGCCATCATCAACAACGCGGCTTTTTCGCTGCAACGTTCCCTGCGCAGCGGCAACCCCGGGACCATCCAGCAGGTCGCCATCATCCAGGAGGAGGTCGTGCGCGCGGATCAGGTCATCACGCAAATCATGGGTTACGCGCAGTTGACCGAAGGCCACGTCGAAAAACTGGACGTCATCCGGGAGCTGGACCAGGCAATTGCTCTGGTGTTTCCGCCGGCCGTGCCGTCCGGCATCCGGGTCCACCGCGAATACGGTCGCGGTTTTCCGCCATTACTGATGCAGCGCGGCCATTTATCTGAGATTCTGGTGAACCTTTTAAAAAATACACGCGAAGCGCTGGTCGAAAAAGGCAACGTGTTTGTCACGGCTGATTGCCACCGCGATCATTCGATTGAAATTTCCGTGCGCGACGATGGCCCCGGCATTGCACCCGACAAAATCGAACGGATTTTCGAGGCTTACTACACCACAAAAGAACGCGGCACGGGTCTTGGACTCGCAATCGTGAAACATAACGTCGAACTTTATGGCGGTAATGTGCGCGTTGAATCCGAGCTTGGAAAAGGCGCGAAATTCACGTTAATCTTTCCGGCGAAAGCATTGATGAACCTGGCCAAATGAGCGTACCGTTGCCACCCGTGCTCGTCGTGGACGACGAGAAGAACATGCGCCTGTCCTTGCAGACGGTGCTGAAGGGCGAAGACTATGCCGCCCGCGCAGTCGAATCCGCCGAGGAAGCGTTGACCCTGCTGGCGCGCGAGGAATTTTTCATGGTCATCACCGATGCCCGGCTCGGCGGCATGAGCGGCTATGAATTCCTCGCCAAAATCCACACCCAATGGCCCGACCTGCCGGCGCTCATGCTCACCGCCTACGCCACCCCCAAGCTGGCCGTGGAAGCCATCAAAGCCGGGGCGATGGACTACTTGTCCAAACCGTTTGCGCCGGAGGAGTTGCTTCACGCCGTCGCCCGCTGCGCCGAGCGTTACCGGCTGTTGCGGGAAAACGCCGCGCTGCGTTCGCGCGCCAATGAAACTTTCAGCCTTGACCAGATCGTTGGTGAATCGCAAAAAATCCGCGAGCTGCGGAAATTGATCCAAACGGTCGCGCCCACTGACGCGCGCGTGCTCATTCTTGGCGAAAGCGGCACGGGCAAGGAACTGGTCGCCGGCGCATTGCACGGATTGAGCCAGCGGCGCGAGGCAAATTACATCCGCATCAACTGCGCCGCCATCCCCGACACCCTGCTCGAAAGCGAATTGTTCGGCCACGAAAAGGGCGCGTTCACCGGCGCGCTGAAACAAAAACCCGGCCGCGTTGAGGAAGCCAATGGCGGCACGATTTTTCTCGATGAAATCGCGGACATGAGCAAGCCGCTTCAAGCCAAGCTGCTGCGGTTTTTGGAGGACGGCACGTTCACGCGGGTCGGCGGCACGCACGAACTTCGCGTCAACGTCCGCCTCATCGCCGCAACCAACCGCGACATCGTGAAAGCCATCGGCGAGAGCCAGTTCCGCGAGGACTTGTTTCACCGCCTGAACGTGGTGCAATTTCGTCTGCCGCTGCTGCGCGATCGGGGCGAGGACATTTTGCTGCTGGCCGGGCATTTTTTGAGAATGTTCCGCGCGGCGATGAATAAAAACGTAAACACCATCACGCCCGCCGCGCGCCAAAAACTGCTTTCGCATACGTGGCCGGGCAATGTTCGCGAATTGCGCAACGTCATCGAACGCGCGCTGATTTTGGAAACGACGCACGAGATTCAGGCGTCCAGCCTGCCGGATTTCCAGGTCGAAACGCGTTTGCAAAAAACCACGTCCACACAAGCCGCCCCCAATGAATCGCTGGACGACGCACTGGCGCGTCTGGAGCGTGAATTGATCACCAACGTGCTGGAACAAAACGATTTTAACCCGGCACGCACAGCCGAACAGCTTAAGCTAAGCCGGCATTCGCTCCGTTACCGGATGCAACGGCTGAATATGGACTTCGGCGACAGCACACCGGATGAAAGCCCGTAACTTTCACCCGGCAAATTTTTGAGAACTGATTTTATTTTGATGCCATGGATGACGCACTACCAGCCGTAGGCCGGATGACACCAGAATGGGTGGATTTTTTCATCATGACCGGTGCCTTTGCCCTGGTGGGGATCGGTACGCTGATCTGGATTTTTTTCTTTCGCAAGCCGGGACAACGACGGCGCAAACGCCGCCATCGCCATGAACGTCATTCGCCAAATTCCACCCTCGCCCAAAACGGCGGGCTGCCGCCGGTTCGCCAGGAAGAAAAACCTTTCCGCCGGCCGCCACCAACACCTCAACCGTAAATGTATCACAGCTGCGCGATCACCCGCAAAAGCGCCTCAAATCTGGCGCTGGCCTTTGTGGTGTTGCCGCGAGCCAAACGCGACGCCATGTCCGCGCTCTACGCCTTTTGCCGCGAAGTGGATGACGCGGCTGACAAAGAATCTGCTCCGGTTGAAAAACGCCGTGAGCAACTCGCTGACTGGCGTGCCGACATCCGCCGCGCCTGCGGAAATGAACCGCCGCAGCTCGTCATCAACCAGGAATTCCAACCCATCATCCGCAAATATCATCTGCCATTCACGCTCTTCGATGAATTGATCAAGGGCTGCGAGATGGATTTGGACATCAAGCGCTATGAAAATTTTGAGCAACTTGAACTTTATTGTTATCGCGTCGCGTCGGTCGTCGGCCTGTTGAGCATTGAGATCTTTGGCTATCAGAATCCCGCGTGCCGCGACTACGCCGTCTATCTTGGCAAGGCGCTGCAACTCACGAACATCCTGCGCGACGTCCGCACCGACGCCGGCCGCGGCCGGATTTATCTGCCGCTGTCCGAGTTGAAAAAATTCAACGTGTCGCCCGACGAAATTTTGCAGCACGAATATTCCGAACCCTTCGCGCAGCTCGCCGCCGGCGTCGCCGGCCGCGCCAAAAATTTTTATCGCCTTGCCCGGAAAACACTGCCCGCCGAAGACCGGCGCTCAATGGTCGCCGCCGAATTGATGGGATCGGTTTACTGGCGGTTGCTGCAAAAATTGGAGGCGAAGGAATTCAATGTTTTCGGCACGCATCCCGCACGGGTCAATAACGCCCAAAAATTGCTGTTGATTCTCCGCGCGTGGCTGCGCGTGGCGACGGGAACGACGGGGGCCAACTATGGCACGCCCTGATTCCACCCGGCGCCTCATCGTCAACGCGGACGATTTTGGCCGTTCGCATTCCATCAATGAAGCCGTCATCCGCGCGCATCGTGAAGGCATTTTGACCACCGCGAGTTTGATGGTGAACGAGCCGGGACTTGAAGAAGCGGTTGCGCTCGCAAAGCAAAATCCCAAACTCGGCGTCGGCTTGCATTTGTCATTGCTGTGCGGGCGCGCCGCACTGTCGCCGGAAAAAATTCCCGGCCTCGTCAACGCGCGCGGTGAATTCTCTGAAAATCCCGTCGCGACCGGCTTCCGCTATTTTTTCCAGCGGGGCCTCCAGCAACAACTCCGGGCCGAAATTCACGCGCAATTTGAAAAATTCCGCGCCACCGGCCTCCCCCTCGACCACGTCAATGGCCACTTGCATTTGCATCTGCATCCAACCGTGTTCCGCCTATTGATGGAAGATGCCGAGAAGCTTGGCATTCGGCGGCTGCGTTTGACGCGTGAACTGTTCTGGATGGACGCGCCCCTGGCTTCCGGGCGGCGGTTGTACCGTTCCACGCACGCTGCGATCTACTTTTGCCTTTCAGGGCGCGCCCAATCGGCTTTGCGCCGCAAAAACATCCGGCACACGCAAAGGATCTTTGGCCTGTTGCAAAACGCGCACGTGAACGAAGACTACCTTTTAAAACTGTTGTCCGTTTTGCCGCCGGGCGATTCCGAGCTTTACTCGCACCCATCGCTCGACGAATTTAAGCATGAGTTCGACGCGCTCGTCAGTCCACGGGTGAAGGAACGGGTGAAAAAACTCGGCATCGAATTGATTCGCTACCAGGAACTGTAGCGGCGCCCTGTGAGCGTCGCGCTTTGAAAAATGCGGCGGTCGCAGACCGCCGCTACAAAACCATGATAAAACTGTTATTGATTCTCTGTGTCGGTCTCGTCTTCGAGTCCACCGGAGTCATCCTGTTGAAAAAAGGCATGACCCAAATTGGCGACATGAACGGCGTGACCGCCGCCGAAATCTTCCGCGTCGTCAAGGCCGGCGCAACAAATCCGCAAATCCTGCTGGGTATGTTTTTTGAAGCGTTGTTTTTTTTCTGCCTGCTGATTTTGATGGCCAAGAGCGAGATTAGCCTTCTCTGGCCGCTGACCGCCTTGAGCTTCGTGTTCGCGACCTTTGCCGCCATGTGGTTTCTCGGGGAACGCGTTTCGTCAATCCGCTGGATCGGGGTGATCTTGATCATGATTGGTGCGGCGTTCATCAGCTACAGCGAACACGCGAAGGAAAAGCCCGCGCCACCGCCAGCCGGCCAATCTGAGACCGTCGCCAAATGATTAGTGGCAACATTGTCCCGGAGCGCGACTGTGCGCGAAGCGCCAGTCGCAGCAGGTCGGTTGGATAGAACACTTTCGGACACGCTGCGGCTGATCCTGCGGACACATCCGCGCTCCGATTCACGGGAAATTAATTTTCACCAACACCGCCGCCAGTTTTTCAGCAGCAAACCGGGTCTTTTTCTGCAATTTCAACAACGCGCCAATTTTCCCCGGCGACCTTGCAATCGCCCATGCCAGCTTGCCGTAATCCAGATTCATGTCCGGTTTGGAAAGCCGGTTGAAATCCAGCGGCAAATCTTCGCCGGCGATGTCCGAAATCACCCGCACTATCGCGCAGGAAATTCCACGCTCGCGGCAGACGGCATGAATCGCTTCCGACTCCATCTCGACTGCATCCGCGCCGGTTCCAGCGCGCAATTTTTCCTTTTCAGCAGCGGTCGTTGCAATCCGGTCAGCACAGAAAAACCTCGCCGGTTTTGCGCCAGCGGCGGAAAGTTTAGAGAACAACCCCTCACCCATCTTGGCGGACACCCTCTCCCCGCTTGGCGGGGACCCGGGCTTCGCCGAGGCGAGGAGGGACGGGGCGAGGGGCGCGTTTGCTGTTTCAAAAACAACTTCGCCGAGTTTCAAATCCGGATTCAATCCGCCGGCAAAACCGCAGGTCAGCACCAGTTCCGGTGAATGGGTGGCCAGAAACTCGCGCAGGGATTTTTCGGCGTTCTTCCGCCCGATGCCGGTGACAATAATGGCGACATCCGGTTTGTCCGCCGCGATTTTTCGAAACAGCGCGGCTTCTTCCTTCAGCGCGAAGCAAACGAGTAAGTGCATGTGTCAATCTCCGCTCCATTGGTAATCGTATCCCGCAGGAGGATCGTAGAATATCGCCACCGAATAAAAACCGTTGCTGCCCGGCGCACTGTTCCAATAGATCTTGATGTAGCTGACATGCCCGTCCACGAAACTGACTACGTTTTGAGCATTATTGAACATGGGCACTTCAAAGCCGCTTGGCAGGACGGTAGGAGATTTCGGTTGATGCCAGGAATAAGGCGCAAAAGCCGTGGCTTCCGCAACCAGAACGGTTTTGTCGGGATGCTTTATCGAGCTTAGTTTGCGTCCGCTGATTCCGGGCAATGATTTAACGCCGGGAATGACATTGGTTACTTGATTTGCCCCATTAAATTCATAACTCGAATAAGAATAGTTTGATTGCTCGTAATGTCCATGAGGAACATATTTCAAGCCACTTACCGGACTTAAGGCGTAATAAAATGTATCAGCCGGACAGGCGAATACCTTGTCTTTAGGCGACGGCGGACCACTCAAGCCAAGGTAATTCTGCAAAAGTTCTCGATAGCGCCAAAAAACGAATTGTCCTTTCGTCAAGGCGGGTGATGTGTCGCTTGAGTCGTCGGAATAAATGCGTATGCCCAAATTGATTTGCCTCAAATTATTCATGCAAACCGTCCGGCGCGCTCTTTCTTTGGCGTTACTCAAGGCCGGCAACAACAAAGCGACAAGGACGGCGATGATCGCAATGACCACAAGCAATTCAACAAGAGTAAATCCTTTGCCGTTCACGTTCATTTTATTCCCGCCAGCCTTTCCTTCCAAATCCGGTAAAGCTCCACCGTGGCGCGGACGTCGCGCAGGCAGTATTCGGCAATTTCGCGGAATTTGCCCTCGGCCATCAGCGTGTTCACGTCCATGCCAGTGACGCCATGGCTTTTCGGCGATTCGATGCCGAAGGCCTTGCAGTAGAAATCCAGGTTGAACCGCCGCGCCGCGCCTTCGCGCCCGCTCACGCCGTAAAACGTGAATTGCTCCGCCAGGTCGCAATGCGGTTCGATGGCGTAACGATAGCCGAGCCAGTTCTTCTTCGAAATGGGCACATTGAGCAATGCGGAACGGAGATAAATGAACGGCACGTCGAAGCCGCGGCCGTTGAAGGTCACCACCGAATCGTAATGCTTCGCCACGTCCCAAAACGCCGTGAGCAATTCAAGTTCATCTGCACAGGGCATAAACTCAACTGGCCCCGCCTCGCCCTCGGCCTCTTCAAAATCTTCGGCGAGAAACAGCACCTGCCCGCGCTGCGTTTCCGCGTTGAGCATGGCGATGCAGACGACCTGGGCGGTGAACGGCCAAAGATTGAACTGCTGCCGGATTTCGGCGCGCTTGGTTTCGCGGACCGGTTCATCGGCGATTTTTTCAGCCTCGCGGAACAGGTATTCCTGCTGCGCCTCGTCAAAAGTGTCGGGCGGCAGCGCGGAAGTCTCGATGTCGAAAACAATGGTGGCCATGAAAGATAAACTGTTTGACCAAAGTTGAATCACTGCCTTGGGAAATGCAATTTCCTTCTCGCCGTTTATTTTGTTACGTGTTAAGTCCGTCGTAAATATGCAAAAGAAATTACAAATTTTTGTATCGTCGACTTTCACAGATTTAATTGACGAGAGACAAGCGGCCGTTGCTGCAATTCTAAAAGCGGGGCATATTCCAGCAGGAATGGAATTGTTTATTGCTGGCGACAGAACCCAAATGGAAACAATTCAGCTGTGGATTGAAGCGTCAGACATGACGTTCCAGATACACAACCGTTGGTGAATGAGATCAATAGGCTCGCTCAAGAAAACAAAGAACTATCTGCACAAGTTGATGATTTCAAAAACCGGTTAGAATCAAAAAGTAAAACTACAGATGACAAGGCATCTTTTGATGAGTTAATTGAGATTCTCAAACAAACTGAAATTGAAACAAAAGCATTTAATAAGCCGGAGGAAAAAGAACCTAAAAAAGTAGATTTGTTTAAACTATTTTATGCCGTCAGAGACGATATCGTAACGGGCATCACAAATGCACATGACAGCACCGATTATGACACGTTTTTATATTACAATGTTTGCCCCAAACTTCAGGTGCATGATTTAGTTGCCAATGAGAAAGTTGCTGGCGTGCGATGGCGGCGATTTGCGATAACAAAAAGAGGCCAAAACTTTTTGGCTCACGTGGAGAAGCTTAAGGTGGTTCAAAAAACAAAGCCAAAAGCGCCGGATAAAGTTTAAATCTTCTTCATATGCATCGAATGCGGCTCGGCAATCAAATCATAATCCGTGTGGCCGACGATTTTGACCCGGGCGAATTCTCCAACCGGCAGTTTGCCACACACGTAAATCCGTCCATCAATGTCCGGTGCATCCGCTTCGCCACGGGCGATTAAAGTAGGGCAGGCGTCCCGCCTGCCCAAATTCCCCTTTTCAATTTTTCCCCGCTTGCCCGGCGCAGGCGGGACGCCTGCGCTACTTTCTGTCCGAATTTGACCGTGCTCCCATGAACTGACATTGGCCTGATGGAGTTGTTCTTCATTCGCACGGCCTTCGACGAGGACTTTGAGCGTGCGGCCGACAAAGGATTCAGATACCTGCCGGGCGATTTTGTGTTGCTCGGCCATCGCCAGCTTGCGGCGCTGCTGTTTCACCTTGTCGGGAGTCTGTCCGGTCATCGCCCCGGCGCGCGTGCCGTCTTCCTTGGAATAAGTGAACACGCCAAGCCGCTCGAATTTTGTTTCTCGGATGAAGTCGAGCAGCGTGTTGAAGCTCGCCTCAGTCTCGCCAGGAAAACCGACGATGAAGGTCGTCCGCAACGCGATGCCCGGCACGCCGGCGCGGATTTTCCGGAGCAGGTCCACGATATATTGCTGCGAGGTCTCGCGCCGCATCCGTTCGAGCATGTTTTCGTGGATGTGCTGAAGCGGAATGTCCACGTAACGCGCGACCTTCGGACATTCGGCGATGGTCCGGATAAGTTCGTCCGTCCAATGCGCCGGATGGGTGTACAGCAGGCGGATCCAGAAATCGCCCTTAAGTGAATTCAGCTCGCGCAGCAGCGTGCAAATGGTGGTGGCATCGGCGGAAAGTGATCTGGCTGCGGCGGAAAATTTTTCCGGCGACGAAATCGCACGGCTGTGGCCCGGTCGCAAATCGAGGCCGTAATAGGTCGAGTCCTGCGAAATCAGGTTCAATTCCTTCACGCCATCGGCAATCAGCGCCTTTGCCTCGGCCACGATGTCCGCCTGTTGCCGGCTGCGATGTGAACCGCGCATGCGCGGAATGATGCAGAAACTGCACGGATGATTGCAGCCCTCGGCGATTTTGACGTAGGCGAAATGGCGGGGCGTGAGGCGGAAGCGCGGCGTGCCGAAATCGGGGATGAAGGTGGGGCGCTGGTTGACGTCAACCAGCGGTTTAAGATGCGTAGCGGCGCCTCGGTAGAGCGCCGCTGATGTTTCCTTGACGGGTGGAGTGGCGGCGCTCTGCCGAGACGCCGCTACAACAGTTTTGGTTTTGCCGAATTTTTCCGTGCCACGGACGGATTGTTCCTTTTTGTGTTCGGATGAAGTACGTCTTTTTTCCAGTTCAGCAAATCGCCCAGTGATTTTTCCCTTCGATGTTGAATGTTGAATGTTGGATGTTGGATGTTTCCCCATCCGTTCTGTCCGGCGAGCGACCGCCTGTCTGACGATGTCCGACACCTGCGCGACCTGGTCAATGCCCATGAACGCGTCCACCTCGGGCAACAGTTTTGGCAGTTCCTCGCGGAAGCGCTGCGGCAGGCAGCCGGAAACAATCAGGCTCTGGCCGCGATTTTTGGCGGTGCGGACCTCGGCGGATTCGAGGATGGTGTCCACGCTCTCCTCCTGCGCGGCATCAATGAACGAGCAGGTGTTGACGATGACGGCGTCGGCCTGAGTGGGGTCGTTGGTGATTTCCACACCGCTTTTGAGCAGCACGCCGAGCATGATTTCGGCGTCCACCAGATTTTTGGCGCAGCCGAGCGAAATCAGGCCGACCCGCAACGGGTGTTGGCGGTTATTTGCTTTGGTCACAGGCTGGACAACTTACGCGATGCTTCTTTGGGGATGCAACAGTGCAGATGAACCTCGCCCGGCAAGCGACGCCTCGTCACTCGTATTTTTAAGCCTTAATCCTTGCAAAATGAACCAGACAGATTAAAAAACCACCGATGCCAGATACTGCCACGCGACCCACCAGCCCCGGCGCGGACTCCCTCAGCGTCTTTTTCCCGTGCTACAACGAGCAGGACAACGTCCGGCGCGTCTATGAATCCGCCGCAAAAGTGCTTGGGCAAATCGGCGTGGATTACGAAATCATTTTGGTGGATGACGGCAGCACCGACCAGACGCCCCAAATCACCGACGCCATCGCCAAAGCGAATCCGCGGGTAAAGGTTGTCCACCATCCGACCAATCTCGGCTACGGCGCCGCCGTTCAATCCGGCTTCCGCGCCGCCACCAAAACGCTGGTTTTCTACACCGACGGCGATGGCCAGTTTGACCTGAACGAACTTCCGCCGCTCCTGCCATTGATGAAAGAGCATGACATCGTCAGTTGCTTCCGCCTGAACCGTCAGGACGGCCTGCTCCGGAGGCTCAACGCCTGGGGCTGGACCAGCCTGGTCTGCCTCCTCTTCCGCATGAAGTTCAAAGACATCAACTGCGCCTTCAAACTCTACCGCCGCCGGATTTTTGACGACATGGAGATGCGGAGCAACGGCGCGCTGATCAATGCCGAAATTCTCGCGCGCGCGACCCGGCGCAGATATGCCATCACCCAGGTCGGCGTCCATCATTTCCCGCGCACCCGCGGCCAGCAAACCGGCGCACATCCCCGCGTCATCTTCCGCGCCTTCCGCGAACTGTTTAAACTCCACCGGCAGATCAACGGCTGACGCGCCATGGGATTTAAGCCGGGCGGCAACGGCGCACGTTTAACCGTAACCCAAGGGAACCATGAAGCGGCACCCTTGGGCTTGGGGACTGAATCTCCTTGAGATTGAATTGCCACCTGTCCCGCTTCAGGCTAGAAATGATTTGGGAATGAAAAAGAAATTGTTTCACTCCGGGTTGTTGATGTTGCTGCTGCTGTTCCCGGCAACCGGCGCAGACCGCTCCAGCGAAAACCCGGGAGGATCAAAAGCTTTCGTTCGCAACCGGAGCATCGGGCGGGGGATGAATTTTGGCAACGCCCTCGAGGCCCCGAAAGAAGGAGAATGGGGGCTGACAATCCAGGAATCGTATATCCAGGCCGTGGCCGATGCGGGGTTTGATTCTGTCCGGCTCCCGATTTGCTGGCCGGCACACGTCAGCGGAACTTCTCCCGGCTTGATCGACAAGACATTTCTGCAGCGGGTGGACAAAATAGTGGATTGGTGCCTGAAGAGGAAGCTGGCCGTCATCATCACCATTCATCACTTCAACAAGCTGTATGAAAATCCGGATGATGAAGCCAATCGGAGCATGTTTTTCTCCATCTGGAGGCAATTGACCGCGCATTTCAGGAATTACAGCCACGAAAAACTGTTCTTCGAGATCTTGAACGAGCCGCACGGCAATCTCACATCCGACAAGTGGAACGCGTTGATCCCTGAAATCCTTGCGGTGATCCGGGCCGAAGACAAAGACCGGACCCTGATCATTGACGCAGCCGACTACGCCTATCATGGCTCGATTGAAAAGCTGGCCATTCCGGAGGGGGAAACGAATGTGATCGTCAGCGTGAGATATTATCTGCCCTACGACTTCACGCATCAGGGGGCGCATTGGGTGGCAGGTTCTGACCGTTGGCTGGGAAAGAAGTGGTTGGGCACGGCAGAGGAATTGGCGGTGGTGAACGCCGATCTCAAGCTGGTCAAAGACTGGTCGGAGAAAAACCAGCGGCCCATCACCGTCGGCGAGTTCGGATCCATTGTTTTTGCGGACAAACAAAGCCGGGTGACGTGGACTAAAAGTGTGCGGGAAAAGTTCGAGGCGAACGGCTTCAGTTGGTGCTACTTCGACTTCGGAGTGATCTTCAAAGCGTATGACATTGAAAAAAATGACTGGCTTCCGGGCTTCAAAGAAGCGCTCGTTGGCCATTGAGTATCCGATCAAACGCGCGAACGGGCGGAAGGCGGGAATCATTGCGGTGGGAAGCACTTTGCACTTTGCCTTGACGAAACGGAGGTTGCCGGGTTCCCGCGAAGCTGACACTTTGCTCCATGCCATGAACCGACGACGGTTTCTCAAGACCGCTGGAACACTCACCCTGGCAACAGCCGTTTCCTCTCCGCTTTCAATCAGCGCCGCCGCCGCCGCCAAGCCGGTAACCGCCGCTCACCTGCCGCGCTGGCGCGGTTTCAATCTGCTGGCAAAATTCTGGAAGCAGGATGGGGGCAATCCCCCTTTCGAGGAACTGGATTTCCAGTTGATGTCCGAATGGGGCTTCAATTTCGCGCGTCTGCCCATGTCCTATCTTTGCTGGTCGGACCCTGCCGACTGGTTGAAGCTCCGCGAAGACCAACTGAAAGACATTGACGGCGCGGTCGAACTTGGACGCAAACATGGCGTGCACATCAACATGTGTTTTCACCGCGCGCCCGGCTACTGCGTGGGCGGGCCGAAGGAACCGCTCGATTTGTGGAAGGATGAGCAGGCGCTCGAAGCCTGCGCGTTTCATTGGGCGCACTTTGCGCGGCGCTACCAGGGAATTCCGAACGAGCGAGTGAGCTTCAACCTGCTCAACGAACCCACCAATATCACCGAGGAAACTTATATCCGGGTGGTCAAACGCCTCGTGCAGGCGATCCGCGCCGAAGATCCGCACCGGCTGATCATCGCGGACGGACTACAGTGCGGCCGCATTCCGGTGAATGGATTGGTTGACCTGGGCATCGCCCAAAGCACGCACTGGTATGATCCGATTGAACTGACGTTTTACCAAGCACCTTGGAACGAGGAATCCGGGGTCAAGGACGCCGACAAGTGGCCGGTGCCGACCTGGCCGTTACAACGCGACGGGAAGGTGCTTTCGGACAAGGCGACTCTGCGAAAAAACCTGTTCGAGCCTTGGCAGCAGCTCGCGCAAAAAGGAGTGGGCATCCATGTTGGGGAATTCGGCGTTTACAACAAGACACCTCACGCGGTGACGCTGGCCTGGATGCGCACCTGCCTGGAGCTATACAAGGAAGCGAGTTGGGGCTGGGCCATTTGGAGCCCGCGAGGGGAAGAGGGAGTGCTGGACAGCCGGCGCGCCGATGTGAAATACGAGGATTTTCACGGGCACAAGCTCGACCGGAAGATGTTAAACCTGTTGCGTAGCTACTAATCACCCAATTATGTCAAAGCTGTCATTTCCCATCGTCGCCTTATCGGGGTTGGTTCTGGTCGCTATTAGTTGCGCCGCCGCTGATCCTCCAAATGCGTTCGCCATCAACAAGCTGATTGGTCGCGGCATCAATATCGGCGGCGCGCTCGATACGCCCCAAAAGGAAGGCGAATGGGGTGTTACGCTTCAGGATGACTATTTCCAGATCATCAAAGACGCCGGATTTGATTCCATTCGCATCCCGGTCCGCTGGAACGCCCACGCCGCGAATGAACCGCCTTACACCATTGATCCGGTTTTTTTCAAACGGATTGACTGGGCGATCACGAATTGTCTGTCGCGGAATCTTGCCGCCGTGCTCACCACGCATCACTACGATGAGCTTTACGCCGACCCCGATGGCCAGAAGGATAAATTTGTGGCCGTCTGGAAACAAATCGCGGAGCGATACAAGGACTGCCCGACTACGCTGGTCTTTGACCCGCTCATGGAGGCACAGGGCAAACTCGACGCCGGCAGATGGAATTCACTCCTCAAAGAAACCATCGCGACCATCCGACAGTCCAACCCACACAGAACCATCGTCATTTGTCCGGCCGGCCTTTCCTGCCTGGATAACCTTCCGCTCCTTGAACTGCCCCAAAATGATCGCCACATCATCGTCAGCATTTTTTATTACGCGCCGGGGGAATTCACACAACAGGGAGCAACCTGGATTCCGGGTGCCGATAAATGGGTCGGCCTGAAATGGACTGGAACGGAAGATGAGAAACGCCGAATCGCAAAGGATTTTGACATCGCCGCCGGCTGGGGCAAACAGAACAACCGCCCGATTTATCTGAACGAATTTGGCACCTACGAAAAGGCGGACATGGCATCCCGCACCCGCTGGACGAAATGCGTGGCTGACGCGGCAGTGCAGCGCGGTTTCAGTTTTGCCTACTGGGAATTCTGTTCCGGGTTCGGCCTGTATGACCCGCAAGCCAAAGTCTGGCACAAGGAATTGCTGGACGCAGTGGTTCCGCCACGTTGACCCAAGGGAGTGCGTGATGAAGATGGCGAAAAATTCGGGCTGGAATTACTGCGGCCACCCGGCGCGTGAATACAAATCTAGTTGCATTCCGGCCAAAGCTGGAGCACGCGAAGGTATCCTTCGTTAAGCACCAAAGGCGATGGCACGAAAACCACCAGCCAGACAAACATCACCATCAAGCGCGGATGGCCATTCAGGCAATGGCGTTCCACAAGGATGCCGACCGCTTGAAGGAGGAAGTAAACCATCATCGTGCCGAAGAGAATTCTGCCCGTGACACAGTAAAGCGGGACGTTAATTACGCATTCGTGCATGATGCCGGAAGCCGCAAAGACCAGGAACAGCGCGAACATGGGGCGACGGCGTAATCGGCCGAAGATGACGTAGCGAGACCAGTCGCTGAACCATAGATTCCATCGGTTGCCCCAAAAATCCGCAATGCTCCGCGCAGCCCACGGACGGCAATGCACCGCGGGAAGCAGGTAGCCACAGGGCAGCAGGAACAGGTTCACAATGGCAACGAGCGATTCTCCAATCAGAAGCAGAAATGGCACGGCAAGATAGCTCAGTAGAATTCCGTGAATTTGAAAACCATGGACCAGTTGCCAATAGACCCAATAACTCAACAACACAGCAGCAAACAGCATCAGGATTCGCAGCACCACCGGCCCAGCGCCGGTTGCCCGTTGCGCACGCAAGACCGAGTCGGGCGAAAACAGCACCCACGACACGGCTCTTCGCTCTATTTCACGTTTGGCCGGCAACAGCAACGCCACCAGCTTCATCACGAATCCCATCACCGCCAGCGCGAGCAGGAAAAACACGGTCATCTGCCAGTTGGGATCGTCCGGCAACATCATCCGTTGAGGAACTTACTTGAGCGGCGCGCTTACATCCAGCCCAAGGTGGCGCGCTGGTGGCCGTCTGCAAAGGCCGCTGCAACCGCAGGACATCCCGTGCGTGATGGAGATTGCGAAAAAACTTGGGCCGGAAATTCTGCTGCCGCTGGGCGCGTGACGGTTGCCGCCGACCCCCCGGAGCGGATAACCCGGCGACTTGCGGACAAAGTTTCCCGACTGTCCCACGACGTTTGACAACCGGGAAACGTCGTCCGACGACTGTTCCACAGCGTGTGACAGCCGGGGAACTTCATCGGACAACTGTCGGACGGCGTGGGACGGCTGGGAAATGTCTTCCGACGACTGTCGGACAAAGCGGGACAGGCGGGAAACGTCGCCGGACGACTGTCGGATAACGTCCGACAGTCGGGAAACATCGTGCGACGACTCGGAAACGTCGTCCGACAACTGGGAAACGACGTTTGCAAGTCATCAGACGTTGCGGAACAGGCTGAAAATAAGCCAATTAGGCTGAAGACCGGTTCTTACCGCCCCAAATCCCCCAAAACCGGCGCTGGTGGCCGTCTGCAAAGACCCGCAGCCACCGCCGGACATCCCGCGCGGGATGGAGATGGCGAAAAAATTCGGGCTGGAATTCCTGCCGCCACCCGGCGCGTGAGTGGGACTTTGACTTGCTAAACCGAAGGCTCAACGAGATGCCGGTTTTCAACTTCCTTTTGACCGAGGTGCGTGATGAAATAATGGCTTCCGTCGTAGTGAACCAAATCTTTCTGTTCGGCCAATCGCTTTAATGTTGTCCCAAGATTCGCACGCATTTTTGGACGAGCCCAATTTAAGAGTTCTTTGAGGGTCGCCCCCTGCTCGCCACGCTGATAAAGAAGAACCAGACAGTGGTCGCTCGCTTCGAGTTTCGGATTCAACAATTTTAGAAACCCGTTGAAATCTTGAACCACTGGGACTGCACGCGTCACAATCTGAATTACCAACTGCTGGGCAACATCAGCGGTGACGTTGTGATAAAGCCTGATAAATTCAGCCAACACCCAATCCAAAACGGACGTGACGAGTGTAGCGTCCTGCAAGTTTGGGTCGATTCCATCCCCGAGATGCGCGGCGTCGCGCTTGTTTCGAATGTCATACACCAATCGAAGCGCGCGAGGAATATGAATGCGGATTGCATCGGGATGCGAACCACTTGGAAGACCGCCAAGCCGCTGAATAATTCTCTCCGTATTCAGGGACGTTCCGAGGGGGGTGAAACTTCCTTGAGTAATCTGCTCCAACAGGCGAAACGCAGCTTCGCAGAACCTCCCGCCTTCAACTTCACTCAGGCGTAAGCCGCCCAGATAGAGATTGCGTTTGGCTTCGGCATGAGCCTCTAACAACTCGTCAACAAGTTTTGCCGGTAGCGCAGACGCAAGCTGTGATTGAATGATCGAGCGCACACCTTAACTATTTTGTCTTTGCCAAAACCTTTTTCGCCTTTTTCTTCCGAGGCTTTCGCTGATTGGTTACTACAGCCTTGACCGCTTCTTCGCTAGGCAACGCGACTACGACGTCCTCTCCCAATGCGGTGATTTGCTTTTTCGCTTGGCCAACTGCTCCAAGAAACTTATTTTGTTTTGTGGCGTTGGCAACGGCCATTGATGGGTTCGATAGCGGTATCCCTCCAGCCTCGGTATTAAGCTTGGTCAGGTCTTCAGTCTTGAAGTGCGGTTGGTTTCGCGCGTGAGTCAGGTAATAAGCAAGGCAAGCAATTCGTTGGACATCCGTCTTTGGCGTCTTCGATTTTAGAAACTGTTTGGCTGTCTGACCGTCAAGAACGCCGCCGCTACCATCTGCACCACTTGCTCCGACTGGTGGCAATGCACTTCCACCTGTCGGCGCGGCAATTGCATTCCGGACTTGCCCACCCCCCGGCGCTAGAGCAGAACCCACCGAAATGCCCATACGTTCGGCCACTGTCTTTAACACAAAGCAGCGCTGGGTTTCATCAAGCGGTTCAAGGGCGTGGAGAATTATCTTCAACGCCTCCAGTTCTTCGTCAAACGAGGCTGATTTCATAATTGGTTTTGAATATACATTTTTGGTTTATCTCAGCAAGTTTTATTTAGAGCTTCAGTTTGAACAGTTTTTTCCATCTTCGCCTTCACCACTTCATCCATCCGAATCAATGGCAGTGGAACGGGTTGTTGACTTACCTGCTGGCGCGCGGCAACCACAGGACATCCCACGCGTGATGGAGATTGCGAAAATATTCGGACTGGAAATCCTGCCACCGCCCGGTGCGTGAGCACACCCCTAGCATCCACTATCATTTGGGTTCAAATTAATTTAGATCTCCAATTATCGGCCTATAGATTTCTCCTTCTTGCAACCTTGTAATGGTGGGCCAGCCTATTTTCGGCACACGCATATGTCTTGATTGCCTGACAGGAATCTGACCCGCACCAATTTCTTTCAGAAGAGCTTCAATTGCGCCAACAAGACCTGGAACTTGCCACGCTGTAGTGAACGGAGAAATCACAATTTCCTCAATAAATTTTGGAATATCAATTTCAAGTTCGAACTTTGAGGCAAACGCAAAAGGCACATCACAATAAAGACGAACCTCCTTCTCATGAACAAAGGCCTTCCGCTTAATTAACCATGGCTCAAAGTTCCCGCTATCATTGGTGTCCTCCTCGTAGTGGACAGCTGACAGATGAAGTTCCGCATGCTCTTCGTAGATTTTCGGCACAATCATTTTAATGCCCGATTTCATTCTTGCGGCAGAACTGCTAATCGAAACCCCTAATTGCGATGCGTAAATTTTCCACATTGCATCAGATTCGATGTCTCCCTTGTGCCAACAGCTACATACTAAATTATTCTTTAGGCGTTCACGTTCCAGATACCAAACAGCATCTTTCAATTGCTCAAGAGTCATTTGCTTAATGTCAGAGTCGAACTGGGGTTCAGGCTTTGAAGCGGAGAGGTCAAAGGGGTTGGAATAATTGATCGGAAAGTAACTCGACGTCGGCGCATACTCTTCAAGTTGCTTCGCCAGCCCCTCAAGTGCGGCGCGATCCAGTTGATCAAAACTCTTTTTGGCCCAACATTCAAATGGATCTCCCACCATAAGCTTTCCGAGCGTTGGCATCAGAAGCCGTTTGTTTTTCAGAAGGTCAAAAAGTTTTGGCAGATCGATAAATCTACGAAGTGTCTCATCATCTGAAATGCCGTTTAGCACCAACTTTGGCGATGCAGCAATTCTCTTGTAATTTTCTCTCCTCCACTCCTTTCTTTTTTCCGGATCTGCCGGGGCTTGTTTGGAGATGTCAATGTAGTTCATGGAATCAGTGATTAAGGTTAGTGCCGAAAAGTTTCTCCACCTTCGCCTTCACGCTTTCATCCATCTTGATCATCCGCCTACGCCAAGGCTTCGACGCGACAAGGGATTTCGTTTTCATGGTTTTCCTCCAAACAGTGCATCGATTTTCTTTCGCACGGTTTCATCCATGCGTATCAACGGCGGCCAGGGGCGTTTGAAACCTTCACCCGGCAGCTTCTTCGTCGCGTCAATGCCGAGTTTGCTGCCGATGGCCATTTCGCTGGTGGCGTGGTCGAGCACGTCGGCGGGGCCCTTGGTAAAGATGCTGTCACGCTGCGGGTCGGTGTTGGCACAGAGGCGGAACAGGACTTCACTGGTGTTGTGCACGTCTACGTCGTCGTCCACCACCACGATGTATTTGGTGAACATCATCTGGCCCATGCCCCAAAGGCCGTGCATGATTTTGTAGGCCTGCATCGGGTAGGTCTTCTTGATGCTCACAAAAACGAGGTTGTGGAACACGCCTTCCGCCGGCAATGCGATGTCCACGATTTCGGGGAAATTCATCTTCAAGATGGGCAGGAATAATTTCACGCTCGCGCCGCCGATGTAAAAATCCTCCATCGGCGGCATGCCGACAATCGTCGCCGGATATACCGCGTCCTTGCGGTGCGTGATGGCGGTGACATGAAACACCGGATACGGCTCGGGCAGCGTGTAATAGCCGGTGTGATCGCCGAACGGTCCTTCGTCGCGCAACGGTTCCTTCGGGTCCACGTAACCTTCGATGACGAAGTCGGCGTTGGCGGGGACTTCAAGGTCGTTGGTTTCGCATTTGACGAGTTCGACGGATTTCTTGCGGAGATAACCGGCGAGCAGAAATTCATCCAAGCCATCAGGCAATGGCGCGGTGGCCGCGAAGGTGAATACGGGATCGCCGCCGAGAAAAATGCTGACGGGCATGCGCGCACCGGTTTCGTAGTAGCGGCGACCGTGGCGCGCCCCGACCTTCTGGAGCTGCCAGTGCATGCCGGTGGTGCGGTCGTCGTAAATCTGGATGCGATACATGCCGACGTTACGTTCGCCGGTGTCGGGGTCTTTGGTGACGACACACGGCAGCGTGATAAAACGCCCGCCGTCCAAAGGCCAGCATTTGAGAATCGGCAGGTTGGCTAAAGTAGGGCAGGCGTCTCGCCTGCCCATCTCGGTTTCGTTTCCTCTTTGCCCGGGCAGGCGAGACGCCTGCCCTACTTTAAGAATGTCCGACGCATTCGGCCACGGCTCGGTGCGCGTCGGCGGCGCTTCGAATTTCTGGATCACTCCCTTGCACGGACCGTCCTTCACCAGCTTCGGTTTGGCGTGGCGCAAATCGAGCGCCTGGCCCAGCAGCTTGATGGCTTCGCGAAAACTGGTTGGCGGCTTGGCCTTCATCAGCGAGCCGAGTTCGGCGGCAACGTCGTCCACGGAATTCGCGCCCATGCTCATGGCCATGCGCTTGTGCGAACCCATCGTGTTGATGGCAACGGGAAACGGCGATATTTGTCCATTAACGGTTGGTTTCTCGAAGAGCAGCGCCTTGCCGCCGTTGGGCGATTTCATTTCGCGGTCGGCGAGTTCGGTGATTTCGAGTTCGGTGGCGACGGGCTGGGGAATGCGTTTGAGTTCGCCGGCGCGGTCGAGCTGGGCGACAAAATCGCGGAAGGATTCAAAAGCCATACGCGCGCGAGGCTAACAGAAACGGCGCGGCTGGCAATGCGGGGAAAACCGGGGCCGGTCAGGGCACGTAGAGGGTGCGGTAAAACTGCTGCGGGAAATTGGTGGCGTTCGCATCCACGAAAATGAACGGCGAGATGTTCGTAAGCAGCGACACCCAGTCAATCAGGTTGGTGGATTCCTGCACGGCATAATTGAACCCGGGAACGCCCGCGACCTGGAATTGGAATCCGTTGACACAGGAAAATGAGCAGCCATTCAACATCGCCGCCGCGGAGGCATAGACCGACAAAATTGCGTTGCTGCTCGTCACGCTGCCATTGAGATTGGTAATGACCACCATGTAATTGCCTGCGTTGTTTGTGTTCACGCTGGTCAATGTGAGCGAGGCGTTTGTTGCTGTTGAAATATTCGTTCCGTTGAATTCCCATTGGTAACTCAAAGGTGAGCAACCAGCAGCTGTGACATTAAAAGTTACGTTGCTGCCCTGCGCGACGGTCTGGCTTTGCGGCTGCGTCGTAATCACAGGAGGGTTGGTGTTAATAATAAGCAGCGGCGTGAGCGGCGGCAGTTTGGTTGGACTGAGATAGTTCGTATCGAAGCCCCAACTGCGCGTGGGAACGCCGTAGTAAGCTCCGGGCATCTGCCAGTAATTCGTCGCGTATCGGCTGGGGAACAAAACGGCAATTGAGCCATTGTAGCACAGTGTGTCACCGCTCCAGTTTTCTTCCAAACGCAGGAAGTTTTCCACGCCGCCGCTGTAGCAGCCGCCGGCGGGAGCGCCAGTGAAATTGGTGGACACGACGATGCCTTCAATACACGCGGCATTGATGGTGGTGTTGGCAGCACCGCGAGAACTATAGCTGCCACCCTTGAGGTAAGCGTTGCCGGTATCGTTCCATTTTGAGGAAAGAATGGTGATGGCGTCAGCCAAAAACGCGGCGGGGTAGGTGTAGGCGGTATTATGCGTCTGGGCAGATGCACCGGCAGCGCTGGTAGCCGTTTGGACGTTGTAATTGCCTTCCACATAGAGTGGCACCGGCGTGGCAATGCTGAGGCCCGCGAATGGTAATTGTTGCCCGTTGATAACCCGCACGCACGGAAGTCGCGTAGAAGTGGGAGGAATGAAGTTATAGACGTAAATGCTGTTAATGTAGTGGCATTTGCTGGTGCTATTTAGAACGTTATAATTATTTCCTCCCGTTGCGGTAGTGTTGCTGAACCAGGTGTTGAGCCTGGCTACATCAATCTGAATGGCATAATTTGTTTTGGCTTCGCGGAAATCGTAAAAGGTGACGCTGGTCACATAGGAATAGCACATGTTGGTGCTGTATATTGTGTTGGTTATGATTGTATGGGTGACTTGATTAGTGATGTAAGTGTAACCACTAATAAAAATATTTGTCGCATCGGGTGGGACCCTCTGAAAAACATTGGCACAAAATTGGTTTTGGTAAATGACGGTGATATTGGTGCCATTGGTGGCAGCGCTGGCGGTGTTGGAGATGATGAGATCGGCGGCATTGAAATCATAAACCAAGCCATTGGTTTCATAGGCAGCCGCAGTTCCCGGGGCATAGGCCGGTGGCGGCGGTTGGAGGATGGCCTCAACGTTGGTGGCGATGGACAGGACGATTGGGCCAGTATGGGAAAGTGGCTGGCCGCCGTTGCCGGTAAAGTTGTAGATGGGCGTTACGGGAAATGCGGTAACATTGGCTGTTTGGTCCCCATTTGGATCCGACTGAAGCTTATAGTTTCCGGCGCAGGCAACGGTATCCTGAAATGTTACCTGACCGGACGGACAGATCCAGATGTTCCCGTTGCTGAAGGTCTTGCCGCCAATAGTCAATGCCGAGCCGGGGCTGATGTCCAAATCCACATTGTAGAATATGGCGAATTGGAAAAGTGGGACGTTCGCGGATGACTGGGCAACGGTGGTTGGAACCAACAACGCCGGCAACAGACCGGCCATCAGACAAAACGCCAGCGTCCGCTTCGACTTATGAAAGAAGAAGAGAACCCAACCGCAACGCTGCAAAAAGGCCAGCCCAGTAACAACCAATCTGAATCTCATATCCGTGCAGAATGCAGCTATCCTTATGCCAAATCAACCAACCCAACGGCATTGTAAACACCACTCTACCAAGCAGTCACATGAAACGCAGACAGGCGGTCAGGCTCCTAAACGGACTTTTCCCGCATCCGACCGGCAAAATGGTCAATGCGGATGACCGCGCGATTGTACAAGCCGCAGGCGATGAGTTCGCCGGCGCGGTCAAGCTGGGCGACAAAATCGCGGAAGGATTCAAAAGCCATACACGCGCGAGGCTGGCAGAATCGGCGCGGCGCAATGAGTAGCTGCGTTCGTGAGGGCGCGGAATCCGCGTTTTTACAAACGCGGCTACGTTGTTACTTCGGCAACAAATCGGCGACCATGGCGCGTTCTTCCTTCAATTCGTTGACGGTCGCGTCAATTTTCGCGCGGCTGAAGTCGTTGACCGGCACGCCTTGGACAATTTGCAATCCCTTGCCATCGCTCCGCACGGGGAACGAACAAATCAAACCCTTCTCGATGCCGTAGCTGCCGTCGGAACAGAGACAGACGCTGTGCCAGTTGCCGGCGGGCGTTGGTTCAATGATGGAACGGACACTGTCCACGACCGCATTCGCGGCACTGGCGGCACTGGATAAACCGCGCGCCTTGATGATGGCCGCGCCACGTTGCTGGACGGTGGAGATGAATTCACCCTTGAGCCACGCTTCGTCACTGATGACGCTGGTCGCCGGTTTGCCGTTGATCCTGGCGTTGTAGAAATCGGGATATTGCGTCGCGGAATGGTTGCCCCAAATGGCGACGTTGCTGACGGCGGTCACGTCCACGCCGGCCTTCTTCGCGAGCTGCGCCTTGGCGCGGTTTTCATCCAGGCGCGTCATGGCAAAGAAGCGGTCGCGCGGCACGTCGGGCGCGTTGTTCATGGCGATGAGGCAATTGGTGTTGCAGGGATTGCCGACGACGTGGATGCGCACGTCGCGCGCGGCATTTTTCTGGATGGCCTGGCCCTGGCCGATGAAAATCTTGCCGTTGATGCCGAGCAAATCCTTGCGTTCCATGCCGGCTTTGCGCGGCACACTGCCGACGAGCAGCGCCCAGTTCACGCCGCGAAATCCTTCGTCCAGATTCGCGGTCGGCACAAGGCCCTTGAGCAGCGGGAACGCGCAATCATCAAGTTCCATCACCACGCCGCCCAGCGCGGGCAACGCGGGTTCGATTTCAATCAAATGCAGAATGACGGGCTGATCCGGACCGAACATCGCGCCGGAGGCGACGCGGAAGAGGAGGGAATAACCAATCTGGCCGGCAGCGCCGGTGACAGCAACGTGAAGGGGTGTTTGGCTCATAAATAATTTTTACGCGGAGCATTATGTTGAGGCGTTTGCTGTTGCGCAAGCGCGGAACTCCAAACCCGGTTGCATCTTGCCATCACCGATTACGATGTTTGTACCGAACCGGATTGCGATCCCTGGGAGCGCCGACGTCTCGTCGGCGGGTTGAAACTGTCAGGCACAACGCAGCGAGCCGGCGGGACGCCAGCGCTCCCAGGAGGTGGAAGAATGGTGGCGGTGTCGAAGCGCGCCCGCCAAATTCACTGCGCAAAGATTTTTTTCTTGGCAAATTTTTTATTCAGCGTAGAAACAGACTGTTCTTTGAAAAGGATGAACGTTGTTCATCCGTCATCGCAGTCAAATGTCTGGGAACCCGGTGAAAATCCGGGACGGTTGCGCCACTGTAACGGCTACAAATTCCCCAAAGTGCCACCGAAGCGAATCGGGAAGGCGGGAAGGCGGTTTGAGGCCGAAGTCAGGATACCGGTTTGGCTGTGCTCGTCTGGTTGAAGAAGTTGAGA
>JBEKZC010000029.1:0-43210 GCA_049510295.1 Verrucomicrobiota bacterium | reverse complement strand
CGTTGAAATCCTTGAGCGACATGCTCAAGGGCAAGGGCGGCCGCTTCCGTCAGAATTTGCTCGGCAAGCGCGTGGATTATTCAGGCCGTTCCGTCATCGTCATCGGCCCGGAGTTGAAATTGCATCAGTGCGGTCTGCCGAAGAAAATTGCGCTGGTTTTGTTCGAACCGTTCATCATCCGCCGGCTCAAGGAATTGGGCTACGTCCATACCGTTCGCAGCGCGAAGAAAATGATCGAGCGCCAGACGAAGGAAGTCTGGGACGTTTTGGAGGAAGTGACCAAGGGCCATCCGGTCCTGCTCAATCGTGCGCCGACGCTGCACCGTCTGTCCGTGCAGGCGTTCGAACCGCAGTTGATCGAGGGCGAAGCGATTCGCATTCATCCACTGGTTTGCACCGCTTACAACGCGGATTTCGACGGCGACCAGATGGCCGTGCATGTTCCGCTGTCCGTCGAGGCGCAAATGGAAGCGCGCCTGTTGATGATGGCGACCAACAACATTTTCAGCCCTTCGTCCGGCAGGCCGATCATCACGCCGACGCAGGACATCACGCTCGGCTGTTATTATCTCACCGCCGAACCGCGCACGCCGATGCCCGCCGACACGCGGAAACTGCCGTTGTTCGGCTCGAAGGACGAAGTGATTTTCGCCTATGACGATGGCGCGTTGAAGACCCACGACCGGATTCGTCTGGCGAATCCGGATTTCAACCGGCAAACCGTCTATGGTGACCCGACCAGGAAGATCATTGAAACGACCGTTGGCCGCGTCACCTTCAGCGAGATTTGGCCGCCGGAACTCGGCTTTTACAACAAGGCCGCCGGCAAGAGCCAGCTCGGCGATTTGATTTGGAAGTGTTACAAGTCTGCCGGCCATGACAAAACCGTCGCGATGCTCGACAAGCTCAAGGAGCTTGGCTTCCGCGAGGCCACGAAGTCCGGCGCGTCCATCGGCATTGACGACATGATTGTGCCCAAGGAACGCGACCAGGAGATTGACGTCGCGCAAAAGCAGATCAAAGAGGTTGAGAAGCAGTATCGCAAGGGCGTCATCACCCCGGGCGAACGCTACAACAAGATCGTGGACATCTGGACGCATTGCACCGATATGATTTCCAGCGTCATGTTCCGCACGCTCGAAGCCAACCAGGGCAAGAAGGAATACAACCCGGTCTATCTCATGGTGGATTCCGGTGCGCGCGGCAACAAACAACAGGTCCGCCAGCTTGCCGGTTTGCGCGGCCTCATGGCCAAGCCCAGCGGCGACATCATCGAAAAACCGATTCTCGCGAATTTCCGCGAAGGGCTTTCAGTATTGGAATACTTCATCTCGACCCATGGTGCGCGCAAAGGTCTGGCCGACACCGCCCTCAAAACCGCGGACTCCGGTTACATGACCCGCAAACTCGTGGATGTGTCGCAGGATGTCATCATCCAGCAGCCGGATTGCGGCACGACGAACGGCATCTGGGTTTCGGCGGTTTATGAAGGGGAAGACGAAGTGGTCAAACTGGCCGACCGGCTTGTGGGCCGGTTCGCCTGCGACGACATCGTCAACCCGACGAACCCGAAGGAATTCCTCGTTCGCCCGAACGAGGAAATTGACGAGGAAAAGGCCAGGCGCATTGAGGCTGCGGGCGTTGACCGCGTGCGCATCCGCTCGGTGCTCACGTGCGAAAGCAAACACGGTATTTGCGTTAATTGTTATGGACGCAACCTTGCCACCGGTGGACTCGTCAAGCTCGGCGAAGCGGTCGGCATCATCGCCGCCCAGTCCATCGGCGAGCCGGGCACGCAGCTGACGATGCGGACGTTCCACATCGGCGGCACGGCGGCCCAAGTGTTCAAGATCCCGCAGATCAAGGCCAAGCACGACGGTGTGATCCATTACAACGAGCTCCGCCTGGTTGAACTGGAGGACGGCAACAACATCGTGCTCAACAAAAACGGTTCCGTTTCCATTCTCGGCGACGACGGACGTGAACTGGAAAACCACATCGTGGTCATCGGCGCGGTCATTTCCTTCAAGGACGGCTCCAAAATCAAGAAGGGCGACACCTTCGTGCAATGGGATCCGTATAACGTGCCGATTCTCTCCGAGAAGGCCGGCAAGGTGAAATTCCACGACATCATCGAAGGCGTGACGATGAAGCAGGAAACGGACGAGACCACCGGTCAGGAGGCCATGGTGCTGGTGGAGCACAAGGAAGACTTGCACCCGCAAATCATCATCAGCGACGACTCGGGCGAAGCGGTGGCGAATTATCCGATTCCCTCCGGCGCGCACGTCGTCGTGACCGAAGGCAGCAGGATTGTTGCCGGCACCCTGATGGCCAAGACGCCGCGCAAGACTTCCAAGACCAAGGACATTACCGGCGGTCTGCCCCGTGTGGCGGAGTTGTTCGAAGCCCGCCGTCCGAAAGACGCGTCGGAAATTTCCAAGATTGACGGTCTGGTGGACTTTGGGGCGAGCGTGCGCGGCAAACGTTGCGTTGTCATCAAAGACCCGCAGACCCAGGTGGAGGAGGAACACCTCATCCCCATCGGCAAGCACGTCATTGTCTTCAAGGGCGACATGGTGAAGAAAGGCCAGCAGTTGACCGAAGGCCCCATGGACCCGCACGAAATTCTTGAAGTCTGCGGCCCGCAGGAATTGCAGGAACATCTCGTCAGCGAAGTGCAGGAGGTTTACCGCCTGCAAGGTGTGACGATCAACGACAAGCACATTGAAATCATCGTCCGCCAGATGCTCCGCAAGGTGCGCATCACCGAACCGGGCGACACCACGTTCCTGTGGGGCGAACAGATTGACAAACTCGACTTTGAAGAAGAGAACGAGCGGGTGGACAAGATGGGTGGCAAGTCGGCCGAGGCTTCCCCCGTGTTGCTCGGCATCACCAAGGCGTCGCTTGAAACCGACAGCTTCCTCAGTGCCGCGTCGTTCCAGGACACGACCCGCGTGCTGACCGAGGCGGCCACCCGTTCCAAGGTGGACTACCTGCGCGGGTTCAAGGAAAACGTCATCATGGGCCACATCATCCCGGCCGGCACCGGTTTCGATATGCACCGCCGGGTGCAACTCAAGCATCTGGTCGAAGCTGAGGATGAACCGGAGCCGGCGGAACCGGCGGAACCGGCAGCCGCGGAGAATCCGTTGCTGGCCTGATTGCCGGACAGATATTTCACGAAGGGCGTCTGACGAACTCGGACGCCCTTTTTCTTTTAATCATCCAGACGCCATTGTCTGGGCGCGATGTCAATGTGGCGGGAAAAAGTAAACAGGAAGCAACCGTGATTCTTGAAGCGAATTGCCGGCGGATTTGGGCGAGGGTGAAATCGAATATGCGGCGGGTTGGCTGCGCGGCTCGGTTCAAGTTTATCGGCAAGTTTTCCCCCGTCCGACCGCCGCGCAGCCAACCCGCCGCACGTTTGGGATTGCCCCCCGTCCAAGGGATTCTAAACTTAATGAAATGCGGGGAACATGGATTCCGCCGTTTGGGATTGCCCCCCGTCCAAGGGATTCTAAACTCGTCACCGAGGCAATGACTCCGATACTTCCGTTTGGGATTGCCCCCCGTCCAAGGGATTCTAAACTTCTGCATAACCAGCGATCCAGCGTGTCCTCGTTTGGGATTGCCCCCCGTCCAAGGGATTCTAAACTCCTCGCATTGATGCTGCCGATGCATGAAACGTTTGGGATTGCCCCCCGTCCAAGGGATTCTAAACTTTGGCTTGTGCGAAACAATTGCACCGAAGAGTTTGGGATTGCCCCCCGTCCAAGGGATTCTAAACTAAAGGGCGCGATCCTGCTTAACCGCCCGCAGTTTGGGATTGCCCCCCGTCCAAGGGATTCTAAACTAACCACCAAGAATGAAACGAAATGTAACCAGTTTGGGATTGCCCCCCGTCCAAGGGATTCTAAACTGTTTGCCCGCGCGGGCACACGGGATGGATGGTTTGGGATTGCCCCCCGTCCAAGGGATTCTAAACTACAACCTTTAATACAGCCAACCCCAGCGGCGTTTGGGATTGCCCCCCGTCCAAGGGATTCTAAACTATATTGCATATACTATGTTTGTCATACTTTGTTTGGGATTGCCCCCCGTCCAAGGGATTCTAAACTGGCTTGACGGCAGAAGACGGTTGCGGTAGAAGAAGAACGAGACGTTTGCGATCCTTTGGACGGGGGGCACCATCTCAAATATGTTGACCAACTTGTGGCACTGAAAAGACTGGGAAACCAGAGCTTGCACCCACAGGATACGAGGTCTTGATCGGCGTAGAAGAAATTCTACGCCGATCTTCTTTTTCAGAAGAACTGCATCTGCGCCGGCATTTTTTCGGCGTCAGCTTTTTGCTGGCTGCGCATGATAATCATCCGTCCCCATTGAGCGTCAGAAATCATCAGGCCGCGAACTTCACCTTGCGACGGGATTTTTGATTTGAGCCGGCGCACTTGTGTCTCCACACGGTCAGCCGTTCCGCAAGGGCGCGCATAAACACTGAACTGCACCATGAAATAACCATCCTTGATCAAATCTTTGCGGAAGTTATTGGCGTCGCGTCGTTCTTCTGTCGAGCCAACGGGGAGGTCAAAGAATACAAGCACCCAGGCCATACGATATTTGCTGCAAAGCGGGTCGCGTCCTTGTCTGCCACGAGAACGACGGCGGGCCGGTGGATTGGCAGCGGTTGAGGGTTGAAGTTGGAACGGTTTGTTTATCGCAAGAGAAGATTTTCCCCACGCTTTGCCAACCGTGTCGGCCTCATCGTATTTTGGACGGCGCGGGCGTTCATCCGGCAACAATTCTTCCTCGTCGGGCAAATTGTTGGGTTCATCACTCACGGCAGCATCGGGATTCTTAACGCAAGAGGCATCCGTGATATGGCGGCATCGGCAAAACTTTGCACATAAACATCAATGGCGTTCAGCAGCCGCATCTTGTTCCGGTTGATGGAAACTTCCAGTTGCAACACCGCCACCGCCTGCCGCATCCATTCCTGCATTGGACGTTTGCCCCCTTGCACAAACTGGCGCAATTCCCGGTCAATCCACGGACGCAGCGGTTCAATCACATCATCGGCCAGCGCAAAACTTCCGGCCTTGGGCGCGTGGGCGATGCCGATTGCGGCGATGAATCCATGCGCCGCCAGCGAGCGCAGGACTGCCGTCCGCAAAATGGCGTAACCATAATCCAACATCCCGTTCACGCCTTCGCGCGTGCCGGGAACACGGCGTTTTTCATTTGTCTCCTGCCATTCGCTTAAACGGGGCAACAAATATTTCCAGTAATGCCGTGCGGCGCGGGATTCGCAGGCATCCGGCGAATCGGAAAGAAATGCGGCGCGTTTGGAAGCGGTAATGGTGGCGAGCGACGGGCGTAGCGGCGCTTCGGGAGAACGCCGCACTTCTTCATTAGCGGCACTCTGCCGAGATGCCGCTACGGGAGCAGGATTCGCGCATCTTTCTGCGATGGCGCTTAATAAAGTGTGCGCCCGTTTCAAATGTGCGAGATTGGCGGCCTGGTTACGGACTTTGGCGGTGATGATTTGCCGCCACATGGCCGTTTTCCATTCCGGCGTCCATTCAATCTGGCGGCGGAGCAATTCCGTGTTTGCGGGGCGATAATAGGGCAGGGTGATGGCGCACGGCTCAAACTTCTCATTGCAGATAAGCAGCAGGACATTCAATTCCGCCATGCGTCGGAGCGAACTGCTGGAGAATTCCGTGTCCCGCGCTGCACAGACGATGACCGCTACATCTGCCAGCGGCACGGATTTATCGGTGCCGCTATCCAAGTCTGTGATGTAAAGCTGGTCAAGCTTGATGCGGACTTTCAGATTGTGGCTTAACAGGTGGAGGATGTGGTAGCTCATCTGAAGATGAAAATCCTATCGCTCCAAAATCAGGCGCGTCCAATTATAATAAACCACTTTACGGTGCTCAACGTATTCGCACCGGATCGTTGATGAGTCTGGCCGAGAAAAAATAACACGGAAGTTGTTCACGCGAAGTCGATAAAATCCTTCCGACTCATTCCGCATCGGAATGATGTTGCCTTCTTCGTTCTCAAGTCCCTTCAGGCCCCGCCGGAGCATTTTTTTCGGCTCTGGAGAAAGCATTTGAATAAAGTCTTTCACTTGCTTGTCAATTAGGACGTTCTTTTTCATCCAGACTGGAAAGCGGATAGTATTGCCCTTGACCTGACTTGGCCTTACGGATTGCCTCAATGGCAGCGGGCGATTCACGGTTAAGTGCATTGATAAACGTGTCCCAACTGAAATTGACACCGTTTTCCAAAAAGCCGGCAGCCAAAAGGGCCTGCTTATCTTTTTTGATGTGAGCAGGGATTAGTTGGATTTGCCCCTGCATTGTTGTCACCACGCGATACTTCCCTGATGGATGTTTGCCTCCGGGCTTCTTTTGAAGTTCGATTATCATTCCACGCCGGATAATAGCGATAGGCTTCACGTTTTCGGGGATAGGTTTATCGCTGATTGGTTTGTCGTTTTTCCAGAAAGGAATGAATACTCGCACAAATCCTTTTTTATCCGCTGTTGGATAAATGTGAACCTCTTTGAATCCAGTCCGTTTTACGTAAGCATGAGTGCCGGGGCTGAACGGAACCACTGCCGTGTCGTCCTTTACCGAAATTAGTCGCACGTTACGAATGGGGATTTTTATTTCCTTGGGCCAGTAAAATTCTGGGCAATCATCCTGCCGCCATTTTTGGAAGTGTGAAAAACAAAGTTTCTTTGTGAAGTTTTCCGGCACGCAACCCTTGGTCTTTTTTAATTCCGCTGCGAGGTCTGCCGATTCGTCAGAGTAGCGCCGCCATGCCGCCTCGCAATATGACGCGAAAGTTTCCGGCCAGATGCTGCCGAGATTCTTTGGTGTGAGTGAAGTGAACACTTCCCGTGCAACGTAGGTGTCTTTGGCTTTCTTGGCGTAAAGTGTCGTGGCATAGGCCTGCTGGTGATTGCTCCGCGAAACGTGATGGCGCACGACGACCTTTTCAATTTCCTTTTTCACCACGTCGTGCATCTGGCCGTCGTTCGGGAAAATGGGATTGGCCGCTTTGCTACGTTGCTTCTCGTCTTGCGTCCACCAGCCGTGTCTGCCGAATTTATCCGTTGCGCCGTGGGTGCGGTGCGCCAGCCATGGCAGGGTGCAGGCAATTACCACCGCGTCGAGCGCGTGATGCCGCAGGTCACCGCGATTCTTTTCGGTGAACTGATTTTGTTCTGCTTCGGTAAGCTCATCCCAACGTTTGTCCGGTGGGAGTGGATGCAAAATCTGGTTCAAGCCCCAAGCCTTCCGCAACCGGCTTGTAAGTTGCCCGTTGGTGACTTGGAAGTTCAATGCGGGATTTTGTTTTTCTGGTGTCGGGTCGCGGCCTTCGTCGTTTAACCAGCCGAGTTGAATCAGCGAAATGTGACGGATGACCCGCGCGATGTAGGCGGTGTGTTGCAGGTCAGATTTTTGTTCGATCAATTCCTCGGCATTCGGGCTTAAGAAAATTTCCAGTTTGCGCCCGATGAAACAATTTTCCGCGTTTGCTTTTATTCCTTCCCACTGTGATGTGCCACCGAAAGCGGCGAGCGGAGTGCGGTCACCTTTCAATTCACGGTTGCATTTGATATGAGCGACAGTGAGATTGTAAAACTCGTTACAATCCACGACAGAACGTGGAACAAGATGTTCGATGTCCGCGCCATGCCCCAAATCTGTCCGCTCAATCGTTTGCAGGCAAAACGGGCAGCGGCCTTTGGCTTCCTGCCACAGCCGGTAGCGCTGGATGGCTTTTCGTGAAAAGGATTCGTTATTTGATGAAAGTTGCTCGCGCGCATTTTCGCGCTCCTTGCGGAATTGCTCGTTACGCTTGTTCAATTCATTCTTTGCTTTCTGGCCGAGGGCAAGGCTGCGAACGGCTTCGAGAACAATCATGTCCGGCTGGCCGTAACGCGAAACGAGTTGGATCAATAACCGACGAAACAAAACCAACCGATGCCGCACTAGCGGATGTTTGATGTCAGCCAAATAGCGATTCAACGCCTGTTCCGCATTTTCACCTGTGCGGCGTAAAATCGGCTGGGGCGTGTCAACTCGGCGACCTTCACCAATTTCTTTGCGGATGAGTTCCAGTGTGGGCGAGGAATATCGGGCGCGACCTGCGCCGGTTTCAGGCGTCAGCGGCTTTTGATCTTCAATCAATAAAAACTTTTCTTTGAATGGCTCGGACAGCTTTTTGAGCCGGGCTTCCGTTACCTTGCCTTTCTTGTTCCATTCGTTGCGAAGGTTTTCAATGAAGATCGGGAAATCAATGCGCGGATCGAGCTTCTGCCGTGTCTTGAAATCCAGCACCCGGAAATTCATCAAAGCCAGTTCCCATTGTGCCATCCCAAAGGCTTCTTTGTTTTTGCGGACAACGTGCAACGCGCGGCCTTTCTCATCCACGGGCTGCAAGGAATCCAGGGCCGGGCCGCGATTGTCGAAACGAGGCCAGCGCAGACCAAGCACGCCAGGATTGCGTGCCTCGGTGGTTTTGAAAAAGACGTGGTAAGTTTCTCCTGCTTTTGTTTTGGGCTGCGAATCGCCGTAGAGGAGCCAGTCGGTTTTCTCCGCCAATTTCGGGAAATTTTTCTTTTGCGCTTTGGCGATGGCGAGAAATTCATCCCGCAACACTTCACGCGGCCAATAAATTTTTCGTGCCCATTTGTCAGTCGGACTATTACCAACCCTGGCTTTTTCTTCGGCAAGGAATTGGCACGGATGTTTGCTGCCCAGCTTTGCCCTGATCTCTTCGGCCTTTTCTTTCACTCCTTCATCGCTGTCATCCTTTTTCTGCTTGGCGGATTCCTTGGCTGCCTTCTCCACATTTGCCCACGGCACTTTGCTGTAACCACGCCGTTTGAAGAGATGCGTCAGCGCGGCATGAAGTTCTTCCGGCTTCAACGTTTCGCCATTGAGCGCGCGTAGACGGAGTGAAATTGGATCGTTTGGCGGATTTTCAGGTTTCGGCAGGCCAAGCTTGGCCAATTCTTTGGCAAACCATTGGCGCCGGTATTTTTTACTGCGGAGCGTGCGGCGCTGGCGGCGCAAATCGCGGCGTTTGCTCAAGTCGCTGCCTTCGCTGTCGCAAATCAACACTCCCACATCTTTGAACTCGCTGCCCTTGCGCACGGCGTAGCCGATGGAGCCGGTGCCGACATCGAAGCCGAAGACAAGGCCGTTGAGGAAGGAATCCTTGTTGGGAGAGGATGGGTTGGCATCTTTCAGAACGTAAGTTTTCATATCCACGTTTCCCGTTTGAAGTTGTAGGGCGATGCTACGCCCGTGTCCCCGCGGCGGCAAGCGGTAGTTAATTCGCCTTCGCTGCGCTACGGCACGACAAGTGCGGCAAACGAATTCGTGTTAATTCGTGAAATTCGTGTCAAAGCGTTTCTTCCGCCTTCATTCATTTCGGCGCGACAAGTTGCGGTTAAGAATTGGGGCGTCGCGGAGCTCCGCCCTCCGAAAGCGCTTTGTGTTCTCTGCGTTCTTTGCGGCCAATAAATTTCGCGTGTTCTGTGTATTTCGCGGTTTCATCCAAAAATCGGGCGAAATAGTTGTTGCCAGCCGGATTAGGCTTCAATTATTACCTCAACCCAACACCTGACTCGCGGAACATGGAGTTTGATCCGAAACAGAACTTGATGAAGAATTTGAAATCTCTTGAAGGAGTCAGTGAACCTTGAGCCGAACGTGAAAAAACTCATTTGTCTAATCTCTGTAGGTTTGATGACGAGCATTGCCTTTGAGCGAAAAACGACTGCTTATGCGTAAAACTGGCCTTGCCTCAGTTGGGTCAGGCAATTACCGGGCTGTTTTTGCTGTTTGTGTATTTCTTGTGGGCGCTATCTGGGTGGTGTTCGGCCAGACGCTGCATCACGAGTTTGTCAACTATGATGACAACAAATATGTGTATGAAAACCCGCAGGTCATTCACGGCCTGAATCTGAAGGGAATTGAGTGGGCATTCACCCACAGCATGATGGGCAATTGGCATCCACTGACGGTGATGTCGCACATGCTGGATTGCCAGTTTTATGGCCTCAACGCCGGTGGCCATCATTTGACCAGTCTCCTGCTCCATGCTGCAACTGCCATTCTTCTGTTTCTGGTGTTGCGGGGAATGACGGGGGCATTGTGGCGGAGCGCTTTTGTGGCGGCGGTGTTTGCCATCCATCCGTTGCGGGTGGAATCGGTGGCGTGGGTGGCGGAACGCAAGGATGTGTTGAGCGGGCTGTTCTTTATGCTGACGCTTGGGGCTTATGTGTGGTATGTCGAAAAGTCCAAAGTCCAAAGTCCAAAATCCAAAGTTTATTACGGTTTGACGTTGTTATTTTTTGTGTTGGGCCTGATGTGCAAACCGATGCTGGTAACAGTTCCGTTCGTGTTGTTGCTGCTGGACTACTGGCCGTTAGGAAGGGTGACCCGCCTTCACTGCGCTTCGGCGCGGCAAGCAAGTGACCAGTGGCGGGTGACAAGATTCCGAATTCCTGCCCCTCAACTGCCTGGCGCGACGAAGCGAAGCGAAGGCGGCTCGACTCCCTGGCGCGACGAAGCAAAGCGAAGGCGGCTCAACCATTTACTGCTGGAAAAGCTGCCCCTGCTCGGACTGGCTACCGCGTCGTGCGTGGTTACGATTTTTGCCCAAACAAAGGCCATCCAGTCGTTCGAGCTGATTTCCCTCCCCTTGCGCGCGGGGAATGCCTCGATCTCTTATGTGCTCTATTTGGGCCAGATGTTCTGGCCGTCGGGCCTGGCGGTTTTATACCCGTTTGCGGCCGGGAACGTTAGAGTTTCAGGAGTGGTGCTGTCACTGGTTCTGTTGGCCGGCATCTCCACGGGGGTTTTTATCCTGCGCCGGCAGCGTCCCTATTTTTTGACCGGCTGGCTGTGGTATCTCATCATGCTGGTGCCGGTGATTGGAATTGTTCAGGTGGGATCGCAGGCGCGGGCGGATCGCTACACCTATCTGCCGCAGATCGGCCTGTATCTATTGCTGACCTGGACAGCGGCTGATCTGTGCGCTGGCTGGCGTTACCGCCGCGTGGTGCTGGGCGGCGGGGCCACGATCATCCTCATTGCTTTGATTTTCTGCGCGCGTGCGCAGACTGCTTATTGGCGAAATAGTGAATCGCTGTGGACCCACGCCCTCGTCTGCATGTCTGACAATTTTATTGGCCAAAATGGCCTCGGCAACGCCCTGCTCAAAAAGGGAAGCGTGGACGAAGCGATCGCCCATTACCAAAAGGCGCTGCAAATCAAACCCGATAACGCGGAAGTCTGCTACAACCTCGGCAACGCTCTGCTCAAAAAGGGCAATGTGGACGAAGCGATCGCCCATTACCAAACGGCGCTGCAAATCAAACCCGACTACGTGGAAGCCCACAATAACCTTGGCAAAGCTCTGTTCAAAAAGGGCAATGTGGACGAAGCGATCGCCCATTACCAAACGGCGCTGCAAATCAAACCCGATAACGCGGAAATCCGCAATAACCTTGCTGTTGCGCTCGCCAAGGCTCATGGCGATTATGCCAATACGCTCGTCCAGATGGGACGGGACGACGAGGCCATGGTTGAATTTAGAAAGGCCCTGGAGCTTTTTCCCGATTTTGCCGATGCGCGTCATGGCCTTGCGGTCATCCTTCTCCATAAGGGGCAGGTGGACGAGGCCATTGCCCAGTTTCGGGAAATCTGGAAACAATATCCTGACGAGGCGATGGCTTCTTTTGACCTTGGTAACGCCTATTTCCAAAAGGGGCAACTGGACGAGACGGTGGCGTTTTACCAAAGAGCTTTGCAGATCAAGCCTGACGATGTGTCCACCCTCAACAACCTGGGGATGGCCTTGCTCACAAAGGGAATGGTGGACGAGGCCGTCGTTCAGTTTCGGGCGGCTTTGGCCCTCCAGCCCGACTTTGCACTGGCTCGCACCAATCTCCATAAAGCCCTTCTTCAAAAGGAGCATCCCTAGATGGGGTGATTTTGTGAGCGAGCCAGCAACCACGCCACCAGCCCGTGCAATAATATGTTCTGTAGATGATACCAACCCATGAGCTTAAGCGGTGCGGATGCGGTTGTATTTATTGCTCGTTATCCAGGGTGGAATTTCTTAATTATGTTTTGTCCGTTCCGTGAAATCAATGAGTGTGCAATACTTTTGAAAAGGCATGAGCCTAAAACAAGAAACACTTCAGCCTGCTCCGTCCCACGACGCAACTCAACCAACCCTTCCAGCCGGGTCAGGCAATTACTGGTCTGTTTTTGCTGTTTGTGTATTTCTCCTGGGCGCTATTGGGGTGGTGTTCGGCCAGACGCTGGGGCATGGATTTGTCAACTACGATGACAACTCATACGTGTATGAGAACCCGCAGGTCATTCACGGCCTGAATCTGAAAGGAATTGAGTGGACGTTTACCCATAGCGTGGCGGGCAATTGGCACCCACTGACGGTGATGTCGCACATGCTGGATTGCCAGTTATATGGCCTCAACGCCGGCGGACATCATCTAACCAATCTCCTGCTCCATGCTGCAACTGCAATTCTCCTGTTTCTGGTGTTGCGGGAAATGACGGGTGCATTGTGGCGCAGCGCGTTTGTGGCGGCGGTGTTTGCCATCCATCCGTTGCGGGTGGAATCGGTGGCGTGGGTGTCGGAACGCAAAGATGTGTTGAGCGGGTTGTTCTTCATGCTGACGCTTGGGGCTTATGTCCGGTATGTGCGCAAACCGCCGTCACTGGGTCGCTATCTGACGGTGATGTTCCTGTTTGTTCTTGGATTGATGTGCAAACCGATGCTGGTGACGGTGCCGTTCGTGTTGTTGCTGCTGGACTACTGGCCGCTGAACCGGTTTGGGGCGGCGGCGAACCGCTTTTCGATTTCGTGGAGGTTGATCGTTGAAAAGATTCCGCTCATCGTATTTTCGATTACCGTGTGCGTGGTGACGCTTCTAATTCAGCGACAAGACACAGAGATTTCCTTTCCCCTGCGAATCAGCAATGCTCTCGTATCTTATGTTGCCTATTGCGGACAGATGTTTTACCCGGTGGGATTGGCTATCATGTATCCCTACCCAATCCATGGCTTGTCGATTGGAAAAATCATCCTGGCGCTGCTGTTGTTGATTGCCGTCTCGGTGGGGGCGTTTTGCTGGAGGCAAAAGCATCCGCACTTTTTGATGGGTTGGTTGTGGTATATGGGAATGTTGGTGCCAGTGATTGGGCTGGTACAAGTTGGAAATCAGGCGCGGGCGGACCGCTATACCTACCTGCCGCAAATCGGCCTGTATATTCTTCTGACCTGGATGGTGGTTGAGTTGACGGCCTCCTGGCGGGGTCGCCGTTGGGTGCTTGGCGGTGGCGCGATGGTGGTTCTTGCGGTCTTGATCACTTGTGCCCGTGCTCAAACCACATACTGGCGTGATAGCGAATCACTATGGACTCGCTCAGCCTGCATCTCGTGTAACAGCATTGCCCATAACAACCTTGGCGGTGTTTTTCGCGATGAGGGACGGACAGAGGAAGCTATCGCGCAATTCCAAATGGCACTGGCAATCAATCCCGACTTTGCCGAACCCCATAACAACCTGGGCGTTGTCTTTGCCCATCAGGGACGGAAAGAAGAGGCGATCGCGCAATACCAAAAGGCACTGGCCATCAAACCTGATTACGCCGAACCCCACTACAACCTTGGCAACGCCTTCGTTCGACAGGGATACGTGGCCGAAGCCATCTCACATTATCAAAAGGCACTGGCCATCAAACCCGACTACATGGAAGTCCAGAATAACCTGGCCTTGGTGCTGGCCACCTGCCCGCAGGCTTCGTTCCGAAATGGAATTGAGGCGGTGAGGTTGGCCGAACGGGCGAATCAGCTTGCCGGTGGGAACAATCCGGCCGTTCTCTGCACGCTGGCGGCGGCGTATGCAGAGGCGGGAAGATTTCCGGAAGCGATTGAGACGGTGCAACGCGCCATGCCGATGGCAGAGGCACAAACCAACACCGCACTGGCCGGGGCACTTCAATCACAACTGAAGCTCTATCAGGCAGGCATCTCATTCCAAGGTACGGAACAAGCACCTTAAGCGCACACCAGCCTGGCGCTGATTTGGTGGACTGCCGGGCGTTTTTGCCGTTGAAGTGGTCGAAATTTCAAAAATCACCCCGTTTTGGCCATTCGCGCCGGCTGTTTTTTGATTATTTTGCGCGCTGAAATACTTGTTGCAACAAAAAATGCGTTTGATATATTCCGTCTTCCGTTTGACCGGCAAAAATGCGCCGGACAATTGCGGAAAGAGATTTTTTTAAGATAAAATGCCGACTATCAATCAATTGGTCCGCAAGGGCCGACGCAAAGTAAAATACAAGTCCAAGTCGCCAGCCTTGGAAGGCTCGCCGTTTCGACGTGGCGTTTGCATTCAGGTCATGACGCGCACGCCCAAGAAGCCGAACTCGGCGATGCGCAAGGTGGCCAAGGTGCGTCTGACCAACGGGTATGAGATCATTGCTTACATCCCGGACGAAGGCCACAATTTGCAGGAGCACTCCATCGTGATGGTGCGCGGTGGCCGCGTGAAGGATTTGCCGGGGGTGCGTTATCACATTGTTCGCGGGCGGCTGGATGCTGCTGGTGTCGAAAAACGCCGGGTCAGCCGCTCGAAATACGGCGTGAAACGCCCGAAGCCGGGTTCAAGACCCGCGGCGCCGGCTGCAGCGGCGGAGGCTCCGCCGGCAGCAGCACCCGCAGCCTAACCCAATTCACGGTTCAACGATTTAACGATTTAACGAATCCCATGTCCCGCAGACGACAAGCTACAAGACGGACGATTGCCAAAGATGGAAAGTTTCAAAGCGCTTTGGTTTCGCGGCTGGTGAACACCATCATGATGTGCGGCAAAAAAAGCACGGCGCAGCGGATTGTGTACGGCGCGTTCAACAGCATTTCCGAAAAGAATCCGGCCAGCAATCCGGTGGAAATTTTGCAGCGCGCGGTGGACAACGCCAAACCGCGCATCGAAACCAAGGCGCGCCGCGTCGGCGGCGCCACGTATCAGGTGCCGCTGGAAGTGCCGTCGGACCGGCAGGCCGCCCTGGCGCTCCGCTGGATTGTGGATTTCGCGGACGCGCGCAAGGGCACGCCCATGCGCGAGGCGCTCGCGGCGGAAATTCTGGAGGCTTATCAAGGGCAGGGGAACGCGATCCGCAAACGCGACGAAGTTCACAAGATGGCGCAGGCGAACAAGGCATTTGCCCATTTCCGCTGGTAGAATTTTTTTGACGCGCCCCGAAGATTGGAGCATCGGGGCGTTTTTTATTCTCCGAATCAAGATGCGAAAAACTGCAGAAACAACGAAATCGGTCAATTCGCCCAACCGCGAATACACCCTCGAGCACACGCGCAACATCGGCATCGCGGCGCACATTGACGCGGGCAAGACGACGACGACCGAGCGCATCCTCTTTTACACCGGCCTCATCCACAAAATCGGCGACGTGGACGATGGCAACACGGTCACGGACTGGATGGAGCAGGAACGCGAACGCGGCATCACCATCACGTCCGCCGCGGTGACGTGCTTTTGGACGCAGAAAAAAGAAGAGGGCCTGGTCAAATCCTTTGCGGGTGTGCCGCATCGCATCAACATCATTGACACGCCCGGCCACGTGGATTTCACCGCCGAAGTCGAACGCTCCATGCGCGTTTTGGACGGCGCGGTCGCCGTGTTCTGCGCCGTTGCGGGCGTTCAGCCGCAATCCGAAACGGTCTGGCGTCAGGCGACCAAATACAATGTTCCGCGCATCGCGTTCGTCAACAAGATGGACCGCACCGGCGCGAATTTTGAAAACGCGCTGAAAGACATGCGGAAAAAACTCGGCGCGTATGCGTATCCGATTTTTCTGCCGATTGGCGCCGAGGACAAGTTCGAAGGGGTCATTGACGTGGTCAACCAGAAGACGATCACCTGGGGTGTCGGCGAAGTCGTCAACGAAGGTTTGAAATACGAGGTGAAGGAAATTCCCGAGCGCCTGAAGAAAAAAGCCAAAGCCGCGCTCGCGGAACTGATTGATGCCGTTTCCAACAAGGACGATGCGATTGCCGAACTGGTGATCGGGGAAAAGCCGGTTGAGCCGCTCGCGCTCAAGGCGGCCATCCGCCGGTTGACGTGCAAAATCGAATTGATTCCCGTCCTGTGCGGTTCGGCTTTCAAAAAGAAGGGGGTGCAGCCGTTGGTTGACGCCATCGTGGATTATCTGCCGGGGCCGCTGGATGTTCCCGGCGCGCAAGGCGTCGGGGTGGACACGGACAAAGTCGTTCACATCGAGACCAGCGACAGCAACAAGTTTTGTTCGCTGGCGTTCAAGCTCTGGACTGACGTTTACGCGGGCAAGCTGGTGTTCTTCCGCGTTTATTCCGGCACGCTCAAAAAGGGCGACACGATTTACAATCCGCGCACCCGCAAGCGCGATCGCGTCAGCCGCCTGATGATCATTCAAGGCAGCGAACGCAAGGACATTGACCGGGTTTATGCCGGCGACATCGCCGCGCTCGTGGGGTTGCGGAACATCACCACCGGTGACACGTTGTGCGACGAGGATTACGATGTGACCCTCGAACCGCCGACGTTCCCCGAGCCCGTCATCAGCATGGCCGTCGAGCCAAAAACGCGCGCCGACCGCGACAAAATGTCCGAAGGATTGCAGCGGCTGGCGGAGGAAGACCCGACGTTCCGCTGTTTCCACAACGAGGAAACCGGCCAGCTCATCATTGCGGGCATGGGCGAGTTGCACCTGGAAATCATTTGCGACCGGCTCAAGCGCGAATTCAAGGTGGACGCCAACACCGGCGCGCCGCAAATCGCCTATCGCGAAACCATCACCAAGCCCGCCGATGGCGAAGGCAAATTCATCCGCCAGTCCGGCGGTCGCGGACAATACGGCCACGCCTGCGTCCAGATTCAGCCGAACGAGAAGGGCAAGGGCATCGAGATCGAAAACAAAATCGTCGGCGGCGCGATTCCCAAGGAATACATCCCGGCGGTCATTGACGGCATTGAGGAAGCCATCAAGGGTGGCGTCTATGCCGGTTACCAGGTCATTGACATCAAGGTGCAGGTTACGGACGGCACATTCCACGAAGTGGACTCGAACGAACTGGCGTTCAAGATGGCCGGCATTTTTGCGCTCAAAGACGCTTTCAAAAAGGCGCATCCGATTTTGCTCGAACCGATCATGAAGGTCGAAGTCAACACGCCCGACGAATACCAGGGCGATCTCCTCGGTGACATCAGCCGCCGTCGCGGCCACATTGTTAATATTGAGGCCAAGAGTGGCCAGACGATTCTCAACGCGCAAGTGCCGCTGGCGGAAATGTTCGGTTACGCCACGGCGATTCGGTCGCTTTCGAAAGGCCGCGCTTCCTACTCCATGGAACCGCTGACTTTCGAGCAGGTGCCGAAGGCTGTTTTAAGCACGATTTTGGACCAGGCGGCCAAGAAACCGGCGGCAAGAACGTAAAGGATTCGACCATCAATTTTGCCAGCGGCCTTCGACAATGAAGGCCGTTTTTTGTTTCCATATTTCAACCAAGAATCACCACGAATCATACCAATTCCCAGAGACAATCGGAACAAACCTCGGTAGGGCGGGCAGTCCTCTGCCCGCCGCCCGTCCAGACAACGATTGCGGCGCGCACGGAGTGACGCGCCCTACCAATGTGCCGATTATTATTGGGGAACGGTATCACACGAATTATTTTTGGTTGGAATGGTGTGCCGTCATCCCCCGGCTCGCAAGGTCGCAGTGCGATGTTGGGCCTTGTCAAAACACCGACTTGATTATGGAGTTCACCCCGGTAATGAGATCTTCGACCTGCTCTTTCGTGGGGTTGCCGTTCCTTTGTTGCGAACATAGGTTGCGCAAATCACCAAGTCGCTGAATCTCCCGCCAGGTGGAAAAGTCATAGGCTTTAGCCAGCTTCAATGGATCGTTCAGCTCGCGGATGGTTGTTACCTGCTTCGGAATCGTCACCGAGTGATTCGCCGCCAGTCTCTGCAAATGACGTTCGAGAACCACGCCGGCCAGATCCCCCGCCGCCCGCAGACTGATCTTCTGCAATGTATTCGCCGCTTCCAGTTCCTTTTCCTGTAATTCTGCAAACAAATGGTTTTCGACGTCAGCCAGGACAGTCTCAACCCGGTAGGACAATTCGTCCAGGACCTGAAGCTGATTGAGAAATCGAATCCTCGCCAGCTCGTGTGGATCAAAAGGCAATTCGTCGGTGTAAGCGTCTTTTGCCTGTCCCATCCCCCGGACGTAGTCCTGGATGCTGGCTTCCAGCAACTTCAGGTTCGGATCGGTTGAAAAATAATTGACGAATTCTTCATATTTGTCCGGAGCCAGGGTCTGCACGATCTTCAACGATTGGGTGTCCCAGCGTTGATAGACGGTTCGAAATTCTATGATGTCCTTGATGTCTTCGAGCGACTTGAGAATCTGCTTTTGCTGGTCGAGGAGCCTGGTGAGATCCTCTTCGATTTGGGACTTGGCATCGATCATATGCGCTCAAGAGTTCTGAATAACCAAAGCTGTACTCCGTTGGGCCGGCGATGCAAGAACTTTTCTGCGACTTGCCGGCAACCTTTATCCTGAATCAACATGGTCAACACGCCGAACCAAAAAACCTTAAAAAAGATATTGCATTGGAGGAGATGTTTGATAAATTGCACGCCCGCTTTCAAACCGAGGGCGGAGAAATTTAGTTAAACGGTAAACAGACAATTGTTCTTTGTATGGCTGCCCAACGCATTCGCATTCGACTTAAGGCTTATGACCAACGTGTCATAGACCAATCGGCGCGTGAAATCGCCGACACCGTCAAACGCACCGGCGCGCGCGTCGCCGGGCCCATCCCGCTCCCGACCCGTATCGAGCGCTTCACCGTCCAACGCTCGCCGCATTGCGACAAGAAATCGCAGGAAACTTTCGAACAACGCACGCACAAGCGGCTGATTGACATTCTCGACCCGACCGCCAAGACCGTGGATGAATTGAAAAAGCTCAATCTCCCGGCAGGCGTGGACATCACCATCAAAATTTAACCATTCACGGCTATGCCACTCGGACTTTTAGGAAAAAAACTCGGTAGCACGCGCGTTTACGATTCGCGCGGCGTGGTCACGCCGGTCACGGTCGTGCTCGCCGGCCCCAACCGCGTGCTTCAGGTCAAAACCCAGGCCGGCAAGGATGGTTACAATGCCGTTCAACTCGGTTTCGACGATCAAAAGGAACAGCGTCTCACCAAGGCATTGCTCGGCCACATTAAAAAACAAAACGGCCAGGCGGTGAAACGCATCCGGGAATTCCGGAATTTCTCCAGGGAAGTCAAACCCGGCGACATCGTCGGACCGGCGCTGTTCGCCGTTGGCGATTTTGTGGATGCGATTGGCATCACGAAGGGCCGCGGCTTTGAGGGCGTCGTGAAACGTCATCATTTCGCCGGTGGTGATTCGACGCACGGGGCCAAAGGCTGGCACCGCCGCAGCGGCGCCATCGGTCAGCGCCTGTTCCCCGGCACGGTCATGCGCGGCATGAAAATGCCCGGTCACATGGGGCAGGTTCGGCGCACGACACAGAATCTTGAAGTCATTCAGGTGCGCGAGGCGGACAATCTCTTGCTCATCAAAGGCGCGATTCCCGGGGCGGAAGGCGATTACATCATCATCCGTGAATCCAAGAAACGGCCCAAGGGCTGGAAACCGCCGGTCAGTTTGGCGCCGATGAAGAAGAAGGGCGCCACCGCCGCGAAGGCCGAACCCAAACCCGCGGTGGTTGAGGCCAAAAAGTAGTTTAAACGGCCATGAAAATTGCCATTAAAAATATCGAAGGGAAGCAGCAGGGCGAACTCGAAGTGAAGTTCCCGCTGATTGAAGACGGAAAAGGCACACAAGCGGTGCATGACGTGGTCGTCGCCTATCAGGCGGCGCAACGCATGGGCACGGCCTGCACCAAGAACGTCGGCGAAGTTTCCGGCAGCAACAAGAAGCCGTGGCGGCAAAAGGGCACGGGCCGTGCGCGCGCCGGTTCCCATCAATCGCCGTTGTGGGTCGGTGGTGGCGTGGTTTTCGGTCCGCGGCCCCGTGATTTCAGCAAAAAAGTTTCCAAGAATACCCGCACCCTCGCGTTGCGCAAGGCGTTGAGCGAACGGCTCAAGGCCGGCGACGTGGTGTTGGTGGACGATTTGAAGCTCGCTTCGCCGAAGACGAAGGATTTCATCGGCCTGATGTCCACGCTGGATTTGACCGGCACAACCCTCATCGTCGCGTCGGCGGACAAAAATCTCACGCTCGCCTCGCGCAACATTGAAAATGTCACGCTGGCCACGAGCGATTCGCTGAACACGTACGACATTTTGCGGCCCGACAAGCTGCTCTTCACCAGGAGCGCGTTTGAGAAGGTCGAAGCCCGTCTGACCAAGGAATAACATGAACGCTTTTGAAGTCATCAAGACCGTCCGCCTGACGGAAAAGGGCACGCGCCAGGGCGAAAAGTTCAATCAATACACCGTTGTGGCCGATCGGCGCGCGAACAAGACGGAAATCCGCAAGGCCGTGCAGGAACTGTTCAAGGTCAAGGTCACCAAGGTCAACACGCTGAACGTTCGCGGCAAACTGCGCCGTCAGCGCACCACGCAAGCTGGCAAAGCGCCCGACTGGAAGAAAGCCATTGTGACGCTAAAGGACGGCGACAAGATTGTTTTGACGTAGAATTGAATTTGAGTTTTGCAAGGCGCGGAGTGAAATTCACTCCGCGTTTTTTTTTGTGGGGAGCACGCCCGCCTCGGGCGTATCGGGAGGCGCCCTCGCGTCCCGAGGTTTCGTAGGAACTTGCGCATGGTGGCATTCATTTGATCAGCCTCTGAAAAACAGGCGTAGCGGCTTTTGGCAGAAAGCCGAACAATTCAATTTTCCGGAGAAATGCGGCGGTCTGCAGACCCGCCGCTACGATGAGCCAAGGTTTTTCAGGTTCATTCGGGCTTGGACAGCTTTTGTCCCTGCCGGTGTGCGAGGATTTGACACGGCCTGAATTTGGGTTCAATTAAGGTTTGCCCGTAAACACGAAACCGCCCATTCGCATCCTGCACGTGGATGGCGACAGCTTTTTCGCCAGTTGCGAAATTGCCCTGAATTCCAGACTGCAGGGACGCCCGGTCTGGGTGGGTGGCGGGCGGCGCGGCGACGGCATCGTCATTGCTGCGAATCGCGTGGCCAAGAAATTCGGCATCAAAACCGGCATGGCGTGCTTTGAGGCGAGGAAACTTTGTCCGCGAGGCGTCCTGTGCCGTCCACACTACGACGAATACCGCCGGCTGTCGGCGGAAATGTTTCACATCCTCGAAGAATACTCGCCCACGCTCGTGCCCATTTCGATTGACGAGGGCTTCCTCGATTTCACAACGATGGATCGCCATGTCTGGCGCAACACCACGCCGGAAAAATACGTGAAGGAAATCTGCCAGCGGATTCTGCACGAAGTGAAACTGCCGGTGTCCGCCGGCCTCGCCAATTCATCGCGGCTGGCCAAGCTGGCAACGGACGCGGCCAAGCCCGGCTTCATCGAGATTCCCACCGGCTCGGAAAAGGAATTTTTGCAAGGCCGTTCCGTGCGCGAATTGTCCGGCATCGGCAAGAACCGTCAACGGTCGCTCGCCGCGCTCGGCGCGACGACGTTTGGTCACGTGGCCAAACTGCCGTCGCCGTTGCTCCGGCAGAAATTCGGCATCTGGGGCCAACAGCTCTGGCTGTTCGCCAATGGCCTGTGGAACGAGCCGCTGCTGCTGGAAGTCAAGGACCGCACGACGATTTCCAGCAACACCACGCTGCCTTATGATGAGCCGGATTACGAGGCGGCGCTGACGTTCACGCTGAGCGAGGCGACGCGGCTGGTCGGCCAGTTGCGGCGCGAGCAATTGCAGGCGCGCGAACTGTCATTGACGGTGCGGTTCAACGATTTCACCGAAGTCAGCGGCGGACATCGTTTTCACGAACCGCAGTTTCAGAATTCCGTCATCAACGCGGTGTTGAAAACGATTTTCCGGCACATGATGGGCGACTAGGCCAAACCGGTGCGACAAATCCGCATCGCGTTCTGGAATCTCGCGCGGCTGGACACGCAACCGACGCTTTGGGGTCGCACTGACGCGGAACGCTGGGGCGCGCTCGACGACGCGGTGCACGCGCTCAACGGGCGGTTCGGCCCGATGGCGGTGATGACCGGCGCGCAACTGGCCTTGCGCGAGCTGGAGGACGCGTTCAAAAATCCCAAGGCGAAATGTCCGTTCGTGCCGCAGCGCGAGATGGTGAAGAAACTCTGGGGCACGGACGCCGACCCGCTGACACACAAGGATGACTGGGAAAAGCGGCTGGCCAAAGTCAGCAAACAGTCCCAGTTCCGGCATTGAATGCGGCGGTTTTCCCGCTGGCTCCTTTCATGAATCCGGTTGAATGATACAATTATTGTAATAGCTATTTCACTAATTGTATCATTTGTTCCCGAGTGTATCCTGCTTGGTTGCGTCTGGCGAAGGTCAGCAAACAGTAGCAGTTCTGGTGGCGCGTTCCGGCGTATTTTAATAGGATTGGGCCATGACCACACCCATTCGCGCACGAATCGAATTATTTGGTTTGTTCATCTTCATCGCCACCTTCGCGGCGCAGGCACAGACTCAAACCATCAGCGCCACCATTGATGCCAGCAAAACTCACGCACCGATTTCGAAATACATTTACGGCCAGTTCATCGAACATATCGGCGGCATCATCAACAACGGCATCTGGGCGGAAATGCTGGATGACCGGAAGTTTTATTATCCGATCACAACACAAGTGCAGACGAACTTTGCCGTGCGTGGAAGATCCGGATTGCGACGCTGGAATTTCATCGGTAAGGAAGAATCAGTCACGATGGACACCAACACGCCGTATGTGGGCGACCATACGCCGCTGGTGCGATTGGATGACGCTGGCGCGCACGGAATTCAGCAGCGCGGATTGGCTGTTCGCCTGGGCAGATCATACACCGGACGAATTGTGCTTGCGGGCGATCGCGGAGTGAAGGTTGCTGTCAGTCTGGTGTGGGGAACCAACGCGGCAGATAGACAAACAATTACCGTGGGCAAACTCCATTCCGAGTACGCGAAATTTCCTTTGAGCTTCACCGCGCAAGCAGACAGCGACAATGCCCGACTGGAGATCGTCGGAACTGGAAAAGGGTCGTTTCATATCGGGGCGGTCTCGCTCATGCCGGCGGACAACATTCAAGGATTTCGGCGCGAAGTCATCGTTGCGCTCAAACAGCTTCATTCGGGCGTTTATCGTTTTCCCGGCGGGAATTATATTTCCGGTCATGAATGGACTGATGCGATTGGCGATCCGGATCAGCGCCCGCCGCGCTGGGATTACGTTTGGAGCGTAATGCAACCGAACGACGTCGGTACGGATGAATTCATGACTTTGTGCAAGTTACTCGACGTCGAACCTTACATCACGGTCAATGCCGGATTCGGCGATGCGCATTCCGCCGCGCATTGGGTGGCGTATGCCAACGGCCTGGTGACTTCAACCATGGGAAAACTTCGCGCGGCCAATGGACATCCCAAACCTTACGGTGTGAAATTTTGGGGCATTGGGAACGAAGCATGGGGCGGCTGGCAAATGGGCGCGATGTCGCTTCAACAATTTGAAATCAAACACAATCTGTTCGCCGAAGCCATGCGGCGCGTTGACCCGACCATCAAGCTGATTGCCAGCGGCGCGATGCCCGACGCGATGACCGGCTCAGAACAATCACTTCGTCTGGGCAACAAATTGATTCCCGATTATCTCGGACCGGCAGATTGGACCGGCGGGCTTTTTTCCAACTGTCTCGCCAACCTGGACCTGATTAGCGAACATTTTTATTCGTACAACACCACACATTTTGATCTCGAAAAAGCCGCGCAAGTGCCCAACGATCCCGACGAGCCGCTCGTGGATTGGATGCGCCGGCCGGCAAATCACGTTCGGGAAAAATATGAGGCGTATCAAGATTATCTGGCGCTCATTCCCGCGCTGAAAACGAAGCCCGTGCCGATCTGCCTCGACGAATGGGCTTACAGCGGCATTCCGGCAAACTCATATAAAGTCGTTCCGGCTTACGCATGGACATTCAACGAAATGTTTCGCCACTCGGACTTGTTTCAGATGGCGGGCTTCGCATTTGTCACGTCACTCATCAGCGCCAATCGAACCGATGCCGCGCTGAATCCCGCCGGCCTGCTCTTCAAACTCTATCGCGATCATTACGGCGTGATTCCGGTGGAAGTAACGGGCGATTCGCCGCCGCCGCTGCCGAACCATCCGGTCGGTGGAGAGCAGCCGAAAGTCAACGCGGGCAGCGACACTTATCCGCTCGATGTTGCCGCCGCGTTAAGCAGCGACCGGAAATCGCTCACCGTGGCGGTGGTGAACCCGACTGAATCCGGGCAGCAGCTCAACCTTTCAATCAACGGCGTGGCGCTGACCGGTGCCGGGCGAGTCTGGTTCATGGCACCTTCGATTGTGAACGCCACGAACATGGTCGGACAACCACCACAAGTCGAAGTTCAGGAACGCGAAGTGAATTTGACAACCAATGCCATGACGATTGCCCCCATCAGCGTGAATATTTACAAATTCCCGGTGAAGTGATCCTGGCTGTCACAATGCGAATTTAAAAAAACTTTGTCACGAGCCATGACCCGCTGGCGCACAAGGGCGATTGGAAAAAAACATCCAGCCAAAGTCAGCAAGCAGTTGCAGTTTCGGCATTGACCGTGGCGGAGCGCGGGTCTCCTGACCCGCAGCATGTTCGCACGCGGAGAAAGGCGAGGGAATATTCCAGCGCTGGTTTGGCGGTTTGGGCTGCTGCGGCTGAGGACAGCCGCGCTCCGTGAAATTGCAGCCAAGCCGGAATTATCCGCCAGTGTCATCACGCTGATTTCGCGCAATTCACTATGATTTGGCAGGGGGTGTGCTATGTTGAACCTAAGGGATCCCGTCTGAGGACCCACCGGACGCAACCGGGTCTGCCGTTGAAAGGAAATAGATGTCGCCGCCGATGGTCGAAAATGCAGGGTCAGGTGCCCGCCGCAAAACAGCATTGATTGTGGAAGGCGGAGCGATGCGTGGAGCGTGGGCGGCGGGTGTGCTGGCTTATCTTCAGGAGCGCGGGCGGCGGCAATACGATCTCGTTTATGCGGCTTCTTCCGGCGCCTGCTCGGCGGTCTATTTTGTCGCCGACATGTGGGAACCGGGTCTGGCCATCTGGCGCGAACTGGCCTGCAAAGTGGTTCGTAAAAGCAATTTCCTCCGCCGCAAACCGATCATTGACCTCGCTTACCTGGTGGATCATATCATCCGAAAACGCGTTCCGCTTTCCGTTGCAGCGCTGCAAAAAGCGCCCACCCGCTTTTTCATCGTGCTGACCGACTGTCACACGGGTGAACCGGTTTACTTCCATGTCTGCGATGACCGCGTCTTTGCTGCCCTCCGCGCCACGTCTTCCATGGCCCTGGCGACGCGCGGGTATGATTACGTGGAAGGCCAGCCCTACGCTGACGGCGGAGTGGCGGACCCCATTCCCGTCCGCCGGGCGATACAGGATGGCGCGACGGACATCACCGTGGTGCTCACGCACAATCCTGCTTTCCGCCTCAAGCCGGTACCGCGCTGGATGGGAAAACTAGCTTACCCGGAATGGCCCATGGTGGCCCGGGTCTGGACCGCGCGGCAAAATGTGAATTACAACGCCGCCCTCGACCTGATGAAACAGCCGCCAGCGGGAATCCGGTTCCAGGTATTCCGGCCGCTCCGGCCACTGCCGGTGGGTTCCTTCACCGTTGAGCCGAAGAAAATCGCCGCCGCCCTGGCCTTGGGACACGATGAGGCGTTGGAGCAAATGACGAATACGGATGTGGAACCATTGGGCGATTCAGTTTCCAGTTAATTTCACGGCTTGCACGGATCGCCGCCCAACCGATGTAACTTTGGGATTTCTTCTCAATTGACGGAAACTTTGGCGAAGGCGCATCATCGTGGTCATGAAGTCCGATGATTCCCGCCCGGCGCATATTTTGGTTTTGTATCACAGCCAGGACGGCCACACAAAAACGATGGCCGACCTCGTGGCCGAGGGTGCCGCCAGCGTTCCCGCCACCGAAGTCCGCCTGAAGAGCGTTGCCGAAGCCACCGCTGACGACCTGATGTGGTGCGACGGGGTGGCGGCCGGCTCGCCGACACACATGGGCACCATTGCCTGGGAAATGAAACGCTGGTGGGATGTGACCGTTCAGCCGCTCTGGCCGAAGACGGAAGGCAAAATCGGCTGCGCCTTTACGTCATCCGGTGGCCTGGCCGGAGGCGGTGAATTGACGTGCCTCGCGCTGCAAATCGTGCTGATGAACTACGGTTTCCTTGTCTTCGGCGTCCCGGACTACGTGGCGCCGGGGCAAACGCTGCATTACGGCGCCATCTGTGCCGGCCGTCCGCGCAATGACGGCGACCGCGAGGCCTGTCGCCGCCTGGGCCGCCGCCTGTCCGAATGGGTGCAGACGCTGATTTGCCATCGGCCCGAGCACGATCCGCGCAAGGCCACCTACGCCCGGTTTGCCGACTAGCCGACATTGAACTGCGCCTGGCCAAACCTCAGTTCGCAAGGATCGCTTGCCATCCGGTGTAGCGCTCGGCCTGTGGCCGAAACCAAGCAGTGCAATTCCGGCATTGAAGACGCGAATTGCGCGAATTATCACGAAGGAATTGGTGTAAATAAATAAAATTCGCGTCAGGATGTCAGGTTTTTCGAAAAGAAATCCGTTGTCTTGGACACGGCGGGCCGCTGTCCTCCAAAAACGTCTTGCATTGCCGGGCCGGACGCTTATGATGGTGCGAGTCTGAGGCAAACGTTCCTGATGATTCACCGGAACGCTCCTCACTTGGACACTTCGGGAGACTATGGACTTGGAACGGCATGCGGAATCAGTGTTAGATCGAAGCGGAGACAGGTTGTTTCACATTCAGCTTCCCTCACGGGGAAGATTTGTCCCTCGATGCCGCCAGCCTCCGGCGTCTGATTTATCAAGACTCAGCTCTCGATCTGCAACAAAACGCCGCCGGCACCTGCTGGCCTTACACCGACCCCGCTAATTCCCCCACCCGGCGCGCCTTCACGATTCCAGCGAACAAACCCGTTGCGCGATGAAACCGCCAATTTCACTTCGTGACTGACCAGACATTACAATGCCAGATGATTCACCCACAACTCGCGCTCCCGGAAAGACGGTTTACTTTCTGGGAGCGGGTTTTTCCGCCGCTGCGGGTATTCCGACGATGCCCCATTTTGTAACAGAATCGTTTCGTTTACTCAAACGATATGGCTCTGAATCGTTGACAAATGAGTTTGCGAAGATTGTCACAAAATACCGCCACGTTGCAGCCAGCACCGGAATTGACATTGATGACATTCAAGAACTGTTCAGTCTGGTAAGCGGAAGTCACCCCAAGCAACAGCAACCGCCGAACGAAAACAAATCCAAATGTCTTCGGGCTGTCATCGCTCATACCCTTTGTTTTGCGCATTTGGAGGACCAGCGCCGTATTGATAAAAAAAAGAATCCCGAACCCGAAACCGACGAATCCTTCATCAAAAAGGAACAACTTACGAAAGATAATCGTTGCACATTCATTGACTACTGGGATAGGCGTGACAATCGGTCGTCTGAGGATATGTGGTCTCGCCGGACTGTTCCATGGAGGCATGTTTTCCCGACGAACAAAGATGCAGCCGGAAATGTAATCCGAAAAATGAACCCTTTTGGGGATCTGTTGAACTGCTGTGTTTATGAAGCCTTTCTCTCCTATGTGCTTCATCGAAGTAGGATTATCGAAGAGGGGTCAAAGGGGCGTGCATATCAGGATATAATTATTACGCCGAACTATGATATGGTCATTGAGGAAGCTTTGAAGTCACTGAAGTCACTTAAGCATCCATGCAAAATTGACTATGGCGAAGTTGTTGAACACATATCCAATCAAGGTGATACTAATCTTCCTAGATTGAAGCTTGTGAAACTGCACGGTTCTTTGAATTGGCTGACTCTCGAAAACGCGAAAATCTGGCAAGAATGGCTGCCTCTTGATGATGATCGCCTTTTTAATGCAGACGACGCAAAGAATGCCGGCGGCAAATTCATCGAAAAATATGGTGACCTTCCCCTTATTCCTCCCACTTGGCAAAGACATGGGGCAAATGGCGGCGATTCTAATGACGATCTTTTTGACAAATTAAGGGTGGAGGCGCTTGAACAAATCCAAACTGCAGAGAGAATTGTGATTATTGGTTATTCGATGCCCAAGACGGATCTGCACATCAAATACCTGATGGCGCACGCGCTTATTCCCCCTGATTACCCCGCCATCGAAATTTGGGATATAAAACCTTATGCGGAAATGAAAGACGCAATCGAAACCATGTTCGGCAAGACTTTAGCCAAAGATATTAAGTATCATCCTGATAAAGACTCGATACCGGAGACATCCAAAGGTTTGACCGGCTTTGTGCGAAGCCACTCATATTCGCCAAAGCCTTCATAGCAGCCGATCACTTGACCAGTTATTACCTCACAGCCCGACTCCTCTAAGCATGAATACAAATTCAGAGAAACTGCCGGTTTTCACCACATTTAGCACGGGAATCACAGGGCTAGACTGCCTGCTTACCCCTAAATCGCAGGATTCGGAAAGAGAAACTAGAGGGATTAAATATCGTGAGGAAAAGGGATTCTTTGGCGTAGTCCTGGGTGCTGCCGGCAGCGGCAAGAGCATACTGGCGCTGCAACTCGGTTGTTGTTGTAAGTTCATGGATAAGAACACCGTAGATACCAAAGTTGTATATCTATCGCACGAACCTCCAGATGCTGTCAGAAGTCGGTTGGCCGGGTTCGGTTCAGGCAATGATCAGGACCCTTCCGCAATACACTGCTTTGGAACATTGTCAAATGTCTTCATACAAACGACCAAAAAAAAGGGTGAGGAAGATAAAAGTGAGCAAGATAACAGGTGGCTTTCCAACGCCGGCCTTCATATTGTCCAATTGCCTTTTGATGTCGCGGAACAGGTGGATGTGTTGACGAACATCGTTGACCGGGCACGAGAAGATCAGGAAAGCACGAAAAATACGGAAAAGAAGTCTCAATGGTTGGTATTATTCGACAATGCCGAAACGATTTTCTCCCAAGCCTACGAAAAAGCATTTGATTTGGAGCGAAGCGCCGAAGCCACTCCTCTATACGGGCCTAAAGAAGGTGTTTTCCTCAAGAGACTCAGGGATCATTTCGCCAAGAGCGGTGTCAGCAGCATTTTCTTTTTCGAGGAACCGGGCAGCCACGAGCAGGGCATGACCTATGAAGTGTCCAAAACCGGGCTGGCCTATGCCGCGGACGTTGTCATCCATCTAAGTTGCCAGACTGTATCGGAATACCGCCAGCGAACGCTTGAAATTGTCAAAGCTAGGAATCAAGCGCATCGGCGGGGCTGGCATCATTTCTCAATTCGTGGCGGAAATACTGGGGAACCCGGAATTATTATTTATCCCTCAATCGCCACGCAGTTGCATATCATTGGAAAGAGGGACAAAATTGATAGCGAGCGGTCTAACGAAACACCCGGACAGACTGGCCAGCCCTGTGTGCTGGGAATCAGAGGCGTTGACAAAGGTGTTCATTGGCAAAAGGCGGACGAGCAAGAGCGAATAAAGTTGAGCAAACAGGATGATTTCGAACCCGAAGGATATCTTGATAGCGGCACGGTTGGCGTATTGGTTTCGGATCTTGATTCCATTGCTTCCGAAATTGCACTCCACTTTTCACTGCAGAACAAGGCCCCGGCACTTTACCTGACGACATTGCACCAGAAAGCAGTGCTTCGGGAAATGATTTGGCAGTACAGCGATCTTTCCAAAGAATGCCCTGAGCGTAAAGATTCCGAGGAAAAGTGGGAAAATCATCACCTTCAAATACGAGATTTGTTCCCGGAGCACATCAGCGAAGCCAAGTTGCTGCATGACATTGAAAAGTGGATTGATCAGACAATAAAAAAGGGTTCCTCGATGTTTTCAGTCGGTGACCTCGTCGATCTGCAATCGCTTGCCGGCAAGCTAAAGCAGCCAGCAAACCCAGTATCCACATACCTCGAAAGCCAGTTGTCCGCTGCAACGCGGACAGCTCTAGCGAATTATCAGGGGTCAAACTTCGATCCAGGGCTGCTCCGAACCGCACTGGTAGTTGATCTTAACAAGATCATTGGCGGCCAATCGATCTATGAAGTTGAGCGTTTTGCTGGTGTTACTTTGCGGCCGGAAACGCGCCAACTGCTCGCGCAGAATCCTCAAGGAGACGCCCTTGTACGCCTCAACAGGCGACTGCTTGAAGACGCAAATATAATAAAGCAACTAGCAACCAAGGTCGTTGTTGACAATGTTTTCAGGTTCTCCAAGAAATTCCCGCTGATCCACGATGAAGGACAATTTCTTGCGGCTCTTTTTGCTCTCTTGAGGAGCAAGAGAGTTGTATCGCTCGTCGTGGACATGGTTGATGTGGGCGAAGGCTCAAATCCTTTGCACGAGTCCTTAGCCGCAGGCCTAGCCGACCATGTTTTCATTTTGCGCCACGCCCAGTTGCGTTCGGAAGTTAGCAAAGTATTTTCGGTTGTTAAACTGGCAGGCCGTCATGAACCGGAAACACTTTGGGAACTTCAGACTTCCCCGCAATGCATTATCGCAGAAGACCGCCTTGCCTTCTACAAAGGCACCTTGTCTGGCCGACCCGAACCGGTGGAAGTCATGCTTTCTTTGTTTGCCGCATCGGAAGATTCACCGGTGCATAAGTACTTGAAGACCGAATGCGAGGTGCTGCAAGCAACGTTTGATCAAAGGATCAAGGTCCACACCTGCCATCCGGAAACCTATGGAGCTTTGCAGCACAGCGTCGTGGCACGCAATCTGAACGCCATGGGTGACTGTCACGTTATTTCGATAGATGAGATCTGGCTGGGAGAACTCATCAAACTCGGTCTGCTGCAAAATTTCCAAATCGAGTACCGCGACAAAGGCGACGGAAAGAATCGCGAAACGCATGATCTCTGGGCACGCGAACAATATGTCACTGCTGGGCAGGACATCGCCATCAGCCGAAATCTCGAACTAATGGGTAAGAAGGATCCAAAATATAATGTGTTGAAAAAAAGCAACTTTGCTGTTCCTGAACGGCTAAATGTGGGAATTCTAACCTATGATCCGAATGTGTGGGGCAAAGAAGTCGGAGTTCAATCCAAGCAACTTAAGCAACTCACGCATGAGGAAACCGAGAAATCTGAATCCAAAGAGACCGTTTTCGATTGGATTAAGAAATTCGAATTGGAATGGTGCTGTCCTGAAAGCCCATCAAATAAACCCGAACCTGACTCGAAACAGGATCAGTCTTCAAAACCGGTGGGCCCCGAAAGCCCACCAGGTATATCGCCAAAATGGAAAGAGCTTGCAGAGTTGCAGAAGAAATTTGTTCAACGTCTTGGCGAATGTAGGCCTGACAACACACCCATTTCGCCTTCACTTTATCGCGCCTGGGAAAATGAAGAAGACGATATTTGCAAAAAATGCAAGGAGCACGAGAAACTCAAGACATCGTTCCCTCCAGTTGACTGGATGCCAAGCGCGGGAGTGTTCACGTGCTGCATGGAGTCGAGGGAAGCCTGCGTGTCTTTCTTTCTTGAATTGGTGTTAAGCGTCATGCAAGAAGAGTCGAAGGATAAATTCCTAGTAAACAAAGACGGCGAACTGGATTGGGGAATTAACGCAGTAGATGGTGGGAACGCTTGGGGGAAAGCCCTGTCACTCATGTTGCAATTGTTAAGCCCATGGGATTTGATGCGACTGTCTCACGCGTGGTATCGCCAATCCAGGTTCGAGCGTCCCTGCCTGTTTTCCCGCCAATGGTTTGCCGGATGGGGAATGCTTGGCCAAACGCGGCCCGGCCTGATTCCTCTTGAGTTGCCCACATACGACAAAGACAATCGCGAGCCAGCTTGTGTTTCCGGCACTTGGTATCTTGGCATTTTGAGCGGTGGCACGGCTCAACGAGCGGGTGCCCAGATTATCGAACAACTCACATCACCCGGTCAGGAGCTTTTCAAGTTTAATCGGGGTATTGGAATGCCTGTGCGCAAGAACCTTTACGAAGCTAAACCTCTAATAGATGGCCGCCAAAAGCTGCTGTATGCGAAACGCATGGTCCACATTGCGGAGTTGAAGAAAAAGGATCGTGAACAAGCGATAGACGAAGAAGTTCGGACAAGTCGCTGTCCTTTCTTCCGTGAAACCATACGTCGTTACCAGCACATTTCTCCATTGCTCATGGGAATGATGGTTGAAGCTGCTAAAACCGCAGTGAGATCTGAATGGTTGTGGACTAGGGACGAAAAAACATTCAAAGGCATTGAGAAGGACCTGAAGGAAGAAATATTAAAGGCTGCCCAAATTCGCTATGAGCAGATTCTCAAGCAACCTGAATGAGAAAACACATTCTGGCAACAAATCGACCGAACTGAAGCAAGTGAGCTAATCACTGCGCAACCGGCACCAGCGAAAAGAACAAACTTCCTGAACCAGGTTGTTGCCGGAGTGGTGCGGCTTGAGACAGGCTGTGTGCCACCTGCCAGGTGAAACCGTGGTAGTCAACCATCCGATGAATCCCGTTTTCCATGTGTTCTTTGCGTTCTTTCGCGGCCATCCCAATTGCGTTTTTGCGTTTTAGGTTCAATTACCAATTTTGGCCGGTTTTTTTGGCCGGTTTGGGGCCGCCAAAATTCTTCAAAAAACCTCTTGCACCGGAACAAATCTTTGATATTTTATGCGCTCCGTTTCGCCTGAGAGCAGGATCCCCGGTCGCGTTGGAGAGCGGCTTGGCCCAACCAGGCGGAAGGACAGCAGTTGCAGACCGATAACTGATTCCCCGCAGGGACAGGAATGATGGCCTGCCGACTCCCAGAGTTGCTGCTGAAATCATTGTTTTTATGCCAGTCAAGACATTTAGACCGCTAACGCCGTCCACGCGATACATCACGATCGCGGACTTTAGCGATATTACGAAGACGACGCCGGAAAAGCGGCTGGTCGTCACGCGGAAGAAAACCGGTGGCCGCAACCACTACGGTCGCGTGACCACGCGCGGTCTCGGCGGCGGCCACAAGCAGAAAATCCGCCTCGTGGATTTCAAGCGCAACAAGCACGGCGTGGAGGCGACGGTCGCGGCGATTGAATACGATCCGATGCGTTCGGCGCGTCTCGCGTTGCTCGAATACAAGGATGGCGAGAAGCGTTACATCATCGCGCCGGTGGGCATCAAAGTGGGGGGAACCATTTCCAGCGGTCCGACGGCTCCGCCGGAAATTGGCAACGCGCTTCCGCTCAAATCAATTCCGGTTGGCATTGCAATTCATAACATCGAACTGACGCCGGGTCGGGGCGGCCAGATGGTCCGTTCGGCGGGCGGCGCGGCGACGTTGATGTCGCGCGACGAAGGTTACGCGCAGTTGCGTCTGCCCTCGGGCGAAATTCGCAAGATCAACGAAGAGTGCTACGCGACCATCGGCCAGGTCGGCAACCCGGAGCATGAAAATGTGATTCTCGGCAAGGCGGGCCGTTCGCGGCATCGCGGCATTCGCGGCATCAGCCGCGGCGTGGCGCGGAATCCGGTTGACCATCCGAACGGTGGTGGCGCCGGCAAGTCGAAGTCCGGCGGCGGCTGGCAGCAATTGACGTCGCCGTGGGGCAAGATTGCCAAGGGTGGCAAGACGCGGCCCAAATACAAACATTCAAACCGGTTTATCGTTATTCGCCGCAACGGTTTGCCGATGAAGATCAAGTAAAATGAAGACAAACCATCACCTCATTTTTTAACCATGGGACGCTCGATTAAAAAAGGTCCGTTTGTGGATTTTCACCTCCTGGACAAGATTCAGGTGGCGAAGGACACGAAGTCCAAGATCCCCATCAAGACGTGGTCGCGGCGTTCGATGATCACGCCGGATTTTGTGGGGCTGACGTTCAGTGTTCACAATGGCAAGATTTTCAACCCGGTGTTTGTGACGGAAAACATGGTCGGCCACCGGCTCGGCGAGTTTTCGCTGACGCGCATATTCAAGAAACACGGCGCGCACACGGCCAAGGTGGAGGCGAAGGGGAAGTAATATGGAAGTTTTCGCAATTGCCAAAAACGTGCCGATGTCCCCGCAAAAGATGCGCGAGGTCGTGCGGCAGATTCAGGGCCTGCCCGCGTTGCAGGCGCAGGCGGTGCTTGCGGTGGTGCCGCGCAAGTCAGCGCGGTTCGTGGCCAAGACGCTCAAGTCGGCCATCGCCAACGCCGAAAACAACAAGAGCCTCAAGCCGGAATCGTTGCGCGTGAAGGAAGCCGTGACCGGCTCGGCGATGATCATCAAACGGTTCATGCCCAAGGCGCGCGGCTCCGCCGGGCCGATTCTCAAGCGCCGCTGCCACATCAAAATCACCTTGTCGGACGAATAGTATGGGACAAAAAACAAATCCAATCGGTCTGCGGGTCGGCGTCAACAAGGACTGGCGCTCGAAGTGGTATGCCGAGAAGAAGGAATTCGGCAAGCTGCTGGGCGAAGACCGCGAAATCCGCAAGCTGCTGAAGAAGAAACTCGAAGCGGCCGCCGTGCCGAGGATTTTAATCGAACGCGCGGCGAACCGTTGCCGCATCACCATTCTCACCGCGCGTCCGGGCGTGGTCATTGGCCGCAAAGGCGCGGAAATTGACAAGCTCAAGGAAGAGATGAGCAAGATGACCGGCAAGGAAGTTTACGTGGACATCATCGAGGTCAAGACGCCGGAGATCGAGGCGCAACTGGTCGCGGAAAACATCGCGTTGCAGCTTGAACGCCGGGTGTCGTTCCGGCGCGCGATGAAAAAGGCCGTGCAAACGGCGAAAGATTTCGGCGCGGAAGGGATCAAGATTCGTTGCGCGGGCCGCCTGGGCGGCGCGGAACTGGCGCGCGTGGAGACGTATCACTGGGGCCGCGTGCCGTTGCACACATTGCGCGCGAACATTGATTACGGTTTTGCCGAGGCGGCAACCCTTTACGGGAAGCTCGGCGTCAAGTGCTGGATTTGCAAGGGCGAAAACAAGCCGTCGAAGGAAAAAGTTGCCGCTCCGCCGGCGGTGCCGATTGCGCCCGTGACGACCACGCCGACCGAACCCGTTGCGAGCTGATTTTTTGAAAGGATTTTTGTTATGCCGTTGATGCCCGAAAGAGTGAAGTACCGCAAGATGCACCGCGGCAACCGCGCCGGCATGGCTTATCGCGGGAGCACGGTGGCGTTTGGCGAGTATGGATTGATGTCGCTGGAGCGATGCTGGCTCGACACGAAGCAGATCGAGGCGGCGCGCGTGGCGATTGCCCGCAACATGAAGCGGCACGGGAAAATGTGGATTCGCATCTTCCCGCAAAAGTCGTTCACGAAGAAGCCGCTGGAAACGCGCATGGGCAAGGGCAAAGGCCCGCTGGAATCGTGGGTGGCGGTGATCCGCCCGGCGAACGTGCTGTTTGAAGTGGACGGGGTGACGGAAGTGATGGCGCGCGAGTCGCTGCGTCTGGCGGCGACCAAGCTGCCGATCCGGACCAAGTTCATCTCGCGGCATCGGGGTTCGCGCTAGACGGAATCGAGTTATGAAATTTACGGAAATGAAAGACATGACGCTGGTGGAGTTGTCGGCCAAGAGCCGGGATCTGCGCCATGAAATGTTCAACCTGCGTCTGCAGCAGGCGAGCGCTCAGCTGGAGAAGCCGGCGCGCCTGCGGATACTGCGCCGGGACATCGCGCGGCTGGAAACGCGCATCTCCCAGCTCCGCTCGCGCGGAGCGGAGTTGCCAAACAAAGCGGCTTGATATGGCTGACACTGTGAATTCAACGGAGGCGGCGCGCGGACATCGCAAACAGCGCGTCGGCGAGGTCATCTCCAACAAGATGGCCAAGACCATCGTCGTGCGCGTCCAGCGCCGGTTCCCGCATGCGAAGCTGCGGAAAGTCATGACCGCCTACAAGAAATTATACGCCCACGACGAAAAGAGCGAGGCGAAGGTGGGCGACCGGGTGCGGATTGAAGAAACCCGGCCGCTTTCCAAAATCAAACGCTGGCGGCTGATGGAAGTCGTCGAACGCAGCCGGGGTGTGGAGCCGGTGGCGGCGGAATAGCGAGGAAATATGTTGCAAATTCGTTCCCATTTGGACGTCGCGGATAACACGGGCGCAAAAATCGCCTGGGTGATCGGCGTGCTGGGCCGCAACCAGCGTTACGCGCGGATTGGCGACATCATCAAGGTGCATATCAAGGACGCCGCGCCCGACGGCCAGGTGAAAAAGGGCGAGGTGCACAACGCGGTGGTTGTCCGCACGCGCCAGATCATCCGCCGCAACGACGGTTCGTATCTGCGCTTTGACAGCAACGCGGTGGTCATCATTGACGCGGAATTGAACCCGAAGGGCACACGTATTTTTGGACCGGTGGCGCGCGAGTTGCGTGAAAAAAAGTTCATGAAAATAATTTCGCTCGCGCCGGAGGTGATTTGAGATTATGCCAAAATTTCATGTAAAAAAAGGCGAAATAGTGGTCGTGCTGGCCGGCAAGGAAAAGGGCAAGCGCGGCAAAATCATCGCCGTTCTGCGGAAGCAGCAGCGCGTCATCGTCGAGGGCGTGCAGATGATCAAGCGCCACATGCGCAAGAGCCAGGATCATCCGCAGGGCGCGATTGTCGAACGTGAAGGCACCATCCACCTTTCGAACGTGATGAGAGTGGATCAATTTGACGCCCGCGTGGCCAAGCGAGGCGGGGCGGCGGTGCCGGCCCAGACCTGAAAGATTACCAATACGATTACAAACCATAGTTACGGCAAAATCCGTGACCCGGAGTGATGAAAGCCAGACTTTATAACAAATACGTCAACGACGTGGTGCCCGCCCTCAAGGCAAAGCATAAATACCGGAACGTACACCAGGTTCCGCGCCTGATGAAAATTGTGGTGAACATGGGCGTGAGCGCGTCGCTGGAAAAGAACGCGATTGAGGATGCGGCAAAGGACCTCGCGTTGATCACCGGCCGCAAGGCGGTGATCAGCAAGTCGCGCCACAACATCGCAAATTTCAAGCTGCGCGAAGGCCAGCCCATCGGCTGCCGCGTCACGCTGCGCCGTGACGCGATGTATGAATTTTTCGACCGTTTGATTGCCACCGCGCTGCCGCGCATTCGTGACTTTCGCGGGTTGTCGCCGCGCAAGTTCGACGGGCGTGGCAATTACACGTTCGGCATTGCGGAACAGACAATTTTCCCGGAGATCGATTTGGACAAAATCAAGCGGACGCAGGGAATGGACGTCACGGTTGTGACCAGCGCGCGCAACGACGCGGAGGCGCTGGATTTGCTGAAGCTCATGGGTTTCCCGCTCGCAGAAAAATAGTAAATTTTATGGCCAAGAAAGCATGGATTGAGCGCAACAAGCGCAAAGCTGAAACGGTGAAAAAATACGCCGCGATCCGCGCGGAATTGAAGGCCAGGCGCGACTACGCCGGCCTCTCGAAGTTGCCGCGCAACGCCAGCCCAACGCGGCTGGTGAACCGCTGCTCGGCCAGCGGCCGTCGTCGCGGTTATCTGCGCAAGTTCGGCTGCTCGCGCATGACGTTCCGCGAGGCCGCGTTGAACGGTTTGATCCCCGGTGTTGTGAAAGCCAGTTGGTAAATTTATGACCGATCCGATTTCTGACATGTTGACCCGCATCCGCAATGCCGGTCGTGCCTTGCTGCCGACGGTGGAAATGCCGCATTCGCGGATGAAGGAAAGTCTGGCGAACATCTTGAAGAAGGAAGGCTACGTCGCGGACGTGTCCGTTGCGGCCGGCATGCCCAAAACGATCAAGCTCAAGCTCAAGTATCAGGGCAAAAAGAGCGTGATCGAAGGGTTGCGCCGCGTCAGCAAACCGGGTCTGCGCCATTATGTCGGCGCAACGAAAATCCCGCGCGTGCTCGGCGGTCTGGGTGTGGCGGTGATTTCCACGCCGGAAGGCGTGATGACCGGTACGCAGGCGAAGAAGAAGAATCTGGGCGGCGAATTGCTTTGTTACGTCTGGTAGAAATTTGATTTATGTCGCGAATTGGAAAACAACCGATTGCCATTCCGCCCAAAGTAAAGGTGGAGGTGAAGGGGCAGAAAGTTTTTGTCGAAGGCCCGAAGGGCAAACTGGACTGGGAATTGCCGCGCCGCACCAGTCTCAAGGTGCAGGAGGGCAAAATCGTCGTCAGCCGCGAGGGCGACGACGCGCAGGCCAGGGCTTTGCATGGCCTGAGCCGCGCCCTCGTCAACAACATGGTCAAGGGCGTGACCGATGGCTTCGTCAAAAAGCTCGAAATCCAGGGCGTCGGCTTCAAAGCCGCCGTTCAAGGCAAGGTGGTGAACCTTGCGCTCGGTTTTTCGCATCCCATTAATTACGCAATTCCCGACCAGATCAAAGTTACCGTCGAGGAAAACACCAAACTGACCATCGAAGGGCCGGACAAAATGGTCGTCGGGCAGGTGGCCGCCGAGATTCGCGGCTTCTATCCGCCGGAGCCTTACAAGGGCAAAGGCGTGCGCTATGCGGGCGAACACGTTCAGCGCAAGGAAGGCAAGACCGTCCAGTAAAAATTGACTTTAGTTCACGGCCAAATCCGTGACGCATTGAAATGAGAACGGAAAAGAAGCATCAGTTGAAGCAGCTCCGTAAATGGCGGATACGCAACAAACTCAGCGGCACGAAGGATTGTCCGCGCATGAGTGTCTGCTTCACCAACGAAAACATCCACGTCCAGTTCATTGACGATGACGCGGGCGTGACGCTCGCGGCGGCTTCAACGACGGGCAAGGCCGTGCCCGACCGTGACAAGCTCGCGGCCAATGTGGCCAGCGCCAAAGTCATCGGCAAGCTGGCGGCGGAAACGGCGCTCGCCCAAGGCATCAAATCCGTCGTTTTTGATCGCGGTGGCGCCCGTTATCACCGCTCTCAGGGCAAAGGCAAGGACGGCAAGCCGGTATCGGTGCTGGGCAAACTGGCGACCCTGGCCGAGGCCGCGCGTAAAGCGGGTTTGAAATTCTAAACAACGGAGATAGAAAACTGTGGCAGACATCACCAAAACCAAAGCCGAAGAACGAGCGCCCCGCGGCGGGCGCGGGCGTCGCAACAAACCCATCGGCGAAGCGCCGGAAATCACATTGGAGGGACAGGAGTCCCAGGAGTTGACCGAGAAGGTCGTGTTCATCAACCGATCTTCAAAGGTCGTCAAAGGCGGACGCCGTTTCAATTTCAGTGCGCTGATTGTTGTCGGCGACAAGCGGGGGCGCGTCGGAGTTGGGCTGGGCAAGGCCAGCGAAGTGGCGGACGCGATTCGTCGCGGCGGCGAACTTGCCCGCAGCCAGATGGTTTCGGTGTCGCTCAAAGACGCGACGGTTCCGCATGAAGTTTTCTGTGCGTACGGCGGCGCAAAAATCCTGTTGCGCCCGGCCTCGCCCGGAACCGGCATTATTGCGGGCCGGACGGTTCGCGCGGTTTTGGAAGCCGCCGGGGTGAAGGACATTTTGAGCAAATCGCTCGGTTCGAATAACGCGGCGAACGTCGTCAAGGCGACACTCAAGGGTTTGTTGAGTCTGCGGCTGCGCGAAGACATTTACAAGGGCCGCGGTTTTGAAATTAAAAAAGTGGAGGCGGCCAGGATGCCTGAGGCGGCTCCGGCAACGGCTTGATTTTTATGCGACTGCACAATCTAAAACCTCGTCCGGGTGCGAAACATCGTACCAAGCGGCTTGGCCAGGGTGAATCCAGCGGCCACGGCAAAACCAGCGGTCGTGGCGGCAAGGGCCAGACAGCGCGTTCGGGCAGCTCGATCCGCATCGGCTTTGAAGGCGGCCAGATGCCGTTAATCCGCCGCATTCCCAAGCGCGGCTTCAACAACGCGCGGTTCGCGACGCGCCATCTCAGCGTGAACGTCGGCGATTTGAACCAGTTTGACAACGGCGCCCGCGTGGATGAAACGGCGTTGCGCGCGGCGGGTCTGGCCAATGGCCGCGGGGACGGCGTCAAAATTCTGGGCGACGGCAAGTTGACCAAAAAACTCACAGTGAGCGCGCACGCGTTCAGCGCGTCGGCCCGTGCGAAAATCGAAGCCAAAGGCGGCGCGTGCGAAGTGGTGGGCCCCCGACCCGCCGAACCGCCCAAACCCGCTGCCCCGGCCAAGGCCTGAAGGCGCATTTAACGCATGTTTCGTCCCATCACCAACACCTTCACCAGTTGCTTCGAAATACCGGGGCTGAAGTTCCGGATTTTATTTACACTGGGCCTGCTGGTGATTTGCCGGTTGATGGTATGGATTCATATTTAACGCATGTTCCGCTCCATCGCCAACACGTTCGCCAACTGCTTCAAAATTCCGGAGTTGAAGTCCCGAATTTTGTTCACGCTGGGCTTGCTGGCGATCTGTCGTTTGATGGCCTGGATTCGCATTCCCAATCTGAACGGCGCGGCGCTGACTGATTTCTTCCAACATACCGCTCAAAGTGGCGGTGGGTTGCTCAACATGTATAACACCTTTGCGGGTGGCGCGATGGAACATTGCGCCATCGGGTCGCTCGGCATCATGCCTTACATCAGCGCGACGATTATCATTCAATTGCTCACGGCGGTCTGGCCCAAATTGAGCAAACTGGCCCGCGAGGAAAATGGCCGGACGAAAATCGTCCAATACGGACGCTATTTGACGGTGCTGTTGTGTTTGGGGCAGGGATTGTTTTTCGCCATCGGTTGGGAACATCCCCAAAATATCTTTCACGGGTTTCAAGGGAATCTCGTGTTCGATAGCAACCACATCTGGTGGTATCGCTTTCAGACCGTGCTCATCATGACCACGGGCACCATGTTGCTGATGTGGCTGGGCGAGCAAATCTCCGACCGCGGCATCGGTAACGGCGTGTCGCTGGTCATCACCATCGGCATTGTGGCCCGGCTGCCGCGGGCCTTGGTGGCATTGAAGGACATGTTTTGGCCCGGCGGCGGTGTTCCATCCAGCTACCATCTGGCGGGCACGGGGGTGATGCTGCTGATCTTGCTGGTCCTGGTCATTGGCGGCGTGATTGCGATCACCCAGGCCCAGCGGAAGGTCCCGGTGCAATACGCGCAACGCGCGGTCGGGCGCAAGATGTATTCCGGCGGCACGTCATTCATGCCGTTGCGCGTGAATTACTCCGGCGTCATGCCGATTATTTTCGCGCAATCCATCCTGATGTTTCCGCAAACAATTTTTCTGCACCTGGGGAATTTTGTCGGCGTGCCCTTCCTCAAGAATCTCTTCATCGGCATCGCGCAAAACCTCAATTCCGGCTCGGTCCTTTATTTGACGCTTTATTCGGTGATGATTTTGTTCTTCGCTTATTTTTGGGTGGCCACGCAGTTCAATGAATTGCAAATCGCCGACGATTTGAAAAAGAACGGCGGTTACATTCCCGGCGTGCGCCCGGGGCAGGGCACGAGCGACTATCTGCACAAGTCCATGAGCCGCATCACGCTGGCGGGCGCGATTTTCCTCATGGTGATCGCGACGATCCCAATCATATTGTCGCGCCAGATGAGCATTCCGTATGACGTGGCGCAATTTTTCGGCGGCACGAGCATTTTGATCACCGTCGGCGTTTTGCTGGACACCATGCGCCAGGTCGAATCGCATTTGATGATGCGGCATTATGACGGGTTTTTGAAAAAGGGCAGATTGAGAGGGCGGTTTTGAACCGGAGCGGCTTTTGTGCCGCGTATTGCGTGTTCCGTCAGGCAGCGGGCAGACCACGATGAAATGCTCGACGCAACACGCAATACGAAACACGCATGATTATTTTAAAAAGCCAACGCGATCTGGAACTGATGCGTCCGGCGTGTGCGGTGACGGGCCAGGTGTTGGATGAAATCACCGCGTTCATCAAGCCGGGCCTGACGACGCGGCAGGTGGACGAGTTCGCCGCGGCGTGCATCAAATCGCACGGCGGGAAAAGCGCGTTTTTGGGCTATCGCAAATATCCGTGCCACACGTGCATCTCGGTGAACGAAGAGGTCGTTCACGGATTGGCCGGCAACCGCGAATTGCACTTCGGCGACATTGTAAGCGTGGACGTCGGCGTGATTTACAAGGGCTTTGTGGGTGATACGGCGCGGACGGTGGCGGTGGGTGGTTGCGGCGTGCTGGCGCAACGTTTGATGGACGTGACAGCGCGCGCGCTTCACGAAGGCATCGCGGCGGCCGTGCCGGGAAACCGCGTGACGGACATTTCGCGCGCGGTCCAAAATTACGTCGAAGGCAACGGTTTCAGCGTCGTGCGGGAATTTGTCGGGCATGGGGTCGGCCGTTCGATGCACGAAGAGCCGCAGGTGCCGAATTTTGTTGATCCAAAGAGCAACCAGAAACTCCGGCCGGGCATGACGCTGGCCATTGAGCCGATGGTCAATGCGGGCCGGCCGGGCGTAAAAATTTTGAAAGACGGCTGGACAGTCGTCACCCAAGATGGTTCACTGTCCGCTCATTTTGAGCACACGGTGCTGATTACCGAAAGTGAACCGGAGATTTTGACATGGCCGGAAAAGATGCCTTCATCGTTGAAGGTGTCGTGATTGAAGCCAGGCCGAACCGCACGTTTTGTGTGGAGCTGGCCAACGGGCACCGACTGCTGGCGTTTGTGGCGGGCAGGGCGAAACAGCGCTTTGCCGGTCTGGCGCCGGGCAACAAGGTGAAATTACAATTGACGCCTTACGATTTGTCCGTGGGGCGGATTTTGGTTGAAACAAGAACGATTTGAACATGAAAGTTCGCGCGTCAGTTAAAAAATTGTGCGAGCACTGCAAGATTGTGCGCCGCCGCGGCGTCATTCGCGTGATTTGCACGAACAAACGGCACAAACAGCGGCAAGGTTGATTTATGGCACGCATCATTGGTGTGGAAGTTCCGCCGAACAAGCGCA
>JBEKZC010000028.1:0-43436 GCA_049510295.1 Verrucomicrobiota bacterium | reverse complement strand
GCATAGGCTGGACGCATGATTTCAGCGTTTTCGCAGCCTATGATTGTCCTGACCAATTCCACCTGGACTTCAAACGGCAGACTTGTTGAGAAGCCGTTGACGTAGAATTCGTCAGTTTCAACCCCCTCCGGCTCAAGGAAAATTTGATGCCGCTCCTTTTCGGGAAACTTCACAATTTTATCTTCAATTGACGGGCAGTATCTTGGCCCTATTCCTTCAATAGTGCCTGAATACAAAGGAGATTTGTGTAGGTTTGAGCGGATTATTTCCGCGGTCTTTTGTGTAGTAAACGTTATGAAGCAACTCAATTGGCCATTGATTTTATCTAGGATTGATCTTGGCGGGTATTTCCCGGCGGAACGGCCACTGCCAAATAAATTATTGGTCGATTGTTCCATGTGGAACAAATCATCCTTCCAGAATGTGAAATAAGGAACTGGTTCGTCTCCCGATTGAGCTTCTGTTTTGGAGAAGTCAATTGAGCGTCTCAAAAGTCGTGGCGGAGTTCCGGTTTTTAGCCGGCCAAGCTCAACGCCGATTTCTTTAAGCGACGCTGACAGGCCCAAAGCGGCTAAATCGCCAGCTCGTCCGCCAGATTGCTGATTCGATCCAACATGCATCAATCCCCGAAGAAATGTCCCTGTCGTTATTACTATTGTCTTTCCTAGATACTGGACTTCAAGGGTGGTTTCGATTCCAAAGGCTTCCCCATCCTTGTGAAGAATTTTTGACGCTTGTCCCTGCTTTAAATCTAAATTGGGTTCCGATTCACAGACCCATTTAAGCCGAAATTGATAAGCCTTTTTGTCGCACTGAGCTCTCGGCGCCCAAACAGCCGGACCTTTTTTTGTGTTCAGCATCCTGAACTGCAACCCGGTCATGTCTGTGGCCTTGCCCATTTCTCCCCCCAAGGCATCAATTTCGCGCGCCAGATGCCCCTTGGCGAGCCCGCCGATGGCAGGGTTGCAGGACATCTGTCCGATGGAATCTGCATTCATGGTGACCAGCAAAGTTTGACAGCCCATTCTGGCAGCAGCCAATGCGGCTTCAATCCCGGCGTGACCGGCACCGACAACAATGACGTCGTATTGTTTTGGATAAACGAACATTAGAAATCAGATAATAGCATATTTCATATTTAATATGCTGTAATCAAACAAGTTACATATTGTTCTTTTCTGATTTGTGGACAGATATTCGCATGTTTTGAAGATGTGTTCAACGTCGTCTTCAGCACCAATTCCCTTGGAGATTTCTTCAACACTAAACCCCGCGCCGGGTTGTTTGGAGAGAAAATCCAACACCTTGCACTGTGTCTCAATCACCTTACCGGCGGCCTTCTTGCCAGCCTTGACGCTTGGTTGGTTATAGGCACTGATGTTGATTAATGAGGCGTAAAGGCCGACAGCCCGTTCAAACAATGCGATCAGCATTCCAACCACAAAGGGAGTAATTCCCTTGACTGTGATGGTGACGGATTCCCTGTCCTTTTCAGCGAGTGCTTGGCGAGTTCCCAGATAAAATCCGCGAAGATAATCCCCCGATGTCACTTTGGGTTCAACCTCCAGGCTTTGGGGTTTCGCATCCTTTAAAACCTCTATAAAAGTGACAAAGAAATTGTTCAGTCCATCCCTAAGCTGTTGAACATATGAATGCTGATCTGTTGCCCCTTTATTTCCGAAAACCACAATTCCTTGATTAACCACAGTTCGATTCAAATTTTGCTCTTTACCGAGTGATTCCATCACGAGTTGCTGGAGATACTTAGAAAATAGCTCTAAACGGTCTTTATAGGGTAAAATGACCATGTTTTTTGTTACTTTACCGTTACCTGACTTGTACCAGGCCAGCGTAAGCTGGGCTGCTGGGTTTACTTTAACGTTATATAGCCTTGTTGATTTATCGCATTCACAAGCTCCTAAAATTAAATTAGTTATGTCAATTCCTTGTAGATCGGCTGGTAATAACCCGACCGCTGATAACTCGCTGGTTCGACCACCGACCCAATCCCACATTGGAAATCGCGTTAACCATCTATTCTTAATGGCATGCTTATCAAGTTCGCTGCCGTAAGTGGTAATGGCGACGGCGTGTTGTCCGAAGCGAAGGCCTGCGTGTTTGAAAGCGTTTTCCGCTACGAGCATTCCGCTGCGGGTTTCCTTGGTGCCACCGGACTTGGAAATGATAATGCAAAGGGTTTTGTCCAGATCGGATCCAATTGTAGCAAGAACCCTGTCCATGCCGCCCGGGTCGGTGTTGTCAAAGAAAAAGGGCTTGACCTCGTCGGTACGCGGATCAGCCAAAGCGTGGGCGACGAATTGCGGTCCCAGCGCCGACCCGCCAATACCAATCAAAAGGTAATTTTTGAACGGCCCGACGGCACCGTGAATTTTACCCGCGTGAATTTTACCCGCGAAATCCTTGATTCGGGCGACGGTATCTTCAATTTCCTTGCGAATTTCCGGCAATGGAGCGAGCAACGGGTTCCGCAGCCAATAATGTCCCACCATCCGATTTTCATCTGGATTGGCAATGGCCCCGGACTCGATCGCCGCCATGTTGGCGAATGCCTTTTGCATCTGGGGTTCCATCGCCGCGAAGAATGTGTCATCCACATTCATCCGGCTCAAATCCACGGCCAGCCCAAGTTTGGGAAACTCAGTGTAATACTTTTGAAATCGCTCCCACCATTCCAGCTTTGAGTAATTCATAAAATTGGAAACTCCGTCGAATAAACTCGACGGTAATGTCTGGCAAGAAAATAGCGCGTCCGGCCGAATGCGCAATGAGCGGAGTCTGGAAAATCAGGAGGCTAAATTACATCCGAAGTTTCAGGCAAATAACGGGAAGTCAGTCAGCCTCGCACCTTGCTTATTTCACCGGCAAAGTGATGCGAATGGTCGTACCGGAGCCAATTTGCGACTTGATTCGGACATTGCCGTGATGTGTTTCAATAATGCGGCCAACGATGGCCAAACCCAATCCTGTTCCCTTGGCCTTTGTTGTGCTCAAAACTGCCGTGAAGGCACGTTTTTGAACTTCCTTGCTCATGCCGCCACCAGTGTCCTTGAATTCCACCGTGACGTGCGTTGCCCGCGGATTGCTCCGCGGCAAACGAATGGCTTTGGACTCGACCGTGAGTGTCCCGCCGTCTGGCATGGCCCCGGCGGCGTTGAGGATCAAATTCAGAAACACCTGTTCCAGTTGCGGTGCGTCGCCCATCACGACCGGCAAATCCGGCTGCAATTGACGGACCAGCCGGATGTTTTGATTCGCCAGCTTGTGCCGCACAAGCAATCCAAGCTCGTCCACCAATTCATTCAAATTCACCGGCACAAGCTCGGGCTCGGTCGTGCGCGCAAACGCGAGAATCTGCTCGACGATCTTGTTCAGGTGCTCGATTTTCGCGTCAATGATCCGGGCGTCCTTCGCGCGCGGGTCGCCTTCCGGAAACTTCAAATCCAGCGAATGATACAGCAGCTTCATCACCGTGAGCGGATTGCGGATTTCGTGTGCGACCTCGGCGGCCAGAAGGCCGAGTGCGGAGAGTTTTTCGTTCTGCCGCAACTGTTCCTCGACGTCCACGACGCGCTCATAAAGTCGCGCCTTCTCAATCGCAATCGCCGACAACTCGGCCAGCGCATTCAAAATGCTGATTTCCTCGTTGGAAAAACTATACGGACAGCCCGTGTAAATGCTCAACGTCCCGATCGCCTGGCCGGCAAAGATCAGCGGCACGCTCAGCAGCGAAACCAATCCTTCGCACCGCGCGACTTCGACATGCTGATAACGGCTCGACTCCTGGACATTGGCGACCTGCATCGGTTTTTTGCGGCGCACGACAACGCCGAGCAGGCTGTCGTCCACGGGCAGCCGGGGTTTGTTGAGGTAAGCTTCGCCCGCGCCGTAACTGGCGCGCAAATCGAGCCATTCGCGGCTTTCATCCAGCATCATCAGCGAGCACATCCGCGCGCGCATCAACACGCCCGCTTCGCGTGTGATGGCCTGTAACGCTTCGTCGAGATTCAACGTGGAGTTGATCGTCCGGCTCACACTGGCAAGGGATTCGAACAAATGCGCCTTCAGCCGCAATTGCTCATAGAGCCAGGTGTTTTGAATCACCTTGGCCGCTTGCACCGCCAGTTCCTGTAGCGATTCCTGATCTTCCGTGGTGAAGGCGTCCACGCGGTCTGAATCCACGTTGAGCACGCCGCGCGTTTCACCGTTCACTTCCAGCGGCACGGCCAATTCCGACCGCACGCCGCGCCGCACCGCAACGTAATGTGCGTCCTGTGTTACATCGCCGACGCGTGCGGGTTTACCCGTGCGCGCGACCCGGCCGGTGACGCCTTCGCCAATCCGCAATTGCAATCGCGAGGCGCTGGGCGGCAATCCCTGCGCCGCGTGGATTTCCAGAAAACCCGAAGTGGGATTGATTAAAACAACAGAACCGCTGGATGCCCGCATGAGGCGAACGGCTTCGCCAACGATGAGTTGCAAAGCTTCCTGTGGTTCGAGTGTCGAGTGAATGACATTGCTCACCTGATAGAGCAGATTCAGACGCTCGTAACGCGACGTTAGCTGTGAAAGCTCGTCATTCACTGTTTTTTGAAATTCAGATTCACCGCACGCGCGTGGTTAGCAGCAATCCCGTTGCGCCGAACGCCAGATTCGGCAGCCACGCCGCCAGCCACGCAGGCAAATGGCCGCCGGAACCCAGCGCGAGACTCACCTTTTGAATCACAAAGTAGCCGAAGCAGATGAAAATACTGCCTGCCACGCCGACGAAAAGATTTCGCCGGCTGGACGCCGTGCCGAACGGGATGGCGATGAGTACTACGACCAGGCACGTCCAGGGGGCGGCCAGCCGCGCGTGCAATTCGGTGAGCAGCTGGCTCGCCTCGGTGCGCGGCAGACCCGGATGCCGTCGCAGGTAGCCCCAGATATCCGCGAGCGGTACATCGGCCTTGAACTTGCCGCCCAGGCTCAAGTAACTGCTGATTTTGATCTCGTCCTCAATTTCCGCCGGTTTTTCGGTGAATTCCGGCATCGCCAGCACGTTCGTTTGAAAGAGCGGCAACAGCGGCGCAGTCGTGTCCACTTGCGCGTATTCCTTCACGTCAAAAAACACCCAAACGCCGTTCACGCGAACCGCGCGCGCTGCCTGCAACTGCCGCCACGAGCCGTTTGGCAAGGTCCAGCTCACCTTCGGACCGGACATTTCGGCGGTTTCCGGGTGATATTCGCCGATAAACCATGTGCGAGTGCGATGTTCGCGCGCATTGGTGAAACCGAAGTTGCGGAATTGATTTCGCGCGCTAGGGGCATTTGAATTTTGCACGTAGCGGTTCAAAATGCATTCCGCCCACTCCGTGCTGCGCGGCACGCAAAATTCATTCAACGCAAATAACACAAGACTCGTGATGAATCCCACGATAAAATATGGCACGCATAATCGCCACAGACTCACGCCTGCCGCGCGCATGGCGGTGATTTCGTTGTGCCGCGCGTGGTTCGTGAGCGTGTAAAGCAACGCGAGCAGCAGTGCGATGGGCAGCACCATCACCAAAAATTCCGGTGTCCTAGCGATGGAATACCCGATGACATCGAGCAAATGCAATTTATGCTCCTGCATCTCGTTCAGTTCGGTGAACAAGTCGTAGGAAATCCAGAAAATCAGAAAACCACCGAGGCAATACGCCAGCGGCGTGAGCAGTTCGCGGAACAGATATCGGTCGAGCAACCGCATTGTGTGGTCAGAGTAAGCGGGGCGAGTCGTCTGGAGCAAGTTTTGTCGTCAGCGCAAAACTGATCCGCCGGACAAAGCTCAAAGCGTATCGCTGGTTTTCGCCCGCCGGCACGCTCCGCGCCACGGCGCGGCAGCCTTCGCTCTCCGTTCTGGCTCGCCCGGGCCGTAGCTCGCAGCGAAGCGGAGAGCGAAGGCTGGTGGGTTGGCAGGGACTCGAACCCTGGACCAATGCCTTAAAAGGGCACTGCTCTACCAACTGAGCTACCAACCCGCCAAAGTGCCAAAGGTTATCATCCTAAAACAGTCGCCATGCCACGCAAGGTTTTTCGGGATGAATTGAGGCCGAAACGGCTGCAGGCCGCATCCTGACTTCCAGACCCTTCAGTTTTTGCGATTTGTCTTTTTGACCGCACGGGTTAAAATGATTTCATCAAAACTGCCACTTGCGTAAAATTCTGGGGCGTGCGCGGCTCGATTCCGACGCCGGGACCGACGACCGTGCGCTATGGCGGCAACACGTCTTGCGTAGAAGTGCGCGTCGGCGAAGAAATCATCCTCCTCGATGCGGGCACGGGGCTGCGTGCGCTGGGCCGTTCGCTGCTGTCGGAATTCAAGGATCAGCTGCCAAATCTGACCATGCTGTTGACGCACACGCATTGGGATCACATTCAAGGCCTGCCGTTTTTTGGGCCGATTTACAATTCACGCTGCCGGCTGCGGATTTTGGGCTGCGAAGGCACGCGCAAAGGCCTGGTCAATGCCCTGACCGGCCAGATGGAAAGCACTTACTTTCCCGTGCCATTCAATAAACTGCCGAGCAACATCGAAATCGAGGAACTCAAGGACTTCAACTTCAACATCGGCCCGGTGTGCGTGCGGGCGATGCGCGCCAATCATCCGGGCCTTTGCGTCGGCTACCGGTTGTTCTCGCCCAACAGCCTGATCGCCTTTTTCCCCGACACCGAGCCGCGCACGGACGGCAAGGACCGGGATATGATCGAATTCCTGCGCGACGTGGATTTGTTGATCCTCGATTCGCAATACGATTCCAAGGAATACCAGGAGCACATCGGCTGGGGGCACGGTTGCGTGGACGATTCGGTTGCGCTCGCCCTGCAAGCCGGGGTCAAACAACTTTCCCTGTTCCACCACGACCCGGACCACGACGATAAACGGATTGACGGACTGGTCAGGCACGCGCGCCGGCTCGTGGCCAAACAACGGGCGAAACTGCATGTGGACGCCGCATGCGAAGGAATGACGATCAAACTGCCGCTCAAGCCGGCTTCTCACCGTAGTTGATGGCCATCGCGCCGCCAAGCAGATTGATGACGCGCACATTCACCAGCTTCAGTTCACGCATTTTTTCCGCGACAGCCAGTTGCGCCGGATAATGTTTCAGCGATTCGAGAATGTAGGCGTAGGCGTCCGCGTTGCCGCAAAAAAGCCGGCCGATGAGCGGCACGGAGCAGCGCAAATGACCAAAATAAATTGCGCGCCAAAGGGCGTTCGCCGGTTTGCCAAAATCAAGCACAACGAGCCGGGCGCCGGGCTTGGCCACGCGGTGCATTTCCTCCAGACCTTTTTCCCAGCTCGTCAAATTTCTCAAACCGTAACTGACAGTGACAATATCAAATGATGCATCGGGAAATGGAATTTGCTGCGCGTCCCCCTGAATGAATTGTGGATTGGATTTGAGGTTTGAAATCTGAGATTTGAAACTTTCCCGGCGCCGGGTTTCAGCGATTTCAAGCATCGGCTGGCTGAAATCGAAACCGGTGACCTCCGCGCCGCGCCGCGCGAGCGCCAGCGCAAGGTCCCCGGTGCCGCAGCACAAATCGAGCGCACGATTGCCGGATTGAACGGCGGCGAGTTCGACGACGCGGCGTTTCCAGCGCCGGTGCAGGCCGAAGCTTTGCAGGTCGTTGAGCAAATCGTAGCGCCGCGCGATGGCGGCGAAAAGGTCGTTGACCTTCGCGGCGCGTTGTTCGCCAGGTGTGTAGAAAACACTGCTCACGCGGTCAGTTTAGCACATTGGCAGGCACAAAAAGTCAAGGCGCATAAAATTGCTTTGCGTCAGCAGAAGTGTCTGATAATTTGGCATCAAGTCAGCAGAAGTGTCTGGTGGGTTGGCATAAAATTGGCTGTCAGAAAGATACGAATTGTTGCACAGCCGTAGAAAATTATGAACGCCGAAACTTCGGCCACGCCGAAAAAGAAAATTTTGGTGGTGGATGACAACGAAGTCATCCTTAAGACGGTTTCCTTGAAGCTGCAAGCCTGTGGTTATCAAATTATCACCGCGCTGGACGGCTCCGAGGCCGTTGCCGCTGCGCGCAAGGAAACCCCCGATTTGATTCTGCTGGACATCAACTTTCCGCCGGAAGTGGACGGCGTGCCGTGGGACGGTTTTCGCATCATGGATTGGTTTCAGCGCCTGGATCCGGCGAAGAAAATTCCCATCATCATCATCACCGGCACTGAAGACGCGAAAATTAAGGAACGCGCCGCAAGTTGCGGCGCAGTGGCGTTTTTCCACAAGCCCATCAACCACGACGACTTGCTCAAGGTGATTCGTGCGACATTGGGTGGTTCGGACAAGCCAGCCTGAAATCGGGCTTGTAAATCCGGCAAGTTTGCCTAGCCTGTCTTCTTTCTTCTGGAAGCGAGCGTAGCTCAGCCTGGTAGAGCATCACGTTGCCAACGTGAGTGTCGAGGGTTCGAATCCCTTCGCTCGCTCCAATTTTCATTCAGTTCTGGCACGAAATCCGCTGGCTATCACCCAAAAATAAACGATTATTTCATCATGGCCCAGCCTACCAAACCCGTCACCCTGAGCATGGAGCAAATCGGCGAGTTGAACCAAAAACTCTCCGCGTTGCGACACGACCTGAACAACAGTCTTTCGCTGATTGCCGCCACGGTGGAATTGATTCGCCACCAGCCGGCAGTCACCGAACAAATGTGGAACACACTGGCCGAACAACCCCGCAAAATCGGCGAATCTTTTTCACAATTCTCCCGCGACCTGGAGGCGGCGCTCCACATCACGCGGTCTTGACCGCCCGGATTCAAAACGGCTTTTGACTTTGGCCGGGACCTGTTTTTTTGGCAGACTCGCGCGCGATGGAACAAACCGAAGCGGATCTGATTGCCGCAGTGTTGCGAGGCGATGCCGCCAGTTTCGAACCGCTGGTGCAAAGGTATTCGCCGCGTGTCTTTGCCACCGCCCGCCGTTATGCGCGCCGTGAAAGCGAAGTCGAAGACATCGCGCAGGAAGTCTGGCTCAAGGCGTTTGAAAAACTCAAAAGTTTCCGCAGTGAAGCTCCGTTTGAACACTGGCTCATGCGGCTGACGGTGCGGACGTGCTACGATTTTTTGCGCGGCCATCAGCGCAACCGCGAGTCGTCGTTTTCAGATTTGACCGAGCCGGAAAACGACTGGCTGGAGCGGTTCGTGGCGCAGCCGGAAACCACTTCCGAAAACGCGGATGCGGCAAAGTTGCTCGTCGGGCGCATTCTGGAACGGCTTTCGCCCCAGGCGCGGCTGGTCATCACGTTGCTCGAAATCGAAGACCGTTCGGTCAAGGAAATCGCCCAGCTCACCGGCTGGTCGGTGCCGCTGGTGAAAGTGCGCGCGTTTCGGGCGCGGGCCGAGATGCGAAGGATCCTCGCCAGGATGGCAATGGACAAGTATCTGTAACCCGACCCTGCAAGACGCCGTCTAAAAAACCGGGGTTTGTATGAACATCGCTGAACTGCAAAAGAAATTGCTCGCCGGCGCCCGCGCCAACCCGCCGGGCGACCGCGTGCCGTATGCGTTTGAAAAGCGCGTGATGGCCCTGCTCGCGGCTCGCGTCGCAACCGATCCTCTGGCGTTGTGGATGCGCGGGCTTTGGCGGGCCGCCGTGTCGTGCGCAGTAATCGCCTTGCTGCTCGGCGCGTGGGCCTTTTTCAATCCGACGGCTTCGACCAATGCCGACGATCTTTCCCAGAATTTTGAAAACACGCTGCTGGCGTCCGTGGACCAAAGCGATCAGGCACAATGAATTCGTGGAAAATCATTCTGGCGGCAGTGGTGATTTTTGGCGCAGGTGTGTTGACCGGCGGTTTGCTGGTCAATTACGTGGAGCAATCGCATCCCAAAGATATTCAGCGTCCGCCGGGCGAATTGAACCCTCATCCACAAGCGAATAATCGCGACCTCGACCAGCCGCGCCCGCAGGATTTGCTCAAACCGCGTCCGCCGGAAATGCTCAACAAGCAATTCGTGCAACAGCTTGACAACGCGCTTCATCTCACGCCGGAACAACGCGCCGCGATTGCCAAAATCGTCACCGACGGCCAGGAACGCAACCACGAGATTTGGACCAATGTCGCGCCGCAGATGCACAAGGTGCTGCAGGATGTCCGGCTGCAAATTCGCGAGCAACTCATGCCGGAACAGCGGAAACAGTTTGAAGAATTGCTGAAACGGTTTCGACCGGCAGGACATCGCCCGCAACCGCAGTCCAATTCGCCGTCACCCACCAACAAACCGCCGATGCTGGAGTCAACCAATCCGCCATCGGGCGTTTGATTTTTATTTTCCGTTCAGCAACGCTCCGATTTTTTTGCGCAATTCCCCGGTGACCGAATCCATGGAGCGATTGGCGTCCACGATGTTGAAGTCGTAGGTCTTTTGCAACCGCCGGAACACGGCCTGAATCGCGGTCTGATATTTCACAAAACTGTCGAACATGTCGCGCGACAGGCCGAGATCCATGCCGCTTTCCCAATAATCCAGCGTCGCGCTTTTGGCGAGATTGCGCTGAACGAGCTCCTCCGGTTCGACGGAAAGATAAAACACCGCGTCGGGTTCGAGCGCGATGCCATAAAGATTTTTAAGCCACGCCTCATCCATGCCGCGCACCATGTCGCGTGCCATGAGCGTGTAAATGTAGCGGTCGGCCAGCACGATGAAACCCGCCTTGAGCGCCGGCAAAATGATGTTTTCCAACTGGTCGGCGAAATCTGTCGCGTAAAACAAACTCAGCGTTGTCCGGCTTAAAATATTTCCTTCCTGCGCCCCTTCGAGTTCGGCACTCACGAGCGTGGAGCGTTTCAAACCGACCTGCACCGTGGCGTGGCCGCCGGTTTCGAGGCTGTACACCAACCGCGCAATTTGCGTGGAGCGGCCCGAACCGTCCGCGCCTTCGACAACGATCAATTTGCCCGTGAGGTCCTCCAGTCGAACGCCGGGAATGCCGTGTCCGTAAAATCGGCGGCATTTGTTTGTGGGCTTGGTATTTGTTTTCATGCGGCCGAATCCTCTTCCATCTCCGCTGCCTTGCCGCCGGGCGGAACCGATGGCGGCAACGGCAGCGGGCTGCGGCGTTTGAACTTTTTCAAATCAATGCGTTCGCCCACCAATTTGCGCACGAGCGCCTGCTGTTTTTCCACGTGCAGGTTGGCGTCCATCACGACGAAATGAAATTCGCCGCTGATGGCCATGTATTGCTCCAAAATGCGGCCCTGAAAAATGCGGAAGCTTTCGTAGGGATCGTTCGACAGCCCCAAATCCATGCCCGCCTCGAAAAATTTCAGCTTCGGACGGCCTTCGAGAATGCGGTTGAGCGACACTTCCAAATCCGCCTTGAAGAAAATCGTGAGGTCGGGCCGGGCCGCAAAATTGTAAATGCCACGCACCCATTCGGACGGGCAGCCGCGCACCACGTCACGCGCGAACGCGGTGAAAATGTAACGGTCGCACAAGACCACGTAGCCCGCGCGCAAAAGCGGCAGCAAATGACGTTCGTAGCGGTCGGCAAAGTCCGTGGCGTGAATGAGACTGAAGGTCGTCGGCGTGAGCAGTTCACGCTTTTTGCCTTTGCTCGTGGCCGACTTCACCAGTTCCGACGAGTTCCACTCGCTGAAATAGACCTTGATGCCCTCGGCTTCAAGCCAGCGCTTGAGCAGATAAATCTGCGTGGACTTGCCCGACCCGTCGAGGCCCTCAACGGCGATAAGTCGTCCCGGAAAATTCAACTCGGCAAAAGTTTCCATCATTCAAGCCGGCCGCATTTTTTGATTCTATGCAATCTGACGCGGCTCACAAGCGCAAGTTGATAACAGAATTGTCGCCCTCAGCCTGTTAAATTTGTGTGAAAGTTTGCGAAAAGATTCGCAATTTAACTTGTTTCAATTGTAACCGCTGTTTATGTTAGCTTGCGCGCCCGCTTTTGAGGCGTGTGTTTATGCAAACATGGAGCGAAATCGGCTACGATTCTAAAATTGAAGGCGATGTCATCGTCACACGCATTGATTCAGCCTTGAACTGGTTTCGCAAAAACTCCCTTTGGCCGATGCCGATGGGCCTGGCCTGTTGCGCCATTGAATTGATGGCTGCCGGCGCGAGCCGGTTCGATATTTCGCGCTTCGGTTCGGAGGTCATGCGCTTCTCGCCGCGGCAGTCCGACGTGATGATCGTCGCCGGGACGGTCACTTACAAAATGGCGATGGCGGTAAAACGCATTTACGATCAGATGGCCGAGCCGAAATGGGTCATCGCCATGGGCGCCTGCGCTTCGACCGGCGGCATGTATCGCAGCTACTCCGTGCTGCAGGGTGTGGACAACATCATCCCGGTGGACGTTTATGTGGCCGGCTGTCCGCCACGGCCTGAAGCATTACTCGATGCGCTCATCAAACTTCAGGGCAAGATCCAGCGCGAGCCGTTGCTGGTGACGCTGAAGAAAGCAGGTTGAATTTCCAACCACGGATGAACACGGATAAACACGGACATGGAATTGGAGTGATGGAGTACTGGAGTACTGAGGTTCCAACAGTTCAATACTCCACCACTCCACCACTCCAATACTCCCTTCTTTCGCCGTGACATCTCTCGACCTCGCCAATCAATTCAAGGCTAAGTTCGGGGACGTGCTCTCCGAACCGGCGGAGTTCCGCGGCGAAATCACGATCCGGCTGGCCGACGCGGAACGAATCGCGGAAGTGTGCGAATTCGCAAAAAAGGAATTGGGCTTCGATTACCTCGTGGATATCAGCAGCCTCGACAATTACGGCGAAGACCCGCGCTGGACGGTCGTTTATCATCTGCGCGGCCTTGCCAACGGCTGCGAATTGCGCGTCAAAGCCGATGTGAGCGAGGAAAAATCCGAGCTGCCGACCGTCATCGGCGTGTGGCGCACGGCGGACTGGCACGAGCGCGAAATTTACGACATGATGGGCATCCGGTTTCGCGGGCATCCCGATTTGCGCCGGATTTTGATGTGGGAAGGCTATCCGTATTTTCCGTTGCGGAAGGATTTCCCGCTCGCCGGCAAACCGACACAAATTCCCGAAGTCGCATTCACTCAAGCCGCGCCGCTTGAAGGCGGACCATTCGTGACTGCACCCGGCGGCAAGGACGCCATTGAACGCGAGCCGCGGGTGCGGACGCCGGAAGAATAATTTTCATGGCCACCGTTCAGGACACTGAAATTCGCGACCCCGCCGCACGCGCGAGCGCTGCGGTTGAGGAATTGCGCGACATGCAGGGCGAGAAAATGGTCCTGAACATGGGGCCGTCGCACCCCGCCACGCATGGCGTGCTCCGCATCGTGCTCGAACTCGACGGCGAGATCATCACCAAGGCTGACCCGGACGTGGGTTATTTGCATCGTGGCGACGAAAAAATCGCCGAGAACATGACCTACACCCAGTTCATCCCTTACACGGACCGGCTGGATTATCTGGCGCCGCTGGCCAACAACGTCGCTTACGCGCTCGCGGTGGAAAAATTGCTTGGCATTGAAAAGAATTTGCCGCCGCGCTGCCAGTACATCCGCGTCATCTGCTGCGAACTGGCGCGCCTTTCGTCGCACCTGCTCGGCATCGGCGCATTTGGATTGGACCTCGGCGCGGTCACAGTTTTTCTGCTCACGTTCACGGAACGCGAAAAAATTTACAACCTCTGCGAATCGCTTACTGGCGCGCGGTTCACGACCAGTTACACGCGCATTGGCGGCGTGTCGCGCGACACCCCGCCGGGTTGGTGCGGCGCCGTCCGCACGTTCCTCAACGAAGTCGTCGTCAACATCACGGAGATGGAGACGCTGCTCACGCGCAATCGCATCTGGGTGGACCGCACCCGGAACGTGGGCGTGATCCCCAAGGACGTGGCGGTTGACTACGGCTTGAGCGGTCCCAATCTGCGCGGCAGCGGCGTGGATTACGATCTCCGCAAGGCGCAGCCGTATCTTTGCTACCCGGATTTGCAATTTGACGTGCCGCTCGGCTCGGTCGGCGACTGCTACGACCGTTACCTCGTGCGCATGGAGGAAATGCGCCAGAGCGTGCGCATTTTGCATCAGTGCCTGGACAAAATTCCCGGCGGCGCGGACAACCAAACCAAAGAGCCGGTCAACGTGGCCGACGGCAAAATCGTTTTGCCGGCGAAGGAAAAGGTCATGTCGGGCATGGAGGAGTTGATTCACCAGTTCATCCTCGTAACGCAAGGCATGAATGTGCCGCCCGGTGAAATTTATTTCGGACACGAGAATCCCAAGGGCGAACTCGGTTTTTACATCAACAGCCGCGGCGGCGGCACACCGTACCGGTTGAAGATTCGCTCGCCCTCGTTTGTGAACCTGAGCATTTTGTCGCACCTGTTGCCTAGTCACATGATGAGCGACATAACAGCGATCCTCGGCTCGCTGGATTTCGTGATGGGAGAATGCGACCGATGATTTCCGAACCAGACATGAAACGCAAAGACGCAAGGATGCCAGGGCGCAAAGAGTTATTCTTTTTTTGCGCCTCTGCACCTTTGCGCTTTTGCGTTAAAAATTGAAATGAGTTTTATTGTCCCAGCAAACCTCGAAGACGAAATTGACGAGCTGATCACACATTACCCCGTGAAACGCGCGGCGTCGCTCATGGTGCTGCACGCCATTCAGGAACATTTCGGCTGGATTTCGCAGGAAGCCGTCGAGTGGACGGCCCGGAAACTCGATCTTCAGCCCATCAACGTTTACGAACTCGTGACGTTTTATCCGATGCTCCGGCAGCAACCAATGGGCAAGTTTCAAATCAAGGTCTGCCGAACGTTGAGCTGCGCGCTGGGCGGCGCGTATGAACTCCACAAACATTTTTGCGAGAAGCTGGGCCTGGACGCGCACGCGCACGGCCCGCAAATGACGAAAGACGGAAAGTTCACGGTCGAATTCGTCGAATGCCTTGCCAGTTGCGGCACCGCGCCGGTGATGATGGTCAACGATGACTTTCACGAAGCCGTCAGCCATGCCAAGGCCGATGAAATTGTGGGGAAGTGCAAATGACGATAGCAAAAGAATCCAACACCGAACGCTGTGCAATTTGCGGCTGCCTCCTGCATCGCGGTGGTGTTTATGCAAAGCCGACTGTGCAAGGCCGCTCGCACGCGACTGAACATCACTTTGTCGCGGAGCGCTTCTTTGGGCGGAGCAGGAATCGAAAGAACACAAAAAGACCAGCGATATTCCGCCAATGCCCGTGGAATTTAGAAGGCAAAAAGGAAGTATTTTGCTACGAATGCCATGAGGAATTATTGCACAACCCCGTCTTTCTTCCCGACGACATGACTAAATTTCAAAGACTCGTCCAAAACCGGGGATTGAGTGAAGAAAAGAAAACTCAAAGTCGTGAAAGAATCGCTGGGCGCATTAAATTGCTCCAGGAAGTCATCCATTGCGGAATCGAACAATCGTTAAGCGAGGGGAGATGCAAATCGAAAATCGTAAATGGCGAATGGCTGCCCGACATGGATTTGAACCATGACAAACAGATCCAGAGTCTGCTGTGCTACCGTTACACCATCGGGCAGGCCGGAGCGTTGGTTAAGCTAGAGAGTTTTGTGAGCGAGTCAAGTTGCCAAACTGCAGTCCCGAAGGGACGTGAGAGAATAGCCCATGGTTTCAACCGTGGGTTGACGGTCGGATTTGCGTCAAGTCACGCAGGGACGAAAGATAATCGGCTGGCTCATGCTCTGTCGCCCCTCCGGGGCTTGGTTCATTTTGGATTGGATAGCCCACGGTTGAAACCGTGGGTTACTTTCGTTCGCCCCTCCGGGGCTTTTCGCATGTCACGCATCACGCATCACGTATCACGCATCTGACCATGCCGCAGGAATACAAATTGATTTTGAAGCACGCCGATGAACCGGGTTACACACCCGACCTCGAATGCTATTTGCGTCACGGCGGCTACGCCGCGCTCAAAAAGGCGCTTGCCCTTCAGCCGAAGGATTTGCCGGACGGGTCAAAACGTTCCGGCCCTGAGCAAATCCGCCAGGAAGTCATGGCCTCTGGCCTGCGCGGACGCGGCGGCGCAGGCTTTTCGTGCGGGCTGAAGTGGTCGTTCGTGGACCGCAAAAGCGGCAAGCCGATTTATCTGATTTGCAACGCGGACGAATCCGAGCCGGGTACGTTCAAGGACCGTCAGATCATTTACAAAGACCCGCACCAGCTCATCGAGGGCATGATCATCTCGTGCTTCGCGAATGATGTGCATCTGGCCTACATCTACATCCGCGGTGAAATGCCCGACGGTGCAAAGTTGTTGAATCGGGCGTTGCAAGAAGCCCGCGTGAAGAATTTTCTCGGCAAAAACATCCTGGGCACCAGTTATGACCTGGAGATGTACGTTCATCGCGGCGCGGGCGCCTACATTTGCGGTGAGGAAACCGGCCTTATCGAATCGCTCGAAGGCAAGCGGCCGTATCCGCGCATCAAACCGCCGTATTTCCCGGCGGTGTTCGGCCTGTGGATGTGCCCGACCATCGTCAACAACGTCGAGACGCTCTGCAACGTGAAGCACATCGTCACCATGGGCGGCGCCGAATTCGCCAAGCTCGGCACGCCCCACAACACCGGCACCCGCATCGTCAGCCTCAGCGGCCACGTGAAGAAACCGGGTTACTACGAAATCGAAATTGGCAAGGCCACGATTGGCGAACTGATCAACGATCCCCAATTTGGCGGCGGCTTGCGCGAGCCCGAGCCGGGCCGGCCACCACGGAAGCTCAAGGCGGTCATTCCCGGCGGGTCGTCGGCGAAGGTTTTCAAGGCGGGCGAAAAATTCAAAATCAAGGGCAAGGAAGTGGACCTGCTCGATTTGCCTTACGATTTTGATACGCTGATCCAAGCCGGTTCGATGAGCGGTTCCAGCGCCATCATCGTGATGGACGATTCAACCGACATCGTCGAGGCGCTGGCGAACATTTCCGAATTTTACGCGCATGAAAGCTGCGGCCAGTGCACGCCCTGCCGCGAAGGTTCGCTCTGGCTGAGCAAGGCGCTGCATCGCCTCACGCACGGGGAAGGCCGCGCGCAGGACGCGGATTATCTGGTCAAAATTGCCGACAACATTCCCGGCGGCCGCACAATTTGCGCCTTCGGCGAGGCCTGCGCCTGGCCGGTCCAAAGCTTTGTGGCCAAGTTTAAGGACGAATTCGTGGCCAGAGGTGCCGCCGATGAAGAACGGGGCGCGAAGGAAACTGCTCCGCCAACGGAACCAAAACAATTGGCCGCCGCGCCTCGCTAATTTCAATGTCCACCGCAGCCACAACCGAAACCAAGCCTGCACCGCCTGCGATCCCGCAAGGCGGGATCAAGGTGAAGGTGGACGGTCGCGAAATCGAGGTGCCGCGCCTTATGGCCGATTGGTCGGGCAAGCTCATGCCCACGACCATGATTCAGGCGTGCGAGCTGGCGAAGACCGACGTGCCGCATTATTGCTATCATCCGAAGCTGCCCATCGCCGGCAATTGCCGCATGTGCCTCGTCGAGTTCGGCACACCGGCGCTCGGCCCGGATCGCAAACCGATTTTGAACCCCGACGGCACGCCGAAAATCGTCAAATCGCCGCGTCCGGCCATCGCCTGCGCCACCCCGGTTTCGCCCGGCATGGAGATTTACTCGAACACCCCCGGCGTGAAGCAAATGCGCGAAGGCGTGCTCGAATTCCTGCTCATCAACCATCCGCTCGATTGCCCGATCTGCGACCAGGCGGGCGAATGCAAACTACAGGAATACTCGGTGGACTACGGCCAGAGCGCGAGCCGCTTCGTCGAGCCGAAGGTGCACAAACCCAAGGCCGTTGACCTTGGTCCGCGTATCATGCTCGATGATGAACGCTGCATCCTTTGCACGCGTTGCATCCGGTTTACGAAGGACATCGTGGGCGACGACGCGCTCGGCATCGTCAATCGCGGCAGCTACAACACGCTCACGGCGTATCCGGGCAAAGCTTTCGACAACAATTACACGCTGAACACGGTGGATATTTGTCCGGTCGGCGCGCTCACGTCCAAGGATTTCCGCTTCCAGATGCGCGTGTGGTTTTTGAAGGAAACCAGGAGCGTCTGCACCAGTTGCGCGACTGGCTGCAATATCCTCATCGGTTCGCGCGAGGAAAAGATTTACCGCTACACGCCGCGCGAAAACGATGCCGTCAACGGCCCGTGGATGTGCGATGCCGGCCGGTTGAATTACAAGTGGATCGGCCAGGAAGACCGGTTGAAGGAAGTTCTTGTCAGAGTGGGACAGGCTTCCAGCCTGTCTCCTTCCAACTCTGGTCAGGCTGGAAGCCTGACCCATTCTAAAGCAACTTGGACCACCGCGCTTGGTGAAATCGCGGAGAAACTGAAGAAAGCCGCTCAAGGTTCGATCGCCATCATCGCCTCGGCGCGACAGACCAATGAGGAACTTTGGCTGCTCAAAAAGCTCGCGGACAAATACGGCGCCCTGACGGATTCCATCGGGCATTTTGGCGAAGGCGACAAGTTGCTGCTGAACGCCGACCGCAATCCGAACAAGACCGGGGCGCGGTTGATCGGCATTTGCCAGGCCAGCGCAGGCATCAAAATGATGCCGATGGCTGAATTCATTCGCGCCGGGAAAATCAAAACGTTGATTGTTTTTGGCGAAGACGTGACCAGGCACGGTATTGGCGGGGATTTGCTGGGCCGGCTGGAGACGCTCATCGTGAGCGACATTTTGCCGAATGCGACGACGCAGTTGGCGCACTACGTTCTGCCCGGCTGCGCACACGCCGAGAAGCGCGGCACGTTCACGAACACGAAAGGCCGCGTCCAGAAATTCATGAAAGCTGTCGAGCCGCCCGGCGAGGCGAGGCCGGAATGGGAATTTCTGCACGATTTGGTATGCAACGTCACCGGTCAAGATGGGTTCCTGACCATTGAAGGCTTGTTCAACGAAATGGCAAAGGACGTGTCCGCGTTCAACGGTCTGACGTGGGCCAGCCTTGGTGACACGGGCCTGACGGTAAGGATTTAGCCGCGAAAGAACACAGAGAACGCAAAGAGATTTGATGATTAGCGCAGCGCAAATCGTAGGCCCAGAGGGCCGAAAGATAGCAGCCCACGGCGTGAGCCGTGGGTTGGCTGACGTTTTTTGCGTCAAGCCCCGGAGAGGCGACAGAAATTGCACGTGGAGATTTTCTTTCGCCCCTCCGGGGCTTGGTCTGTTTGAATCGGAAACCCACAGCTTACGCTGTGGGCTACAATCCAACGCCTCTCCGAGGCTGAATTTGAAATGATGGATTGGCTAAACAACTTGAGCAACGCACAGCAATTCGCGCTCTTCACGGGCGTGAAAGTCCTGGCCGCGTTTTCCATCTTGATGACGATGGTGGCGTATATCGTGCTCGTCGAGCGGCGCGTGTGCGCGTTCATGCAGGACCGCCTCGGGCCGAACCGCGTCGGGCCGTTTGGCCTGCTCCAACCGGTGGCGGACGGCGTCAAAGCCTTTCTCAAGGAAGAGTTCACGCCGGCGCACGTGCGCAAAATTTATTTCTTCCTGGCGCCGGCCATTGCTCTGATGCCGGCCATTCTCAATCTCGCGGTGATTCCCTTTGGATCCAAGATCGGCAACCAGCCGATGGTGCTCGCCAACCTGAACGTCGGCATCCTCTATACGTTCGGCATCGTGTCGCTCGGTGTTTACAGCATCGTGCTGGCCGGCTACGCGGCGAACTCGAAATATCCCTTCCTCGGCGGTATCCGCTCCAGCGCCCAGATGATTTCCTATGAAATCTCGATGGGCATGTCGGTCATCCCGATTTTTTTGCTCGTCGGCAGCTTAAATCTCAACGACGTGATCAGCTACCAGACCGGCGCCTGGTGGCACTGGCTGGTGTTCAAGCAACCGCTGGCGTTCGCGATTTTCCTCGGCGCGGCCTTTGCCGAAACCAACCGCACGCCGTTCGATCTGCCGGAAGCCGAGCAGGAACTGGCCGGCGGCTACAACATTGAATACAGCTCGATCAAATTTGCGCTGTTTTTCATGGGGGAATACGCGAACATGATTCTCGCGTCCGCGATGATGGTGACGTTGTTCTTTGGTGGCTGGACGCTGCCGTGGTTCGGCCTCGACCAGACCGCGGCGACGTTGTTGGGCGGCATCGCGCACGTCGCGATCTTTCTGGCGAAGGTGTTTGTGTTCCTGCTGCTGTTCATCTGGGTGCGCTGGATGTGGCCGCGCTTCCGGTATGACCAGTTGATGGATCTGGGCTGGCGCCGGTTTTTGCCGCTGGCGCTGGCGAACATCGTGGTGACGGCGGTTTGGCTATGGTGGAAGAGTTGATTGTAGCCGCGTTTGTGAAAACGCGGATGATTATGAATTTGGTCCGCCGATTCACATCGGCGGTTACGGAAGATTGAAGTTTGAAATGATCGTCAAACGCAAACCATTGAATCTCTGGGAACGGCTTTATCTGCCGGCGATTGCCGGCGGGTTCAAAGTCACGCTCCGTCACTTCTTCAAAAAGAAGGTGACGATGCAATATCCCGAGCAGAAATGGGCCGTGCCGCCGGATTATCGCGGCGCGCCGTATCTCGTGCGCGACCAGGACGGCAACACTAAGTGTGTGAGTTGCCAGCTTTGTGAATTTGTCTGCCCGCCCAAGGCCATCAAAATCATTCCGCCCGGCCCGGCCGGCCAGCTCGCCGATCGCCCGAATGCCGAGAAGATGCCGCTCGAATTCGAGATCAACATGCTCCGCTGCATCTTTTGCGGCTTTTGCCAGGAAGTCTGCCCGGAGGAGGCGATTTTCCTGCAAAAGGATTATTCGCTCACCGGCACGAGCCGCGAGGAAATGATTTACAACAAACAAAAACTGCTCGCCCTCGGCGGCACGCACGGTGGCATCCAGAAGTGGAAACACACGCTGGAAGAGGCGAAGGAACAGGAATCATTTCCTGTCAAAATTTGAAATTGCGTGGAATGGAAATGAAATCTGAATATCGAATGCCGAATGCCGAAAGCAATCCGAGGTCCGAAACCCGAATCAGCCGGGTGACGGACCCTCTGGGAGTTCTAAGTTCGGATTTCGGGCTTCTTTCGGAACCCGGATTTTGGATTTCGGATTTTTGAACATGGCACTGCCTGACATTTTATTTTACGTGTTTGCGGCATTGACGCTGCTGTGCGGCGTGCTGGTCATCGCGAATCCGTTCAGCCGCAATCCGGTTACGAGCGCCATGTTTCTTGTGTTGACCATCATTTCGATGGCCGGGCTGTTCGTGCTGCTGCACGCGTTCTTCCTCGCGGCGGTGCAGGTGCTCGTCTATGCCGGCGCGGTCATGGTGCTGTTCCTGTTCGTCATCATGCTGCTGGATTTGAAGGAGGAGGAACGCCGCAAAATCAAAAAATTCAGCCTGATCGGAGGACTGGTTTCCGTCGGCGCCATCGTGATAATTTTTTTGAAGGTGTTGGTGGCGGCCAAGCCCGAGGCCAATGCATCCGCGCCCACGCTGGAAGGTGAAACGGCCGCGCTCGGCAAATTGTTGTTCACGCAATACCTGCTGCCGTTCGAAGTCGTCTCCGTGCTGCTGCTCGTGGCGATGCTGGGCGTGATTTTGCTCAGCAAGAAAGATTTGAAATAACATGCAAGTCGGACTTGAACATTATCTGGTCGTCAGCGCCCTGCTGTTTTGCCTGGGCCTGCTCGGCGTCATCACGCGCCGCAACCTGCTGGTGATGTACATGTCGCTCGAGCTGATGCTCAACGCGGCCAATCTCGCGCTCGTCTCGTTTTCGCGGTTCAACAACAACCTGAACGGCCAGATCATGGTCTTCTTCATCATCACCGTCGCGGCGGCGGAGGTGTCCGTCGGCTTGGCGCTCATTGTCGCGCTTTACCGCAAACGCCAGACCGCGCACGTCGAGGACCTGACCACGATGAAACTGTGACCAAATGAGAAAACATCCAACAACCAACATCCAATGCCGAACAACCAATGAACGGCGCGCAACCACATTGGATGTTGGATGTTCGATGTTGGATGTTCGATGTTCCGATTTCAACCGATGAATTTAGAAGCGTTACCCTGGCTGATTTTGTTTCTACCGTTGCTCGCCACGGTGGCAATCACGCTTTTCACCTTGCGTTGCCGCACCACGAGCGCGCTCCTGTCCATTGGTGCCATTGTCGCGGGTTTCATCCTGACAGTTTGTTTTATCGCAACCAATGGCTGGGCGCCGGCGCATTCCGAGTTGGCGATTAACTGGCTGTCCATCGGCAATCTGAACATTGATTTCGGCCTGAAGCTCGATGCCTTGAGCCTGATGATGATGCTCATCGTCACCGGTGTCGGCGGGGCGATTCACATTTATTCCTTCGGGTACATGCGCGAAGACCGCGGGTTCTCACGCTTCTTCGCGTGCCTGAGTCTGTTCACGTTCTCGATGCTCGGCATTGTGCTGGCGAACAATTTCATCCAGCTTTTCATCTTCTGGGAATTGGTCGGCGTGTCCAGCTACCTGCTCATCGGATTCTGGTTTGAAAAACCCAGTGCGGCGGACGCGGCGAAGAAAGCATTCTTCACCAACCGCCTCGGCGACTTCGGTTTTCTGCTGGGAATTCTGGTCGTGTGGGCCGCGCTCGGTTCGCTGAATTTCAGCACACTTCAGCAAAGTCTCACCGCCAATCCGACCGCGCTCGGAACCATTGCCAGCATCGCCGGTCTGCTGATTTTCTGCGGGGCGATGGGCAAGTCCGTGCAATTCCCGTTGCATGTGTGGTTGCCGGACGCGATGGAAGGCCCGACGCCGGTTTCGGCCCTCATCCACGCCGCGACGATGGTGGCAGCCGGTGTTTACATGCTTTGCCGGATTATTTTCCTGCTCGACCCGACGGCGCTGCAGGTCATCGCTTACATCGGCGGATTCACCGCACTGCTCGCCGCGTTGATTGCCGTCCAGCAAAACGACATCAAGCGCATCCTGGCCTACTCGACGCTGTCGCAACTGGGTTACATGGTCATGGCGGTCGGTCTGGCGGGGCCGGCGCCCGCAATGTTCCACCTGACCACGCACGCGTTTTTCAAGGCATTGCTGTTCCTTGGTGCCGGCTCGGTCATCATCGCGTTGCACCACGAGCAGGACATCTGGAAGATGGGCGGGCTGAAAAAGAAAATGCCCGTCACCTTCTGGACATTCATCATCGGCACACTGGCACTGTGCGGCGTGCCGCCCTTCAGCGGATTTTACTCGAAGGATTCAATTCTGGCCCAGGCGCTGGAACAGAAGAATTATCCACTCTTCGTACTCGGGGTTTTTGTCGCCGGCCTGACGACGTTCTACATGTTCCGGCTGTTATACGTGGCGTTTCTTGGCGAACGTAGGACAGGCGTCGCGCCTGTCTCTCACTCCAAGGAAGCCGCCCAAGCGGGAGATGAAAGTTTGAGACAGGCTGGAAGCCTGTCCTACGAGCCGCACGAATCGCCGCCGGTGATGGCCTGGCCATTGCGAGTGCTGGCGGTGTTCGCCGTCATTGGCGGCGTTATCGGCGTAAGTGAGATTTTAAACAAACATTTGTTAAGTACTGGTCTTTCAAAGTTCGTAGTTCTCACATCAGGTCGCGCAGCACAGTGGAATCTTCTGCAAATCAGGGGGGATGCTGGCAATATCACTTCGATTCCGCCTGCGGTTTTGTCTTCAATCTTCCCGGAGCAAACACTCGTGCAAAAAATCTTTGAACCGTTTACGCATGCTCCAGTCCCAGCAGTTCTTGGTTTGTTAGCTGTCGCAATCGGTTTTGTCACGGCGCGAAAGTTCTATCGCAACGCAACAAACGACCCGTTGCCCGCCAAACTCGGCGGTTTTGCCACCGCGATGAAGAACCGGTTTTATTTCGACGAAATTTACGAGGCCACTTTCATCCGCGTCCATGATTTCATCGCGGCGGTGATGGATTGGATTGACCGCTGGCTGGTGGACTGGGCCTGCATCGGCCTGGTTCGCGGCGGCACGGATATTACCGGTCGCGCATTGCGCCTCGTCCAAACCGGCAATCTCCAGACCTATGCCTTCCTGTTCGCGCTGGGCGTGGCCGTGGTGCTGTATTTGGTTTTAGGAAAATAGATGTCCATTTTAACTTACATTTTGGGTTGGCCGCTGATGGCAGCAATTGTGCTCGTGTTCGTGTCGCGCAATTACCGCGTCATCATCCGCGCGGTCGCCCTGCTCGCCACGTTCATTTCGATGCTGCTGGCGGTGAAAATGTTTTGCCAGTTTGTCACCGGCCAGGCGGGCTATCAGTTCGAACAGCAAATCCCCTGGGTCGAATCGCTCGGTATCAGTTATCACGTTGGCGTGGATGGCTTGAACGTCGGACTGATTTTGATGGGCGCGATCGTGGCGTTCGCGGCGGCGTGTTGCTCGTTTGAAATCCAATCGCGCGAGAAGGAGTTTTACATTTTGCTGCTCGTGATGACCGGCGGCATCCTCGGCGCGTTCGCGTCGCTGGATTTGTTCTTCTTTTATTTCCTGCATGAACTCGCGCTGGTGCCGACGTTCATTATGATCGGCGTCTGGGGCCGAGGTGAACGGAAGAACTACGCGACGTTCCAAATCACGCTCTACTTGAGCGTCGGCGCCCTGATTGCGCTCATCGGCCTCATCGCGCTCTACCTGCAGTCCGGCGCGAACACGTTCGACATTCCGAAACTCACCGAATACGTCCAGGCGCATCCGCTGGCTGCGCACTCGCAGAACTTCATCTTCCCGCTGCTGTTGTTCGGCTTTGGTATTTTGGTTTCGCTCTGGCCGTTTCACACCTGGGCGCCGCTGGGCTATGGTTCCGCGCCGTCGCCGACGGCAATGCTGCACGCGGGAGTGCTGAAAAAATTCGGGCTTTACGGTTTGATTCGCATCGCGCTGCCGTTGCTGCCGCAGGCGGCGCAACACTGGATGCAAATCCTCGCCTGGCTGTGTCTCGGCAACATCCTTTACGTCGGCTGGGTGGCGATGCGGCAGCGCAACCTGAACCGGCTCATCGGCAATTCAAGCGTGGCGCACATGGGCTTCGTTTTCCTCGGCATCGCAAGCCTGAATCTCATCGGAGTGACCGGCGCGGTGGTCATCATGATCGCGCACGGATTCCTCGCGGCGCTGACGTTTGCGTTGAGCGGCTATATTTACCGGCAGACCGGCACGCTGGAGATGGGCGAACTCGGCGGGCTGGCGCGCAAACTGCCGTTCATCGGCGCGGCGCTGTTGATGGCGGCGCTGGCCGGCTGCGGTCTGCCTGGCTTCGCGAATTTCGTCGGTGAAGTCACGGTCTTCTTCGGTGCGTGGAAGGCGTTTCCGGTCGTGACCGGCCTCGCACTTTGGGGCGCATTGATGATCGGCGCGCTCTACATGCTGCGCGCGATGCGGAATGTTTTGCACGGCCCGCTGCCGGAAAAGTGGGCGGGCATTACCGACGCGTCGAATGTCTGGCGCAAACTGCCTTACGCGCTGTTGCTGGCAAGCCTGCTGATATTCGGCTGCTTCCCGCGGTTGCTGACGGAAAAAATCATGCCGGATGCAGGGAAAATTGTGAAGATGGCGGCAGAGAACGTGGGAGGAGTGGTCGCTGGTAATGCAAGAAGTCGCGGACATGAGCCCGCGCCATCTAATCAATTGGACAGTCAGAGCCGACTCACGTCGGCTGCTACGGAACCAAAATGAACCTTTCTTTGATAAGCCTGGAAATTTGGGTGGTCGTCCTCGGCCTCGTGCTGCTGCTCGCGGATTTTTGGATGCCCGCCGAGCGCCGGCGTTTCCTGGGCTACGGGGCCATTGCGGCGCTGATGATGTTGCTGGTCACCAACCTGGGCGATTGCGCCACCGGCACGGCATTCAACGGCATGTTCGTCGAAGACGGGCTGGCGGTGTTTTTCAAGCGCTTTTTCATCGTCGCCGCCATTCTCGTGCTGTTCATGTCAGTGGAATTTTCCGACCCAGGCTGCGCCGGAGGCTTCGCCGAGGCGAGCCGCATCGCGTCGGGCATTTCAGAGTATTATTCACTTGTCGTCTTTGCGCTGTCGGGGATGTTGTTTGCCGCGTCGGCGAACAACTTTGCGATGCTATTCGTCTCGATTGAGCTGATCACCGTTACGTTTTACGTGCTCACCAGCTTTCAGCGCAACCGGCTCGTGTCGCTGGAAGCCGGCGTGAAATACCTGATTCTCGGCGCGTTGTCGTCGGCGTTCATGGTTTATGGCATCGCGCTGGTGTGGGGGACGACCGGCAAGCTCAACTTCAACGAACTGGCATTGGTCGCCAGCCAGTTTGCCGGGAATAAAATCTTCCTGCTCGGCATTGTGTTGGTGCTGGTGGGACTCGGATTCAAGATCGCCGCGTTTCCATTCCAAATCTGGGCGCCGGACGTTTATCAAGGCGCGCCGACCCCGACGACGGCATTTCTGGCCGTCGGTTCCAAAGCCGCCGGGTTCGTATTATTGCTGCGCGTTTTGTTCACGGCGATTCCGAGCGTATCAGCGCATTGGGCCAATCCGCTGATCATCATCTCCGGCATCACGATACTTTACGGCAACCTGTGCGCGCTGCCGCAACGCAATCTGAAGCGGCTGCTGGGTTATTCGAGCATTGCGCACGCGGGTTATCTGTTGCTGGGCGTGGCGGCGTTGAGCGCGAGCGGACAGGCGGCCATTCTTTATTATCTGAGCGGTTATCTGTTCACGGTGCTGGGGGCGTTCACCGTCATCGTGCTGGTGATGCGACACCTGGACAGCGAGGATATTTCCGGACTGGCGGGGTTGAACCAGCGTTCGCCGTTGCTGGCGTCAACGCTGGCGCTGGCGCTGGTGTCGCTGGCGGGCATCCCGCCGCTGGCTGGTTTCTTCGGAAAAATTTTGCTGCTGAAAGCCGTGATTCAGCAGGCCCAGGTCACGGCAAACCACGGCTATTATTGTCTCGCGTTCACGGCGCTGGCGGGCGTGGTGATCTCGCTTTACTACTATTTCGGCGTCATCCGCGCGATTTACTGGAGCAAGGACGCGCCGGCGGATTCGTCGCCGATTTTACTTTCCGGTCCGGCCAAGGTTACCCTCGCGACTTGCATCGCCGGCATGTTCTGGATCGGGTTGTTTCCGAACACGGTGCTCAACCTCGCGACCGAAGCGGTGAAGGCACTGAAGATGTAGTGGCTTGAAGAATAATTCCGGATGGCCGGAGCAAAAGGGTTTATTAGGCAGGCTTGCGGGAGGAAAAAACTGAAATGGACTTGCCATTGTCCGGCCGGGCCGCCATATTGCATTTCAAATTCAAGACTGATTTTATGGCTGACGCGGCAAATCGCTATCCCGAAAACGTCCCGGGCAAATTCTACGTGGACAACCAGTGCATTGACTGCGACCTGTGTCGCGAGACGGCGCCGGATAATTTCAAACGCAACGATGACGGCGGATACTCGTTCGTCTACAAACAACCGGCATCGCCGGAGGAAGAAGGGCGTTGCAAGGAAGCCAAGGAGGGCTGTCCGGTTGAAGCCATCGGCGACAACGGTGCCTAGCCGGCACTTGGTTGTGCCATTAGGCAAGGGGTTGAATCGGGGAATTTAACCGACGCGCCTGTTGTTCATCGGCGAAGTTGGTGGACTTGGTCATTTTCAGGTTGGAATCTCACGAAAGCGCCGTCATCTGCGCGGGGTTCAAACGTCAACCACCAAATCACGAACTTTCACTCCAAGAGCTTTGGCGATCTTGAGAAGAGTGTCAACCGTTGCCGCCTTTTCACCGCGTTCAAGCTCTCCAACGTAGTTATGGTGCAAATCAGCCTTTTCCGCCAAGGCTTCTTGGCTTAGGCCTTGTCCTTTCCGATATAAGCGGATGGTCTCGCCCAACGCCTTGCGATGTTTTGGATTTGCTGCCACTGAACAGCACAAAAGCAGGAACTACAAAATCAAACCACCGTCTTGAGACTGTATTTTTCTCTTGCCCTGTTTTCCAAAAGCGATTAGGCTGGCCCTCAGGTTCGAGGGCTTTCTATGAACAAACTATATGGTACTTTGGCTGGGGCTGTTCTTGCTCTTACGTTCGGCTCGGTTTCTCTCGCCCAAACTGCATCTATGTCCATTCAATCATTGCGGTCGGTGTCAGCCGGTGATTTGGAGGTGATGTTGCAGGCGACGACGCCGCTGCCGGCGGAGTCAGTTCCACAGGGCGCCACGTTCTGGTCCGCCCAAAATATCAATTTTCCCCCGCTACCATCAAACATCAATAATCTGCCGGCATGGAATTTAGGTGGTGGCAACTGGCTTCTGGCGGACCAAGATTTCGACTATGTTGCCTTGGAGCAGCAAAATGCGGCGATGCACATGCTGTCCAGGGCAAACGGTTTGGAGATGGACAGCCAAGAAGTTGCCGGCAGCAGCTACATGATTGACACTAATGGGCTGTATCTGGAGGTCGCGGGTGTCAGCAACGGTTCGGCTTGGTTCAATCTGCACAACGCCAGCAATCAGGTCTATGCCATCTGGAGCACGACCGATCTGTTGGCGGATTGGCAGGTGGAAGTGGAATTGTGGCCGACGAATCCGGCGGTGCTGCCCTTCACGGTGCCGACGCTGGAGCGGCAGAATTTGTTTGTGCGGGCGGAGGACTGGACGGGGATAACGGAGAATGGCAACACAACGCCGGACTGGTGGTTTTGGGAATATTTCCAGACGCTGGATTTGTTGGACACCAACTTGGACAGTCAGGACAACACGCTGTTGTATGATTACACCAACGGCCTTGACCCGAATGTCATCCAGTTCACGCTGTCAACGGCCAGCCAATACATCAACACACTGACCGTGCCGGTGCAGATCAATCTGTTGACTGGCGTGCCGAGTTATTATGCGGTGCTGGTCAACGACATCAACCAGGCGGATGCCAACTGGCAGGTTTACACGGGGACAAATATCACGGTGAATCTCGGTTCGATGGACGGGGTTTACACTGTGTCGGTTGGTTTGCGCGGTCTGCCGCCGAATGCGACGGCGACCTGGCAAACGGTGCAATTGACACTGAACACCATTGCGCCGACAGTCGTGATTACCAATCCCGCTGCCGGCGTTGTTTCACAGCCGATGATTCAAGTGCAGGGTTATGCCAATGAAGCATTGAGCCGCCTGACCTTCGATGTCAGCAACGCCACAGGTATTCAGACTAACCGAACCGGCTACATCACCAGCCAGTATTACGACGCGAACCTCCTGACGTTCACGACAAATTATTTTCAATGTTATGATGTGCCACTGACGAATGGACTCAATACAATTTCGGTTCATGCAACGGACTTGGCGGGCAACACAACCACAACCAACGTCAATTTCACCTTGGATTATTCCAACGCCACCAATCCTCCGGTGTTGACGGTGGTGTGGCCGCAGGATGGGACGGCTATTGGCGGGAGCAGTTTCACCTTGCAGGCGCAAGTGGATGACAATACGGCCACCGTCACGGCCCAGATCGTGGATGCCAATGGCGACACGAATACGGTTCAAGGCTTGGTGGAACGGAGCGGACTGGTTTGGATTCAAAATCTGCCACTGGCGGCCGGCACGAATACGCTGACCGTCACCGCCACGGATGCGGCGGGCAACACGTCCGTGACCAACCTCACTTTGGTTCAAAGCACCGTGACCGTCAGCATGAACCCGCTTTCCAGTGACCAGCAAAATCAATGGCCCGTAACGGTGACTGGAACGGTGAGTGATCCGAGTTGCGCCGTCACGGTCAATGGCGTGCCGGCGACAGTCAACCCCGACGATGGCACATGGGAGGCCGATGGTGTGCTGGTGAATCCCACTGGCGTGGCAAGTTTTGACGTGGAGGTTTATGCGGGCAGCGCTTCCAGCCTGGCTGCTTCCCGAAAGTAGAATTCGTTGGTTCATGCCAACGATGCGGGAACTGATAATTCTATTGCCTCACAAATGCTGAACCAGTTGCAATCGGCCACGGTGGTTGCGTCGGATTACAGCGGGGTTGGATATTACGTATGGATGACTAATGCGAATGACATGGGCTGGTCCAACGGGTATTTTCAGGATGAAACCTTGATTGGGGATTACCTGTCGGGCGGGACTTGGAACTATTCGGATAATTATGGAATGGCAGGGTCATGGGTCATGCCTTCGGTTGAAGATGGGATTAATAGCTATGGCTGGTTGTTCAGTCCGACCTTTGAATACGCCGCTTTGGATGACGCCAACTATCGGCGGATCGTTCAGACCAAAGTCATGATTGTTCCGCAAGGCATGGTGCCATTGGCAACGACGCAGCCGACGCAGACATATCTTGTCCTCGCCAGCGCGGCGAGCTTTTCCCGGCCGATCCTGCCTGGCAGCCGGGAGGATTTTTACAATCATGACTATTTCTTCAACTTCATTAACGTAGGCATTTGGAGTCAGCAATGGTATGCCGGAAACGTGCCGCTGCCGCCGGAATGGTTCCAAATCAATGGCCAGACTTTGGTCAACAGTGGCATCATCAATAGCAGCGACGGCTCGGTTTGGGGCTTGACGGTTGTATCCGCACCATCGGGGGCGACGGTGGATGTCACGCCGACGATGACTCACGCCATGACCAACAATGATTATACCTTTCGGGTCGAAGTCGGCCGGTTGCAGATTGTGGACGCGAACACGGGGACGATCTTGACGACGCAGACCAACACGGTGATTGTGGGGCAGCAAATGAACTTGAAATGCCAGTTGATGGTGTCCAATGAAGTCGTCACCAGCCTGCCGCTCGCGAATTTCCAGTGGACGGTGCCGGGCTATGCCATCTCGAATTATGTGGTGGCGACGGATTCCAGCAGCGCGATGGTGGTCACCAACTTTCCGCTGAATAATTCCAACGTGGTTTTCTATTGGGTGGATGGAGCGACCAATCGCGTCATTCAATGCTCGGCCACAGTCCAATGTAAAACCATCACAGGTCAGGCGGTGTTTAATGTGCTAAGGCCAACGGCGAAAGTTATGACGCAAACTAGCTCGGTGGAATTAGGCTATAATATAAATAGAACTTTTTTTGGAGTATGTTTTGGAACTAACGGAGGAGCACCTGGGATATTGTTTTCGAACACCGTTATAATGCCCCTTGGAAACTATAACTATGGCAATGCGAATTACATATTAGAGTGGGTTCAGGTAGTTACTCCTACTTACCTAGCAACGGTAAAATTTCAAGGCACTAACATTATTACATATACAAAAATGGCGACTAACGTTGTGTTAGATACAACCTACCCTTATGGTTTCGATCCTAGTTTTCCTTATCCTGACACCGACGATTCACCTTGCATAGCAACTGATCTACCGCAAGAAATAGCCGCTTCGGTTACGCAAAATTCCGAGATGTGGCTTATGTTTCAGCCGGCCAATGGACAATCGGTTCCATTGAGGACGGTATCTTGGAATTGTAGTGGTGCGGCAACTAATTCTGGCGCAGGTTGGGTCTTGACCAGTAGAAGCTGGTCAACAAATCCATCAGACGCAGATGCCGGAACAACATATCCAGTATGGACAAACAACATTAGCACTATTCCGTTCCAATAACGTATAATAATGGAGAAATGTATGACAAAAAAATCACTTAGCACAATATTCTCGGTCTTCTTTTTGGCCACTGCTTGTATAGCTCAATCAACTAATAATTTATATGGGAAAAGTGTTCAGGAAGTGCAACTATCAATCAGTGTAAGTAACAGTGTTATCGTAGTTGGTTCGGAGCTGGTTATCTCTGCCGAAATCAAAAACCTATCCACAAATGTTATTTATCTTAGTGAATCAAGCCCAGAAATGGATTTTAATGTTCTTTTAACGAGCGACTCAGGAAAGGTGTATAAGCTTACTCCTCCTGCTGTTGTCTTCACTCGACTGCTCCGCACGGACTTAAAGCCGGGAGAGAGTCGTGATTGGATTATACATGTGGGAATTAACAAATACTTTGAACCACCTAGCCTAGTGGCTACTGACAAAAATATCGAGCCCGGAGATTACATACTCAAGGCAACTCGACATTTTAGCAAAAATAACAGCATTTTTGAGCTTGAGTCGAACTTGTTGAAAGTGCAGATAAAATAACCTAGTCATGGTCGGCTTCAGCAACTTATTCCGGCAGTGTATGGTCAACACCGACATATTCTATGGCTTGTCTTGATTTGGTGGACCACCGGCTAACTTGACTTGTGCTCAGACCGCGGTGGAAATGCCGGAGTCTGCCGGCAATGAAACGCGGACAACCCCGGGCTGGCCGGCCTGCGGCGGGACAATTTCCAGCTTGCCGTGGTGTGTCTCGATGATTTTCCGGCTGACGGTCAATCCCAAACCCAAACCAACGTTGCGCGTGGTGAAAAACGGCGCGGGCGCTTTTTGCGCGGCTTCAGCGGTAAAGCCGGCCCCGTTGTCCTGAACTTCAATCTGAACGTCCGGCGCGCCGCCGCGATTGGCCTCGGTGTGCAACGTGACGCCGATTTTCGGCTCCTTGGGATTCGCCTGAAGCGCATTGAGCATGATTTCAGCCAGCGCGTGTTTGAGCGCAGCGCGGTCGCCGGTAATGACCACGGGTTTGCCGACCGTTTCAAATTGCAATTTGCCGGCCTCGGCGGACTGATGTTTGCGCGCTTCCTGGTAGGCTTCCTCAATCAATTTTCCGACGGTGAAAGTTTCCTGTTCGATGTGCCCTTCGCGCGCGAGAAAACGCATTTGATTGATCAACCGCGTGACGCGCTTGACGCCGTCGGCGAGGGCCTGGTCGAGGGATTCGCGGAATTCCCGGTCCTTGTATTTCTCCGCGAGCAACTGCTGGTGCGTGGCCAGCGGCACGAGCGCGTTGCCGATTTCGTGCGCGAGCCGGTCGGCCATGGATTTGATGAGGCGCAGATTCGCGGCCTCGACTTCCAGCCGGCGCAACTGTTCGGTCTGGGTGAGATCGTCGGCGGTCAGCAACGCGGAAACGGGCACGGTGGAATTTCCATGCCGAAACGGCACGACGCTGACGCTGTAAACCGTGCCCGGCGAATTTTCCGGTTCGTAGCGATAAGGTCCCATCGCCGCGCCGGTTTTCAGGACTTGATAGATTTTCGCGCCGAGCACCTGCGGCAGATCGCTGAATTCGAGTTCGCCGGTGCGTTTGTTTTTCTGGCCGAAGTGGCGGCGCGCGGCCTTGTTCGCGTGGAGCACTTTCAGGTCGCGTCCGACGACGATGCACGCGCTGCTGAGTTCGCGCAGCACGTCGGTCATCATCTCATGGTTGCCGGCCAGCCGGTCATGCAGTTCGATGTTGCAGAGGGCGAGGCCGACTTGTTCCAGCAGATGGAAGATGAGTTCCAGTTCGACGTTGACCAGCGGTTCGCCGGTGATGCGCACGTCGAAAACGGCCACGCCGGCAATCGTATCACGGGCGGGAATGGGCACGGCGACCTGCGCGCCGAGCAATTCAAATTCCTTTTGTGTTTCGACGTCGGCGCGCGCCTCGTCGCTGTCGCGGCGGAGAATCCGGCCGAGCCGGGAAAGCTGGCCGCCGATGCCGGAATCGAGCGAGAGTCCCAAATGTTCGAGCAAACCCGGCGAAAGGCCGATGGCGGCGACGGCCCGCAGCCGGCGGCGGTCCTCCGGCAAGGAGGTTTCCGTGAGCGGCGAGGGACGGTTCAGGAAAATGGCGGCGCGGTTGACGCTGAGAATTTCGCGGAGGAACAGCAGGAATTGTTTCAACATCGCCTCGGCGTCCAGCGAATGGGTGAGAATGGACGAGAAATCGCTCAACACATCAAGCGTTTGTGACGCGTTGATGACGCGGTTGGGCGACGGTTCGGGCGTTTGGAAAAACGCGGTTCGCGATGGCATCGGCGCGGGCGGCGGAGGCGTTCGCGCGGGTTGCCGGGTTGCCGGCGCATTCCATAAACGTTCCAACAACGAATTCAAAAGCCGGCTGCGGACGGGTTTGGCCAGCACGTGGGTGACGCCGCGCAAAAAAGCCTCCTCCTCCCACTCGGATTGGGTGTTGGCCGTGTAAGCGATGAGGGGGGATTTGGCGTCGCGGCGGCGGAGGCGTTCGATGACCCAGACGCCTTCGACGCCCATCAAATCCACGTCGAGAATGCAGGCGTCGGCAAGTCCATGCACGAGCAGCGGCTCGGCTTCATCAACACTGAGGCGATGAACGACCCGGCATTGCTCCGGATTCAGACTCGCGCGAATTGTTTCGGCGAAATCTGGATGAGGAGACAATACCAAAATGGTTTTCATCGCACTTCCAAGAAAAGATGCCAGTACTCGGTTGCCGCTTCTGTCCGGGTATATTCCACAATTCAAGCCCAAAGGTCAATGGAATCTTGAAGCAATGATGTGGATTTTTTGGCGTAAAACCGGAAAATTACCCGCTGGCGAGCAGTTTTTCCCAAAGATTTTCGTTCAGCAGCGCTTTTTGGAGGAATTCCGCCTCGCCTTGCGACGGGGCGGCGGGTTCGGGCTTGAGGGGCAGGCGAAGGGTGAACGTCGTGCCGTGGCCGGCCTGGCTTTGGGCTTCGATTTTGCCGCCGTGATGGTGGACGATGAAAAAGCAGGCAATCAGATTAATGCCGTATTCGGACGGCACGCTGCCACGCACGACAAACGGATCGAAGATGACGCGCAAGGCTTCCTCCGGCAGGCCCGGCCCGTTGTCGCTGATTTGAACGACGATCTCGGGTTTGGCCCCGGCATTCTGCAATTCCGCCGAAAAGGTGATGCGGCTGCCGGCGGGCAGCATGTCCAGTTCGTCCTTCAGCAACAATTCAAACAGCCGGCAAAATTTCGGCTGGTCCACATGCAGCGCGGGCAACGAATCGGGAATCTTGTTTTCAATTTCGATCCGCCGGGCGGTGAATTGGTCCTTGAGCGGGGCCAGTGCCGCGCTGACGGTCTGGTGCAGCAACACTTCGTCGGCGAATTGCGACGAGGCATTGCTTTCCGACGCGGTCCAAAGGTCTTTGAGCAGGCCGTTGATTTTTTCAATCTGCGACTGGACGTTCTGGTGATAGTCCTTCCAAAATTCGGGGTTGCGCAGGCTGTTCAAATCCGTTTTTTCCTCGGCCATCTTCCCGGGCGCGAGGTCGAGAAAGGTTTTTACCGCGACGAGCGAGTTGCGGATGTGATGGCTCAACCCGGCGGCCAGCAGGCCGAGGCTCACAATGCGATCGGCGATCATCATGTTACGCAACACGGACATTTTTTCGCGGAGCAACTGGTCGCGTTCGGCCTGCACCATGAAAAATTCCAGGCCCTGCCGGAGGGTGAGTTCGAATTGCGGCGGGTCCCATGGTTTGGTGACGTATTTGTAAATCGCGCCGCTGTTGACGGCATCAATGGCAGCGTCCATGTCCGTGTAAGCCGTGACCAGCAGGCGCAAAACCTGCGGTCGCAATTGCCGCGCCCGGCCCAAAAGCCAGACGCCTTTTTCCCCGGGCATCCGCTGGTCGGTCAGCAGCAGGCCGATCTCGTCGGCGTGCTGTTCGAACAGTTTGAGGCCGTCCTGGGCATTGGCCGCCGTCAAAATCCGAAACTGATCCCCAAAGGCGCGCGTGAAGGTCTTTAAAGACTTCTCCTCGTCGTCCACGTAGAGGATGGCGAATTTTTTGTAGTCGTAGAGATTTTCCATGTCCGGCTTTCAGTTGGTCGCCTGATTGGTCCTGACGGGGAATTCCAGCGTAAATTCACAGAATTTTCCCGGCTCCGTTTTCACCGAAATCCTTCCTCCGGACTCCTGCACGATGCGGTAGCAGATGCTCAACCCCAGCCCCATTCCTGCGCCCACGTCTTTCGTGGTGAAAAAAGGGTCGAAAATCTTGTCCACATCGGCCGGGGCGATGCCCGGCCCATTGTCGCGAACCGACAAAATGCTGCTGCCGTTCTCAATCCGTCCTTCAATCCGGATGGTCGGCTTTTCATCCCGGAACGGCTTCGTTTTCAACGCATCGAGCGAGTTTTGCAGCAGGTTCGTGACCAGGTGGATCAATTTGTTCTTGTTTACCCAGATCGTCTGATGTTCGGCAATCTTTTGGTCGATCTGTACCCTGTCCTTGTACTCATTGCTCAGGAACCGCAGCGCCGAAGCGACCACCTCCGCCACCTCCACCTCATCCCGGCTCTCGGTTTCGGGGTGCGTGAACATCCGCAAATCCGAGACGATGGTCTTCACCCGTTTGACGCCTTCTTCGACATCGTTCAAAATCTCGGCATAATCTTCCTGTTGCTCCGGGGCAAGGTATCGGCCCTTGTTGCGCAGGGTAAACAGGCCGGTCGTGGCGAAGTTCAGCGGATTGTTGATCTCGTGGATGATGCCTGCGCTCATGCGGCCGAGCGACGCCAGCTTTTCGGTTTGCACCAGTTGCATCTCGTTTTCCTTGAGCTGTTGGAGGCTCGCTTCCAGCGCCTTGCGGCTCTTGTCCAGTTCGTAACGCAGCGTGAATTCGCTGAGTCGAAGCCGGTAAAAAAAGTGGTTGCCCACAATGACGATGATGCCCGTCAGGGCCAGGAAATAAAGATTGTTGGCCAGATTGTTGAAAAATTCTTCGGGAGTCGGTTTCAGCCAGTGGAAACCGCAGGCGGCCAGATACATCAGGATGATGGCGGCCACACAAAACGTTGACTCCCAGATGTCCCAGCGCACCACGACGCTCACGGCGAGCAGGATCAAATTAAGCGCCGCATAATAATTCGAGGTTGCGCCCGTCAATGGTCCTCGCGCCGCGGCAATGATCCAGCACATGAAGAATCCTGGGAGGAGTGCGATGGGAATGCCCACCAGACGATAATGTTTTTGTCCCAGCTCGGTGGTGTGCAAATACCAGAGGCCGACCGCCAGAACGGAACAGAAGATCCGCAGTTTGAGAAAATACCAGCGTTGCGGGTGGTAAACCAGCCAGTCCATGACCGAGCCGAGCGGCATCAAAACCACCACCAGCGCCGACGCGACTTTGCCCGTGCGCAGACGTTCCTGTCGTTCATTGGCGACAAAAGCGTCGGCAAAATCGTGATTCGAAGATGTCAGATGCTTAAACATGGTCCGGTTTGCGCACTTCCAGGAACAGATTCACCCCCGTCGCGTCGGAGCGGACCTGGACGGCATCGTCCGGGGCGCGGTCTGGCAGCAGGGCGCGCAAATTTTGTGCGGTGCGATAAATCAGGTGCCAGTCCAGCAGGTACGCCATTCCATTCCGCAGCGGATTGGAAGGGTCCACATTCGTCACCAGCAGCAAGCCCCCGGGCGCAACGCGGTCATAAAAGATGTCCATCAGTTGCGCACAGGTGTGATCGGACAAATAATCAAAAAGCCCCGAGCAGTAAACAAAATCGTACTCCCGTTTGACGCCGTCTCCCGCCGCGGCCGGCTTCAGGCTTTCCTTGAGCAATTGATGAACGGTTTGCTTCTGAAACTGGACGGCGGTTTGCCGGTGGAAACGTTCTTTGACGTCCTGGATCGCCTTTTCGACATGTTCCAGGGTTTCACGGTTGAAGTCTGCCAGCGTCAACTCGACCTGCTCGCTCAAGGGAGAATCGCCCAGGAAACGTTGCACCTCGACGGCGGGGCCGCAGGCAAAGTTAAAAATGCGCGCCTTGCGCCCCAGGCGCGACAAGCGCAACGCCTCCGTTTCCATGCACCGGGCGAGATACGTCAGCCGGTTGCGATGCGCCGCCGCCGGCGGTTGTTTGAGAAACCAGCAGTTGACCACCTTGGCGTACAGGGAACCACCTTCCTGCCCGTCGCGGGCAATCATGTTCACCATCTCATAATCGCCGGCATAACCGAGCGGTTTGTAAAAGGTGCGGTGGGCAAATGGCGCGCACAGCACCAGGGAATGCAAATGCTGCCGCAGGTAACTTTCATGTGCCGGTCTTTGATCGCCCTCGATCTGTTCGGCAATCATTTCAAACTTTTTAAAAAGCTCGTTTACCGGCGGGATCACCACCTGCGCGAATGCTTGCGTCACTTCCTGTTCCAATTGCCGCCGGCTGCCGGACGGCAGCGAACGAAAACCAACCTCGACCTGGTCCAGCCAGACGCGCAGGTCGGCCAGGAAGGTTTGCATGTCGGCGGTGACGATTTTGTATTCCGGCAACACCTTGTAGAGTTTTTGCCATTCGGCAAGAAACGCCCTGAATTCCTCCGTGAGCCGCCCGCCGCCTTGCGCCACCCAACCCGGGTCCACCTCCATCCAGTGCGCTTCATCCAACGTCGCTTCGCAGACGATGCTCAAGCCCGCATCCACCACATTGCGGACCACCGCGCGGCCCGAATAAATCGTCCGGCCTTTCAGGACGATTTTGAATTTATTCAGCACTTCGGAAAGCCGCGGGTTTACCCCCGGATTATACAGCTCGAACACGACCGCGTGCCGTGTTACGCGCGCCGGAACGCCGCGCAATTCCAGCTCTTCGGCGGTCTGGAACATTACCAGACTTTCCTTGACGCCGGAGGGACTCGCAGCCGTTTCGCTCTGCACGATTTTTTTGAGCTCGCGAAGCTGCTGTTCGTTCCCTCCATTCCCGTTGGTGTTGACGGCCTGATTCATCTCTGGGGAAATGAATAGACCATTTTCCGCGCCAAAACAAAGCGATTCTTGACGTTTGCAACTGGCATCGCCATTGCTTTGTTACTCCGTGCTGCTTGCAGGTGCAATGTCCGGTGCCTCGGAAGAAATCGGAACCGGCAAAAGGGATGCTTGTCCCGTTACAGGACAGGCGTCACATTGAAAAATGATGATTCCTTTTAAAAGATGCGCTAAAAATGAGGCGGTTGAATTGAGTGTCGGGAACCGGGGAACGAACCTCTGGCGCGTTTGCCGCTGCCCCGGCCAAAAACGGCGCCATCAACCGGCGCGGACGTCATTGGACCTGCCGGGCGGAGCCCGGTCAGCCGCGACAAGGGATTTGGGGTTATGATGAGAACAACCGGTCTTGCACGCCATGCCGCCGGGCAGCCTTCCTTCACGGGTTGCGCCGCCACGCTGAAGGCCAAATCGCTGGCCGACGGCAAATCGCATTCCGTCTCCTTCGGCGCGAACAAAATTCACTACGTCACCGTGGGCAGGAGAAGGAACACGATGGTTTTCATCCATTGCTGGGCGGGCAATCTCAGCTTCTGGCGCGAGCAGGTCCCGGCGCTGTCGGACAAGGCGCGGCTGGTGCTCATTGACCTCCCCGGCCACGGCCATAGCGACAAGCTGCCGGCCGCGTACAGCATGGATTATTTCGCCGGCGCCGTCCTCGCGGTGATGCGCGACGCCCGGGTGGACAAAGCCACGCTCGTCGGCCACAGCATGGGCGGGCCCGTCATCTACCGCGTTTACAAACAGGCGCCGGAGAAGGTCGCCGCGCTGGTGGTGGTGGATGGCTTTCTGCGCCGGCCCCGGGTGACGCCGGGACAGGCCGAAGAATTCATCGCCCGGTTTCGCACGCCGGACTACCGCGAGCACACCCGGCAGTTTTTTGGCCCGATGTTTCCCGTTCCCGGCACCGAAGCCTTGCGCAACCAGGTTTTGTCCGAAATGCTTGCCACGCCGCAGCGCGTCATGCTCGGCGCGATGGAGGGAATGTTCGGCCCGGACCAGCCGGATTGGGACCTGAAAACGGTAAACGTGCCCGTGCTCGTCATCAACGCCAAAGGCCCGATGTGGGACGCGGATGGCAAAAATTACGTCCGCTCGCTCTCGCCGCAAACCGATTACCGCGTCATGGAAGGCGTGGGCCACTGGCTCATGCTCGAACGGCCGGCGAAATTCAACGCCCTCCTCACGGACATGCTGCGGAAGTTTAATCTGATTGAAAAATGAGCCGGCGCGAAAGGCCATGGAATACCCCGGTTTTTTTGCGCGTCTTGCGCATTTCCACGATGAATCAATCGCGGCCTTCAGATTAAAAACGCCAGCCCACCGACACCAACACCGCCTGGCTGATGAAATCATAATTGCCGTCGGCGGTCTGGCTGGTGGTGTTCTCGGTGACAGTTGATGATGGCTTGCTGCCGGTGATCGTGTGGGTGGGGCCATAGCCTAACTGGTAGGCAACATCGAAATTGAAATGTTTGCCTTTGTAACCGGCTCCCATGCTGAAGAAGTAACGGTCCATGTCCGCCACGATTGGGGAGTAATACGTATTCGGCACGGAGTTCTCGTTATAGACGAACCCGGCGCTGGCGTGCCAGCCGCTGTCGAAATACCGTGTTACGCCGAGTTCGTACATCCAACTCGGCTGCCAATCCAACCGCAAAGGAATGTTTTGGTTTACTGGATACGTGGTAGCCGCTTGATGGATGGTATTCGACCCAAAACTGCTCCAATCCGTGTAATCCGCGTCAAACTCGATATTCCACTTTGGCGTCGGCCGGTAGGAAACACCAAAGACAGCAGTCAAAGGAAACTTGAAGTCCGCTTGGGCAGATTGGTGGACGGGCGTTGATATTTGTGGCCATTGCTCATAATGCGTTTGGCCATCCAGTGTGACCTTCGCCGAGCTGCGGAAGGAGGCGCCAATCGAAATTTGGTCAATCGGCTGCCAGAGCACGCCCAGATTGTAACCCACACTCCAGCCGTCGCCGGTAAAACGGAAGAAGTTGGTATTGGGAGACAGGTAGAACCGGGTTAGGCCTTGTTCCAACTCCATGTTCGCATAGTTTACCATCACGCCTGCGCCGAGGGAAAGGGATGGCAATACCTTGTATGCCACCACCGGATTGATGGTCACATAAGTCAGTGAGCCGCCAATGGCCACAGAACGGAAGCCCGTGTCCTGCGGCCAGGACGATTTTCCTCCATAAGGCGCATAAACCCCCAGGCCAAAACTCACCGGTATCGGTATGTTCGTGGGCGTGTAGGTGTAGAAAAGTTGGGGAACCACGGCATAATTATCCTGGTTGTCATAAGTGTGGCCGTGATTGGGGGCGCTGCTCGGGGGACTGAAGCTCGAGTCGAGATAGATTCCATAAAGGCCGCCCCGAAGCTCGTTGCCCTCGAGCTGGGTGATGCCCGCCGGGTTGTAGTAAATGGCCGATGGATTGTCCGCCGTGGCCACAAACGCCTCGCCGCGCGCCGTCGCAAAGGCGTCCTGGTCCGCCAGCCCGAAGCCATTCGCCGAAGCTTTCATGGCCAAAGCTCCTGAAATCATCAGCGCCAGCAGCCTCAAGGTATTGCGTCGGTTTATCATCACCGATTCATGGGTTCCAACAACAGAACGAACGCCGTAGATACGCATGGATGCCGCGCCAGAGCAAGCAAATCCCCGTAGCTTGTTCTCATTAACACCGCGTTTCAGCCCGGGGTCATGGGAAAAAGGGACGGGAACCGTTTTCAACGGTTTTTCGCGCAGGGAACAAGCCGTTGAAACGGCTTGCTGCCGGAGGATGTTTATTACACACACCCGGCTGAAGCCGGGTGCTAATGTAACGCTGTGCTGGAAATAATTGGCAACCCATTGCTGGTCCGAGGTTTTTGAAAGATCAGCCCGGTGCCTTCCGTAATGTAAACAGGCGAATATGTTGGATTTATTTCAAACCAACTCCTGCCGGGTTTCAAGCCGGCTTTACTTTCATCCGGCTTGGGGTAGAATAGTTTTTGTGCAAAAAGCCGTCCAATTGATGGTGGGGTTTTTGTTGTTTGGGTCCGCCGTTTTTCCGGCCCAAGCCGCCTTTACAATGCTCCAAGTTTTTGGCGACGGCATTTCCGCCATGACAAACGGACCGGGAGGGTCATCTTACTACGGTCAACGCAATTCCAACGGCCGGGTGTGGGTTGAGGTGCTGGCCCAGCGGCAGGGACTGACTCTTTACCCCACCAACAACTGGTCCTACTTCGGCAATACCAGCACATCCATGGTAGCGAGTGTTGCCAGCTTTACAGTCCCAGCGGGTGTGAGCATGAGCAACATCCTGTTTGTCATTTGGGTCAATAACGCGGATTTATTTTATCCGGCGCTAAACAACGGTACCAGCATGAACGCGTGGACCAATGCGATGAATGTGTCTCTCACCAATCATTTTAAGGCCATCACCAATCTTTATACCAAAGGCGCTCGCACATTGATCATGCCGAATGTTGTGGATCTTTCCACGATTCCGGAGTTCAACTCTGCCGCCGACACAAATTTCGTTCATCAAAGGTGCATTGATTACAACGTCGCTTTTACCAACACCTTGAACCGGGCAAGAACAAATTTAAATTATCCTGGCCTGACGATTTATATGCCTGACCTTTTCACCCTGCTCACTAACATCATAGCATACCCCACCAATTATACAGTGATCAATGCTCTCTATAATGGATTGAGCATTGATGCGATAGAGGACCCTTCACTGATTAACAAGTCCGCGAATGGTCCGGGTACAAACTACATCTTTTGGGATTCAACAGATCCGACCGCCAAGGTCCATATGTGGATGGCCAATCTCACCCAGCAACTCATCTCGCCGGCGCAAATCAGCCAGTTCACCGCACTCAACGGCAGCAACCAGTTGGTTATGGCCAACGTCCCGATTGGCCAGAATGGTTTGGTTCTTGGCCGCACGAACCTTGTCCTGGGGAGCTGGACGACCAATGCCACCTTCAACAGCACCAACACGACACAAACGATCTTCGTCACGCCCTCCGGTCCGCAGTGGTTTTACCGGCTGAGTTTCCCCTACTCCTGGACCTGGCCGTGACCCGCCGGGTAGGATGGCCGTGCAGCAGCGCCCGTCTCAAAACTATCGGAGGGGCGAGCTCTGCGAGTCCCCAACCAACTGGTTTTCAAGAAAATTGGGGGCTTGTGTAACTCGCCCCTCCGACAGGGCATGCTTTCGAGACAGTCTTGGCAGCATGGCCCCACCTAAGCCGTTTTTGCCAGCGTTTCGTGGCCCCAGCGCAACATCCGCTCGGTGGTTTCCCAGCCGATGCATGAATCGGTGATGGAGACGCCGTAGCGCAGTTCCGCCGGATTTTTCGGAATCGGCTGGTTGCCTTCGTGTATGTTGCTCTCGACCATCAGGCCGATGAGCGACCGCGTGCCGTCCACGCGCTGCTGAATCACACTGCGCCACACGTCCTCCTGCCGCGTGAACTGCTTTTCTGAATTCGCGTGGCTGCAATCCACCATCAGCACCGGCGGCAGGTTTTCCGACTTCAATTTTTCCTCCGCCGCGCGGATGCTTTCCGCGTCGAAATTCGTCTGCGCCCGGCCGCCGCGCAACACGATGTGCGCGTCCGGATTGCCCGCCGTGCGGACGATGCTCGTGACGCCGTCCTGGTCAATGCCCAGAAAACTGTGCGGATGCCGCGCCGCGCCCATCGCGTCAATCGCCACCTGCAAACTGCCGTCGGTGCTGTTCTTCAAGCCGACCGGCATCGAAAGGCCGCTGGCCATTT
>JBEKZC010000027.1:0-43555 GCA_049510295.1 Verrucomicrobiota bacterium | reverse complement strand
TTGACGAATTTGGAAAATACCTGAAAACCCGGCGCGCAGACGTTGATGTCCCGCGCCTTGGTGCCGGTTTCCGCCAGCACCTCGCGCAAGGCCTTGAGCGCGGTCGCTTCGCGGGAAGATTCCTGGGCGCCCTCGAGGCCGAGCGGTTTGATGGAAAAATTTTTGAGACGCAAACCGCCGGCTTCGTTGATTTCAAACTCCGCCAGCTTGAGGCTGCCCGCCCCGAAATCCACTGCCAGGAATGATTTTGTGTTCAGCATTTCTGTTCGCGCCGCTCGCCGCCGTCAATGCCACCAGACTGTCCGGTTTTGGGTTTGAGCCAGCCCATGCTGATTACGGGAAATTCCTCAAATGGTCAAACAGAAATCTTAAAAAAAAGAGAAAGCTTTTCCACCTGCTAATATAAATAATATTGCGTCCGGCGCCCGGCTTTGGCTTCATCCTGCCGTGCCGGGACAGCCACAAGCCGTCACGTCCGTCATGAATTGCTGTCGTATGCAAATTTTTTATTCAGGCTGCGTGCAGGGTGTCGGATTTCGCTACACCGCGAAATCCGTCGCCACCGGCTTTGAAGTCACCGGCATCGTCCGCAATTTGCCGGACGGACGCGTTGAATTGATTGCCGAGGGCGCCCGCGGGGAACTGAAGGCGTTTCACGACGCCATTCGTGGCGCAGGACTTGCTGGCTTTATCCGCGACGAAAGTGTAAATTGGGGGGAAGCAAAAAGTGAATTTCACGGTTTTGAAATTGTCCGCTAAACGAAATGAGATACGCCATCATCGCTGACATCCACGGCAACCTAGAAGCGTTCCAAACCGTTTTGGCTGACATCAAAACCCAAAACGCAACGCACATCGTCTGCCTCGGCGATGTCGTCGGCTACAATGCCAACCCCAAGGAGTGCCTTGCCATCGTCCGCGAAATGAACATCCCCTGTGTGAAGGGTAATCACGACGAATACTGCTCCACCGACGATCCGCTCGAAGGTTTCAACCCCCACGCCGCCGACGCCGTTCATTGGACGCGCGAACAACTTTCCGAGGAGGAATGCCAGTGGCTGCGCGATCTCAAGTACACCCGCATGGCCGCCAATTTCACGATGGTCCACGCCACACTCGACGCGCCGCAACGCTGGGGTTACGTCTTTGACAAACTCGCCGCCGCCGCCAGTTTTCCGTATCAAAACACGCAACTCTGTTTCTTCGGCCACACCCATGTGCCCGTCGCCTTCATGCGCGACACCGCCGTCCGCGGCGGCACCTACTCAAAATTCAAAATTGATCCCTCCAAAAAATATTTCATCAACGTCGGCGCCGTCGGCCAGCCGCGCGACAACAACCCCAGGGCCGCCTACGTTATTTACGACATGGACGCCGGAACCATTGAACTTCGCCGGCTCGATTACGACATCGCCACCGCCCAGAAAAAAATCCGCGCCGCCGGTCTGCCCGAACGGCTCGCTGAACGGCTTGAATTTGGAAGGTGATTTCAAAGTGACGGGTGACCGGTGAGAGTGACCCGTTGCCGGCTCGCGCGTGGTTGGTCAGGTCACCGGTCACTCGTCACGTGTCACTCGATTGAAAATTTTAATTCTCAAGCCCAGTTCGCTCGGCGATGTCATCCAGGCCCTGCCCGTCCTCCGGCTGCTCAAACGTCATCTGCCCGCCAGCGAAATTTTCTGGTGGATTGATTCCGCACTCGCGCCGCTCCTCGAAGGCGATCCCGATTTGACCGGCATCGTCCGCTTCGAACGCCAGCGTTGGGCCGCTCCCCGGCACTGGCCCGAAATGCTCCGCAGCATCCGCTGGATGCGCGCGCAAAATTTCGACTGGGTCATTGACCTCCAATGCCTCGCGCGCAGCGGCGCGTTCGCCTGGCTCGCCAACGGACAATTTCTCATCGGCCTCGACGAAGTCCGCGAAGGCGCGCGGGGATTTTATGATGTCGCCATCCGCCGCGCATCGTTCCACACCCACGCCGTGGACTGGTATCTCGCCGTGTTGCCACGCCTCGGTGTGCCGATCCACAACCATTTTCAATGGCTGCCCGAACGGCCCGCCATCGCCGCCGAAGTGAAACGAAAATGGCCCGGTGCATTTGTCCGCAATCCGCAATCCGCAATCCGCAATCCGCAATTGATTGTCCTCCAACCCGGCGCCCGCTGGGAAAACAAGCGCTGGCCGGTGGAGTATTTTACCGAACTCGTTCGCTTGCTCGCAAAAACATTCCCCGATGCGCGCTTTGCCATTCTCGGCACCGCCGAGAACAAACCGCTCGGCGAAATGATTTTGCGCGCCGAACCGCAACGCGCTTTGAATTTGTGCGGCGAGACTTCATTGCCGGAAATGATCGAATGGCTGCGGCTGTGCGAGTTGATGGTCACCAACGACACCGGCCCGATGCACGTGGCCACCGCGCTCGGCAAACCGCTCGTTGCCCTGTTCGGCCCGACCGAACCGCGCCGCACCGGACCGTATGGCCATCTTGAAAATGTGCTTCGCATTGACCTCCCCTGCTCTCCCTGCCTGAAATCGCATTGCACCTACGAAAAACTGAACGAATGCCTGAAGGCGATTTCACCCGCGACGGTTTTCGAGCGCGTCCAAAAGCAACTGCAATCATCCGCAGTATAAGCGCACTTGCGTTTTCAGCGCGAACGGCGTTACGTTCGCGCCGGTGACCACTTCAAACCAGACCGGACCAAACCCAACTCCAGCCTGCGCCGAACCGCCACCGCGTCCTGCGTTTGTCACCACGCATTGGTCGCTCGTGGTTTCCGCCGGGCGCAACGACACCCCGAACGCCCGCAACGCCCTGGAAAAACTTTGCCGCACCTACTGGTTTCCGATTTACGCATTCGTGCGACGGCACGGGCATGGCCCACACGACGCACAGGATTTGACCCAGGAATTTTTCGCGCGCCTGCTGGAAAAAAAATCGCTCGCCGGCGTGGACCCGGCGAAAGGCCGGTTCCGCTCGTTCCTGCTCGCGTCGCTGAAACATTTTCTCGCCAACGAATGGGACAAAGCCAAAGCGCAAAAGCGCGGCGGTGGGCAGGTGATGATTCCCCTAGACACCAAGAGCGCTGAAAACTCCGGCGGGTTTGAGCCAGCCGACAATCTCACCGCCGAGAAAATTTTTGAGCGGCGCTGGGCGCTCACGCTGCTGGAACAGGTGCTGCGCCGGCTGCGTGCAGAATATGTCCGCGACGACAGGGAAAAATTATTCGAGCAATTGAAGCCGACGCTCACCGAAACCAGCCGAACCGTTGCTTGCGCGGAAATCGCCACCCGTCTCGGCACGAGCGAAGGCGCGGTGAAAGTGGCGGTGCATCGCCTGCGGCAGCGTTACCGCGAAGTGCTCCGCGCGGAAATTGCGGACACCATCGCCAGTCCCGGCGAGGTGGAAGATGAAATCCGGAATCTATTTGCGGCGCTGGCGGGGTGATAAAGCAGGGCAGGCATCTTGCCTGCCCCGCTCGCGCGCCGGCACAAGCGATGAAGACTTCCCGCCGACTTCGCCGGCACAGGCAGGCAAGATGCCTGCCCTGCTTTTTTGCGCCAAAATATTTCGTAACCTTTGGCCGGTTTTTCTTCAGTAACGGATGGAATGCGGCATTTGTTGCCATAAAAACGTGATTTCGGCCAAATCAAATCGCAAAATGAAAGGCGCGATATGAATCCAGGACTTATTGGAGGCATTGTCGGTGGAATTATCGGCACAGCAGGTGGATTGCTTGGCACATACTTCAGCATCAAGAACACGAAAAGTCCACGGGAACGCGCCTTCGTCATCAAAGCGAGCATTGCGTGTTGGATTTTTGTCTTGGTGTTTGTGTTCGGCATGTGCCTGACTCCGGGCCTTTACAAGTTATTTCTCATCCCAATTTATTTCGTTGGTCTCGTGGCATGTATTTTATTGTGGAACAAGAAGCAGGTGCGGATACGTCTCGAAGAATCAAAGAAAAATCCTGCACCACCTGTTGCACCCGCCACTCAAATTATTCCCCGCCAATGCCCGCAATGCGGCGCGGAACTGAAATCGGAGGTGTCGGAAGGGCTTTGCCCGGCCTGCCTGCTGCAACGCGGCATCGCCACCGAAGGCGGTGCGCCGCCCGGCACCCCGCCGTTCATTCCACCCACGATTCCCGACCTCGCCAATTTGTTTCCCCAGCTCGAAATTCTTGAACTCATCGGCAAAGGCGGCATGGGCGCGGTCTATAAGGCCCGTCAGCCGGCGCTGGATCGGTTCGTCGCGCTGAAAATTCTCGCGCCGCGTTCCGGCGGCGACCTGGATTTTGCCGAACGGTTCACCCGCGAAGCGCGCGCGCTCGCCAAGCTCAGCCATCCGAACATCGTCGCCGTTTACGATTTCGGCATCGTGGGACAGGCTTCCAGCCTGTCTCCATCTGAAAAAAAGAATCTGCAGTCAGAGACCGGCAGGATGCCTGTCCCACTCCACTATTTCATCATGGAATACGTGGACGGGCCGAACCTGCGGCAAGTCGAGCAGGCCGGCAAACTCTCGCCGCATGAGGCGCTGGAAATCATTCCGCAAATCTGCGCCGCGCTCCAGTTCGCGCACGATGAAGGCATCGTCCACCGCGACATCAAGCCCGAAAACGTTCTGCTCGACAAAAAGGGCCGGGTGAAAATCGCCGACTTCGGCCTGGCCAAAATTCTGGGGCAGGAATCGAAGGATTTCCGGCTGACCGGCGTGCGCGACGTGGTGGGCACGCCGCATTACATGGCGCCGGAACAGATCGAAAAACCGCAGACCGTGGATCACCGGGCGGACATTTACTCGCTCGGCGTCGTGTTCTATGAAATGCTCACCGGCGAACTGCCGCTCGGAAAATTTCAGCCGCCGTCGTTCCGCACGCACGGAATGCAAATTGACGTGCGGCTGGATGAAGTCGTGCTCCGTTCACTGGAAAAAGAACCGGAACGGCGTTATCAGCAAGTCAGCGAAGTCAAAACCCAGGTGGAGACGATTGTGGCGACCGGTAGCGCGGGCGTCCCGCCTGCCGAAAACCGGGCGTCGCGCCCGATTCATTGTCCCGCAAATCGGCTGACGAGCCGTCCGGCTCGGCGTCATGGAGTTGGTTGGGAATGGAACGGGCGCCGTTTTATTCACCGGAAATGCGCGAACTCGCCAGCCATCTCACGAAAAAGGAAAGGAATCAATCAAGGTTGATCGCAGGCCCCACCGGAGCTGTGTATGCAACGATTATGGTAGCAGTGGTTTGGGGCATCCAAACTTTGGGATTCAAGCCCACTCTTTGGAATGTGATGGGAGTTGTTGGGCTGGTTCTCATTGTCTGCCTTCCCATCCAGGTGCGGGTGATGCGAAAATTCTACTGCTCCACTGTTTGGGGCAAGCAGCGCGGTTACAAACCCGGACAATTCAAGATATTTTCTTTTCGCGGAAGCAATTTTTGGAAAAAAATTAGCGCGTTGCTGTTTTTCATGGCAGTGATTCTTTGCCTTGTCAAGGGATTCAACGATTTTTTCCTGGGAGCTTTCTTCAAGGTGCTCCCATTACTCCCACCGTTCCAATATTACATTGGCCAGGCCTGTTTTCCCAAAGGCGATTCGATTGAAATTGATACCGTTGCGCGATTCAAAAACTGGATGATAGTCAAGGGTCATTATACTCTCGTCAGTCACAATAACGCAACGCTCGCGCTTGATATCACTTCGACAAACAAGAACATTCCCGAAGACACCAAGCAGCGGATGCAAATTTCCAACGGACACGGCCATTTTGAACTGACCGATTCTCATGTCGTTCCGGGCTTGCCATACATCTCGATGTATGCCGACGACAAATCATTCGCCGCGCTCTATTTTGGAACCAAGGCCGAAGCGCTTGAAGAAAGCAAAACGAAGTGGATCTCGGAGACTGACCAGACAAATCTTCCGCCCCCCTCCGCCGAAACCTGGTCGCCCACGCTCACGCCGGGCGAGAAGCCGGATTTGCAAAAAATTCTCAGTGACGCGAAAGACTTCATGACCAAAGGCCAATACGAGGAAGCATTGCAACGGCACATTTGGTATCACAACCACGCGCTGGAATATGATCAAGGGCAAACCGGCGTCCGGCTTTCGTTCGCGTTGTCGCAATGGGTTGAGCTGGGCCGGCGTTATCCGAAGGCAAAACAGGCGTTGATTGAAATCCGCGACTGCGACACGCAGAAACTTGCCGGTGGCGAAGGTTATTTCAATTTGTTCATGGACGTGAGTTCCATCAACCGTGAACTACAGGACGAAGACGCGACTTATGCCTTGTTCAAAACTATTCAGGCCAAAGACCCGAAGCTCGCGCAACAATGTTATTATTCCATTGAAGATTTGCTGGCACGCAAAGGCGAATATGAGCTGTGCTTGAAATACATCGGCGATCCGCAGGCCAAATTTGAAATGCTCCAGCATCAATTCGATATGTTGCGGCAACTGGAGCAGCGGACTGCGGTGATGCAGCACGAACATCCGATGCCTTCGGGCTTTCCTGACACGACGGAAAGCGCCAAAAAGGTTCACGAAAATCTTTTTGTCGGACAAGTTCGCCAACTGATTGAAATTCTCGTCGCGACCGGCCACAAAACCGACGCGGAAAAAATCCGCGCCCAGGCCGTTGCCATTCTAGACGACCCGCGGCTGAAATCTGCCGTCAGCGATGCAGAACAAAAAACCAGAAAGTAGAGCCAGGCCGAATCACACTCCGCTGTCGTTTTGACCGGTGGTTGCGCTTGATTTGCGGCAACAGCAACACCATTTTTGGTAGCTATGAAAATCACCTTTGCCCAAATGATGCTGCTCTGCTTTGTGCTGGCCTCCGTCAATTCTGCCATCGCGCAGGGTTCCAAGCCTGCCATCTCCCCGACGAACCACATCGAGCTTTTCAATGGCCGGGATTTTTCGGGCTGGACGTTTTGCATGAAAGACCATGCCGACCCGATGCAAACCTGGAGCGTCACCAACGGCATCATCCATTGCACCGGCAAACCAATTGGTTACATCCGCACGCTGCAAAATTATCATGATTACGTTCTCGCCATTGAATGGCGCTTCGTGAAAATTGCGCCCAAGGCTGACAACACCGGCGTGCTCGTTCACATGCAATTGCCGGACAAGGTCTGGCCGATGTGCGTCCAGAACCAGGGTAAATCCGGCCGGCAGGGCGACTTGTTCGTGATGGCGGGCGCGGAATGCAAGGAACATAAAGGCATGGACGCCAACACGCCGGTTCCGATGCGCGGCAAATCGGTGGAAAAACCCGTCGGCGAATGGAACACTAACGTGACGGTCTGCTCCAACAACAATGTCAAAGCCATCATCAACGGCAAATTCATGAACGAAACCACCGAATGCACCATTTCATCCGGCTTTGTTGGCATTCAAAGCGAAGGCGGCGACATTGAAATCTGCAAAGTATTTTTGGAGCCGCTGAAGTGACGCAACCAAGAGAAAGATTTTTCGAGGCATTTTTGCGGATTCGGGCTAATGCAGAGTGGACAGAAAACTAAAAAATTAATTCCACCATGAAATCCAAACTGCATCTGCAAAGTCTGGCGGCCATCTTTTTCCTCATCGTTTCCCTGGGCACGGCGCCAGCCCAGAAAGGTCCGGGCGCTCCGCCCGCAGTTGATCCCAACACTGGTTTGCCGCTGCCGCAAGCCCGGACATTGCCCGCCCTGGACCCCGTCACCGGACTGCCCCAGTCCCAACCCACACCTTGGAAGGACCTGAACTGGAAGGATCCGGACATCGTGTTGACGAACGTTTCCTATGACGGTCTGCCGCTCAGCGAAGTCGTGCGCCGTTTGCAAGATCAATTCAAGGGTTGTTTTGACGTGTTAACGCCAGTCAACCCAGATTGGGCCGCAGACTGGCAATCCATCGCCATCCGGTTGCAATTGAAAAACGTGACCGCCAGCGAAATTTTCAACGCCATGAATCTGGTGTTTGAAAATGACCGGACCCCTTTGCGCTGGGAACTCAAGCTGAACGGCAAACGTCCCACCGCGTTGCTGCGGGTGCTGGCACAGCCAAGCCCCAAGAACCCGCCGCCAGTCATTGACCCGACAACCGGTCTGCCCGTGCCGCCGCCGGAGACAAAGCGGGGGGTCTACTTCGTGGGCAATCTGCTCGGAGACGAAAAATCCGGCGGCCTAACGATGGAACAACTGGTCCAGACCCTTTCCGAAGTTCGTCAAATTGGTTTTGGCTCGGAGGGCGGACTTCAGTTCCACAAACAGGCGCAGTTGGTCATTGTCACCGGCACGGACGCCGAGATTGAATTTATTGGGAATACTCTCACGGCGCTGAGGCAAAAGGAGGAACTGGATGCCGTGCGCCAAGCCCAGTCGAAGTCCGCCGAATCCAAGCCGAAATCAGAGGCGACAAAGACTCCTTGAATATGTTATGAACGGGTGATGGTTACGACCACCTCCATGCCATTCCCGGCCCTCGAACCGACCTCATGCCCGACCGCGGCGGCCTCCAGCATGCAAACATCCCGGTCCAGCCTCGACGCCGAGGCCCGCCACCTGGCGGCGACCGTGGCGCGCGGGGACGAAGCGGCGTTCCGGCAATTATACGACCGCTACCAGCCGCGGTTGTTCCGCCTGGCGCTGGTGCTGGGCCGCGGCGATGAGTCACTCGCGCAGGACACGGTGCAGTCGGTGTTCGTGACCGCCGCGGCGAAACTCCGCCGGGTTGACGGCGAAGAACATTTGTGGAACTGGCTGGCGCGCGTCGCCCGGCAACAACTCGCAAAGGCCTGGCGGCAACGGCAACGGGATGCGGCGGTCGTCGGCATGGCGAACCTGCCGGAACACCCGGATGCAGTCAAACCCGATTCCGTGCTGGAGGAGAGTCTCGACACGGCATTGCAGGCAATGGACGCGGAGGAGCGGCAGTTGATTGAATGGTTTTATTTCGACCGGTTGAGCCACCAGGAAATTGCCGGGCAGCTCAATGCTACACCCAAGGCGGTGTCCAGCCGTCTGGAACGGGCGCGCGTGAAACTGCGTTCACTGATTACCCGGAGGTTGTCCCATGAAACCTGAGAAGCAACAATTGATTCAAGATTTGCTCGACGACGAAAGCCGCCGTAACGCCACTCTGCTCGCTGGCGGCCGGATTCTTCGCCGCCGGCGGCATTGGCGCGCGGCTACACGAGGCCTGGTCCTGGCGCTGGTGGCGACCGCGGCCGTTTTATCGCTGGAACAGAAAAAATCGCGCCCGCCGTCCGTTCAAGCATCATTGCCCCCGGTAAAACCCGTTGCCTCCGCACAACCGCATTCCCTGACCGACGACGAACTGCTGGCGCTTTTCCCGGACACGCCGGTCGGGCTGGCCACGTTGCCCGACGGCAAAAAACTCCTGCTCTTTCCGCGGCCCGGAGACGAAAAGCGGTTTGTTACCCGCCTGTAAACCAGGTTCACGTTACAACTTCCGTAATTGGACGACGGTGGCGCCCCAGCCGCCGAATTGCGGGTGGTCCAGCGCGAAAGAGACAACGTCCGGGTGTTTCGCCAGGATGGCATGGACGGTGCGCCGCAGGTTGCCGATGCCCTTGCCGTGAATGATGCGCACCTGGAGGATGCCGCGCTCCCGGCAGGCGGCCAGATAATCCGGCACGATATCCTTTACCTCGCGCGGCTGGAACGTGTGCAAATCCAGCACCCCGTCAATCGGCAGTTGAACCGGTTCGTCAGCCATGCGGACAATATCCCCCATTCAGCCACACAACAAAAGCCCCAGTACACCAACCGGATCGCATCATCAGGCACCTGCGGATGTAATGATAACGGCCGGATGCAAGGCTGTTGGTAAGTGTGATTCCCCTCACCCGGCCAGAGGCCACCCTCTCCCCGCCCAGCGGGGAGAGGGACGGGGCGAGGGGCACGACCATTTTGTTAATAATTCCAACCAAACCTTTCAATCAGATCTGTCATTTGTTGCCTGCATCTGCTTCTTCACCCACGCCCTGGCCTGGCGCGGCGTTTTCAGTTCGTCCTGCAATTGCTTTTCGCGAATTTCCGCGAGTAATGCGCCCATCGCCGGACCAGGTTTCACGCCCAGCGCAATCAAATCGTCGCCAGTGAGCAACGGCGGTCGAATCGCCGGCTGTTTCTCCAATTCCGCCGCCTGCTGCACCAAAAATTCGTAATGATCCAGCACGCCGTGCGAGCCGAGGCAATCCAGCCGGTGTAATTCGAGTTCGAGCGGAAAAGTTTTGCGCAACAACAGCCGCCGGAGCGTCGCCTTCCGCATTTGCTTCACGTCCTTGAATTGCATGTGCTGCCGCACGCACGCGACGATTTCGTCCGTTTGCTTTTTCGGAAAGCGCAACCGCTGCAAAATCCGTCCCGCCAGCGCCGCGCCGACTTTTTCGTGGCCATAGAAATGGATTTTGCCCGTGGCTGGATCGCGCTCGGCCGTGGCCGGCTTGGCGATGTCGTGCAAAATCACCGCCCACGGCAGCGACGGATGCGCACTTGCCGCGCCGAAGCCGCTTCGCGGCGAAGGCGGGTCCGTCGCCATTTTCTCCAGCATCAGCCGGATGTGCTCAAACACCGTGCCTTCGGGATGAAAATCCGGCGATTGCTCGCACACAATTGTGGCAACGAGCTCGGGTAAAACCCCCGGCAGCAATCCGCTGTCGCGCAATAAAACCAGTCCCCGCGCGGCGGGAGAAATCATTTTCTCCCTCGCCCCGCCCAAGCGGGGAGAGGGCTGGGGCGAGGGGTGGTGAGTTTTGAAATTATCGGCCTCCTCACCCCGGTCCTCTCCTCCTTCTAGGGAGGAGAGGGAGACGTTTTCGTGCGGCGGACTGAACAATTTGATGAGTTCGTCACGAATCCGCTCGGCGCTGATAAGTTCGATTTTCGGCGCGAGTGTCCTGACCGCGGCAAAGGTTTGCGGCTCGATTTTAAAACCCAATTGCGCGGCAAACCGCACCGCGCGCAGCAAACGCAAATGGTCTTCGGCGAACCGTTCGCCCGGCGAGCCGATGGTGCGGATGATTTTCGCGCGCAAATCTTTTTCACCGCCGACCCAGTCGTGGAGCTTTTCCGCGACCGGATCGTAGAAAAGTCCGTTCACGGTGAAATCGCGCCGCTGCGCATCGGCTTGGGCATCGCCGAACGTGACCTGCTCCGGATGCCGGCCATCGCGATAATCCGCCTCGGCGCGAAACGCGGCGACCTGGAATTGATGCCCGCCTTCGAGGACCACCATCACGCCGAACTTCCTGCCGACGGCCACAGTGCGTTTGAACAGCTTTTCGACCTGTTCGGGCCGGGCGGACGTGGCGATGTCGTAATCGCCCGGCTCGCGTCCCAGCAAAAAATCGCGCACGCAGCCGCCGACCCAGAATGCCGAATGACCTGCCTTTTGCAGACGCTCGACAATCTCAACGGCGGCAGATCGGGGTGAATGTTCAGTCATTTGTAATTTTCGATTTACGATTTACGATTTACGCGGCGGTTTGGCAAAGCAGAAGATTGCCCGCATTCCAACGGTCGCAGTCCGCCGGACATGAACTTCGAGCCGGGCCGGAGACCGGCGCTCCATCGCTGCCTACTTCGCGCACGGCGCAAGGATGGCATCGGTCATGCCGTGGATGATTTTTTTGTCGGCGGGATTGACCGTGGCCAGCACGCCGCCGAGTTGCGGACGCGCCGCGTCGCCATCGCCGGAAACAAAATAATACGGACACAACCGCACCCGGCCTTTCATCGGCACCACCTCATTCTTCTCGAAATCAAACCACTGTGCTTCGACGAGTGCGGGTTTGTGATAACGCTGGAGAACGCGCGGCGACTGCTCGAAGTGTTGAATGGCATCATCCACGGCCTTTGCCCATTCCTCATGCGACAAATCACTGCCGAGAAAAACCCCGCGCGCGCCCCAGGCGTGTTCGGAAAAACCCGACACTTTCAAAATCAAATCACGCTCCTTTTGCGACAGCGTTTTGAGCTGTTGCCAATCCGTGAAATTCAGCTCCGGAATCGCGGCCTGCGGAGGTAGCGGCGTTGGATCAACGACCCACGTGTAAGGAACCAGTTTTTTCAGCCGCGCAAAAAAGTTCCCACCGAGTTCCTGCCGCCAGAAGTCGTGCAAATTGCGATTCCACAAAAGCGCGAACAGCATTTTTTCCTCGAAAACCGGCTTGGGCGGCGGCGTCAGGCGGATTTTCTTCTCCGCCGCCAGCTCAAAAATCCTCTTGGAATTCGGCACATTCGCCAGATCAAACAACTCGAAGAAGCGATAAACCGCGTCGCCATCGGCAAAATCGTTAAACCGTGAATCGTGAACCGTGAATCGTGAGCCGAGTTGTTCGCACAACCAATTCATCTCCGGCCGGTATGTCGCCGCCTCCGCCGAGACGACGATGTGAACCTGTTTCGCGTCGCCAAAGATGGATTCAAACCCGCGCAACATCCCGTCCGCACCGCCGATTAAATTTTTATTTCGGAGGGGCGAGCTCTGCGAGTCCCCATCTTGATTTGGGCGTCGTGGAACTCCGCCCTCCGAAACAATTGAATATGTTTTCCCCAGCCATGCCGTCAGCCCGATGCCGCCCGGTACGGAATCCAGTTCCGTGATGCTGATGTCGTTTTCCGTGATCAAAATGTCGGGCCGGATGACGCGTGGCACGTCGTTTTTGAACGCGGACGAACGCTGGAGCGCGATGAGTTCCGCCGGTTTGCCGAGGTCGAGCCAGCGGGCGACCCATTCCGGCTGTTTGCCTTCGGTGCTTTTGCGGTAAAGCAGATTGACCGCCCGATAAAATTGCAGCAGCACGCGGCCCAGCGATTCCATTTCCTTTGCCAGATTTTCGCCCAGCGGAAACGGCGGCGGCGAAATCCGCCATTCAAGCCCGGCGAACAAGCCGCCCGGTGGGAGCGAATCCCGAATGAATTTTGCTTGGTCGGCGGCGTTCATAATTATTTGACCACGGCCCAAAGAAGTTCTCAATTAAACCGGCGGCTGACAAGCCGCGATGAATTTTCAACCACGGATGAACACGGATAAACACCGATGCTTGACGCGAATTGCACGAATTTCCACCAATTCAAAAGGGCTGAAAGCCCGAAAGATAATAGCCCAAGGCAAAGCGAGTCAGCGAGCGACGCCCTGGGTTTAACGTCAAAAAAATCCAAGCCCTGTAAGGGCGAAAGAATCCTTCCAGCTTAGAATAAATCCCCCCAATCATCGTTTTTTTCTGCGACGCTGATTGCGTTCTCTCTGTTTTATCACTTTGAGATACGATTGGGGAAATTCTTCTTCTTTGAAACGCTTGAGCAATTGATCTTCAGAATCTGGAAGACAGAGCAACGCGATCGTTTTCTGAATCTGACTGCGGACATCGCGTTCGATAGCTGGATTCCATTTGAACTTCCGGTGCTTGGCTGCAAACAGCGCTTCAGAAAGCGCTCCGCCGCTCGGTGAATGCCACACCCATGTATGATAATTCTTCATCCCATCCAGAAGAACTGAACGAATACGCGCCGGAAGCCAAGAACTAGCGGAAGACAACAGCCAGAAGGCATGATCTGCATCTTCGTATGGCGACACCTCTGGCCCAAACATTCCGCCATGAAAATAGCTGTAGACTGCTTGCTCCGGATGTTCTGCAATGTCCTTCCGCCGGAGTGCCCACTCCTCATCTCCTGAAGATTTGCGAAATGCCTCCTCAATCCGAGCCTCTAATTCACCGCCAAATCCCGGAATGGTCAATTGGGGCGCATACTCAGCCAATAAATCTGGAAATGTTGAACACGTTTCAAACAGTCCTTGGTGAGAGTTGATGAATTTTAACACTTCGTTCGCTGGCGTGAGCGGGGTTATTGGAATCGTCTCCGCTGCCTTCACCCAGTTCAACTGCATCGCCGTCCATGCCAACCGCTCACCCCAAGAACGGCTGTCCCCTTCTTTTGGTGGCAAAGGGAAGCTCCATCGCCGCCAAGATGACTCCTCCGGGACGGCAGCCCCAAACCCCGGCACTCGATTCGACGCTTCCACGACATCAAGCCAATACCGATCTGTGATGACTGGCGGAGTGACGCCCCATTCCAACAGATAATCACGCGCAACAATCAATGGGCTTTCCTGCGGATGGATGACCGAAAGTATTTCCTGCACAACTTTAAAAATTCCTTCCAAACTGAAAACTGCTTTTCGTCCGGCCAATGCCGGTGAATACTCCATAACTTCCTGATGTGTCACGCCATGCCAGATAGGCAGGAGCACCTTATCATGGCCGGCCATCTCACGTTCGGCCAGGGCGTCGAGTTCATACTGCGGCCAGTTGCGCGCGAAGAAAGCTTTGCTCAAGACCACAATTCCGAACCGCGATTTGCTGAGTCCCTTATCAATTGCGCGCCGGAGGCTATCTCCCAGTTTTATGGATTTCTCGTCATACCACACCTCGACATGCTGATCTCGGAGTGCCTCGACGAGCGGCCTCACAAAGGCCGCTTTGTCAGCGGACGCATGACAGATGAAAACGTCGTAGAGCATAAAAATTATTCGTTCTGTCGCCCTTGCAGGGCTTGGAAATTATTTAATAATTAAACCCAGGGCGTCGCTCGCAGACTCGCTTTGCCCTGGGCTATCATCTGCCGGGCTTGCAGCCCTATGAATCAGGTTCTGATTTGTCCGTTCCCGATGCCCAGCCACTTGTAGCTGGTCAATTCGTCCAGCCCCATCGGGCCGCGCGCGCCGATTTTGTCGGTGCTGATGCCGATTTCCGCGCCCATGCCGAACTCGGCGCCATCGGTGAACCGCGTCGAGGCGTTCCAATACACCGCCGCGGAATCCACCTCGGCGAGGAATTGTTTCGCGTGCGCCTCGTTCTTCGTGACGATGCTGTCCGAATGCGCCGAGCCGTATTGATTGATGTGGTCAATCGCCGCTTTCACGCCGTCCACGACCCGCACATTGAGGATGTAGTCGTTGTATTCGGTGTAAAAATCCTGCTCGGTCGCCCGACGGATTTCGGATTTCGGATTTCGGATTTCGGATTTCAAAATTGCCTCGGCAGCCGGGTCAACGCGCAACTGCACATGCTTTTCACCCAGTTGTTGGCCAATGGTCGGCAGGAACGATTTGGCGATTTTGCCGTCCACGAGCAGCGTTTCCATCGCGTTGCACACGGCGGGGCGCTGGACTTTCGCGTTCAACGCAATTTCCCCGGCCATTTTCAAATCCGCGTCGGCGTCCACAAAAACGTGGCAGACGCCCTTGTAATGTTTGATGACCGGCACTTTGGAGCACTCGGCCACGGCGCGAATCAAACCTTCGCCACCGCGTGGCATGCAAAGGTCAATGTATTGCGTGAGCGAAAGCAAAATGGGAATTGCCTCACGATCGGTCACGGGCACGACCTGAATCGCGTGTTCGGGAAATTTTGCGAGCGCCTGTCTCCCCGCCTCGATCATGATCCGCGCGATGGTTTGGTTTGAATTCAGCGCTTCCTTGCCGCCGCGCAGAATTGTCGCGTTGCCGGATTTGAAACAAAGACTCGCCGCGTCCGCCGTCACATTGGGACGTGATTCGTAAATGATGACCACCACGCCGATGGGCGTGGAAATTTTCCGGAGCTTCAAGCCGTTGGGCCGGACGCGTTCGTCCAGGATTCTTCCCACCGGATCCGCCAGCGCCGCCACTTCGCGCAAACCTTTCGCCATCGCAGCGATGCGTTTGTCGTCGAGCTTGAGGCGGTCGAGCATGGCCGATGAAAGGCCGGATTTCGCGGCGGCGGCCAGGTCGGGCGCGTTGGCCTGTTTGATGGCGTCGCCGTTTTTTTCGAGCGCAGCCGCCATCGCGAGCAAACACGAATTTTTCTCCGCCGTCGTGAGTTGGGCGAGTTCGCGCGACGCCACCCTGGCCTGTCTGGCCAGTCGCGTCATCTGTTCACTCAAATTCATGGGGCAAGAAGGTAAGCCAAAAAGCCAAAGTGAAAAGTGCGAAGTTTCCAGCGTTCTTCGCAACCCGCGGTCGTTCTTCCTTCACAAATGGTCCGACAAACCGGTCGGATTGGGTCATGCTACATTGCTTTGGTTGGTTTTTGCCTAAAACGGGCTTATGGTGCTGAAACCTTTGAATCGCCAATAAAGGCGATGTTTTTGCAATGGCCGCTGAATGAACTCCGGCCCACAAAATCATGGCGATAAAAAAGTTGATGCGAATGCGGAAATTCCCCAAGATTCGCGTCAACCGATGATTAACTCGATACACATTGAGAACTTCCGCTGTTTTCCAAAACTCGTTCTGAAGGATTTTGGAAAATACAACATTATTGTAGGTGAAAACGGTTCGGGCAAGACGGCTTTGCTAGAAGCTATTTTTTTACCCGGCAATGCTGCTGATGTGCCAGTGGTTTACCGCAATCAACGTGGAATGATTTCGCCTGGTTTCTCGCCAGAGAAACAGGCGTATGAGGCGATGTTTAGTGATTTGTTCTTTAATTTTTCAACCGATTTGCCCATTGAAATAAAAATCATTGGTTCCCATGAGAACCTTCGGTCAGCCAGAGTTTATTTCAAACCCATAACTGAAAGGCCACTGCTGCCAGAGGGCGAATTAAAAAATGGCAGGATCACGGATAGATTATTTACCCTTCAAACAAAGGATGCTGATAACAAAGAAAGCATTCAGCAAATAAATCTGAAGGGACTCATTACTGCTGGTGGCGAACACAAGCAAGCAATTATAGGATTTGTTACTACAGGCGCTGCTGGTGCAGCGCAAGTATTGGCGCAAATGCTTTCCGACATCCGAAAAAACAATGCAGATGGACAAATTCAGGAAGCCATGCATGAACTGTTTCCTCAAATCTCAGACTTTTCGACAGAGCTTACGGGTGGCGTGGGTGAAATACATTGCACGGTTACTGGCTTGTCGAAAAAAGTTCCAGTTACTTTGGTGTCGCACGGAATCAACAAGGTTCTATGCATTATTCTTTTTATTGCAACCCATCGCGGCGGCGTGGTGCTGGTTGATGAGATTGATAATGGAATTTACTTTAAAGCGTTTCCCAAGATGTGGGAGGCTATAGTTCGATTTTGCAATGATTTCAATGTGCAGTTTTTCGCCTCCACCCATAGCAAAGAATGTTTGGACGAATTGAGACCGTTTATCGAAAAAAACCAAGACGTGTATAGACTTATCCGAACGGAAGGCGAGAGCGGCGCAGGCCATACGGCCCGCGTTTTCAAAGGTGAGAATTTTGCCGCTGCATTGGAAACTGGCACGGAAATTAGATAGGCTATGGCCGCCAAGCCTATCATTCTTTATGAGGGGGTGGAGGACAAGGTTTTTTTAGGAGAATTGCTTAAAGTTTTAGGTTTGGCGGGAAAATTTGATTTTCAAGAAAGGAATGGCGCGGGGAAAGACGGATTTGAAAAAATTCTGAAAGCCTTGGTCATTCCGACGCCCAAGGCGATAATCATTGTTGCCGACAATGACGGCAATCCCCAAGACGCATTCAAAAATATCCAGAAACAAATAGGTAATGCTGGATTTACAGTTCCTAAAAAACCACGCGAAACAGTTGCAACACCAAATTTATCTCCGTTATCGGTACTGATGGTTCCGTGGGACAACGATTCGGGCTGTTTGGAAACGCTTTGTTTAAGTGCGGCAAACCCGAAATATAAAAACCAGTTAGACTGCGCGGACGCGCTCGTTAAATGCGCTGGTGCAAACAGTTGGGAAATTGCAAAAAAAGCAAAATTGAAAATGAGGGGCTTTCTTTCCGCTGTTTGCAAAACCGACCCCAACACAGGACTTCGTTTTGCATGGACAACAGATGGTGGTAGGCCGGGAGACATATTTCCCCTAAAAGGCGTGGCTGCCTACAATCAAATTGCTGAGCACTTAAAAGGTTTTGCGATTTAAGCGCAGACTCGGCGCGCTTCCGAAAGCAGGGTGTTCCTAATCCATTCGGTTTTTTCTGTTCCAACCTTCTTTATCGCCTTCAGAATTTCTGTGTATTCCGGCGGCGAAACCCGCGTGGTAACAATTTTCCCACGCGCCTGCCCTTTGGGAAGTTTTGGCCGTCCCATTTTGGTTGTTTTCGTGTTCATACATATTGTGCCACAAAAAGTTATTGACACCAATTACCCCGGATCGATTCTGCAATTATTGCTAAGTTGTCGCCAAAAAATGGCGAGCACATTTCGGTCTGGGGGTGGATGGTCATAACATGATTGCTGGCAGTCAATTAGCGGAACGCCACGTTGAACAAACGATGTCTTCGTCATCGGCCAGTACCCTGCGGATTGCCTGGCGTGAGGTCAGGTTTCCGGTTCGAATCATCGCGAAATTGCGTGCCGCAATTGAAGCCCGGGCGCCGGTTGGTTATGAGGATGAAACCGGCTTCCATTACAGCCTGAAAGCGTCCGATTGGTTCTTTTCAATTTAAGGCCGGCGGCGCAAAAGCTTTTTGATGCGCGGCGGAGACAACGCGGGTTTTAGATTTTGGTTCGGGCGGACAGTCGTTTTTTCAGCGGGATCCTTCATCCCCACCTCCTTGGCGGCTGTCGCCCGAATCGGTTTTCGCACGCGCGGACAGCAACCCGGCTCTGGTTTTTATTCGGGTGGTGGTTGTTTTTCAATGGGCATCCCCTGCCCGGCCTCCCCTTGGCAACCGTGGCCTGAACCGCTGCCGGCCTCAAAAAAGCAAGGCTCTTACTTTGAGCCGGATTTCCGTCCGGAAACCCCGCCTTTTTTTGAATCCGCCTTCTCGTTCAACGCATATTCGGACGGGCGGTGAATCGGATAACGGCTCTTGGCGGAAGCCCCCCTGCTCTTTCCAATTCGATGCGGCGGCAAAGCTAGTTCCTTGGAAAGGGAGATGTCCGCACGCAATAATTTTTCAATGATGGCATCCCGGATGAATTGCGAACGGTTCCGGTAGCCGGCCGGACCCAGTCCGGCGTCCAATTCCCGGAGAAATTTCTCATCCACGGCAATGGGCAGCAATTTTTGACCTGGTGCGCGCTGATTAGGCATGGCGATTCATATATACTTCTTTGCCGCCGAAAAAACCAAAATAAAATGTTGACTCTGATATAGATTGAATATATACACCATGTCATGAAGCGTGGCTCAGGGAAAAAGCCAAAGGGCAGGTTGCTGGCAGTTTGGGTGCCGGGAAAGCTCATGCCGCGGCTGGATCAGGGTGCTAGAAAGGAAGACTCGGACCGCTCCAAATTCGTCCGCAACGCCATCCGCGAAAAACTGGCCCGCCATGCACCCCGGGGAAATGAAAGGTCGAACCATTGATCGTGACTCCTGTTAAACCAAAAATCCTGATTGTTGAAGACCAGCCGGCGGTTTCGGATACGATGCTTTATCTGTTAAAGCGGGCCGGCTGTGAAGCCACGTGCGCCCGGACCGGGGCGGAAGGCCTGCGGCTGGCACAGGAGGGAAAGTTTGATTTAATCACGCTGGACATTGATTTGCCGGACACCAGCGGTCTGGAGATCTGCCGCCGTTTGAAACAAGACCCTCATTTATGCCGCATACCGGTCATTTTTGTTTCCGGACGTCCGGATGAAGGAAACCGGCAGTGTTGCTTTGAACTCGGCGCTGCCGATTATATCGTTAAACCGTTTGATGCCTCCGGGTTCGTCTCCCGCATCTTTTCCCACCTCAAAACCGCCGCGTGACCGCCGCGTGAACGCGATAATCAGGCACGAGTTGGTCCCCGGTGCTGGCAATGCTCACCGGCAAATCCGCGCCCGATTTGCCCACCAAGTGGAAAATGCCTAAAACATAAAGCTAAGGCTCACCTTGAACAGCACCGGTGCGGCCAGTTGATTGCCGGTGAAATTCTGATAAACGGGAAATTCCGCGTCCGCGTAAATCTTCACCGGATGAATGTGAAATTCGATTCCCGGCGAAAGCAGGATACGCTGGTAGCCGGTGTTGTCGGGATCGGCGGCGGCACCGCTGTCACTGGTCCGCTCGGAAAAAATCACCTGCGCCACCGGTGAAATCTTCACGCGACCGAGCGAGAACCCCTTGTAATCAATTCCCGCCGCCGTATCGAGTTCGATGCCCGGACGATATTCATCTTGAATCAGCACCGGCACATCCAACTCCAACTGCACGAACCAGTCCCACCAGTCATCCTTGGTCAGATTGTCGCGATAAAAACCGCCCAGCAAAATGTCCGTGCTGCCTGTGCCGATTTGAGTGTCGCGATCCACCACAGCGGGGGAAAAATCAAAATCGCCCGTCGGCAGTTTCACGCCGAAAGTCACACCGGCAGACAAGTCCGCCATGAATCCGGTGTAAATTCCCTCAATCCGAATGTCGCCAAGCTGACCCCAATTTCGCGACACGATGTCGCCCGCATTGTCCTTTGTCTTGAAGTGGCGAAAATCGCAGGGCACTTCAGCCTGAATACCCCAACTCCGATTGAACATATATTGCAGGCCAAACGTGACAAAATGGGTCTGAATTTCCTTGTCATCATTGTTCGCCGCCGGCGCTTGCGACGTGCCGCGCCAATTGCGATTCTGATCCTGATAGTCATACTGAAGGAAAGCCATTCCGCCCGCGCCGTTAGGGAACATTGAACTTGTGCCTACGTCAAAAACACCGCAGCCGCACGCGCACGCATGAACCACGCCCGGCGCGAGCATTCCAGCCAACAAACCACAACTTATTTTTACCGTGGCTGCCAGATTAAATTTATTTTTCATCCTCAAATTTCAAAGTAATGATTGGTAGCAGCCGAGGCAACGAGGCTCTGACTGAATTTACGATTTGCGATTTTCGATTTACGAATCACTTTACAATTCAGGCACACCGCGTAAATCGTATGTCGTAAATCGAAAATAATGAGCCTCCTCATGTCGGCTGCTACGAATCACTTTTCACCAATCCAGACCAGCGTGCCACCGGGCAGCTTGTCGAAGAGCGGAATCAAATCATCGGCGGCCAGGTGGATGCAGCCGCACGACATGGGTTTGCCAATCGTCGTCTCGTCGCCGGTGCCATGAAGGTAAATATAGCGCGCGTGCGAATCCACGTTGCCGCCGCGGTTGAAGCCGGGTTCGAGTCCTTCCAGCCAGAGAATGCGCGTGGTGATTTTTGCGTCCGGCATTCCCTGCCACGTGAATCCAACCGGCTTGCGTCCTTCAAAAACAGTTCCCACCGGCCAGCCGCCGCCAATTTTTTCCACGACGCGATGCAATCCGAGCGGCGTGCCGTTCGAGCCGGCGACCTGGCTGATGCCAAAGCGGGAAGTGGAACAGCGAAAAAATTTAACGAAGCGAAATTTCTTCGTAGCGGCTCTCGGCAGAGAGCCGGAAAATACGGCGGTCTGCCGACCGCCGCTACGCGAAGGGGAACTTTTAAAAAGTGAAACGGTTTGGTTTGCGACGCTCACGATGAGGACGAAGGGGGTTGGAACAACACCCTGCGTTTTGCACGCGAGCAAAAATTTTCCGAATGCGCTCGTTGGTGTAGTCATTGGGAAGTCGCAGGCGGGACGCCTGCGCTACTTTAATTTCTTCACGAGCACCTTCGAGTTTCGTCCGCTTTGCTCGTATTTTTCGCGGCGGGCGGGCGGCAAATCGTCCGGTGTGCCTTCGGCGAAGCCGCCTTTGGATTGAAAATACGTGAACGCCTGGGTCGAGAGCGTGATCAGCTCGCCCAGGCTCATTTCGCGCGCTTTGTTTTCCACAAACTGAATCAGCTTCCGCCCGATGCCCTGGTTTTCAAACGACGGATTGACGTAAAGGCACGCCAGCTCGCCCTTTTTCTGTTCGGGATAAACGTGCAGCGCAACGCACGCGACCGGATTTTTGTCAATCTCGAAGAGGTAATAATCGCCCAGGCTTTTCTCAATGCTCGCCCGGGTGCGTTTGACCAATTCATCCGCCTCGACCGCCGCCTTCGTCAGCAATTGGATGGCCCGGATGTCCTTTTTCTTGGCGGGCCGGATTTGCTGATATTCGTTGGCATAAATAAGCGTGCCAATGCCGTCATTGGAAAAAACTTCCGCGAGCAGGCCCTCGTCCACCTTGCCATTGATGATGTGGACGCGCGGAATTCCGGCCAGGCAGGCGAGCGCGGCGTGTTGCGCCTTCGATAGCGTTTCCGGCGAAAACCCGGCGGCATTTTGCTGCAACAACTTCTGCAGTTCCGCCACGAGCATCTGGCGGATGAGCTGGCCGTTGTAACGCAAGCCGTCCTGCGCCGTGATGAAAATCAATTTGATGGCCTTGAGCGCGTCAGCCACGGCGACCGCCACACCGTCGGAATTCACCCGATACGTCTTGCCATCGCCGTCAAACCCGAGCGGCGGAATCACCGGCACCACGCCTTGCGAAAGCAGCGACTGGAGCATTTCCACGTCCACGCGTTCGACCTTGCCGGTGAACAAATGGTCCACGCCATGGATAATGCCCATCGGATGGGCGATGATGGCATTCGTGCTGGTGGCGCGAAGATCGTTGGCCGAAAGCCCTTCGAGAATTTCGTGCGTGAGCCGGTTCGCGGCGGTGAGCGCAAGGTTGAGCGTGCTTGCGTCCGTGACGCCGGAGCCGTCCAGGTTGGAGGCTTGGATTTTCTGCTCCTCAGCCAGCGCCTTGATTTGCGCGGACGCGCCGTGAACGAGCACGACACGGATGCTCAACGACCGCAACACCGCCACGTCCAGCAGCAGCGTGGCGAAGTTCTCGTCGGTGACAATCGCGCCGTCCACCGCGAGGATGAACGTCTTTTCGCGGAATTGCGGAATGTATTGCAGGATGCCCCGCAAGTCGGTCAGTTTCACTTTGGCTCGTTATAGTATTTCAACGCAGAGATAAGTATTCGGTTTTCACCGCGATTCAAATAATTATTTTGGGCGAACTTCCGGCACATCGGAAAATGCTTTACTCGCCGAGGCGAAAGAATGCTGCTTTATTTTCATCCAGGCGAAAAGAACCGCGTCCAATCCTGCGCCGCGTGCAAAACACGAACGACCATGACAGTTTCTTGAAACGGCTGGAAGAAAATCAGGTAATTGTGAAACTTCGGCACGACGAACCAGCGGATTTGCAGATGACGCGCCGCTGCCTTGCGGATGCGTCGTCCCAGTTCGGGATGCTGCGCGAGAAAATCAGCGGTGTTGAGGATGATTCGGCGGACGTGTTCCGCTGCTTCAGGATTATCGGCTGCGATGTAGCCGGAGATTTCTTCCAAGTCGCGCGCGGCTCTGGGGCTGAACCTGGCCCGGATCATGACGGGCGGCGCAATTCGTCGGTGGTCCTGGCTTGATCCAGATTTTCCAAGCCTTCGTCCAGCAGCCGTTCCAGTTCCGGCGTCATCACCACTTCCATGCCACGACGGCGGGCTTGATGCTCGCTCAACGCTTCCAGCACGACCTCGTCCGACCCTTTGTAGCCGCTGGTTTGAACCAGTTCGGCAACATAGTTTTCAAGATTTCGCGGCAAGGCGATGTTCATGGTTTAAATTTAATGCGTGGTGAAAAGGTGTCAACCTGCAACGGCGGATTTAGCCCTCGCGCAAGGATTCGGCGGCAAACTTTTCCAGTTTCGGGTAAGTGCGTTTCTCCGCGAGGATGCGTTCCCATTCGCGGTCGCCGGCCTGCTGCTGGAGAAAACGCGCGAAGTCCACGACCTCGCGGGCCTTGTCCTCGGACAATCCGTCCACGATGGCAATCAACTCTTGGGCTGCCGAACTCATGCTTGAACATTAAACCGCCATCTAAAACCGCGCAACCACGAACACGCACCTGCAACCCGCCTGACCGTGCGCGGCCAACACTAACGCGCCGGCATCCGCACCGAAAGTTTCAGCCGCCGCATGAAGGGAAAAGTGGGATAGACGCAGAGGCGCGGAAGAATTGCTCCATGCTTGGAGCTGAGTCCTTTATGGCGCGGAAGGGGTTTAACGATTTTCAAAATCCCGATAATCTCCAATTAATATTCCATCACATACTATCCCCTCACCCCAAAAATGAAATTTGTCAGTATCTTGAGCGGGCTGCCATTCTAACGAAAAAATGTTTTCAAATTTTCGTTTGATTATAAGTTTCGCCAAAACACTTTTGTGACTGCCAATCTCATCATGCCAAGTTGTATAATACTCTCCGATAAATTTGCCATCATCGGAATCTCGGGGTGATTCGATCGGCGCTCTCTGTATAATTTCTTTTAGAAATATTATTCGAGAATTCGCCAATTAAGTTTTTGCTATCGGTAAGCTTGAAGTAAAATCGGCCAATTAAATTGCTCATAATCAATTTTTATTCAAAACGGCTTTCAACGCCTCGAGGCACCGCTTGTTTTCCTTTGGCGTGCCGACGGTGATGCGCACCCATTCGGGCAGTTGATAGCCGCCCATCGGGCGCACGATCACGCCCAGCTTCTGCAGTTCCCCGAACACGCGCTGGCCGTCGCCGACGCGGACCAGGATGAAATTCGCCTGTGACGGAATGAATTCCAGACCGAGCTTGCGGAATGTGCGCGCGTAAAGTCTGAGTCCGCGCGAGTTGATCTTGCGCGTCTTTTCGACGTGTTTGATGTCGTCCAGCGCCGCCAGCGCGCCGGCCTGCGCCACCGAGTTGATGTTGAACGGCTGGCGGATTTTTTCGAGCGCGGCAATGAAGTCGGGATGCCCGATGCCGTAGCCGATTCGCGTTCCGGCCAGGCCGTAAATCTTCGAGAATGTCCGCATCAATAACAGGTTCGGTTTGCTGCCGTTCCGGATTTCCGGCAGCAGGTCGAGCGGTTGGTTCAGGAACTCGATGTAGGCTTCGTCCAGGGCCAGCAGGACATTTGCCGGCACGGCGTTGACGAAGCGCACCAGTTCCTCGCGGCCGGCGGTGGTGCCGGTGGGGTTGTTCGGATTGGCAACGAAAACAATCCGCGTGTTGGGCGTGATGGCGGCAAACATCGCGTCGAGGTCGTGGGCATGATTTTTCGCCGGCACGACGACGAGTTTCGCGCCGAACAGGGCGGTCACAATGGGATAGACGGCGAAGCAGTACTGCGACACGACGACCTCCGCACCGGGCACCAGCAGTGCGTGTCCAACCATTTCGATGACTTCATTGGAGCCGTTGCCGAGAATCAAGTTGGCCGGCGTCACGCCGAGTTTGGCGGCGAGCTTTTGTTTCAGGTAGAACGCGTTGCCGTCGGGGTAAAGGTTCACCTGCTTGAGCGCATGGCGCATGGCGGCCAGACCCAGGCGTGACGGGCCGAGCGGGTTTTCGTTCGACGCGAGCTTGATGATGCCGGCGGGGTCCAGGCCGAGTTCGCGCGCGACTTCTTCGATGGGGCGGCCGGGTTGATAAACCGGCAGATTGTTCAGGACGGTATTGGTGGGTAGCGGGGTTGTCATTTTACAAGGATTGGATGATTTTTTTGATGTTCACGTTTTTGGCGACGATGTTGCGGATGAGGGAAATTTTTTCAGCGTCGGTTGGCCGCGTTTTGACCGTGAGGTTGTGGACCTTGGACGCGACCTGATAACTGTCCGCCTTCGCCAGCAACACCGGCACGGGCAGGGCCTGCAGCGCCTTGAGCACATTATCACCGGGACGGATGCCGCCGGTCAACACGATGCCCGCCATTTTTTCATCGCTGTGCGGACTCATGGTCGCCCCGGCGGCAAGCAAAATGTCCTCGCGGTCGCCGGGCATGATGAGCAGCACGCCGCGTTTGAAAAATTCCATGGCGTTGTGCGCGCCCATCGCGCCGACCACCACTTCGTCCACGAGCGTCTGCAACGTGGGCGGCGTATTGAGCAATTCGGCGCGCAGTTCTTCGCGAATCAAATCCACCGTCGGGTTGCACAGCATTTGTTGATGCGGAATGACGCCGAGCAGTTCCAACCCTTTGCGCTTGAGGCCGCGGCCAACAAACCGGGCGATTTCGGGAATTTTTTCCTCGAGCACCTTGTTGATGATGACGCCGATGACCTCGACACCTTCCTTTTCAAACAACGCCTGGTTGAGGCAGACTTCGTCAATCGGTTTGCCGATGCCGCCCTGGGTGACGATGATGACCTTGCAACCGAGCGTTTTCGCGACCTGGGCGTTGGACAAATCGAAAACCGAGCCGACGCCCGCGTGCCCGGAACCTTCGCACAGCACAAAATCCTTTTCCCACGCCACGCGGTCAAAGGCGTTCTGGATGCGTTGGACCAGCGCTTCGTTGTTCGCCGATTCAAGGTATTTGCGGGTAAAGGCCGGCTCCACGGCGATGGGGCTCATGTCCACCAGCGGGCAGTTCAGGCGATACACCGCGTCCATGAGCACGATGTCCTCGTCAATTTTTTGCTCCTCGATTTCAACAAAACGCTGGCCGACGGGCTTGATGTAGCCGATGCGCGGAAAATGTTCCTGCAACGCGGCAATCAGGCCGAGCGACGCGGTGGTCTTGCCCTCGTTCTGGCGCGTGGCGGCAATAAAAACCCGCGGCGTGGTGGTGTTCATTTACTCGCCGGGCAAATGTGCGTCGGCGCCCGGATAAAGTTTCTGATAATCAATCGCCTGCACCCCGATGATGGAAGCAACGCCGAGAATGTCGTGCGCGTTCGAACCGCGCGAAACGTCCGCGGCCGGCCGGTTCAAGCCCAATAAAATATGTCCGTACGCATTCGCGTGGCCGACGATCCGGACGAGCTTGCTGGCAATGTTGCCGGAATTGAGTTCGGGAAAAATCAGCACGTTCGCCCGTCCGGCAACCTGGCTGTCGTGCAATTTGCGTTCGGCAATCTCCGGCACGATTGCGGCGTCCACCTGCAATTCACCGTCGAAATCGGCTTCCAAAAACAACTGTTCCGCCTTGCGTTTGGCCATCGCCGTGGCGGCCTGCACCTTGCCGACGGACGGATGCGACGCGCTGCCCTTGGTCGAAAACGACAGCAACGCCACGCGCGGGCGGACGCCCAGCATGTGGCGCGCCAGCCGCGCGGTCGTCACCGCAATATCGGCGAGTTGATCCACGCTCGGATCGGGAACGACGCCGCAGTCGGCCATGAACAACACGCCGTTTTCGCCCACGCGCGTGTCCTCAACTTCCATGATCATGCAACTCGACACGGTGGCGATGTCCGGCGCGGCTTTCACGATTTGAAACAGCGGACGCAACACGCTGCCGGTGATGTGCGACGCGCCGGAAACCAGGCCGTCCGCCTGGTGCATCGCCACCATCATCGTGCCGAAATAATTCGGTTGCAGCACCGCCTCGCGCGCTTCCGTGGCGCGAATTCCCTTGTCGCGGCGAAGCGAAAGGAAACGCTTGGCGAAATTATCCAGATCTTCGCTTTCGGCGGGGTCAATGATGCGGATGCCCTCGATGGAAGTGTTCAAGCCCTCGGCGATTTCCGTCACTTTTGCCGGATTGCCCAGCACGATGGGCGCGCCCAGCCGCAGCGCGTAAAACTGCCGGGCCGCCTGCAGGATGCGCGGCTCCGTGCCTTCGGGAAACACAACCCGTTTCGGATGCCGCTGCAATTTTTCGATGATGTTGCCAATGAAACGCATGGCGACAAAATAACCGGCCCCGGTGAAACTGCAAAATCAATTCGCCGGGGAAAATTGCAGTTCATATTGTCATTGGCGCACAAAAGTTCATGCGGAAATCTCGCGGACATTTCGTCTTCTGGCACAGCGCCAGAGGACTGGCGCACTCCAAGACGCTTCGCGTATTTCAGGAATCATCGTGCCGCGCACAGCGTCTTGGACTGCGGCGGCCCTCCGCCGCTTTTCCCAACGGCATATCAAACTGTGCCCATGTTAACTGGAACCGCTATATTTTCACGCGAAGTGCGCGCTGGCTGCAAAGTAAAAACCATTGGGAATGGTTTGATAAAACACCCATGCCACCATATCATCCCGCAATGAGTCGGTTAAGAAAGGAAAATCAGGCCATGAAAAAAAATATCAAAGCCATAAAATCCGGGGCCGCTCCCATACTGGGGAAGTATGTAAAACTCATCAAAACCGGGGAAATCGTCACATGGAAAAGCTTTGACCCTAAAAAACATCTGTTTGAAGTTGAATTGCCGACGGGGGCTGTTTCCATTGTTCATTGGCGCGAAATTGAACGAATTGGTCCAGATGCGGAGTCGGAATTTTTGCGCTCGCGGGAAAAAAATTCGAAGTAGGGCACCACCCCTTTTCCGGCGCATTGACTTGAGCGCGGTCAATCGTTAGTCTCTTTGATTCAATGCTGGAGACGATTGAGAAACTTTTGGTTTTACAGGACCGCGACCGCAAAATTCACCGCGTTCAACAGGAACTTGCTTACATCGGCCCGGAACGCGAAACCTTCCGCACCAAAGCGACGGCCACCCAGGCGCAACTCGAAACCGCCAGGACCCGCGTCAAACAAATCGAGTCCGACCGCAAACGGCTCGAACTCGACGTTGGGGTGAAGAAACAGCAAATCGAGAAATACGCCAACCAACAGCTTCAGACGCGCAAGAACGAGGAATACCGCGCGCTCACCCACGAAATCGAAACGTGCAAGGCCGACATCACGCAGATCGAGGACCAGGAAATCGTTTTGATGGAACAGGCCGAGCAGGTGCAAAAGGAAGCCAGCCGCCTTGCGCACGAAGCCGACGAAATAAAAAAAACCGCCGAAGGCCAGATCGCGCAACTCGGCCAGCGCGAGGAAAATTTGAAGCAGGAGCTTGCCGAATTGCAGCAAGGCCGCGCGGAACTGGCGGCGGCGGTGGACAAATCCGCCCTCGATCGTTACGAACGGCTGTTCAAGAGCAAGGGCGAAAACGTTGTCGTGGGCGTGCATCACGGTGTTTGCGGCGGCTGCCACATGAAATTGCCCGCGCAAATTCTTGTTACCTGCCAGGCGCAAAGGGAAATCGTGGCCTGCTCGAACTGCGGACGGATTTTGTATTACACCCGCGACATGGCGCTGGCCGGGGCGGAGTGACGGCAAATCCGAAGACCGAAGTCCGAAATTCGAAGGAAGCACTTCGCTGACCGCCAGTCGATTCGACATCAGTATTCGTCTTGCATTGGGGGATTTCGGGTGTCGGATTTTGGTTGTAGTGTCGCGCTGTGCGCCGATTCATTCGAGCCACAGGCTCGACGCTACAGCAAATTGGGACACTGCCCGATCATTCCCCGGCTTGTCATCCAGGCAAATCTCGGTTAAAGTATCATTGGTTTTGGAAGGGCGGAGAACTGCTTCCGGCGCGAGCCGGGAGAGGAAAGTCCGAACACCAAAGGGCGCGATGCCGCGTAACTGTAGCGGCGGTCCATGACCGCCGGTATGGATACACGCGGGCGGACCCCGACGTTTTGCCGGGGTTCGACGGACAGTGCCACAGAAAATTAAACCGCCGACGGCGCAAGCTGGCGGCAAGGGTGAAAAGGTGCGGTAAGAGCGCACCGCGCGAAGCGCAAGCGACGCGGCACGGAAAACCCCATCGGGTGCAAGGCCAAATAGGGAATCCCGGAGCGGCCCGCTCCAGGTTTCGCGAAAGCGAAACGGATTCCGGGTATCGGCTGCATAGACAAATGGTTCTCTCCACCCGCAAGGGTGCAGACAGAATTCGGCTTACAGCCCTTCCAAAACCAATTCAAATTCCCAAATCCGGAGGGACGAGTTACACGGGCGTGTTGCCCAAATTGATTTCGGCGACGGCGGAGCGCGGCTCTGTGAGCCGCAGCACGTTCAACAGTCCGAAAACCCATGGAATTTCCTGCGCCCGTTCGGACTCCGGGCTGTTGCGGGTCGCAGACCCGCGCTCCGTTCCATTTGGGCAACACGCCCCCACGAATCCCACTCCAACCAACCGAAAGTCAGGGATTCGTATAATTCGTCCCTCCGATTAATTCAAAATTATCATCCCTTTCCCGGTGCGAACCGGCTGGGTCTTTTTGATCGCGGCGGGCGAACTCATATTGCCAACCCGATCCACCGCGCTGACGGCCACCATCTCCGGCCGGGAATTTTCAAACGTCCGCGCCGTCTGGTTCGCCGGCAGGATTTCCGTGCCCCAGGCCTGGCTGGTGCGATACTGCAAAATCCACAGCCACGCCGGTGCGCCGTTCGTTTCCCAACGCACGCTCAAACTGGACCGGCCATTTTCGACCACGGTCAGCTTCGGCGGGGCCGGCGGCGCGGCCGCGAGCCACGGTGACGCCGGCACGAGCGCGGATTGGCCGTACTGCGCGCGAATCAGGTCCTCCAGCCCTTGATTTTCCACGACGGTCCGCAGGTGATAAAAGATCTCCCCGCTGGTGCCGGGTTGCCGGCGCGTGATGGAAATCTGCCGCGCAATTTCATTCACCGACCATTCTTTGCCGACAGCGGTGGCGTTGAGGCTGGGCCAAAGATTGCGGCCCTTGACGTTTTGCTGGGTCCACCAGTTGAGCAGGACGGGAAAACTTTGTTGCGGCGAATCCACCGGCCAATAAAGTTGCGGCGCAAAATAATCGAGCCAGCCGTTGGCGAGCCACAGGCGCGAATCGGCGTAGAGGCTCGCATAAGTGCTCAAGCCCTTGATTTGCCAGGGAAAACCGGGACGCCAGATGCCGAACGGGCTGGCGCCGAATTTCACCCAGGGTTTGGCCGCCTTGATGGATTGGGAAATTTTTTGGACGAACAGGTTGACGTTCTGCCGCCGCCAGTCGTCGCGGGCCAGCCCGCCGGGCCAGCCGTATTTCTGCCAGCTGGCGTCGTCGGGAAAATTGACCACGCGCCCTGTCGCGTCCTTTTGGGGATAAGGATAAAAATAATCGTCAAACACCACGCCATCCACGTCGTAACGCCGCACCACGTCCAGGACCACCTGCAGGACGTGTTCCCGCACCGCCGGTTCGCCCGGGTCGAGCCAGTATTGCTCCCCGTAACGGCGGACCCATTCGGGATGCGTTTTGATGACATGGTTCGGCGCCACGGGCGATCGGGCCTCGACGCGTGAGGCGCGGAACGGATTGAACCACGCGTGCAATTCCAGCCCGCGCTTGTGCGCTTCTTCAATAGCGAACGCCAGCGGGTCGTAGAACGGTTGCGGCGCCCGGCCCATCGTGCCGGTGAGATATTCCGACCAAGGCTCGAGGGGTGAGGCATAGAGCGCATCGCACGACGGGCGCACCTGGAAAAAAACGGCGTTCAATTTCAATTGCACCGCGCGATTCAGCAACGCAATCAACTCCGCCTTTTGGGCCGCCACATTCAAACCGGGTTTGGACGGCCAGTCGGCGTTCGTCGCCACGGCCGAAATCCAGGCGCCGCGAAGCTCGCGCGCCGGTGGCGGCGGCGTCACGGCCACGGGGCGATAAACCTCGCCCGCCGCGAACAACATCGCCGGCAACCACCCGATGAAAACGGCCAAAAATCGAATCCGAGCCATAAGCTGTTGAGAAATAAGACGCTTTGGCGCGCCCGTTGGCAAAGGTTTTTTTGGGCAAATCATTCCTTAATACATTCTTAACGCCAACCGCCCATCTCTTGATTAGCCGTCTCGTCGGCGTTGCGTCATTGTGCGGACATGAACGAGCGCGATTTGATGCAACAGGCAAATGGAACGGAGCGCGGGTGTCCCACCCGCAGCCGCCCGGATTGCCGAATGAGCGCAGAAAATCTCACGGGTTTTTGGTTTGTCGAATGTGCTGCGGCTGAAACAGCCGCGCTCCAACCTTGTTGCGTTCAGGGGCAGTGCCCGAATGCGCTCTTCCCAGAACACGCAATTTGAAACAAAATCTATGATTGACTTTATTTTCATCGCCGTCATCGCGCTCTTTTTTGTGGCGGGCGGGTTGTACGCCCGCTGGTGCGAAAAATTGTAAAGGATCCTTATGAAAGACCTTCTTCCCTTATTGGCGCTGCTGGCGCTTTTAGTGTCGCTTCCATTACTCGGACGTTTTTGGGAATGGCTGAACTCGCGGCGGAAAACTCGACTGGTTTCTGCAAAAACTATTGGGAGAAAATTATGGAAACGCTAATCGTCGGTCTGATCGCCCTCGCGTTGTTCGTGTATCTGTTCATCGCGATGGTTCATCCTGAAAAATTTTAACCAATACCCATGCAAACCTCCGGCTGGCTCCAACTCGCCCTCTACGTCGTCGCCCTCGCGGCGATTACGAAACCCATGGGCCTTTATCTCATGCAGGTGCTCGACACCAATGGCCGCACCTGGTTCGACCCCGCGCTTCGTTCACTGGAGCGGTTTACCTACCGCCTCATGGGTGTGCGCGCGGATCAGGAACAGGACTGGCGGCAATACACCTGGGCCATGTTGCTGTTCAGCCTGGTAAGTTGCGTGTTCACCTACGCCATCCTGCGCCTGCAAAACTATCTGCCACTAAACCCGCAACACTTCGGCGCACTCTCGCCCGACCTCGCATTCAACACCGCTGTCAGCTTCACGACGAACACCAACTGGCAGAGCTATTCTGGCGAATCCACCATGTCCTATCTCTCGCAAATGGTCGCGCTGGTGATTCACAACTTCGCCTCCGCCGCCACCGGCATCGCCATCGCGGCGGCCGTGGTGCGCGGTATCGCGCGGCATTCAACCCGGCTGCTCGGCAACTTCTGGGTGGACCTCGTGCGCGTCACTTACTACCTGCTGCTGCCCATTTGCCTCGTGCTGGCGGTTTTCTACGTCTCGCAAGGCATGATTCAGAATTTCAAGCCCTATACCAAGGCCAGGCTCACAGAAACGTACACCATCCAAGTTCCCAAAACGGATGATAAAGGCCAGCCAGTGACCACGAATGTGGCGGTCATGGTGCAAGCGCCCAAGCTGGATCAAAATGGACAACCGATGATGACCAACGGTGTGGCGGTGATGGTGGATGTGCCGCAACTCGATGCGAAAGGCCAGCCGGTCATGACCAACGTGGCAGTCATGGTTGATCAAAAAGTGGAGGAGCAAACTATCGTTCAAGGACCGGTCGCCTCCCAGATCGCGATTAAAATGCTCGGCACGAACGGCGGCGGCTACGTGAATGCCAACGCCGCGCATCCATTCGAAAATCCGACGCCACTTTCCAATTTCATCCAGATGCTCTCCATCTTCGCCATTGGCAGCGGCCTCACTTGGTACCTCGGTCGCATGACGAAAAACCAGGCGCACGGCTGGTCGGTCTGGGGCACGATGATGGTGTTGTTCCTCGCCGGCGTATTGCTTTGCTGGTGGGCCGAGACCAGGGGCAATCCCATTCATCAGCAACTCGGCATCGCCGCCGCGGATGGCAACATGGAAGGCAAGGAAGTCCGCTTCGGCATTTTCCATTCCGCCCTGTTCGCCACCATCACGACCGACGCCTCGTGCGGCGCGGTCAATTCGATGCACGATTCGTTCACGCCCCTCGGCGGGTTCGTGCCGCTGTTCAACATCCAGCTCGGTGAAATCATCATCGGCGGCGTCGGCGCGGGGCTTTACGGAATGCTCGTGTTCGTCGTGCTCGCGGTGTTCATCGCCGGCCTGATGGTCGGGCGCACGCCGGAATATCTCGGCAAAAAAATCCAGTCCTTCGAGGTGAAGATGGCCATGCTCTCGCTGTTGATCCTCTGCCTGACCATTCTCGGCTTTGCGGCCTGGGCGTCCGTGAGTCCGTGGGGGCTGGCCGGATTGAACAACAACGGTCCGCATGGTCTGAGTGAAATGCTCTACGCCTATTCATCCTGCGTCGGCAACAACGGCAGTGCCTTTGCCGGCCTCAACGCCAACACCCCTTGGTACAACACAACATTGGGCATCGCCATGCTCTTCGGTCGTTTCCTGATGATCGTGCCGATCATGGCGATGGCCGGATCGCTCGCGCAAAAGAAACTCGTCCCGGCCAGCACCGGCACCTTCCCCGTGTCCGGCGGCACGTTCATCGTCCTGTTGCTCGGCACGGTGTTGCTGGTCGGCGCCCTGAACTTCCTGCCCGTGCTGACGTTGGGACCGATTGTCGAACACTTCCTCATGCTCCAGGGAAAATTGTTTTAATTATGGACTGCGGTGGCAGAGCGCAGCGGCGACACCACTTTCAAACATGAATATTCCAATAAATTTCAAACTCCAAAAGCGGCGTGGCGCTTCGCTTCCCGCCGCACTCCAAATTTCACGCCACGTTCCCTGCTCGCCCTCTCCCCGGGGGGCCGGGGTGAGGGCGAGTGTATCCACCATCTCGGTAGGGCGCGTCACTCTCCCGCAATGCGGGACGCCGCAGATCGCGTTGGTACGTGCGGCGGGCAGAGGACTGCCCGCCCTACCTAGTCCACTCAACCCTCAACTCTCAACTTTCAACCATCAACCATGACCCACAAAGCTCCATCCCTTTTCGATTGGAACATCGCCGGGCCGGCGACGGGCGACGCCTTCAAAAAGCTCGACCCGCGCCTGATGCTCAAAAACCCCGTCATGTTTGTGACGATGGTTGGCGCGGCGCTGACCACCGTCGGGATTTTTACCTCGTCAACGGATCGCGGTTTCATCGCCCAACTCGCGCTCTGGCTCTGGTTCACCGTGCTCTTCGCCAACTTCGCCGAAGCCGTCGCCGAAGGCCGGGGCAAGGCCCAAGCCAGGGCGCTGCGCGGGACCCGCGTGAAAACCATCGCGCATCGCCTCGCCAAAAACGGGCAGGCCGAAGAAGTCAGCGCCAACGACCTCCGCAAAGGTGACATCGTGGTCACGCGGGCCGGGGAAATCATTCCCGCCGACGGCGACGTGATTGAAGGCGCGGCCACCGTGGACGAATCCGCCATCACCGGCGAATCCGCGCCCGTCATCCGCGAAAGCGGCGGCGACCGCAGCGCCGTCACCGGTGGCACCCGCGTGCTCTCGGACGAAATCAAAATCCGCGTCTCCATCAACCCCGGCGAAGGTTTTCTCGACCGCATGATCTCGCTCGTCGAAGGCGCGAAACGCCAGAAGACGCCCAACGAAATCGCGCTTACCATCCTGCTTTCGGCGTTGACCCTGATTTTTCTGCTGGTGTGTGTGACGTTGAAACCCTTCGGCATTTATTCCGCCACGGTGTTCTCCGTGCCGGTGCTGATTGCCCTGCTGGTGTGCCTGATTCCCACCACCATCGGCGGATTGTTGAGCGCCATCGGCATCGCGGGGATGGACCGCCTGCTCCAGCACAACGTCCTCGCCATGAGCGGACGCGCGGTCGAAGCCTCCGGCGACGTGGATGTGTTGCTGCTTGACAAGACCGGCACCATCACGCTCGGCAACCGCCAGGCAACGGAGTTCATTCCCGCGCCGGGCGTCGCCATCGAACGCCTGGCCGACGCCGCGCAACTCGCGTCGCTTGCCGACGAAACGCCCGAAGGCCGCAGCATTGCCGTGCTGGCGAAGGAAAAATTCAACCTGCGCGGACGCGAAGTGGCCCAGCCATATGCGCAATTTGTCCCTTTCACCGCGCAAACGCGCATGAGTGGCGTGGACTTTGCCGCCGTTGACGGCCAGCCGGCGCGCCGCATCCGCAAAGGCGCGGCAGAGGCGATGCGCGTTTTCGTGGACCACGAAGGCGGTCTGTTTCCCAAGGTCGTGTCTGACACCGTGGACAACATTTCACGCTCGGGCGGCACCCCCCTCGTGGTCGCCGACGGCCGGGAAGTGCTCGGCGTGGCTCATCTCAAGGACATCGTCAAAGGCGGCATCAAGGAACGCTTCGCCCAGCTTCGCAAGATGGGCATCCGCACCGTGATGATCACCGGCGACAACAAACTCACCGCCGCCGCCATCGCCGCCGAGGCGGGCGTGGACGACTTTCTTGCCGAGGCCAAACCCGAGGACAAACTCGCGCTCATCCGCCGGGAACAAGGCGGTGGACGCATGGTGGCGATGATTGGCGACGGCACCAACGACGCCCCTGCGTTGGCTCAGGCCGACGTGGGCGTGGCCATGAACACCGGCACCCAGGCCGCCAAGGAAGCCGGCAACATGGTGGATCTCGACTCGAACCCGACGAAACTCATTGAGATCATCGAAATCGGGAAGCAACTCCTTATCACGCGCGGTTCACTCACCACCTTCAGCATCGCCAACGACGTGGCAAAATATTTTGCCATCATCCCGGCGATGCTCATGGCGACGTTCCCCGCCATCGCCCCGCTCAATGTCATGCATCTGCACAGTCCCACGAGCGCGATCCTCAGCGCCATTATCTTCAACGCACTCATCATCGTCACATTGATTCCGCTGGCGCTGCGCGGCGTGAAATTCAAACCCATTGGTGCGCTGGCCATATTGCAACGCAACCTGCTCATCTACGGCCTGGGCGGCGTCATCATCCCCTTCGTCGGCATCAAAGCCATCGACGTCCTGATTACCACCTTGAAATTAGTCTAAGCGAAATCCGGGAACTTTTTATGAACTGGAAACCACAATCAAGAGAATCAACCACGGATGAACACGGATGGACACGGATTCCTAAAATCCGGGGCCCGAAGTATTGGACGTCTCAACCACAAAGAGCACAAAGAGCGCAAAGTAAAAAGGAATCCTTTGTATTCTCTGCGTTCTCTGCGGTAAAAAATTCCTTTTCGGTAAAAATCCGCGTTAATTCGTGTCAATTCGCGTAAAAACGTCTATGAAAAATCTTTTTATTGAACTACGCAGCGCCGTGATGGTCACGCTGATTTTCGCCGTCGTCTGTTGCGGGCTGTATCCGCTGGTTGTGTTCGGCATCTCGCAAGCCTTGTTCCACGATAAAGCCAACGGCAGCCTGATCGTGGACGCCGATGGCACGGTGCGCGGCTCAAAACTCCTCGGCCAACAATTCACCGCCGATAAATACTTTCAGTCGCGTCCCTCGGCGGCGGGCAACGGCTACGACGCCACCAGTTCCGGCGGCAGCAACCTCGGCCCGACCTCGTCGAACCTGGTCACCACCATCACGCAGCGCATTGCCGATTACCGCGCGCAAAACGGGTTGAACATCAACACCCCGGTTCCCGCCGATGCCGTCACCGCGTCCGGCAGCGGCCTCGACCCGCACATCAGCCTGGCGAATGCGGAATTACAGGCGCCCCGTGTTGCCAAAGCCCGCAATGTCAGTGTGGAAAAAGTTCTGGCGCTGGTCCGCGCGAACACCGACCCCGCCAGCCTTGGCTTTCTCGGCGAACCGGGCGTGAACGTTTTGAAGCTGAACTTGGCCTTGGATTCGTTAAAGTGAGGTTGCTTTTTTGCATGATACGCCCCTTAATCACTTTTTAGCTGACAGTCGGCAATCTTGTCGGCAATGTGAGCAACGGTTGCTGCCAACCACCTTGTGTCAGTGGGCCGACAATTTCACCGGCTTCCCGTCAATGTTCAGCGTGACCCAATCCGCGTCCAAATTTTCAAACCGCACGCGACTGGTGCCGTCGGCGGTTTGCATGTTGATGGAATCCCCGAGAAAAAGAGTGTAAGCCTTCACTCCGGTATCAATGGTCACCACCGATTTGGCACCGTTGCGGCTGATGCCTTTGAGGGTAAAGTGAGTGGCACCCGCCTGCGCCGGTTTCGCCGAACCCTGGGGCGCCGGCTTGGGGGCCGCAGCGGGGGCCGGCGGGTTGGTTTTGGCGACCGTTTCAGGTTCCGTTTTGACGGCCTGCTCCCCGGGAGTGTCCTGCCATTGCCCGGGGTTTCCGGCATCTCTGGCGGATGGCCGCAAATCGCCCATGAGTGATCCAATAATGAAAAGGTTCACAGCAAACATGAACGCGTAGGAAATTCCGACGGTGAAAAGCACATCGGCATAAGGCGAGCGGGTGACGAATTTGATCCCCAGCAGCAGGGCGGAAACGGAAAGGTAATGGCCGAAGTAAGGAATCGTGTCGAGACCGCTCGCGAGTGCGGCCACCGCCAGCACCTTCAGAAAATGGAATTTTAAATGTTGGTCGAGCTTTTGGAGCTTGATCATGATCCAAACCAGTGCGAAGAGAATCACTGTTTGGGAGGCGAACTCGATGAACCAGGCCAGGATGGTGATGTTCATCGGGTCATTCTTCCGCCAGACCGTCAAAAATAACAACTTTTTTCTCGCGCTCCCGGATTTTCCCCCGGCCGGTCAAGAACATCTCCGCCACAAGCTCTTTACCCTTTGCCGCGTAAAAGGCCTTCAGCCTCACGCGGCGGGCTGCGTAAAGCCGCGTAAAGCTTCCGCCATCGCCCAGAAGCTAAGGCGGGACAGGGCGCCACGCGGCCACGCCCCTTTACGGGGTCATAACGTGGATAATCTTGCCCTGTCGCGCCCGTTTATTTGACCGCCCGATATATCTTGCCAGTCCTGGTTTCTGGTGTAATCTGCGGTGCTAACGGAGTATAGTTTACCAGGTGTCCGACTGCCCCGCTTCGGGGCATTCCCTCTCCTCTTATTCCCTGCCCGGCCAAGCCGGAGCCGCAATAGCGGCTTCAAAACAAACGAAAGAACAGTCAACGAAAGCACAAAAGTATGTTTACAAACAAAGGACAAACTAATTCCCCCAACCGGGGTGCCGTGAAATCAACCCCCGCCGCAGCGGCGAACATTGCTTCGACCAAATCAACCCGGCAGAAGGCAACCCCTCCGTCCAATGCCGACATCGCCACCAAGGCTTACGAGATCTGGCTCTCCCGCGGACAGGAATCGGGAAATGACCAGCAGCATTGGTTCGAGGCCAAACGGCAGCTGCAGCCAGTGTAAGCAGTGTAAGTGTAAGTGTCCCGGCAACCGGGCACCGGCAAAGCACGGATGGACGCGGATGAGCCAGACCCTCTGGTCGTCTGCGTTCCATTGTGTACCTGACCATGCGAAACGGGGGCGGAAGCACAGCGAAGACTGGCCACTCGCCGCGTGGCGACCTGTCCATCGACCCGTCCACCATAGTCCCGCAACGCGGGACGAAGGCGGAAGCCCCGGCGAAGTTGGAAGCTTTACGCGGTTAGCCGCGTGAGGCTGAAAGTCTTTTACGCGGTCTCGGCCAGCGCCCGGTTCATGCGCTGAATTGCTTCGTCAATCTCGGCGCGGCTCTTGAAGCCGATGACCACGGCGTCCAGTTCCGGACGCGACATGGCAAAGCGAATGGACTTTTCGCGGTCCTCGGCGTTGACGAACTCGCCGTTGCCGATGATTTTCATGCCGATGATGCCGCGACCTTTGGCGCGCATGGCTTTGATTTCCGCCAGCACCGGGGAAACATCATGCAGCCGATCGTTCCAAGCCTCCTGTTCCGGGCCGTCAATGCGGCGGCCCTGGGGATTGACGCGAACCAGATGCACCTCGGTCCAGGGCGTGACCGTGGCCTGGCGCAAGGCGGGCAGACTGTGGCAGGAGACGCCCTTGGCGCGAATCCAGCCTTTCTCCCTGGCCTGATTGAACCCGTCCATGACCCGTTTCCATTCCTCGGTCCAATCGTCCTTGACCATGCAATGGATCAACATGCTGTCAACATAATCGGTGTCAAAAACCTTGCGGTGATGATCGATGGCATCAAGCACGTTCTCCGGCCGGCCGGGGACTTTGGACTGGATGAAAAGCTTTTCGCGAGGCAATCCCTTGATGGCACCGGCCATCCACTCGAACGTGGCATAGGCCTGGGCGCAATCAAAACAGGTGATGCCCTGGTCATAGGCATATTTGACCAGGCTGTTGAAACCTTCGCGGCCCAAGGCGGTTTGGACATGGCCGTTGCCGCTGCCGGTGCCCATGCCCAGGCGGCTGAGCTTCATTCCGGTGCCGCCGAGCGTCACCTGATCCACCGCGGTGCGTTTGGCGGCTGCCGCATATAGCGCGGGCATCAAACCGCTCGAACCCAGTGTGAGGGCGCCGGTGGCGGTCAAGGTGCGTTGAAGAAACTCGCGGCGGCTAAGATGTTTTGTTTTCATAAACAATTCACAGCGCTTGCCTTTATGTCGTGCAACCGGGCTGAAATGGCAACCAAAATCGGTCCGGCAGCGGCTGGTTTGGATGGCATACCGCCCTGAACATGGTTGAGCGGACAAGGGCCAACGCGATGGTTTTGAACACGGATTTGAATGATTGGAATTGGCGTGCGGTACTTGAACGTTTTGATGCTGAATCTGGCGCGGAATTCGTTAAGATGAATTCGTGAACGACGGCGACCGCCCCAATCCCGATGCGCTGTTGAGTTCGCTTCAGCGCGAAGAGGCCGCGAAAAAACGCGGCAAGCTCAAGGTTTTTCTCGGCATGTGCCCCGGTGTCGGCAAGACCTTCGCCATGCTCGAGGCCGCGCGACACGAACTGGCCGCCGGGCGCGACGTGGTCATCGGTTACGTCGAAACGCACGGACGCAAGGAAACGGACGCGCTCACTGAAGGCTTGCCGGAAATTCCCCGCCGCCAGCTCGAACATCGCGGCATTGCACTCACCGAATTTGATCTCGACGCCACCCTCGCGCGGCATCCGCAGTTGGTCCTCGTGGATGAACTCGCGCACACGAACGCCCCCGGCTCGCGCCATCCAAAACGCTGGCAGGACGTGGCCGAATTGCTCGACGCCGGCATGGATGTCATCACCGCGCTCAACGTCCAGCACGTCGAAAGCCGCGCCGACACCGTCCGCCAGGTCACCGGCGCGGAGATTCGCGAGACGGTGCCGGATAGCGTGCTCGACGGCGCGGTATTCGAACTCGTGGACCTTCCGCCCGCCGAACTTATCCAGCGTTTGCACGAAGGCAAAGTGTATGTGCCCGACCGCGCCGCCGCCGCCGCGCAAAACTTTTTCCGCGAAGCCAATCTCACCGCATTGCGCGAACTGGCCCTGCGGCTCGTGGCGGATCACGTGGGCGTGGACACACGGGAATTTCGCCAGACGCAAACCAACGCCGGCGCTTGGAAGACGGGGCATTGCCTGCTCGTGGCAGTCGGTCCCGGGCCGTTTTCCGAACCGCTCATCCGTTGGACGCGCCGCATGGCCGACGGCCTCCGCTGCCGCTGGCTGGCCGTCCATGTCGAGAATCCGCGTCCGCTGTCGGAAGCCGCCCAGGCGCAGCTTGAAAAAAACCTGGCCACCGCCCGCGAACTCGGCGCGGAAGTCGTCGCCACCACGGACGACGACCTCGTGCGCGGGTTGTTGCGCGTGGCCCGCACGCAGAACGCCACGCAAATCATCGTCGGCAAACCGGCCGGCAACGGCTGGCTGGAATGGCTGCGGGGCGACCGCCTGCTGCGACGGCTGGCGCGGGAAAGCGGCGACATCGACCTGCACGTCGTCCGCTCCGAAAAGACCAGCGGCGCGCCCGCTTTGCGGATCTGGCATCGGGCGTTCGCCTCCAATTTTCAGCAATACCTCTTCGCCGCCGGCGCGGTGGCCGCCACGGGCGTCCTGAATCTCGCACTCATGCAATTCACCGGCCCGCGGGTGCCGGGATTCGCTTTCCTGCTCGTCGTGGTGCTGCTGGCGCTGAAGGTGGGCCGCGGCCCGGTGCTGCTGGCCGGCGCGTTGAGCGCGCTGGCCTGGAATTATCTTTTTCTGCCACCCCGCTTCACATTCGTCATCGCAAACGTTGAGGATGGCATTTTGTTCGGCCTCTATTTCGTCGTGGCGATTGTGCTCGGCCAACTGGTGGCGCGCATCCGGCTGCAGGAAGAGGCCGAACGCCGCCGCGAGGAACGTGCCACGGTGCTCTACGAGATGTCGCGCGACCTGGCCGAGGCCGGCTCGCGCGATGAAATCGTCTGGCAACTGGTCTCGCAGATCAACCGCGTCTTTCACACGCCCGTCGCCGTCGCGCTGCCCGAGAACGACAGGCTCTTCGCCCATCCCGACAGTTCCCTGGCCCTTTCGGAAAAGGAGTTGAGCGTGGCCGACTGGGCGTTTCGTCAACGGAAGGCTGCCGGGCGTTTCACCGACAATCTGCCCGGCGCAGCGGCGTTGCATCTGCCGCTGGCCACTGAGCGGAAGGTTTTTGGCATCCTGGCAGTGGGTTTTCCGGACCAGCGCCTGACGCTCGCGCAACGGGATTTGCTCGAGACGTTCGCGCGCCAGGCCGCGCTGGTGCTCGACCGCGTGGAACTCCGCACCGCCGCCGAGCAGGCGCGCCTGCTGGCCGAATCGGAAAAATTCAGCCGGACGCTTTTGAATTCCATCTCGCACGAATTGCGCACGCCGCTGGCGGCCAGCACCAGCGCCGCCAGCGCACTCGCCGCCGCCGGGGCCGCAACGCCGGAACAGCGGCGCGCGTTGATCGGCGAGATTCAGGAAGCCAATGCCCGGCTCAATCGCGTCGTGGGCAACCTGCTCGACGTGGCGCGGCTCGAATCGGGCCAGGTCCGCCCGCGCCTCGACTGGCACGACGCGCGCGACCTGGTGCAGACGACGTTGCGCGAATTGCAGCGCGAACTGGCGGCGCACCCGGTGAAACTGGACTTGCCGGCCGCGCCCCTGCTGGTCCGGCTCGATTATTCCCTCGCGCAACACGCCCTCGCCAACCTGCTGCTCAATGCCGCCAACCACACTCCCACCGGCACGCCGATTGAAGTATCGGTGCAACTGGCGAATGACCACCTGGTCTTGAGCGTCGCGGACCGCGGACCGGGCATCCCGCCCGAATGGCTGCCGCGCATCTTCGACAAATTTTTCCGCGCCCCCACCGCGCCCACCGGCGGCAGCGGGCTGGGACTCACCATCGTCAAGGGTTTCGTCGAGGCGCACGGCGGAACCATCACCGCCACCAACCGTCCAGGCGGCGGCGCGATGTTCACCTTGAATTTTCCGCAACCCGAAAAACCGCCGGAGTAGCTGGCATCCGGCTGGAAACTCCTGGAATTCAATCGTCCTCGTCGTCGTTCTCGTCCTCGAATTCCGTTCACTTGGACATTGGTTGTTCGATGCCTGCTCGCGATTTATCAGAATTGAATGTTCAACATTTCCATCCGGCGATGGCATTGACGCGCTGGTTCACTTTGCTTTCTGATTCCAAACCGGCGAGGTTTCCCAGCCTGCCGGGAAACCAGCCGGGTTCAGGGGAATATTTCACGCCGGCCTCCCCGCCCGCATCGGGGCAATAAAAAACCCGCCACATTTGAGCTTGGCTTGCGCCAGAGGCTTGGCAGGTATGCTAGCAATAAGAAAACCCAACAGTTGTGTTTTGTCAACACGCTTTTTATCGGTTTTATTCATCGCGCAGCGAAACAAATCGTCCCTGACGCCAAAGCCGGCCCGGCGGCGTAAGGCTTGCCCGCTGTCTATGCTGTCCATTTTGCTGGCGTTTCATCTGTTGGTCGGTTCGCGTGAACACCGAACCTGTAACAAACGGAGCCGCTCCGTGAAAGCGCAAAAACTTTGGAAACTGCCTTTGGCCACCATGCCGCCCGTGCCGGACAACGACGCGAACTTGCAAGCCGATTGAAAACAACTATTCTCACGGCATGGCAAAGAAAGTCGCCGCGAAAACTTCCGGTGGGGCGAGCGTCCCCGATACAACGACGGCTCCCTGCACAATGGCTATGACGAAACAACACATTTTGGACGAAATCAAGCGAACGGCTGAAGCAAACAAAGGAAAGCCACTTGGAGGGCCAAGGTTTTCTCAGGAAACCGGTATCAAAGAATCAGATTGGGCCGGAAGATATTGGGCGCGCTGGGGCGACGCTGTCC
>JBEKZC010000026.1:0-43764 GCA_049510295.1 Verrucomicrobiota bacterium | reverse complement strand
ATGAAAATCGTCTGGGCCCGCGCGAGGTGCGACGGCGGCTCGCGCAACGTGCCGCGCGGGAGCAAATGTTCGTTGCCGAACGGCTGCTGGCGGTCAACCAGCACCACGTCGTGCCGGCGCCCGCGCAGGTCCCAATACTGAAAACCATCGTCGAGCAACAGCGTGTCGCAGCCAAATTTTTCTATCGCATAGCGTCCGCTTTTCACGCGGTTCTTGTCCACGAGCACAACGACGTCCCGGAGATTGGACGCCAGCATGTAAGGTTCGTCACCGGCCATTTCCGAATCGAGCAACAGCGATTTGCCGTCGGACACGACGCGTGGCGGGGTCTGGTCCTCGCGCAGTAAAATTTTATCGAGCAGCCACCGGTGCAACGGCGGCGGTTTGGAACGATAACCGCGTGAAAGAATTGCGACGTTGCGCCCGGCGTCGCGCAATTCGCGGGCGAATTTTTCCACGACCGGCGTTTTGCCCGTGCCGCCGACGGTCAGGTTGCCGATGGCGATGACCTGGACGCCCAGCGTCTTGTCGCGGAGGATGCGCACGTTGTAAAGCCAGCGGCGCATTTTGACGCCGACCTGGAAAACCTTCGAGCTGCCAAACAAAATTGCGCGCATCAACACCGCCTTGGTGTCGCGGCGTTCGCCGAAGATGACTTCGAGGGCAAAGGTTTCAATGCTTTCCGCCCAAACCCGGAATTTTTCGCGCATGCCGCATCAATGTGCCAAGAGATGAAGGTTGCGGCAAGGCGAAGGAAGTGAACCGTCGGAAGTCCGGCCGCAACGGGCCGGGGTCGAAAGGTTATCGTCCTCCTTCTCGTCCTCGTCCTCGATCTGTACGGTTTCGATTACGAGGACGAGAACGACGACGAGGAGGAAAGGGGAATTTCAGAATCCCATCCGCGCGATTTCGCTTTGCAATGCGGACTGAAATTGCTGCACGTCCGCGGCGGACGGCTTGTAACCCGGCTGCCGGGGCAAAACGCCCAGCCGCCCGGTCTGGTCGAGATACCAGTCGGCCTGCTGGCCATCGCTGAACGCAACCTTGCCGCTGGCAATCGTGCCGGGCCGCGCCAATTGATCCACCGTTACGGACACGCCGCCTCTCGCGCCCGGCGGCTCCGTGGGTGGCGGAGAGTTTTTCTTGTCGGCAGGCTTTGCCGCCTCGGCAACCGGCGCGGCAACTTTGGGCGGCTCCGGGTCTTTTGGCGTCAATTTCAAATCGTCCACCAGCAGCCGCACTTCCATGTAGGTGAGTTTCAAGCTGAGTTCCGACGCGAGCCGGCTTTGAATTTCAGAAAGTTTCGCGCCGTCCGCGATCCAGGCGGCGACTTTTTGGCGTTGGGCTTCGTCCAGATTCATGCCGCCAGTTTAACTAGGCGGGCTTGATAATCCAGTCGTAACCCTTCGCCTCGAGTTCGAGCGCGAGCTGTTTGTCGCCGGATTTCACAATGCGGCCGTCGTAAAGCACGTGGACGAAATCGGGAATGATGAAATTCAACAACCGCTGATAATGCGTGATGACGAGCTGTGCGCTGTCGGGTCGTTTCAACTTGTTGACGCCGCCAGCGACGATGCGCAGCGCGTCAATGTCGAGGCCGGAATCCGTCTCGTCGAGGATGGCGAGCCGGGGTTCGAGCACGGCCATCTGGAAAATTTCGTTGCGCTTCTTTTCGCCGCCGGAAAAACCCTCGTTCACCGAGCGCTTGAGCAAGTCCTCGTTCAATTCCAGCAGTTTGATTTTGTCTTTGACGAGATTCAGAAATTCCATCGCGTCGAGTTCCGACTGGCCTTTCGACTTGCGGATTTCGTTCAGTGCGGCCTTGAGGAAATAGGTGCTGTTCACGCCGGGGATTTCAACCGGATACTGGAACGCAAGGAAAACACCTTCACGGGCGCGCTCTTCCGGGTCGAGGTCGAGCAGGTCCTTGCCGTTGTAAATGACCTCGCCGCCGGTCACGTCGTAACCGGCGCGACCGGCCAGCACGGCGGCCAGCGTGCTCTTGCCGCTGCCGTTGGGCCCCATGATGGCGTGGACTTCGCCGGGAGAAATCGTCAGGCTGATGCCTTTGAGGATTTGCTTGTCCCCAACGCCCGCGCTGAGGTTTTTGATTTCAAGAATCGGTTTGCTCATTTTCAAAAAAGTTTAGACACGAATTACACGAATTTTCACTAATTAAATTTGTGTTAATTTGTGAAATCAGTGTCTTTACCCCACACTGCCTTCCAAACTCACGCCCAAAAGTTTCTGCGCTTCCACGGCGAATTCCATCGGCAGTTCCTTGAAGACCTCCTTGCAGAAGCCGTTCACGATCAGGTTCACGGCGTTCTGGGTGGAAAGCCCGCGCTGGTTGCAGTAAAAAATCTGGTCCTCGCCAATCTTGGACGTCGAGGCCTCGTGCTCGACGGACGCCGACGTGTTCTTCACCTCGATGTAAGGGAACGTGTGCGCACCGCACTTCGACCCGATCAACATCGAGTCGCATTGTGAGAAATTGCGGGCGTTCGTGGCGCTCTTCTGGACTTTCACCAGCCCGCGATAGCTGTTCTGTCCGTGACCGGCGGAAATGCCCTTCGACACGATGGTGCTGCGCGTGTTCTTGCCGATATGCACCATCTTGGTGCCGGTGTCGGCCTGCTGGTAATTGTTCACCACGGCAACGGAATAAAATTCGCCGATGGAGTTGTCGCCCTGCAGGATGCAACTGGGATATTTCCAGGTGATGGCCGAGCCGGTCTCGACCTGCGTCCAGGAAATCTTCGAGTTGCTGCCCCGGCAGAGGCCGCGCTTGGTCACAAAATTGTAGATGCCGCCTTTGCCATTCTCATCGCCGGGATACCAGTTCTGCACGGTCGAGTATTTGATTTCTGCGTTGTCGAGCGCGATAAGCTCAACCACCGCCGCGTGAAGCTGGTTTTCATCACGCATCGGCGCGGTGCAGCCTTCGAGATAACTCACGTGCGCGCCTTCGTCGGCCACAATGAGCGTGCGCTCGAACTGGCCGGTGTTCGCCGCGTTGATGCGGAAATAGGTGGAAAGCTCCATCGGGCAGCGCACGCCCTTGGGGATGTAACAAAACGAACCATCGGTGAAGACGGCGGAATTCAGCGTGGCAAAAAAATTGTCGGTGTAGGGCACGACCATGCCGAGATATTTCTTCACGAGGTCGGGATGCTCCTGCACCGCTTCGCTGAACGAGCAGAAGATGACGCCTTTCTCGGCCAGTTGCTTTTTGAACGTCGTGCCGACCGACACGCTGTCAAACACCGCGTCCACGGCCACGCCGGCGAGCCGCTCGCGTTCGCGCAGGGGGATGCCGAGTTTCTCGTAGGTCTCCAGCAATTTCGGATCAACTTCCTCCAGGCTTTTCGGCCCGTCGCCCTTCTTCTTCGGCGCGGAGTAATAAACGATGTCCTGATAATTGATTTTCTCGTGATGAACTTTCGGCCAGGTGGGCTCCTGCATCGTTTGCCAGTGCTGAAACGCCTTGAGCCGCCAGTCGGTCAGCCATTCCGGCTCGTTTTTCCGGCGCGAAATCAGCCGGATGGTGTCCTCGCTCAAACCCGGCGGCGCGGACTCGGTTTCCACGTCGGTGTAAAACCCGTATTTGTAATCCTGTTTGACCAGGCTCTCGATGGTTTCCGTGGCGGTGCTCATGGTTCTAAAAATTCATTTTTTCTTCGCGCATTCCGGACAGATGCCGTGAATGGCGACTTCGTAATGTTCGGCCTTGAACCCATGCGGCAGCGTGATGCCGGGCCGCGGCTTCGCCGGCAGGTCCACATCAAACACCGTGTCGCATGAATCGCAATAAAAATGGCAATGCTCGCGCATGTTCGGGCAGAACCGGGTGGCGCCGCGGTCGAGCTGCACCTGGCGCACGAGGCCGCACTTTACCAGGGTATCGAGGCAGTTGTAAACCGTGGCCATGGAAATGTCCGGCGTCCCGCGTTTGACACGGATGAAGACCTCCTCGGCGGTGGGGTGGTCGCGCTTTTGCAGCAGCACGTGATAAACGTGCTCGCGCTGCGGCGTGGAGCGCAGGCCGCCGGCGCCCAACCGTTCGGTCAGGCGGTTCTCAACCTTGTTATGGCCGGAGGCCTTCATGGCAGGGGGAATATAACGCGCCCAGGCCGGTCAGGTCAAGATTTAGAATAATTCTAAATTAAGGAGGCTGTCAGGGGGGCGGGCGGCGGCCACGGATTTTTATACAAACCCGGCCGGTCCCGGTGTCTATCCGGTGAAAGTGGCGGCAAAAGATACCCCTGCGGGCGGGCGGCGGCCCGGCCGAAAGGTTCAAATGCTAAAATTTTAGCATTTTTAGGTTGACACGCCATGCCTGTATGCTAAAAAATTAGCACATACAATGAGTAACGAACAACATTTCAGCCGGCGGGAGCGCCAGATCATGGACGTGCTGCACGCAAAACAATCGGCCACGGCCGCCGAGGTCCGCGCCGCGCTGTCAGATCCGCCAGGCTATTCCGCCGTCCGCGCCCTGCTGCGGATTCTGGAGGAGAAGGGGTATGCGCGGCATCGGGAGGAAGGGGCGCGCTACGTTTATCTGCCGCGTGTTTCCAAACAAGCCGCGAGCCGTTCGGCCTTGAAGCGGGTGGTGGTGACGTTTTTCCAGGGATCGGTCACGCAGGCGATGGCCGCGTTGCTGGAGACCGCCGACACGGAGCTTTCGGATGCCGAGCTGGACAAACTGCAACAAATCATCAAACAAGTCAAAAAGGAGGGCCGTTGACATGAATACGTGGTTCGCATTCGTTTCCCATTCGATTCAGAACTCCCATTGTGCCGCGTTGTTTCTCGATGCTTTTCTCAAAAGTTTCATTGTGCTCGCGCTGGCCGGAGGAGTCTGCGTGCTGTGGCGGCGTTCTTCGGCGGCGACCCGGCACTTGATCTGGTTTTTGGCCGTGGCAAGTCTGCCCTGCCTGCCGTTGCTGGCTTCCCTGCTGCCATCGTGGCAAAGGCCGCTTTGGTCGGTTTCTGCCAGTTCGACTTCGGGTAATCAGATTTCCCTGGCGCTGGAACTTGCGCCCGGCACCAGGCCCGGAAGTTTCGCGGCGGAAACGCCGGCTTCGCCGGACAGGGCGGAATCAAGCAATGTGGTCCGCAATTCTTCCGGCAGCAGCCGGACAATCGCCGCTCGTTTCAGCGCAAACTGGGTGGTGTTCGGAGGCATTGCGTGGTTTGCCGGAGCAGCGCTGGTTTTGATTTCCGCGGCCAGCGGACAACTCCGGCTCCGCAAATTTTCCCGGATAGCACAGCCGCTGCGAAGTGCGGACTGGACACTTCTGCTGGAAGAAGTCCGTGAAACGCTGCGTCTGCGGCGGGCCGTGAATTTGTTGCAGTCGGCCGACAACGTAATGCCGCTGACCTGGGGCTGGTGGCGTCCGGCGGTTTTGCTGCCCACGGAATCCGGGCAATGGCCGGTGGAGCGGCGGCGGATTGTTTTGCTGCATGAACTGGCGCACGTAAAGCGCTGGGATTGTTTGACGCAATTTGCGGCAAAAATTGTCTGCGCGCTTTACTGGTTCAATCCGCTGGCCTGGGTGGCGGCGCGGCAAATGTGCATCGAACGGGAGCGCGCCTGCGACGATCTGGTGCTGACCGGTGGCTGCAAGGCTTCGGACTACGCGGGTCAACTGGTGGAAATCGCGACAAGTTTTCGACGAATGCCGCAGGTGGCGGCGATTGCGATGGCCCGCCCTTCCGGATTGGAAAAACGAATCGCGGCCATTGTGGATGCCTCGCGCGTCCGCCGGTTGCGTCCGGCGACGGTCTGGACCGTTTTGATTTTGGCCGGTGGACTGATCTTTTGCGTTGGCGGCTGGAGTGCTGATTTCAACCGCGCTGGAACGGTCGATGAGACATCGCTCAGGCAGCAGCAGCTTGACCGGCTCAAGGCGTTCTCAGCGGCCAAGTTCAAACAATCGCAGACGCTGGCGGCGGCGGCCGGAGAAAAGATATCGCCGGAGTTTCAACGCTTCTTTAATGCGGCCACCAACGGCGATTGGCAGACCGTGACCAACATGTTTGAGAGTTTTAAGCAACGGCACCCGCAGTATGAGCGAGCCAAGGGCGTTCCGGAGGATGTCCATCTCCGCACCAGTTATTGGTCTCCGGTGCTGGAAATCTGTCTGGCCTACGCAATTGTCGTGCCCGGCGATCCGAAATACATCCAAATCGCGGTTGATGACATCATCAGTTCGATACCGCCTGGCACCATTTATTTTGGCGGCACCGACGTGGGGCGGGGATTGCCCACGGCTTTCAGCAAATCGCAGGTGGACGCTGACCCGTTTTACACACTGACGCAAAATGCCCTGGCAGACGGAACTTATCTCGAATATTTGCGGAAAATGTATGGCGGCAAAATTTACACGCCCACCACCAACGATTTGCAACAGTGTTATCAGAATTACGTGGAAGACGCGCAAAAACGGCTCCAAAATCATCAACTCGAACCCGGCGAAAATGACAGGATAGGCACAAACGGGCAACTTCAGGTCAGCGGCCAAATCGCCGTGATGAAAATCAACGGCCTGCTGACCAAAATCATTTTCGACAAAAATCCCGACCGCGAGTTTTACCTCGAGGAAAGCTTTCCGCTGGACTGGATGTATCCGTATCTGGAGCCGCACGGCTTGATCATGAAAATCAACCGTCAGCCGCTGCCACAATTGTCCGGGGACGTCATTCGTCAAGACCACGATTGCTGGACCCGTATCGCCACGACGGCCCTTGGCGACTGGCTGAACGGCGACACCCCCGTGGCGCAAGTCGCCGCGTTTGTGGAGAAGGTGCAGCTCAAGCAGGACTTCAGCGGGTTCAAAGGTGACCCGCAGTTTGTGCAAAACGATTACGCGCAAAGGATGTTTTCCAAGTTCCGCTTGTCCATCGCCGGTGTGTATGCGTGGCGCTGCAGCGCGCAATGCCCTCCCGAATACCGGCAGAAAACGCCCGCCGCCCAAGCGGCTCTGATTCGCGAAACCGACTTTGCCTTCCGGCAGGCGTGGGCGCTGTGTCCGTATTCACCCGAAGCCGTGTATCGGTATGTGAATTTTCTATCGAGCCAGAACCGAGCTGCCGATGCCTTGCTGGTCGCGGAAACAACGTCGCAATTTCCTTCCCAGCCGGGGTTCGATGCCAAGCAAATGCAAAATCTGGTTGACCAGTTGAAACAATCGCAGAAGACGAGATGATTTTCAGCCGTCACTTTTGATAAACGTTCACGCGGGCGGGCGGAAGATTCAGCCAGATGATCTTGGAGGCCAGTTGCTGGAAGTGCGTGGCGCTTTTGTGGTGCCCATTGCCAAGATGATAGCTGTATTGCACCCACTCGCCGGACGTCGCAAGCACTTGGCGGATTTTTATACAAATCTGGCAGGCCCCGGTGTCTATTCAATGGAAGCGGCGGGACAAACGGTGCGGGAACATCAAACTGGAACCGCGGCGAAAGATCAACCTATGAAAACAACCATCGGATCTCCGGGGCTGGTGATTCTTGGCCTTGGATTATTCATCGGCGGCTGCACCCAAAAGCCTCCTGCGGCATCGGGGTCGCTCAAAAACTCGGAAGCCGCCGCACAATTGAAGACCTTTGTCGCGGACAAGGAGGCGCAGGCCGATGCGTCGACCGGGGGCAAGGACGTGTCGGTGTTCAAACCATTCTACGCGGCGGCGGAGCAGGGCGACTGGCTGGCGATCAGCAATACGTTTGTCAACCTGAGCCGGCGGGCTCCCCAGTATGAACATTCGGGTCCTTCCGACGAGCGTTTGCACGGCACGGCCTGGGAGGCGGTCAAGGAAATCTGGGGCGCATTCGATGCCTTCGGCGAGGGCGATGAAAAATATTCCATGGCGTTTGGGACCAACATCATCGCCTCCATCCCGGCGGGAAGCATCTACTTCGGCGGCACCGACCCGGGGCGTTTCATCATCACGGCACTGCAAAAGTCGCATGCGGCGGGCGATCCGTTTTTCACCCTCACCCAGAATGCGCTGGCGGACGCCACGTATCTGGAATACCTGCGCGGCATGTATGGCGCGAAGATTTACACGCCAACGGATGAAGATTCGAAAAAATGCTTCCAGGATTACACGCAGGATGTCGCTCAGCGGCGGAGCAAAAATCAGCTCAAGTGGGGAGAAGATGTCAAAACGGGTCCCGACGGGCAGATCCAGGTCAGCGGCCCGATCGCCGAGATGCAAATCCTCGGCCTGATGGTCAAACTCATCCTGGACAAAAATCCCGACCGCGAATTTTACATCGAAGAAAGTTTCCCGTTCGACTGGATGTACCCGTATCTCGAACCGCATGGCCTGATTTTCAAAATCAACCACCAGCCGCTGCCGGGATTGTCTGACGAAATCGTCGAGCAGGACCACGATTATTGGCGGAGCCTTGTCCGGCCGATGATCGGCGACTGGCTGAACGATGAGACGCCGGTTGAGGAGGTCGCCGTATTCGCCAAAAAGACTTTTGGAAAACAGGATTTCAGCGGTTTCACGGGCGATCCGCGTTTCATTCAAAACGCCTACTCCCACAGGATGTTTTCCAAGTTGCGGAGTTCCATCGCCGGCCTTTACGCCTGGCGCCTGAAACAGGCCGCCGGTGTCGCGGAAAAGGAGCGATTGGGACGCGAGGCGGATTTTGCCTTTCGGCAGGCATGGGCGCTGTGTCCGTATTCACCCGAGGCGGTTTTCCGGTATGTGAATTTGCTGATGGAGCAGAAACGGGTCGCCGACGCGCTCGTCGTGGCGGAAACCGCGGCGCAAATGCCGGCGAATCAGGGCAAGGAGGGGGAGCAAATACGCGGCCTGGTTGAACAACTGAAAAAATTCCAAAAGGCGAAGTAAATTTTCATCACCCGCGCCCGGGGATGTCGTAGGGGTTACTTCTGATAAACGTTCACGCGGGCGGGCGGGAGATTCAGCCAGATGATCTTGGAGGCCAGCCGCTGGAAGCGCGTGGCGCTTTTGTGGTGCCCGTTGCCGAGATGATAACTGTATTGAACCCATTTGCCGCCGTGCTCCAAAATCGCGCGGATTTTTTCGGCGAGCGCGTCGGCTTCATCCGGCGGGAAATTCAGCAGCGGCAGACTGGAAATGACCGCCCCGACGCTTTCAATCGGTTCGTAGCATTCGCGCAGCAGAACGTCAAGATGCCATGCGTCGCCGGTGATGATGTGGGCGCTGGGGAAACGTTGACGCAGCCGCCGCGCCATTTTTGGGTTTTTTTCGATGGCCACGAGCCGCTCCTCGCGCAGGCCGTGTTCGATGAGCGCCTGGGTGACCGCTCCGGTGCCGGGGCCGAGTTCGAGCACGAAACTTTCCGGGTCGGACGGCAGCCAGCGGGCCATCGCGGCGGCGAGTTTGGGCGAACTCGGCGCGACCGCGCCCGTCCGTTGCGGATGGGCGAGCCATTCGCGCAGGAACAGGCTTGAGTCCGTCAATGCTGCGATGAGCTTTTTGGCCATGACGTTGAAAACTTTTGTTCGACTCCAGTTTTCAGCCGACAGAATAATTCACCCGTGCGGTCGCTGCCACAGAAAAATTCAGTTTAATTCAACGGCCTTTTTCGCCGGTTTCGCCGGCGGCGGTTTCCTTGAGGTTTTTGCGCGCAACCTCGCGGCGCGTTGACCAATCATTCCAGCTTCGTTCCCACGCTTCACCGGTAAAATTCGTTTGCGCGGACGGCCAGAGCGCATCGAGCGTTTTTAATTCGTTGCCGGCGGCTTCGTGGTCCTTCCATTGCCAGTACGATTCGACAAGATTCAACCGGTTTTCGGGATAATCGGGCGCGAGCTTGACGGCCTGTTCCAGCCATTCGCGCGCCTTGTGCCGGCTGCCGATGCTCACCGGCCAGCCGGGCGCGTCGCGATACAGCAGGCCGAGACAGCGCGCGGGGCCGGCGTAATCGAAATGTTCGTCCCGGTCGTCCGCCGTTTTGAACTCGCGCTCCATTTCCCGCACCAGTTTGTAGGCCGCCAGATTTCTCCTGGTGTCCGCCAGCTGGCCGAGTTCGATGGCCAGGTAATAATGTCCCGGGGCCGAATTGGATTCGCACGCGAGCGATTGCCGGCACGCGGCGATGCCTTGATTGGCCAGCGTGGCACGCCCGGCGTTGTTCGTGACAAAATCATTGAAGTCAAAGCACGCGCGGGCAAACTGCCAGGCGGCTGCGGGATCGTTGGTGTTCGATTGGAATTGCGTTTGGGCGTGATGATATTCCGCCTCGGCGCGCCCGGCGAAAATTGGGTTGCGCGGTTCGCCGGCGAAAACAATTCCAACGCCGGCGGAAAGAAAAATTGCGGCGGCCAGCCCGCCTTTTGTCGCACGCCGGGTCTTGGAATTAAGAATTGCCATCTTTGGAATTAACAGTTGCCATCGCATCGGGCTGATTTATAATGGGCGAGTGAGATTAAATTGGAATTTGCCGCGGCTGGCAATGCTGGTGTTTTTGACGCTGTTCGCTGCCGGCTGCTCCGGCATCAACGCCGGCACGTCGGTTTCGCCCGCCTCGTTTTTTCTGCCGGGGCTGATGAAGGCCGATCCCCCGGCGGCGACCAACACGCCGGTGGCGGTATCCGTCCCGTTCCAACAACTCGCTCAAGCCCGATAATTCTATGCGATTTCCATTTGCGCTGACGACGAAAATCGCCAGTCACATCATCAAACACAAACTGCGCAAGACGCCGAAGTTCGCCATGGTCTTGCAACTCGAACCGCTGCACACGTGCAATCTCACCTGCACCGGCTGCGGACGCATCCGTGAATATTCCACCAATCTCAAGGACATGGTGCCGCTGGAAAAATGCCTCGAAGCGGCGATGGAATGTGACGCGCCGATGGTCAGCATTTGCGGCGGCGAACCACTGATTTATCCGAAGATCGAGGAACTGGTTGCCGGTCTGCTAAAACAGGACCGCGTCATTTACATCTGCACGAACGGCGTGTTCATGCGGAAGAAAATGAAGGATTATCTGGCCGCGATTTATTCGCCGAAAATCGAGCCGAAGCTGAAAAAGCTGCTCGACCAGAAACTGATTTCCGACAAGGACGCCGAGACGATTCGCAACTCGAATCGGAGGGGCGAGCTCCGCGAGTCCCAAACTTCAAAGAAGCCCGTCATCCGTCCGACCAAGTGGATGTATTGGAACGTCCACGTGGACGGCCTCGAATTCACCCACGACCTCATTGTCGAGCGCGAAGGCGTGTTCAAGGAATGCATCGAGGCCATCAAGATGGCAAAGATCCTCGGTTTCCAGGTTGCCACGAACACGACCGTCTATAAGGAAACCGACGTGGCGGAAATCGAGGACATGTTCAAATTTCTCAGTTCGCTCGAAGTGGACGGCCACACGATTTCGCCCGGCTACGAATACGACGCGGCGAAGAAGGACATGGTCACGCGTCTCGGCAAACAGCCCGAGGATTTTTTCCTCACGCGCAGGATGACGCGGCAGAAGTTCGCGAAGATTCTCGACTGGGGCAGGGCCTTCACGATTTTTGGCACGCCGGTGTATCAGGAATTTCTCGCCGGCAAACGCGAGTTGACCTGCACCGCGTGGGCGATTCCCACCTACAACATCAAGGGTTGGAAAGCGCCGTGTTACCTGATGACCGACGGCCATTACGACGGCTACCAGGAAATGCTCACGAAGGTGCAATGGGACAAATATGGCGTTGTGAACGGCGTCGCGCGCGACCCGCGTTGCGAAAACTGCATGGTCCACTGCGGCTACGACCCCAGTGGCGCGCTCGGCACGAATTACCAGTCCGGCGACAACTGGAAGAACATCAAATACAACTTCGGTGCGAAACCCAAACCGTTTCCGTCCTCGCCGGAACTGGAGAAACGCGCTTACAACGGTGTCACCATCGGCAAAGGCCATCTCGCGGAGGCGAAGGCGGCCATCAACTCGCCCGCCGCCGGTGCGCGCGGCGCGTTCTCGCGCAAGGAAGAGGAGCGCCATGAGACGCACGTCAGTACTGTCTGCGGCACGAGCGACACGTCGCAACGCGACGATTTGCTGGCCAAAATCAAGGATGCGAAGAAGCCGGAATAAATTTCTTCGCCACAGAAATTTTTAGAATTCAAATGAGCAGGACACTTTATCTTTCACCTCCGAGTTTTGACGGTTTTGACGGCGGCGCCGGCGCGCGTTATCAGGCACGGCGCGAAGTCACCAGCTATTGGTATCCCACGTGGCTCGCGCAACCCGCCGCGCTCACGCCGAATTCCAGGCTGCTCGACTGCCCGCCGCACAACATCGGCATGCAGGAAACACTGCGCATCGCGAAGGATTTCGATCACGTCATCATCAACACCTCCACGCCGTCGCTGAAAAACGATTGCAAGGTGGCCGAGGCCATCAAGGCGCAGAAGCCCGCCACCAAAATCGGGTTCGTCGGCGCGCACACGATGGTGCTGCCGACGGAAACCTTGAAGGCATCGCCGGCGATTGATTGGGTTGGCCGCAAGGAATTTGATTTCACCTGCAAGGAAGTTGCCGAAGACCGCGACCTTTCGACCATTGCCGGGCTTTCCTACAAGGACAAGGACGGCAAAATCAAACACAACCCCGAGCGCGAGATGATCCAGGACATGGACACGCTCCCGTGGGTGGCGGACGTTTACAAGCGCGACCTCCAGATTGAAAAGTATTTCATCGGTTACCTGCTGCATCCTTACATCAGCATGTACACCGGCCGCGGCTGCCCGGCGCAATGCACCTTCTGCCTCTGGCCGCAGACCATCGGCGGACACAAATACCGCGTCCGCTCGCCGCAAAATGTCGCCGACGAAATGTCGTACATGAAGAAACTCTTCCCGCAGGTGCAGGAATTTTTCTTCGACGACGATACCTTCACTGCGAACCTGCCGCGCGCCCGCGAAATCGCCAAAAAACTCGGCCCGCTCGGCGTCCACTGGTCCTGCAACAGCCGTGCGAACCTCGATTACGACACGATAAAATCCTTCAAGGACAACGGCCTGCGCCTGTTCCTGGTCGGGTACGAAAGCGGCAACGACGACATCCTCACCCGCATCAAGAAGGGTGTGACCATGGACGAGATGCGGCGATTCACCAAGTCCTGTCACCAGGCCGGCGTGGTGATTCACGGCACGTTCATTCTCGGTCTGCCGGTCGAGACGCAGCAAAGCATCGAAAACACCATCAACTTTGCCAAGGAGCTCGATGTGTTCAGCCTGCAGGTTTCGCTGGCCGCGCCGTATCCCGGCACGGAACTTTACGAAATGGCGCGGCAAAACGGCTGGTTCGTAAAAAAGGACAAGACCGACCTCGTGGAAAGCGGTGGCTTGCAGCAAAGCACGCTGGAATATCCCGGCCTGAGCAAGGACAAGATTTTTGAGGAAGTGGACCGCTTCTACCGCGCCTACTATCTGCGCCCGAAACCGATTCTGCGCATCATCAAGACCATGCTGGAGGACAAGGATGTCTGTGTCCGTAGATTGCGCGAGGGCTATGAGTTTTTCAAAAGCCTGCGCGAGAGGAAGGCCGATCTGGCCGCGTCCCGGGCTGCGGCATAAATGAAAGACTACCACGTCAACGTGTTTTACAGCGATGAGGACGGCGGCTACATCGCTGACATTCCTGATTTGGAGTGCTGTTCTGCTTTTGGCGGGACACCGTTTGAAGCATTGCAGGAAGTGGAAAAGGCCAAAGTGGCTTGGCTGGCCGCTGCCAAGGCCGCGCGCAAGCCGATTCCCAAGCCACGCTACCGTCCGGCGATCTACCAGCTCATGCCGGCATGAACGCCTTGTTCAAAGGCTGTGAATTTTTCGAATCCATGGCGCAACGACGGAGTGATTTGGCAGCGGCTAAAGCGGCAGCGTAATGTGATTTTGCCCGGTCACGCTTGACAACTGAAACCACAACCCCGAAAGGAGTCCATCATGGAAACATCCGAAGAGAAAAAGTGTTGTGAAAACAAAAAGTGCTGCTGCCCGTGCCACGTGATGGGCGGTGTGTTCATCATCCTGATCGGCGTCGCCATCCTGCTGGGCGCGCTCGACGTGATAAGCGGGAAAGCCGAGTGGATCACCATCGCAATTCTCGTGATCCTGATCGGTTTGAAAAAGATGTGCGCCAGCAGATGCAAATGCTGTGACAAATCTTGAACGGTTGAATCATCGAGCAACCGGACGTGTATCCCATCGCGTCCGGTTGATTTGTTGGGGGGTTAAATCTTTGCTTCCGGAGTGCCAGACTGGATTGGTTTGAAGAAATTCCTTGCCCCTCACGGAGCCTCGCAAGAAATGAACGGCCCTGTTGGCGCAAAGACGCAGCGATCTTGCGGTTGCGAAGGCGGCGACGGCGTAATTTTCTCTCCGCGTCGAGCGGGGCAGCATTACCAATCGGCAATATCAAACCGCACGGGATTGCTAACGAACTGTGCTGCCCGCTGTCCACCGCAGCAAACTTCCGATGCGGCTTTGTTCACGTTTCGGATTGAGAAAAACGTCGGCCGCCAATCAAGAACATCTGGACCTATTTTGTCGAAGACTACCCCAAACTTTTTTAGTGGACATTGATGCTTGCTAATCCACTGACAAATTAGGTCAGTCTTCCTGCTGACGTTCAGACGATTTCTGCCAAGCTTGCATTGCCGAAGGTCTCAAGACGCTTTGCCAGCGCCTCCGCTGCAAAGAGACTTATTTCTGTGAAAATGAATTTTGTAAACTCGTGGTCTATGACTTTGAGAGGTGAGCCTAACTCCTCCTTGCTGGAATTGCGAATTACGCATCTGCCTGGACCGGAGAACAATTCAAGGTAAACGCGGCTCTTCCATTTGAACTTCATCCCGGTTGCAAACATTTTCGAGTAGTAGGCGAGCAGGCGATGTTTTGTATCTATCCACGGTCCACTGTCGCGAACAGGAAGACCATCCGCAGAAGAAACGCCATCTTTCCATGGCGAGCGGTCAGCCGATGCCAAGGGATAAAATTGGGCTTTCACTGGTGCGTGAGTTAATCAAGTGTCCGTCGGATATTCAATCATTCTCAGGGAGTCTCTCACAGCCGGTGGGACAAAGGCTGTCCATGACAAATTAGCGGCAATTCGTGAAATTCGCGTCTCGCAGTTTTCTTAAAAAGCGCCCTGCCCTGTTGTTGCCACCGTTCTTCAGGTCTCCAACGCGGCTTCGAGCAATTCCATGACAAATTTTCCGATGCCGGGCGCTTGAGATTCGCGCGGGCCGGCGATGTTGAGCGTGCGCACGTTGTTCCGTTTCAGGAATTTTGAAAGGGCGGCGGCGCCTGGTGACACATCCTCTGATTCGCAGACGACAATCACCGAACGGCCCTGTTGTTCGGCACAGGTTTTCGTGAAGGCCGTGCCGCCGGACAATTCCTTTTCCCGCGCCACAATCAACGTGGCGTCCGAATCCACCACGTTCTTTTCGGTGCGCTCGTCGTAATCCGCCGAATCGGTTTCGCGCAGCCGGTAAATCGGCGGGATGACGCCATCCTCGGCGCGACGGCCATGCGGACACCATCCGCCGTGTTCGTAACCGTGCCGGATGGCAAAATCCAGCGCGGCACGGTCCACGCCGGTCTGTCCTCCGGAAACAATTTTCATCTGGCGACGTTTTCCCGACATCGAGGACATGGTACTGAACCGGCATCACGCCTGGCGCACGAAAAAGTAGGGCTGACCGTGCCAGCCGTGTTCCAAGCCGGGATGCAACCATGCTTGGCCGGAATTGGAGTGGATTTGAAAGTGATACTGCAACGGGAACGGCGAATTGGTGTAAGTTGCCGCGATGACCGCGCGATAGTCATCCCCAGCGCACTCCATCTCAATCATCTGCCAAATCTCCGCTTGATTGATGTGCCGATAACGCAGGCGCAGACCGGAAATCATGAACAAATTGCTGACTTTCGGCACGTGGGCCACGATGGTCAACGGCTGGCCGCGCTGGAATGAAGACGGCGGTTCGTGAAGTCCGGCCAGTGGCGGATTTTCATCGTGCTCCGGTTTGGCGGGAGTTTGGCGCATGGCTTGTTCTATTACCTTGCGATCCACTTTCAGCGGAGCCGTGCCGGATTCGGAGGCTTGTTTCAGAAGTTTTTCCATATCCGCGGTGTCGGCATCGATGGCCGGCAGCCGGTCCAGCCAGTGGCCGCGTTGGAAAAATTCAGGACCGAAAGTGATGTCAGAGACGTAAACATCCTTTGCCTGTTCGGCCAATTCCGCCCATGCCACTCGAGCCGCACGCTGCGCCTTGAGCGCCGCCGCCAAGGCCGGCCGGTAACCGCTCCGTTCACAGAGGGCATAGAGGATACCGGCCCGGAATTTCGCCGCGAAAAACCGGCCCAGCCCGGCTTGAATCGCAACGTCCGCCGCCAGCCGCCGGAAATCGGCGTTCCGGATGTCGCGCACTTTTGATTTTGCTTCGTGCAATCGCGCTGATGCTTTTTCCGCGTCTTCCTCCAGTTGATTCGCGACCCAAGCCGGTGAGTATCTCCCGCTGCACCCGCCTTGGATCAATTCATCGGCATATTCATCGATGCCCAGGAAAAACTCCGGGTCGAGCGGGCTGACCGTGCCGAAACGCTTCGGGCTGGGTGTGTCGAAATAAGGTTGGGCCGGACTCAAAGCCACAATCGCCACGTTGGTGTACAACTCCGGCCAGTAATTGTTGTTGGCGGCGGACGGGCAATGCGCCGTGGTCACCAGCGGGAGAATCCGGCTGGCCGACGCCAGCGCGTCTTCCACTTTTTCCGCGCCTTTGCCGAACTGATGGGCCAGCGCGCGCCGCCAGCCATCCGGGTCGCCGTCCGGGTTGTAAAGGTTCCGGCCCCAGACGCGGTAGGTGTAATCGTATTTTTCAAAGTCACCGCCTTTTGCCGACAAGGAAACGTCGGCGTAAGCATCGCGCCCGCCGGGCAGGCCCGAGCCTTTACGGCCTTTGAAGAAAAGCGGTTCGAACAGTTCCACGCCCTGGCTGCCGCAAAAACTCGAAACCCGGCCGTAGGCGGCGGCCGTTTCTGGATCGCCCCACAACAACAGCCGTTGCGTCCCCGGCCAGATGCGATGTACCACGCCGTAACGCCGGTTCTCCGTCAACAAATCGGCGTAGCCATAGCGTGTGAACCGGCGTGAACCGGTGCTGCGTGAAAAGAACCCGGTGTCGCGCGCGTCCGTCGGCGGCATTTCCTGTGGACGGATGGCGCCTTGCATGTAAGGCAGGCCCATGTGTTCGGCCCAGAATTTGGGCGAGACTTCCACCGGCATGCCGGTGCCCAGCGCCACGTCAATGATTTCCTGGTCAATGCCCTTGGCGTGCAGATCAATCCTCACGCTGCGGCCGCACTGGACGACGCCGTCGAAGATTGTTTTCCAAATCGCCGTGTTCCCCTCCGCCACGCCACTTTCGCCGTGGGTGCGGATGGTGATGCCGCTAATGGATGGGCACACGGTGAGCAACATGCGCAGGGCGTCGCGGCAATAAGGCGCCTGGGTTTCCGGCGTGAGCCCTTCGATGGTGTAATTTGCCTTCGGACTGTTCGTCCACCGGTAGGCGTGGGTCCAGAGACCCAACTGGAATTGCAGGCCGCGTTTGGCCGTTTCATCGCTGATGAACCGGAGCATTTCCAGATTGTGATCGCGTTCGGCATCGGGCAACGGCACGGCGCGCACGTTGTAACCCGGCACCGACAGAAGAAACGGATACGCAAAATGAAGGTAGCAATCGCGAATGTCCGTTGTGAAATCGTAGGCCAGTCCAAAGGCGAGGTTGAACCGGTTGAACCGTTGCGTCGCCAGCATCGTGAGGTAGGAAGGCCAGAAATTTTTATCGTTGAACCAGGGCAAGTCCTCGACATTGCTGACGAACGCGCGACCGATGCTGCGAATCGCGTTGGCCGGCCGTTCGCTGACGGGTTTCACGGCCTTCAACATCGCCACCGGGTCGGCGGCAAACTTCACGCGATCGGCCAGTTCGAGCAATGCATAAACGAGACCGCGCGCGTCCGAACCACTGGCCAGGAGGACGATACGCGGTTCGACTTTTCCACGGGCCAGCGCCATGGCTTCGGAGGTTTCCGGCAATAAAATCCCCGCGTCGTCGAGTATATGTTTGGAAAGGTTTGAATTGCGCCCGGCCACGAGGATGCATTCCTGTGAAGCGGATGCCTGGTCGAGGCTCTGATAAATTTGTGCCGCAACGCCCCGGCCGGTCAGGGCAGTGCTCAATTGTTCCGCCGCCCATTGCACCGGCGGTTGCTTCAGAACCGCGTCCTCTGTATCCAGCACGATGGAAATGGCCGGGTTGTTTTCGCGGGCGGAGACAGGGAGGTGAAGCAGGCCGGCCCCGGCCACAGCCGCGGCCGCTATTCCGGTCTTCTTGATGAAGTGCCGCCGCGTTTCACCGGGACAGGCGGAATGGTCTTGGTCGGAGCGCATGATTTGATGTGGATTCAAGGCTTTTTTCCTGCCACTGGCGAGGAAATATTATTCGGGTCTGGCATCTCGGATTTGGGTTCCACGGGGGGGGATTTGTTGGTAGGGCGCGCAGTCCTCTGCGCGCCGGTCTTTCCGATGGCCATATTGAAGCGCAGCGGGCAGCGGAGTGCTCGCCCTGCTTTAATCCGTAATACAATCCTGCAACTTCGCGCACGGATGACAAAGATTTGGACTGCGGTGGCAGAGGGCAGCGGCGACACCGCTTTCCGTGCTGCCGGTTGCTTCCAAAAGCGGCGTGGCTCCCGCTCTGCGGGATTCCCGCCGCAGTCCAAAATCTGTGGTTGCGGCCATAGGCCGCGCTAGGTTTATCCGTGTCCACCTGCTCGCGATTTATCGGAGTCCGTGGTTTCTGTTTCTCGCAACATTTTCAAAAACGGTTTACCCTGTTGCTGCATTCGTTCTTCGAGGCGTTTGGTGCAATCGCAATTGCTGCACGCTCATTCACGCCACCGTCAGCGGACCGTCGAAGATGGTCAGGCTGATGACTTCCGTTTTGGCGACGTGCGGGCCGTGCCGGACGCCTTCGGGCGCGAAGAACAGCGTGCCGGCGGTGTAGGTCTTGTCGGATTCCTCCCATTCGCCGGAAAGCACGTAGGCCCATTCATTGGCGTCCGGATGCGTGTGGGCCGGGATCGTGCAGCCGGCCTTGAACTTGCGCAGCACCACGACCCCGCCGGCGCTTTCATTTTTGTGCAACATCATCAACTCGACTCCCTCGTAAGGGCCGGGCTGCCAGACTTTGTCTTTGGTCAATGCAACGTAGGGAAACATGACTTCATCGAAGCGGATTGCGTCGGATTTGCAAGCGTGGAGTTAAAAAACCTCAAGGATTGTTCATTGCCAGCCGTTATTGATTTCATATTTGTCTGCTTTTTATCGCACGAAACTGATTTGATTCTTCATTCTTAATTCTGCATTCTGCCCTGGTTGTGAACATTCCCGAACATCGCAAGGTGATTGACCGGCTGGACGCGCACATTGTGCGGCTGCTCAACGAGCGCACGAAGCACGTGCTCGCCATCGGTGACATGAAGCTCAAGGCTGGCGAGGAAATTTACGCACCGCACCGCGAACGCGCCGTGTTGCAACGCATCTGCCGGTCGAACGAAGGGCCGGTAACCGACGACCAGCTCTGCGCGATTTACCGCGAAATCATGTCCAGCGCGCTGGCGTTGGAGAAGACCATGTCCATTGCGTATCTCGGGCCGGAGGCGACGTTCACGCATCAGGCCGCGATTCAAAAATTCGGTTCCAGCTTGCGCTATGTGTCGCAAAAGACCATTGCCGACGTGTTCGCCGAGGTCAGCCGGAACCGCGCGGACTACGGCGTCGTGCCGGTGGAGAACACCACCGAAGGCGTGGTCACGCACACGCTCGACATGTTCGTGGACAGCGATTTGAAGATCGTTTCGCAAATCGTTTTGCCGGTTCAATATTGTTTGGCCAGCAATGGCCGGTTGCAGGACATCAAGCGATTGTACGTGCATCCGCAGGCACTGGGGCAATGCCGGCAATGGGTGCAGGAGCATCTTCCGAAAGTCGAAATTTTCGAAACGTCGTCAAACGCCCGTTCCGCTGAATTGGCCACGAAAGGAAAAGTCAACGCCGCCATCACCGGCATTCTCGCCGCCGAAAAATACGGCCTGCCGGTGCTCGAGCAGGACATTCAGGACAACGTCACCAACGCCACGCGCTTCCTCGTGCTCGGACGCCAATGCAGTCCGCCCACGGGCGACGATCGCACGAGCCTGTTGATGAGCGTGGCCGACAAGGCCGGCGCGTTGCATCAGGCGATCGCCGCGTTCCGCCGTTACAAAATCAACATGACGAAGATTGAATCGCGTCCGAGCAAACGGAAGGCGTGGGAATATTTTTTCTTCATTGATTGCGACGGCCACATGCAGGACCGCAAAGTTGTCAAGGCCATCCAGCTTCTGGGCGAACACTGCAACTTCGTCAAAGTCCTCGGTTCCTATCCCAATGCGGGATAACTTCCGGGGTTGAATCCTACGGCAATTTGACTGGCAACTGCATCGTATCCAACTGGCCTGGAATGATTTGCCGGTGACATTACTTTTTGCTTTTCAAAAGGTTACGGATGGTGATAGGATACGGACATGGAAGGGAAAGAGGTTCCCAATGATTTTTTCATTTGGGGAATTGACGATTCTCCTTATGGCCCGGTGGAACTGCCGGTTTTGATTGACTGGATCAGTGACGAGCGCGTCCTGGCCGACACCTGGGTCTTCGCGCGCCGCGACGGAAGCTGGCGGCGGGCGGCGGAAATTCCCGGACTTCAAGCGTATTTCAGTCAGACCATCATCCCGGATTCCGCCGCAGCTTCGGGTGCGGGCATCGCTCCCGGCTCGCTGCGGCGCATCAAAATCCTGTCCCAACTGAACGACGCACAGCTTGATCGCCTGACTGAATTCATGGAACTGCACCAGGTGCCGCAATGGATGGCGGTGGTGAAACAGGGTGATGCCGGCAACGGCATGTTCCTCATCCTTCAGGGGGAGTTGCGCGCGCGGGTGATGGTCGGTGACAAAGAGACGATTCTGGCCACGTTCGGCCCCGGAGATTTTTTCGGTGACATGTCGCTGTTTGATCAGGGTCCGCGTTCGGCGGATGTCATTGCCAATGTGGACAGCACCGTGCTGAAAATCTCCGACGTTGCTTTTGACCGGCTCACCCGGGAAGCGCCCGCCCTCGCGACGCCCTTCCTGCAAGCCACCGCCCGGACCCTCGCCGCGCGGATTCGCGCTGACAACAAGCGCCTCGAACGGGTCACCCAGCAGTTTCGCGCCAGCGCCTGATTTCTATTTCAGCACTGCGAAGGTGTTCGGGGTGCGCGTTCGTGATCTCGTCCGCGACTTCCAATCCCCTGTCATTTTCAATTTCGAGCCAAAAGGCAGATTGCTCGTTGTAACGTTCGGCCTGTGGCCGAATCGAATCGAGCCACAGGCTCGACGCTACACCGCCGCTACGATGCAAAGGCAAGCTGCCAGCGGTTTACTTTTCCACTGTCGTTTCCGCCAGTTTGAATTTGCCATCGAGAAGCACGTCGCGCGAGGAGCTGCCGACCAGGATTTTGTAGGCGCCCTTGTCGGCCACCCAGCCTTTTTTGTCCGGGTCGTAATGGGCAAAGGCGTTACGGTCGAGGACGATGGATATTTTTTGTTTTTCCCCCGGTTGCAGGAAAACCTTTTTGAAGCCCTTCAATTCCTTGAGCGGCCGTGGAAGGCTGGGGCTGGCTTCCTGCACATAGACCTGTGCCACTTCCGCGCCGGCGCAGCTGCCGGTATTGGCGAGTTCGAATTCAACCGTCACCGGCAGCCTTGACGCATCCTGGGCTGGAGCGAGGTTGAGATTCGAATATTCGAATGTCGTGTAGGAAAGGCCGTAGCCAAAGGGGAACAACGGCTTGATTTTTTTCGTGTCGAACCAGCGATAACCAACGAGGAGTCCTTCCTTGTAAACCACCGTGCCGTTAGTGCCCGGATAGGCATTCAGCGAGTGTGCCGGCGAATCCGCCAGCCGTTTCGGGAAGGTGCAGGGCAGTTTGCCCGAGGGATTCACGTCGCCAAACAGGACGTGCGCCAGGGCGTTGCCGCCTTCCAGACCGGGATACCAGGCGTAGAGCAGGGCCGGCACCTTGGCGAGCCAGGCGTCCATTTCCACCGCTCCACCCCCCATCAACACGACGATGGTCTTGGGGTTGGCTTGCACCACTTTTTGGATCAACTCGTCCTGTCCGGCGGGCAATTTAATGTCTTTACGGTCCGCCCCTTCGGTGTCGTAGCCGCCACGGTGGTTCAAGCCACCGATGTAGATGACCACGTCAGCCGCCTTCGCGGCGGCCACCGCCTCAGTCATCAGCTGGGTTTTGTCGAGGGGAGGCGCGGATGGCTCAACGTCCGGTCTGAAATCCACCCCTCCCGAACCGACCGGGGGGTTGTAGCCCTGGGCATAAATGAGCTTCACCTTGCCGCCAAGGCGATTGCTGATTCCCTCCAGGGCGGTGATTTCGTAGGGCGGCTTGATCATCGCCGAACCGCCGCCGTGGGCAAATTTGGCGGTGGCATTGGCGCCGATGATCGCGATGGTTTTGATTTGGGCCGGGTCGAGCGGAAGCAGGTTTTGATTCTTCAGCAGCACAAAGGATTCTTCCGCAACCCGGCGTGCCGTTTCCTGGTGTTCCTTCGTGCTCAACGGGCCTTGCGGCTCAACGTTGGTGACCACCGCTGCGACCGGATCCTGAATCAGGTTCAATTTGAACATCACATACAGGTACCGGCGCACTTTATCGTCCAACGCGGACACGGGGAATTTGCCGGACTTCAACCCTTCCAGAAACGGATTGGCCAGATAATTACTTTCGTAAGGCGGGCGCGTGCCCATCTCGATGTCCATGCCGTTGAGCGCGGCCAGATCGGTGTGATGCACGCCGCCCCAGTCGGAAATGACGGCACCTTTGAACCCCCATTCATGCTTGAGAATTTCATTCAGCAAACGCTCGTTCTCACAGCAATGCTGGCCGTTGATCTGGTTGTAGGCGCCCATGACGGTCATTACCCCCGCCTCCTGCACCGCAGCGCGAAATGCCGGCAGGTAAATCTCGCGCAACGCGCGCTCATCCATGATTTCATTGATCGAGCCGCGTTCATATTCCTGATTGTTCGCGGCGAAATGTTTGACACAGGATGAAACACCTTGAGCCTGCTCGCCCTCAATGTAATTGACAGCCAGGCGCGAGGTCAGAAACGGGTCTTCGCCCAGGTATTCAAAATTGCGGCCACACAACGGCGTGCGCTGAATGTTCACAGCCGGCCCAAGCATGATGTCCTTGCCGCGCTGTTTTGCCTCCTGGCCGATTACCGTGCCATAAGCTTTGGCCAAATTCACGTCCCATGTCGCCGCAAGCCCGAGCGTCCCGGGCATGGCCGTTGCAAAGTCATCCTTGTGGTTGAGAATGACACCACCTTCGCCGACCTCTTCGCGCACGCCCAGCGGGCCGTCATCCATCCACAATTCCGGGATGCCCAGCCGCGGCACGCCGGCGGTTGAAAAATTTGACTGGGCATGAACCAGCGAGACCTTCTCCTCCAGGGTAAGCCGCGAAAGCAAATCGGCGACGCGCGCCTCGACTGGTTTGGCGCCATCAAGATAAAGCGGGCGCTCCTGTGCGCCAGCGTTCCCGGAACCTGCCGCCAGAACCGAGGCGGCAACCAACGGCAGGGTGCGATGCTTGATTTTGGACATAAGACTCATCATTTTTCCGCTGGTTCAATTTGGGTTAAATCCATCCGGTTACTGACCGCCGCGCCCCGCCGGGCGCATGCCAAATGTGATTCATCCGGCGCCTTCACCAGTTCTGTGCCGGCAGTGAAACCACTGTAAAAAATTCCCGATTGCGCTGCCAGTGAAAACGCCATGGCACGTTGGCTGGAATTTCGCCGGTCAGGACCGGATCATCGTCAAAATCATTTTGAACCTCGTGAACGCCTTGAGCGCGTGCGGCTGATGGGCGGGCATGAGAATCAGTTCGCCCCCGGCCACGTGATGCGGCTGGCCGGAAATCATGATCTCCACTTCGCCTTCGAGCACCTGCACCAGCGCGTCAAACGGCGCGGTGTGTTCGCTCAAGCCCTGGCCTTCGTCGAAGGCAAATGCCGTCACCGTGCCGGTGGGTTTCTTGACCAGTTCGCGGCTCACGATGGCGCCGTCCTGGTAGTTGATTAATTCGGCGGCCCTGGCCACCTGCGCGCCGGTGAACCCTTTGGATTTTGGTTCCGTGTCCTGTTTCATGATTGCTCCGTTTGCTTTGGGCGTTCCCGCATGGGCGGGGATGATTCTCCGTTGATATGCCGGTCGGTTGCTGGCAACCTACGACATATGACGCCTCTCGTCCATGCTCGTAAAGTTTTCGACATCGAGCTTGCCGCGCTCAAAGCCGTGCGCGCGCAACTCGACAACTCGTTCGCGCGTGCGGTCGAGATGATTGTTGAGGCGGTGAAGCGACGAAGCAAGATCATCATTGTCGGCATCGGCAAATCCGGCAACGTCGGACAAAAAATCTCCGCCACGCTCACCAGCACCGGTTCGACGAGCGTCGTGCTCAACAGCGTGGACGCCTTGCACGGCGACGTGGGCATCGTCAACGACGGCGATGTGATTCTGGCATTGAGTTATTCCGGCGAGTCGGAGGAATTATTGAACCTGCTGCCTGCGCTGAAGCGGTTTTCCGTTAAAATTATTTCCGTCACCGGTGGTATGAAGTCGTCACTCGCGCGGCACAGCGACATTGTGTTGAACGTTCGTGTGCCCCGGGAAGCCTGTCCGTTCAATCTGGCGCCCACGGCGAGCACGACCGCGATGCTCGTCATGGGCGACGCGCTGGCGATGGCCGTGCTGCAGGCGCGCGGGTTCAAGCAAAGTGATTTCGCCAAATATCATCCGTCCGGCGCGATTGGCCGCGCCATGCTGCTGCGGGTCGGCGACATCATGCGCACCGGCGAGCGCAACGCCATCGCGCGCGAAAACCTGGTCGTGAAGGAAGCGCTGCTCGTGATGACACGCGCCAAATCCGGCAGCCTGAGCATCGTCAATGCGCGCGGCAAGCTCGTGGGCGTATTCACCGACGGTGACTTCCGCCGGCACATGGCTGCGGACGAAAATCTGCTGAATCAGCCGCTGAAAAAAGTGATGACGCCCAAGCCGATTTGCATTTGCGAGAACGCGCTGGCTGTTGAGGCGCTGAAAATTTTCAACGAGCGGAACATTGACGATCTCATCGTCGTGAACGTGAAACGCGAGCCGGTGGGCCTGGTGGATTCGCAGGATTTGCCGAAGCTCAAGATCATGTAGAAGGCTGCCTTGCAGAAAGATCTCAGATTTCATCGCTGGGCAAAACCCATGCTTCCAGTATGCCGGTAACAGTTTCCACCGGCTGTGGCCTGGGGGCGCTCACGGCTTGTGATTAACGGCTTTTGCGGAAACAAATGTCTCTGCTGTTTGATCAACACGGTGTGTTTGCTCGATAACGCCCATTGGATCAATGTTCACAAATCGCAACCGTACCAGAGCTCTCAGCCACGTTGGCGGATCCCGGAACATTCGCACCTTCTTTCCTTCCTTGAATGAGCGTGAACGATAGTTCACCGGCAATTCAACGGGGTGATACCCCTTGCGGATGAGTTTGATGAGCAACTCAAAATCAAAGTCGAAGCGATTACATTCAAACTCCAACGCATAAAGACAGTCCCGGCGGAAAACTTTGAACATGGTGAATGGATCGCGAAGCCGCTGAAAAAACAGGACATTTATGAGCGTGGCAAAGAACCTGTGGCCAAGATTGACAAACAAGCTCAAGCCATGTTGTTTGGTAAACTGTCGCATTTTCCAGACATGACGCCCGCCATGCCGGGAGCCGAGTACAAACGCCGTGCGCCCGGCGATCAGCGGTTCCAGCAACCCATCGTAATCCTCAAGGTCGTATTCCAGGTCAGCGTCCTGAATCAACACGTAGTCTCCGGTAGCGGCTTTCAAGCCGGTCCGCACGGCATAACCTTTTCCACGAGGTAGCTCTTCGAGAATCAGCTTCACTCTCGGATGGTCTTTGTACTTTAGTGCCAGTTCACGGGTTCCATCGGTCGAGTTGCTTTCCACCACAATGATTTCCATCTGGAGGCCCGTCATCTCCTTACAAAGAAGGGTTTCCATGAGTGCGCGGAATGTTTTCACCTCGTTATATGCCGGAACAATCACAGAAAGCACCGGTTGCGGCCGCACCTCCGCTTTTCGCGAGAAAACCATCATGCCGCTGGCAACGATCCGACGATGCTGGTGGCGCATCTTTTGGGGTAAAATGCGGGCCATGAAGTTCAAAACCGGTGTCACCACAGGAACGGGGAAACGCTCAAAATGCATCTTCACATAATCGAAGTTGAGCATCTTCCAGCCGGGTTCGACGATGACATCGCGGAAATTTGATTTGAAGAGCGCCGTCTGGAGTGTCTGCGGGTCAAAGTAGGTCAGATGTTCGGCCTTGAATTCCATCCATTTCTGGCGCATGAGTCGCGCGGACCATGAACCAAGGGATGGGGTGGCAATGAAGAGTGCGCCCCCGGGCTTGAGGACACGGTGTATTTCCTTCAGGAAATCCATGGGGGAACGGACATGCTCAATGACATCAGAGATCACACAAAGATCAAATTGCTCCGCCTCCAAGCGGGCAGATTGCAGCTCTCCACAAAAAATTTCGCCGTTTTTCAGGCGTTGCCGGGCTTTTTCACAGGCGGTTGCTGAGTATTCCACCCCGGTGACGCACCAGCCTGCGGCTTGGGCGATGACCAGAAAATCGCCATCGCCGCAGCCGACCTCAAGCACGCGTCCGCTGTCAGAGCCGCAGTAGCGGGAGATTTCCGAAAGGTAAAGCCTGGCGGTGGCCTGCTTTATTTCCCTGACGGCTTGGGAGCTTGTTGCGGTGTTGCTGCCGAGGAAATAGTCTGCGCTGTAGATCCGGGCCAATTCGGCATCGCTCGGCTGTGGATTAAGAAACACCAGCCCGCAATCATCGCATTGCACCACCCGGTAGTCGGCAGCCGAAAAAAGGTAATAAAACCTCGCCCCACCACAAACATGGCACGTTTTGTCTGGATGTCTTTCTGTTGATGGATGGCTCATGCGTCGTATGGTTTTTAATCAATGGCGTTGCGCCGCCTTTTCGTTGCGCCTTGGCCGCGAATGATGCTCGTCAGTACCCACAGAATAACCGCGCCGGCTGAAATCCAAAAACAAGCGCAAGCCAACCGCCAATGCCGGGGACGGTAGATGAACTTAATGTGGTAGTCACCCGGTTGTTCGAGGTATATGCCCTTGAACGCGCGGTTGACCGTCAGAACTTCTTTGGACTCGTTGTTGGCCTTGGCCGTAAAATCTTTTGCCTGTCCTTCCGTTAGACAGACCATTCCTGCGGATGATGCGTGGATATCAAACTCGGTTGAATTGGGAAACAGCCGATAGTTTGTCGCCGGCGAGATGGCCGCTTGATTCGTGGTTTCCAATTGCTGCAAGCCGGGTTGTTTTTCGATTTCTTCCCGGGTCAGGGCAATAAACGGCTGTTTACCGTTCTTCAAAAGGTGGTCGATGAACTTCTCGGTGGAGGTGATGGCCACCACTTGATTTGCAAAAAAGGCCCTGGGCCACACCTGCAAATTTTCCAAAACCCCAAAATCACTGCGATCGGCGAGGCGAAAATCAAGTCCCTCTTGGAAGCTGACATTCGTCGGAGCCAGCAGATACTTGACGTTTAGCAGGTTCAACAAGGGTTGCGCCGCGACCGGGTCCGTCACTTCCATCACCCAATCCCGGCTGAAATTCATGCCCGGAAATTTCCGGAGGAGATTGATAAATTCGCCATTGCTCAGCGGCGCGCACGAACGAATATCTTCGAGGTCATAAACTGCCGAATAATCTCCGAAGAAATTCCACCGCAACCCGACCACCCGAAACGGGTCAGGCTTGTCCGCTTTGATCTTGTCAATGGCTTTGCTCGGAGCATTTAGAACCACTCGCGGACCGGGAAGCATAAGTAAATCGTCCGCGCCGGAGCTATAAAACCCAAAACGGAAATGGGCAACCAACCCCAAAACGACAATTCCAACCCACCCAATTACGGATATCTGGCGCTGGCGGCTCTTCAAAAAACTGAAAAGCAACGGCGCGCCCACCGCGCCCGTCCCGGCGCACAGGACATAACCCCACGGAATGGGGCGGTGTGCAATTCCGAAGCCATACGCCAGAATCATCCCCGCGAAGACCAGACCCATCCAGAGGAAATTGATCATCGCCCGCCGGAAATTTTCCTCCCTCGCCAGGCACTTGAAGCCATAGGCACACTGAATTGTAAGGTGGATGACCAACAGATAGGAAAAATTGGTGTAGACGTGACCAACACGGTTCAACAATGGGATTGCCGCAAGAACAGGGGCCGGAACCCACCCGAAAACACAACCACCCCACAACAGGATGGCCCCGCCATTGACCCAGAAGAAGGGTTCTCCCTTCAGTTGCCGCCAGTTCAAGGCAGAAAGGATGCAACCCGCCAGCACCAACAGGCTGGTTCCCGGCGCGATGGCAGCAAAGGAATCACTCCTCAGGAGCAGGTAAAAAAGGTCATCAAACACGCCCGGCAGACTCATGAGTGGAAGTTGAACCACCTGGACTTCTGAGTGTATGGAATAGGAACCTTCCAGCGCCGCCATAAACGACATCCACACCGGCGCGGTTAGGCCCAAAAAGAGGAGCGTGCCGGCCGCCAGGCGTCCCAGCACCTTGGCCCAATCAGCAACTTTACGACCGCGCGTCAATGCGTCGGCGACTGCGGCCAGATTCAATCCACCGATCAAAACCACCGCCGCTTCAACGTCCCCGGCGTTGAAACAGGCAAAGTTGACCAACAACCAGGCCAATTCCCAGCGGACCGGCCGTTCCGATTGCAGGTCGAGCAACCCAAACGCGGAGAGTAGTATCCATGGGGCATAGGAAAAAACAAAAAAGACGGGGTGATTATTGATGTAAAAAAAAGCACCGCAATACGCGGCAAGCACGGCATAAATCAGTGATAACGGCCGGTTGCCCAAAAGCCGGAGAATGAGCAGCCCAAAACCGACACAAAAAAGGAATTTCGCCGCCAGAAACTTAATGTCCCAGGCCCCCGCCGATCCGCGTCCGATGATGACAATCAACTGCAACGGATCGCCAAGCATGGAGACGGTCTGGCCGATGAGTGTATCGCCGGCGTGGCTGTACCGGTTCCACAATGGCAATTCCCCGTGTTCCAGCAGACTGCGGGATTCGATAAACCCGGCCGGAACCCCCCACATCATCATCGCCGTGGTGTCACTTCCATGTTGCGATACCTGACGGGTAGGCCCCATTCCTGGAAGTGGCGGCCACCCGTCATAAACCATCGATCTCGCACAAGTGGGGGAAACATAGCTTCTACCGCAGAAAATGATCGGGTAGCAGTTGATGACAACCGCCAAAAGTGAAACGATCACAACCGCCAAAACCGGGTGTCTTGCATTCCACTCTGAAACCCGGACCACAAATCCTTTTGATCGGATTTTTGGTTCTGAGGCAGACACCGAGTCGGAGGCTTTAGGTTGGTCTTGTCTCATTTAGTCCAACAGGCAACACTCCGGCCATGCCGGAGGACTCCCGAAGTTTTGACCGTTCTGGGAGTCGTTGCGAAGTCTGTATTTTGTGAACCGCTCAAAGTTTACGAAAGGAACAGACAATGCAAACGTATGAGAGTCTGAAACCCACGACGCGGGAATGCAAATATTATTTGGTGTTTACCCCGAATATCGGCGGAAGCGGCGGCGGGAAGTGGGTCGGTATTTGTGAGAACGCCCTGATCGTTGAAACGCTGAAATTTTTTCAACGAACAGAACATTGACGATCTCATCGTGGTGAACGCGAAGCGCGAGCCGGTGGGCCTGGTGGATTCGCAAGACCTGCCGAAGCTGAAAATAATGTAGTCGCGTTCGTGAGAACGCGGACAGTTGGCGGGCTCCCGCGCTTTCACAAGCGCGGCTACGTCGCAAATTTCAGGTAAATCACCTTCAGATATTCCGCTTCCTTGAAATTGGCCGGATGATCGGGCGGATGCCGCAAAGTTTTCAGTTCCGCGAATTTTCTTCCCGACTTCGCTGCCGCGCGCCGGACGACTTCAAAAAATTCCTCCGCCGGGACGTGCGCAGAACATGAACCCGCCACCATAATTCCGTCAGGCGCAAGCCGGGCGATGCCCAGCGTCGCCAGCCGTTCGTAAGCGCGCAGGGCGCCGTCGCGCTCCGTGGCGCGCTTGGCCAGCGACGGCGGATCCAGCACCACCAAATCAAATTTCACCGCACTCGCCGCGAGCCATTCAAACGCATCGCCCTGTGCGGTGTCGTGATGACACGCAGCCACGCCGGGAAAATTTTGGTTCAGCGCGAAGTTGCGTTTGGCCGCCGCCAACGCGTGGGCACTGATGTCGAGGTCCGTCACCGCGACGGCCCCGCCGCGCGCCGCATAAACCGAGAAACCGCCCGAAAAACTGAACGCATTCAGCACGCGGCGACCCCGCGCCAGCATTTCCACTTCGCGGCGGTTCTCGCGCTGGTCGAGAAAAAATCCGGTCTTCTGCCCGCGCAAAACGTCGGCCTCAAAGCGCAGGCCGCTTTCCTGAAAAATCACCGGTCCAGCAGGCGGGCGGCCGTGGATCACTTGTCCGTCACTGCGCTGGAACCGCCCGTCAGCAAACGACTGGATGTTGCGGCTCAAACGGAGAACGACACGTTCGCCGGGGACATTTTCCCTGAGCAGCGTGAGCGTGTCCTCCAGTCGCGGCAGCCACGCCGCCGTGTAAAGTTTCAGCACCAGCGTCGTGTCGTAGCGATCCAGCACGAGGCCGGGCCAGCCGTCGCTTTCGCCATGAATGAGCCGGTAACCGGTGGTTTGCGCGTCAAACAAATCGCGCCGGTGGGCAAGGGCTTGCTCCAGCCGCGCCTGCCACCACGCGCGGTCAATCGTCTGCGGCTTGCCCGCGTGCAAAATCCGCACCCGAATCGGCGAGTCGGGATCGAACAATCCCACGGCGAGAAAACGGTCCTTGCGGTCGTAAATTACCGCCAGTTCGCCGGTCTGCCCGGCGCGGTTCGACTCCAGGACGCTGTCGGAAAAAACCCACGGATGACCGGTGCGCACCGCAGTTTCCGCCGCCGCGGTAATCCGCAACCGCAGGCGGGTTGCCGCAGATTGGTTTGCGGCAGCGTTATGAGCGTGAAGTGAGTTTTTCATCCGTGAATTATGGCAAGTGCAAGTTGGAGTTCACGCTTCAGCGTGTCCCCTGAACAATCCCGCCGTGCGGGATTGAACTCCAACTACTCCAGCCCGCTGGCCTTCCGCGCGCGCTGCAATACCTTCTGCGCCAGCGTGCGGGCTTTGACGGCTCCATCCGCGAGCACCTTGTTCACGTAATCCGGGTTCGCGACAAGTTCCGTGCGCTTCTTTCGCGCTTCGGCGAAGTAATTCCAGTAAAACTCGAACAAAGCTTTTTTCAAATCTCCGTAACCAAGTCCACCTGTGCGCAAACGATCTTCCCATTCTTTTGCAAAGTTCGCCGGCGCGACGAGTTTGAGCAGTTGGATGGCGTAGTTCTTGTCCGCGTCCGGCTTCGGTTCCTGCGGCGTGCGGCTGTCCATCTTGATGCCCATGACTTTTTTGCGCAGCACCTTCTCGTCGCCGAAAATCTCGATGGCGTTGCCGTAGCTCTTGCTCATCTTCTGGCCGTCCGTGCCGGGCACCACGGCAACCTCATCGCGGATTTGCGGTTCGGGGATGACGAACGTCTGGCCGTATTGCTCATTGAACTTGATGGCGATGTCCCGCGTCATTTCGAGGTGCTGCTTCTGGTCGCGCCCCACCGGCACCACGTTCGAGTCGTAAATCAAAATGTCCGCCGCCATCAACACCGGATAGGCGAACAGACCGTGCATGGGCGCGATGCCTCTGGCAATTTTGTCTTTATAGCTCGTAGCCCGTTCGAGCATACCCATCGGCGTCACCGTCGAGAGCAGCCAGCTAAGTTCGGTCACTTCCGGCACATCGGATTGGCGGAAGAAAACGGTCCGTTTCGGGTCAATTCCGCAGGCGAGAAAGTCCAGTGCCACATTGAGCGTGTTCTTGCGCCGCTCGGCGGGATCGAACAGCGACGTCATGGAGTGGTAGTTGGCGATGAAATAAAACGCCTCGCCCTTTTCCTGCAGTTCGAGGGCGGGTTTCATCATCCCGAAATAATTTCCGAGATGCAGCGCGCCGCTGGGCTGAATGCCTGACAAAATTCGCATGGGCAAAAGCTTAATGGGAAAACATCGAACATCCAACATCGAACATCGAACGCCGAATGAGGCGCACGGCTGCAATCAATTCGATTTTAGTGTTCGGAGTTCAGTGTTCGATGTTATTGCAGCAACGGGGGTTCAGCCCTCCTCCGGCCGTTTGCCATGTCCTAATACGACGCCAGGAAATTTGTGCCTTTGTATGATTTTACGTGCCCATCGAAGTACAAGGCGTTACGGGTCGCCCCGTGATTCGGGGCCGTTGCTTCCAGAGGCCAGTAACCGTTGTAGAGTTCTACATCAATGTCAGAAACTGCAAAAACATCGGAAACCGGACCATATTGACCAATGGTGGTTAGCTTGACACAGTTTGTACCAAATGATTGAGGATCGCCTTCGCCCGGGTAACCAAATGGATTGACCGTCAGCTTCACCAAGCCGTTGCTGTAGGGAAACGCCACCACGTAAGTGATGCGTGTCATGGCCACATCGGGGGATTCCGGCGAAAACTTGCCGTAACCCGGGCAAAACAAGACCTGAATATAATTGCTTTCGGTGGCCGACATTTGCCTGGGATCTTTCCCGCCCAAGTCACTCGCAAGGTAATAGGCGAGTTCGGTGTTGAATCTGCCAGCGGTGGCCGTGGTGTTATAGTAGTAGCATCGTTGGCCATATTCACAAGGGCCGGGCAGGACATCATCATTTTCGTTTGCAAACATGATAATCGCCGTGCCGGTTTGCTTCAGATTGGAGGCACATTGTATGGCATACGCTTTGAGCCTGGCTTTGGACAGCACCGGCAAAAGCAGCGCCGCCAAAATCCCGATGATGGCGATGACCACCAACAGCTCGATCAACGTGAAAGCTGTTGAGCGCGACGGGTTTTGCCGTGATGGTCTTTTCATAAAAGCAATCCTGGCTGCCGTTTGACGGAATTGCCACGGGTGAACAGTTTCAAAATAGCCCCTTCACCGCGACTCGCAATAAAAACCTCGATGGCCAGCCGGAATTTTGACGGCAATGCGGCAAACCACTTATTTGCACGACACCAGTGTTCCGGCTTTTACTTCCCACCGCTGCAAATCTTTGCCGAGTTCGCTTGGCCAGTTTTCCTCGGTGGCGGTCATGAAGACTTGGCCGCTGGTCTTGCGCGCCTGCTCCAGCAACGGCAGAAAACCGCTGCGGCGTTTCACGTCCAGTTCACCCATCACGTCGTCAATCAGCAGCACCGGCGCGGAGCCGTGAATGCCCGTGAGATATTCGGCCTGCGCCATTTTCAATGCGATGGCCAGCGTGCGTTTCTGGCCTTCGCTGCCGAACTGCGCGGCGGATTTTTCGTCAAGCAACAATTGCAAATCATCACGGTGCGGCCCGACGAGCGTGGAACGATATGTCCGCTCCCGTCCACGGGATTGCGCGAGTTCGACGGCGAAATCTTTTTTGACGCTCGGCTGATATTCGATGCGCAATTCCTCCGCGGCGTTGGAAATGCGGCGATACGCCAGCCGCGCGAGCGGGGAGAACTTGGGTGCGAGTTCGCGGCGCTGGCGGATGATCTGGTCGCCGAGATCAACCAGTTCGTGCGAAAAGCTGTCGAGCGCGGCTTCGTCGGTGGAGCGGTGTTTGAGCAGCGCGTTGCGGGCGCGGACGGCGCGCAGGTAACGCTGGAGCAGCGGCAAATAGCCGGGCTGCGTCTGTGCAAGCAGCAGGTCGAGAAACCGCCGACGGGCGCGCGCGGTGCCCTTGACCAGATGCAAATCCTCCGTGCAAAACACCACCGCGCGCAGTACGCCGAGATAATCGCCAAGGCGTTTGACCGGCTGGCCATCCAGCGCCAGTTTGCGTTCGCGCGCCGACCAGTAGATTTTGACTTCACGTTCGCCGTGGCTGGCCAGAATTTTTGTCTCCCTCTCCCCGCCCGCGCGGGGAGAGGGTTGGGGCGAGGGGTTTTCAGTTTGCGGACCGGGAGCCACCTCTCCCCCGCCCTCTCCCCCAACTCTGTTGGCGGAGAGGGAGGAAGATGTCAGCGATGCGGGAATATTTCCGCCAATCACCGTGCCGCCGACGAAATAGCCCTTTTGGCCGTGCCGGATCATCTGCGCGCCGCCGACGCCGCGGAACGAGCGCAACGTGGCCAGGAGATAAACCGCTTCGAGGATGTTCGTCTTGCCCTGCGCGTTGTCGCCGAGCAGCAGGTGGAAACCCGGCGCAAAGTCGGCGTCCAACCGCGCGTAATTGCGGAAGTCCCGGAGTCGCAGACGGGCCAGATGCACGCCGGTAAAATGAATAGGAAAAGAAATCGCTGCGAGTTTTTTCCGCACAATTCAAATTTTAAGTTCAAATTGTAATTGTCATCGGACGACGTTTGCAGGAATTTCACGAAATATGGTAACAGAATCAGGCAAAGAAAATGGTTTCAAATGGGGAATTAGAATTTGCATCACCCTTGCGATTTTATTCGTCACCCTCGGATTTGTCGCGGCGTTCATTGGCTATAAAACTCCGCGTTCGGATGATAATTTTCTGAATGATTTGGGAAACTTCGGCAGCTACCTCCAAGGCACAACGGCGTCTTTTTGGTCTCTGGCAGGACTGCTAATTATCTTCGTCGCCTTTCTTGCTCAAAAACAACAACTCAAAAGACAAGAAACGGAATTGGAGGAACAAGCAAAGCAATTCCGAATGCAGTACGAAAGCATCAAGCTGCAAAATTTTGAGAACTCATTTTTCAACTCTTGAATTTGCACAATCAAAACGTATCTCAAATGCGAATCAGTGTGGAGCAATTTGCATCAGTCAGTTCGAATGAATACGATGGTAGAAAATGTTTTCAGATTTTACATAATCTGCTGCACGCAGTTTACGGCACGTCGAGAACAGCCGAACAAAACGCCGATGTTAATTTTGCAGCAAATTTCTATTTGCGCATGTTTGAAGTATATGAAGCGAGCTTGGGGCATTATTTTAGAACCCTTTATCATGTAATTAAATTTGTGAACGAAAGTGACGCGCTTAAAACAGATAATACCGACGCTGATTATAAAAATCGAAGACGATATACCAGTTTAGTAAGGGCGCAGTTATCAGCGTTCGAGTTAGAGCTTCTTTTCTATAATGGAATTAGTCCCCACGGTGAAAAGTTTAAGCCTCTGATCGAAAAATTTGGACTACTTGAAAACTTCGACACAAAACATTTGCTCAGTCCGAGTCATGAAAGTTTTTATGCAAAAACCGCATTTGAATAACGCATTCATTTTTCCCACGGTTTCACCGTGGGCTATTGTCTGTCGCGCCTCCGGCTCTAAATCGCCAGCAGCAACTTATTGATTTCCTTAAACCGCGCCTTCGCGTCTTTGCGTGAGATTTTTTCACGCCGATTCCATGCTTTCATTTGGGCGTCAGAAAATGGTTTCATCTGCGCATGGCGCCGTGCGTGATTTTTGAGGATGAGCATCTGCTGGTGGTTCACAAGCCCGCCGGCTGGAACACGCACGCGCCCGGCCCGCACGCGGGCGAGGGCATTTATGACTGGCTGCGGCATCGCGAGCCGCGCTGGAGCACGCTCGCCATCCTGCACCGGCTCGACAAGGAAACCAGCGGCGTGCTGGTCTTCGGCAAAACACCGGCCGCCAACCGCTCGCTCACGAAGCAATTCACGGAACGCCGCGTCCGTAAAAAATATCTTCTGCTCACCGACCGGCCGGTGCCGCAAAGCGGGTTCGCCGTCAAAACCGCGCTGGTGCGTGTCGGCGAAAAATACGCGAGTCGTCCGCCGCACGCGGGCGCAGAAATTGCGGAAACGAAATTTCGGCTGTTTAACGAAAAGGTCGGGCGGGCTGTCCCCAGTCCGCCGCGGCGCGGTGAGGACACCGCGCCCTACCAATGTGTCGAAGCCGAACCGCTTACCGGCCGGACGCACCAGATTCGCGTCCATGCGGCGGAGAGTGGGTTTCCGATTCTCGGCGACACACTTTACGGCGGCACACCGGCGGCACGGGTGTTTTTGCACGCGGCGGAAATTTCCTTTGCCCATCCGTCAACAGGCAAGCCGGTGATGTTTCGCGCGCCCGCGAATTTTGATGCCGATCCGCGCCTTGCTCTGCGCGCCGTTTTGATTGACCCGCAGGAAACGGACGCTTTCCGCGTGATTCACGGCGCAAGCGACGGCTGGCCGGGCTGGTATGTCGAGCGGCTGGGGAAATTCCTGCTTTCGCAGTCCGAACAGCCGCTGCGCGCCGAACAGCGGGAAGAACTGGCGCGGCTGGCAAAAATATTTTCCGCGAACGGGGCCTATCACAAAATCCTGTCGCGGCAGGTGCGGCGCACGGCCGCGGCCGAGGCATCGCCGCAGCCGGTATTGGGCGAAGCCGCGCCGGAGCGGTTTGAGATTCGCGAGAACGGCGTTCGTTTCGAGCTGGGTTTCAACGAAGGCTACTCCACGGGGTTGTTTTTGGACCAACGCGACAACCGCCGCCGCTTTTTGACCAACCACGTCGCCGCCGATTTCCCTCAACCCTCAACCCTCAACTCTCAACTATTGAATTGTTTCGCCTACACCTGCGGCTTCTCGGTGTGCGCGGCGCGGGCGGGTGCGAAAACGACGAGCCTCGATCTCTCGAAAAAATATCTCGCCTGGGGACGGCGTAATTTCACGTTGAACGGCCTCGACCCGGCGGCGCACGATTTCATTTACGGCGACGCGTTCGACTGGCTGCGGCGGCTGGCGAAGAAAGGGCGCGCGTTCGACGCGGTGGCGCTCGACCCGCCGACGTTTTCGCAATCGAAGGAACACGGCGTTTTTCGCGCGGAGAAGGATTTTGGGAAACTGGTGGCGGCCGCGCTGCCGCTGGTCAAGCCGGGCGGAGTCTTGTTCGCCTCGACGAATGCGACGGACTGGCCGCCGGAGAAATTTCTCGCGGACGTGGAAAAGGCGATTCACTCATCGCGGCGGAAAATTTTGCAGCGGCATCCTGTCCCGCAACCGCCGGATTTTCCCATCAGCCGCGCCGAACCGGCGTATTTGAAAACGGTGTGGTTGAGGATCGGGTAGCGTGGTGGAATTCAAAGCGCACACCAGTGCGGACAGTCAGAGGCTCGATTTGTGTTCGAAGGCGAATTTGAGCAAACTGTGGCTGCCGTGAAGGTTTAATTTGTGGCTGATGTTCAGACGGTGGTTTTCGATTGTTTTAATGCTGATTTGCAGTTTGTCGGCGATTTCCTTGCTGGTGTAATCTTCGGCAATCAACTTTAGAATGCGGTGCTCTGCGGCGGTCAAATCCTCAATCTGCGGCTTGCTCAACAACAACTTCTGTACGCGATCGCTGCGTCGTCGCCCCATATCGGACATGAACGGACTGATAAAGGGCTCATTTCGCGCCACTTTCTCCAACGCGGCAAGAATTTCATCGGCTGCATTCTCTTTGAGGATATAAGCCTTGACCCCCAAGTCCATTGCGGCGTTGAACATATCCTCTTCCTTGTACATCGTGAGGAAGATAACACTTATGGGCAATTCTTGTTTTTGAAGCGTCCGCACCATCTCCAAACCGTTCAGCCGTGGCATGTCGATATCCACAACTGCAATGTCCGGCTTGAGTTCCGCTGTGAGACGCAACGCCGTTTCCCCGTCGGACGCTTCGCCAATTATCCGGAATTCAGAATTTTCCTCAATGATCTCCCGCAAACCACGACGGAATACCGGGTGATCATCCACAATCAATAGACTCACTTTATGTGTCATTTCGGGAGTCGGATATTGGAATTTCAAAGGTTAAATTGGTGCCGCAGCCGGGTGAAGTATCTATTCTCGACTTTCCACCCAAAATCCAAACACGTTCGGTAATACCGTTGAGACCCAAACCGCCGGACTTCTCCCAGGTGGCATCAAAACCTTGTCCGTTATCGCGGATGGACAGTGAAACAACTGCCGTCTGCCTCTTGATAACAACCGCTGCTTCGGTCGCTCCGGAATGTTTGACAATATTGTTAATGCTTTCCTGGACGATCCGATAGACATGTATTTCAGATTCCTTGTCGAAAATTCCGTCAATTTCGTCCACATGGCTGGCGAATAAAGTCGGGCTATTTTCTGACACCTGTTTGATGATGGCTCGAACAGCCTGTGTTAGACCAAGCCGATCAAGCTGGTAGGGACGCAAGTTTTGGGTGATTTGGCGCACTTCTTCGATGGCTTGGGTGGCAACTTCGGAAATCTCATTCAAACGATGACGAACCACAGATTCATCCGTGGAAAGTTGCATGGCCAGCCGGGACTGGTTCTTAATGATCAACAGATTTTGCCCGAGGGTATCGTGCAAATTGACAGCAATCCGGCGCCGTTCATCTTCCTGGCTTTGGAGAATCTGTCGGGAAAATGTGAGTCGGGCCGCTTGCTGCCGCTCCAGCCGCCAGTGTAATAAGTGAATCCAAAGTAATGTTCCCAGCAGCACGATGAGCAATATTCCAATCAATACTACAACCCTCTTCCAAGTCCACCAAGGTGGACTTCTCAGCAGCACCACGTCCGACGGGCTGCGCAACCAGATCCGCAACGATCCCACCGATGAATTCTCTCCGTCGGTATTTCCCGCAGCCGACGAAGCAACAGATTCAAAATCGCAAACTCCTGTGATTTCCACGCGGCTGCCTGCGACAAAGGATGGCAATTTGCCTTGATTCGTCGCCAGCAGTGCCCCGAAAACGCGCTGCCCCTCTTGCAAATCCAACACTTGGTCAGATCTTCTGGTCTTTTGCGCAAGAAATGTGGTTGCCAAACGAACCAAAGTACCGCGGTAACTTGCCAGGGCGGCCTTGTTCAAATCCAACTCCCGGGGACTCAATGACTCGCTTGAATCAACGACTCGCACCAGCGCTTCGGTTAATGTCTGGGAAAAGTTGCCATTTTCCGGAAAGCCCACCACCTCAACCTTATTACCAATCTTTACTGAAGGATTATTCAAAAGCTCCACTCGTACTCCTCCGTATGCATCTTGAACAAATAAAGATCGTTCATTTCGATAGCTTACTACACCCTCTGTTTTTACCCGATGGACCCATTTGGTGTCCGCAGCGGCATCGTTTATCTCTGTGGTGTAACAGGACAAAACCCCAAAAGGATCCTCCGGGGCTTCGTCATCCACCTCGACAAAACCGCGTGAAGGGACAAGCAATATTGGGTCGTCCTGCGTTACCAATGATAGCACGCCCTGAAGGCGCAACGTTGAATCCACGTAGCGGTTTAAAACAGCTTTCAAGGTTTGACCAATCCAGACAGAGACACTCCCTTCTTTTCCCATCATCACCATTGTGCCGTTTGTATTGATGGAACGTATCACCCCTTCCAGTTCAGTCCATTGTCCATCTCTACTGACCACGACAGGGATTTCCACCGGCCGAGTCACGGGTTGGGGCATTGGACGTTTGCCAAGTATCGTGACCGCGATGGGATCCAAACTGGGGGCATATCTGCCAGGCAGCAGGGTGCCTCCAACTTCGACCCATTGCCCAATCTGGAGTTGATTGAAGTGATGATTCCCCTGGGAAATGTAGATGCCCGCAGCGTCATCCTGAATGTACAGAAAATCCTTGCCCAAAACTTGGTCGTTGAAAGTGACCACCCCCCGGGCGGAAAAAAAACCACTCCACGTCTGATTGGTATTGCTGGATTCCCCTGTAAAATGATCCAAAGAAGGTATCGTAAGCAAATCGTAATTTGTTTTTGGAAATTCGATAAACGAAAGGTCCTCCTTTGTAGGTATCCAGATCAAACCCGGCATCAAGTAACCATTCATTGTTTGCATACCCTCGCAAACCCCTTCGACTTCAACCTGGCGATTCTGAAAACGTTGCGGTAAACTGTCTTTCCAGTCTGATACCCGGACTTGTACCTGCCCCTGATTGTAATTCAGTTCCAAAATTGCGGTATTTCCATCGATTCCGACAAAATTTATTGTCCCCTGCGCTTTCACCCAACGGTAGTTATCCTCTGAGCGCAGCGGCTGATCAAGAGTTATTTGTCGGGGTTCCGGCCAAGTTTCCCGGCCAAGGACAGTCACCTGCGCCTCCTTCACAGCCAACACGGATTTAAAAGACTTCTGGCCGGTTATCCCGGGCACGCCTCCAAGAGTATAATTGGTCCAGTATTCCCGCAGGATGCCATTGGTTCCCGCCCATGGCATTTGCTCCTGCTTTTCAATCCAAGGAGTAAGATAGCGCCCGTCAATGACTGATTGACTAAGACTAGGCGGCTGCCAGGCTACCGCCAGATTTTCGTTTAACAAGAGTTGCTCCTGTACCGCCTCAATAAAATAGGTTTGATCGGCGCTCAAATTGATGGTTTCGGAGCGCTGCGATGGATAACGGGACCACTCACGCGGATTCACCCAGTCTCCCGGCTTTATGAATGCGATTCTCTTGACCTTTGCCGGTTGGTTGTCCGAACTCAGCCATAATTCCGAGGAATTATCACTGGCAATCCAGAAAGTATAGTGTCCCGTAAATGGTGGGTGCAAGTAACCTCGCATTCGAGTTAAATTGTATTCTCCCCAATCCGATGGAGTCTCGAATGAGTTTCTTATATCCCAACCCGAAGGCCGATAAGGATAATCTGGAAAACTTTCAAAATAAGGCGACCAATTGGTGCTTTCTATGGAAACACGCTGGCCGACCTGGACGGAAACAGTTTTCACATCCATATTCACAGCCACGGCCCCGGTCGCATCCTGCAACACCAGCAAATTGCGATTTGTATCCAGCAGAGTCACAGTGCCGGTCAGATGAAACGAGCATCCACGAAGATAATCCTGACCAGTCAACGCCCAGAATTGACTGACATTGGTCAGGATTTGCGAAGGTTGTAGAGCAACGAAATCACTGGCGTGAGTTGAATCGGGAACTCCAGCTCCCAGCAATAGTATCAAGCCGCCGAACCAAAAGAATAGTAAGCAATGGAGAGTGAAAACAGACTCTTTAATTCCCAATCGCGCCCCTTGGCAATCATCGCGATTCGTTCCACGGTGGACTAATCCGGAACATTCGACAGACAGCTTACGAAGCATGATGCCATAGCCTGCGTTAGCAGGAAATAATAAGTCAATGTCTTTTGGTGATTTGCATATCCAAATCCGACATAACTCCGAAGAAATTACAGTGCATAAAAAAATTTACAAAATAAGCGTGGCAGCCCTTGCAGCGTGGTTGTGCACCGGAATCAGCCGGAAAACTGCACAAGGTTGTCGATGCCGGACAGAAGGGCGGACAGACCTCCGGTAATGGGTGATGCTTTCGCACAGAATTTGCGATTCATATCTCCAAAACAGCCAATTTTCAATTCATCAGCAAATCAGGCCTGTATTTTTTGCAATAAAAGCGGCGCCGGTTTCCCGGCGCCGTTTGTCGGTTATTCCCAGCTCAAGAAATTACATGCCAGCCATCACATCAGGGATATGTCACATTCGTCGAGAGCAGGAAGAACGCCGTCGGCGCAGGCACTCCGTACGATAATCCATCCGTGGTAGGCAGATCGTCATTGGGCAACACTTCCCAAAAGTTCATGCCAAATTGCAATGGGCCGCCAAAGGGAGCATTTACATCAAAATAACCATCGTAATATTCCGGGCTAATCCACGTTGTGCCCGATACCAGATTGGTCTTCGAGCCGACTGCAAAATTTATGGCGGGAACGGTCCAATTCACCCAGTAAGCGGGCATATCATTGGTTGAAATAAGCACCAAGCTGTTCGGCAGCTCGGCCACAGTATTGTTCCAATAACCGGAAACGGTTATGTCCCGGCTGTTCTCTTTGGTGAAGTCTTCACTTTCATTAACTCCATAAACGCCGGTAACCGAGATTGAAACCCAGTCCTCGTATTGTCCCACGCCGGCGGTCGCGTTGGGCTGTAATCCAAAATAAGCGACCAGAGGATTGGCGAAGTCGGTCGCGACGGTCCCATTCGTGATGGTGAAGGGCGCAGGGCTGGCAGCCGGTGCGGTCAAGGTGCCCGCATTGGCGTTGGTGAACGTCAGCGTCCAAGTGCCGATGGCGGTTGAGTTGGTGATCCGGAGCGCCGTGTTGCCGCCTGCTGCGTATGGATTGGCGCTCGGCAGATTGGTCTTCCAGTAAATGCTGGCGGTGACTTGACCAGCAGTGTAAGGGCTGATAACCAACCAAAGCCCGTTGGTCGCCGTATAATCAATACCGTTGTAGCTGTACGGGGTGCCGGGCATGGAATTCACCGGGACGAGGAAGATATGGGTTTGGCCGATGTTGTTGGGGTAGCTCAGAAGCGTGAACGAATAGCTTACCGGATAAGTCCCGCCGATCCAAGACTGGTCTTGATCAACGGTGGCAAGCTCTGCACGATCATTGACACCAGACGATCCCGCAAATATCCGCAAGCCAGGCACGGCCTTCTCGATGCTCATTATCGGTGGCGGATTTGAGACAGCAGTAATTGGGCCGACAAACTTGATGTTATCCACCCAGAGTGTCGAAAGACCATTCAAGTTCAAACTGTAATAATTGCGGTCTATGCCAATGATTATGCCCTGGAAATTTTGCAGATTCGCATCGAGATTGGCATTTATCGGTATGCTGACATGCACCCAATTTGTGTTGTTGGCCGCAATATTCGTACCTCCAAACCAGTCCTGCCCATAGCTGGCGGTTCGGTCGCCGAATCGCAAATAACCGAAGATCGGTGAACCGTAGGTGCCTGAATCCGAGGCCGAGCCAGGAGCGAACCGCACATCGGCCTCGAAATTCGTATACTGCGAACAGTTCAGATTAAGAGCGAAGTAGTTGTTGGTTGTCCCTTGATCCCAAACACAAAACTGGTTGTTCGCTGAACTGAAGTTCGCAGTGATTTTCATGGAACCGGAAGCAGGATTGGTTTTGGCATCCATGGTGGAATCCCAAACCACGGATTGAAAAGCACCACCAAACCAATTCCACCACACATTGGTGATTTGACCGCTCGCATAGTTGTTAGAGCTTTGGTAATAGTCATAGTTGGTCGGGTTGCTCGGGCTGACTCCGCTTGGAGCAAAATCATCCACAATGTATGTCCCCTGTGCCTGGCTGGTCACACTGAATGCCGCCAGCGCCAGCACGGCTAGCGTTCCCACCATGTGTTTTTTTATAATCATTTTCATAGGTTTTTTATGAGTTGTATAACAATGGGTTGGATCACAATTTATTCCGTCATACCAAGCCAAGCGATTTGTTTACTTCGCCGTGCGCCGCCGCGCCAACAAGAGCGCGATTGCCCCACCGGCCAGGACCAAAGCACCGGTTGTCGGCTCCGGCACAGCGAAGGGAGTGGTCGATAGCTCCACATTATTGAAGTACATGTCAGTGGGGGCACCGCCAC
>JBEKZC010000025.1:0-45744 GCA_049510295.1 Verrucomicrobiota bacterium | reverse complement strand
CCGACCGCAGCCTGCGCGTCAACGGCAAGACGGACGCGACGGCCCATTCAGATTCGAGCACGCAACTGCTCCTCGCGCACCTGCCCATGCTGGCCAAACCCGGTTCGAAGGACGTTTTCGTCTTTGGACTTGGCTCGGGGATTTCCGCCGGGGCGTTGTTGTCATATCCCGTTGAAAAAATTGTGATTGCCGAAAACTGCGAGCCCGTCGTCCGCGCCTCGCAGTTTTTCACCAACTGGAACCGCCGTGTGCTCGACGACCCGCACACACACCTGTGGCGCGAGGATGCGCGCACCGTGCTTAAATTGAACCCACAGCTTTACGACGTGATCGTAGCCGAACCGTCAAATCCATGGACGGTTGGCATCGGCAGTGTGTTCAGCCGCGAATTTTATCAACTCGCCGCCAGCCGCCTTAAACCCGGTGGCATCATGGCGCAATGGTTTCACGTTTACGAAATGCACGACGGCATCGTGGAACTCGTCCTGCGCACCTTCAATTCCGTTTTCCCGCGTGTTGAAATCTGGGACTCCTGCAGCGGCGACATTATCATGCTCGGTTCATTGCAGTCCTGGCAAACCGGGCCCGACGTTTTCCGGCAAGGTTTCACCCTTCCCGGCGTGCGGTTGGATCTCGCGCAAATCGGCATCCGCTCGCCCGAAGCGCTGCTCGCCCGCCAGCTCGCCTCCCAACGCACCGCCTTCGCCATCACCGGCGGCGGCCCGATCCAAAGCGATCTTTTTCCTGTGCTCGAATACGCCGCGCCCCGCGCTTTATACCTGGGCGACAATTCCCGGATGCTGGAAAAATTTGACGAACGCACGCGCCAGCAATTGCTCGCCCCCGCCGACAAACTGGCAATTCTCCAATCGCTACCGCCGGAACAAGTCCAATCCATCTTCTCGGAATTCACCACCATCAACTCCGAACTGTTCGTTTCTGTGCGCGGTCTGGCGTCGGCGGCAACCCTGCCTTGCGTGTTCAACCCAAATTCACCGCGGACAACCATCCCCGCCCCGCCCGCCGACAACCCGATAAATGCCGCCATTCTGACCCGTGCCGCTGCCTTGATCGGCGGCACAATCCAACAACGGCGCGAGGGTATCGCGCTGATCGAATCAGCCGTGGAAGCACAGTCATCGTCCACCAACCGATTGGTTGCAGAATGGGCGGCGCTGGCCGCAACCGCCGCACTCAGCCTCGGTGATTTGGAACCGGCCGGACGGTTGGCGGTGCTGGCCCTGAAACGAGACCCAACCGATGCCCAGGCTGCGTACGTGGCGCGCATCGTCGAACGGGAGCGCCAGTCGCGGCAGGCTGCTGACAGCCATTCGGCGCGTTGAGCGTGAATGAGCTGACTGCCGGACAAACTCCTTGAATCAACAACCGCCGTTTCAACTCCCGGTGGAGGTTCGACAAAACCGCCTCGTGTGATAAAATCTCACTGCGAGAGAAAAATGGAGACACGCCAGACAATTCCATCCGCCACTCCGGAAATTTCCGCCGGAATGGAACTTTCCATCGGCGGCATGAATTGCAACAACTGCGCGCGGCATGTCACCGAGGCGATCCAAGGCGTGCCCGGTGTGCATAGCGCAACCGTGATTTTGGATGCCGGCCGCGCATCGGTACGCTGGAATTCCGGCGCCGAGCAAAACGTTTCCGCGGTCATCGAGGCTGTTCAGAAAGCCGGCTACACGGCGAAGGAAATCCAGGCCGACACTTCCGCCGGCTGCGAAACCAGACACGCAAGCTGGCAAATCAATCTCCGGCTCGGCGTCACCGTTACCATCGCGTTGATGGCTGGCGAATGGGGTTTCGGCCTCGGCAGGGAGCCGTGGTTTCAATGGCTTTCCTTTGCGCTGGCTGGCGCGGTCCAAATTTTCGCCGGGGGGAAATTTTACCGCGGCGCGTGGAACCAGCTCAAAATCGGCAGCTCGAACATGGACACGCTCGTCGCTCTCGGTTCGACGACCGCGTTTGGCTACAGCGCGTGGGCGTTGCTTGGTGGTGTGGGCGGCCATGTTTATTTCATGGAAGCCGCCGCCATCATCACGCTCATCAGCTTCGGCCACTGGCTGGAAGTCCGCGTGAGAGCGCGCGCGTCGGGCGCATTGGAAAAATTGCTGCATCTCGCGCCACAAACCGCGCGGCGTGTAGCCACGGACGTTAGTCCGCGCAATTTTCTTGATCTGCGCCAACTCGCGTCGGCAGCTACGGAGGAAGAAGTCCCCGTTTCGGAACTGAAAATCGGCACCCTGGTTGCATTGCGCCCTGGGGACCGCGTGCCGGTGGATGGCGTGGTGACCGAAGGTGATTCCGCCGTGGACGAGGCGATGCTCACCGGTGAATCCACGCCCGCGGATAAATCCGCGCGCAGCGAACTTTACGCCGGCACGGTGAATTTGAACGGCCGGCTCGTCATGCGCGTGACGGCCACCGGCGAATCCACCGCGCTGGCGCACATCATCGCCGCCGTGCAACGCGCCCAAACGAGCCGTGCCGACATCCAACGCCTTGGCGACCGCGTGAGCAGCGTCTTCGTGCCGGTCATCGTTGCCATCGCCATCGCCGCCGCGCTTTGGTGGGGGCTCGCGCCGGAATCGGCCAAACACGTTCACGATTTGCTCGCGCCATTTCTCTGGCCCGCGATGACTCCGACCGGCGCAGCAACGGCGTTCATCATCGCGGCGGCGGTTTTAATTGTCGCGTGCCCGTGCGCGATGGGTTTGGCGACCCCGGCGGCCATCATGGCCGGCGCCAACACCGCAGCACGACGGGGCATCCTGATTCGGGACGGCGTGGCGTTGGAAAAAGCGGGAAAAGTCACCGCAGTGATTTTTGACAAAACCGGCACACTGACCATTGGGAAGCCGGAAGTTGCCAAATGGCAGGAAATCCAAAGTAGGACAGGCGTCCCGCCTGTCCCGAATGCGGAATCGAAGCCGGAGGCAGGCGAGACGCCTGCCCTACTTTCATTTGCCACTGCGCTGGCACGTTCTTCAACGCACCCCATCAGCCAGGCGATTGCAAAATTGGAACCGGAGGGCGGAGTTTCACAACGCCCTGACTTGAAGGACTGGCGGGAAATTCGCGGCGCAGGCGTCGAAGCAAAGGCCCAACCCTCAACCCTCAACTCTCAACTCTCAACTATCCGCCTGGGTTCATTGCGCTGGCTCAAGGACTCAGGCGTGGATTTGGCGTCGGGCGAAAAATTCATCGCGGAATGGTCAGGACAGGGCGCGACGATTGTCGGTTTGGCCGTTGACCAATCACTCGCCGGTTTGTTTGCCATAAAAGACACCGTCAAACCGGGCGCGCGAGGCGTGGTTGAAAAACTGCACCGGCAGAATTTGAAGATGTTCTTGCTGACGGGTGACAACGCGCTGACGGCAGCCAGTATCGCGCGGGAAGCTGGCATCGAAAGTAAAAATGTGTTTGCCGAAGTGCGACCGGAGCAAAAGGCGGACTTTGTGAAAAAACTTCAGGTGCAGGGCGAGCAGGTGGCGTTCGTCGGCGACGGCATCAACGATGCGCCGGCGCTGGAGCAGGCCGATCTTGGTATTGCCGTCAGCCGCGCCAGCGACCTGGCGCGCGAGGCGGCGGACATCATCCTGCTGAAATCGGATATCGAAGCCGTGCCGGAGGCGCTCGGCCTGGCGCGGGCGACATTGCGGACGATCAAACAAAATCTGTTCTGGGCGTTTTTTTACAACGCGCTCGGCGTGCCGCTGGCCGCGCTGGGATTCATCAGCCCGATTTTATGCGCGGCGGCAATGGGCGTGTCGGACTTGATTGTGATTGGCAACGCGCTGCGGTTGTTGCGCTGGCGTTAAGCGTAGCGGCGCGATCAATGAATGGGAAGAAGTGCCTGTTCTCCGTTAATTTCCAGCACCACCCAGTCCTCGCCCAGATCTTTGAAACGCACCGGGATTGGGCCGGCGGGCGTTTGCATCAAGGCCGTTTCGCCAAGGAAAACGGTATAGATCTTCGCTCCGGATTGAATTGTCACCGCTGATTTGGCGGCGTTTCTGGTGACGCCTTTTACAACAAACAATTTGACAAGCGCTTCAACCGGTATTGCCGGACTCTGTGATACCGAATTGGTGGGCGTGCTTTGCGCGGGTTGGTTGGTTTTGGCGGCAGCCTCTGCGGGCGGTTTTACTGAGTTGGTGGACGCGCCTGATGCAGGCAGGTTTGTCCTGGGAGCAGCTTCTTTGGCCGGTTTTGTTGAGTTGGTGGGCACGCTTGGGGCGGGCGGGTTTGCCTTTTGAGCCGGCAGGTTTGTTTTGATGGCCGTTTGATGTTCTTTTTTTATTTCCTGCTGCTGCGTGACGGTTTCAAATTCTTCGGAGTTTCTGGCCGACGGGCGCAAATCGCCCATAAGCGATTCCAGGATGAAGAGGTTCACGCCGAACAAGAGCGCGTAGGAAATTGCGACGGTGAAAAGGACGTCAACATAAGGCGCCTGGGTGACTTTTTTAAGGCACAGCAACAGCACGGTAACTACGATCGGAGTGGAAATGTAAGAAGCAAAGTAAATTCCGATGAAATGGCCAAGGGTCATTTGCAGGATCTGGTCCAAGCCGGTCGCGAGCGCTGCCGATCCCAGCAACCACAGAAAATTGTATTCGAATCTTTGGTCGAGTTTTTGAATCTTGATCATGCCCCAAAGCAGTCCGAGAAGGATCGCCGTTTGAAGGGCGAACTCAATGAGCCGGGGCAGAAGAGTGCCAGACATTGAGTTATTCTTCTTCGGGGCCGGCCAAAATGACAATGTTTTTCTTGTCGCAATCCGATTTTTACGTTGATTCAAATAGAACAACCCCATGCTGCCGGAATCCGAAAGTCCATCCCGCAACACGGGACTCGGCGGTGGCAGCCGGATATGGATGTCGCCAACATTCCCGTTTGTTTGCAAGGCAAAGGCAACGTCGGCGCACCTGTCGGCCGAGGACAGCCGACGTTACAGTTTATTCATCACCGTTGGCGAAGTCGGCTCTGCGTTCTCGGCGGCGGGGTGAGCGTTCGGGCAGACTCGTGTCCACCTTGGCGTAATAAGTTTCCTCGCCGAACCGCGCGTCAGCTTCCTGCTGCAATTTCTGCGACGGCGTGACGCTGAATCGTTCGTTCGTGTCCACGAAGATGACCTCGCCGCCCGGACGCATGAAACAGAGCAGCAACGGGCATTTGCCGGGGTGTGCCGCGACCAGTTCGCGCACGGATTCCAGCTGTTCCGGTTTCAGGTGCGCGGTATGCAGCCGCAGATGGACCTGCCGGGTGAATTTTTTCGGCGCGTTCTCCAACGGCATGATTTCCTGTGGAAAAATTTTCGGGCGGTCGTCGCCGGTGTTCACTTCACCGATGACGAGGATGGCTTTGTTGGGGGTGAGTAATTCGCGATATTTGTCGTAGTTCTCGTTCATGCAAAGAATCTGCACCGAGCCTTCGAGGTCTTCGAGCGTGACCATCGAGTAAGGCTTGCCGCTCTTCCTCGACACGCCGTTTTGCACCGCGGCGATCAATCCGCCGATGCGCGTCAGGCTGCGATTCGGCAGTTCCGCGAGCTTCGCCGTGTTCGTTAGCGCGTATTTCTCCAGAATCGGCGCAAAGGGCGTCAGCGGATGGCCGGTGACGTAAAATCCAAGCAACTCTTTTTCGTGCGCGAGCAGTTCGTGCTGCGGCCATTCGGGCAGGTTGCTGATGGATTCCGGCATCGGCGGCGCTTTTTCCTCCAGTGCGCCGAAGAGCGAACTTTGTCCGCGCTGGCGATCGGCGGCGATGCTTGCGGCGCGGCCCAAAGTGCGTTCGATTTGGGCGCAAAGCGTGGCGCGCGTCTGCCCAAAACCGTCGCACGCGCCGGATTTGATGAGCGCTTCAAGAATTTTCCGGTTCACCGTGCGCCCGTCCACGCGCTCGCACAGGTCGGACAATGATTTGAATTTCCCGCGTTCGTTTCGCGCCTTCAGGATCGTTTCCACCGCGACTTCGCCCACACCTTTGATGGCCGCGAGGCCGAAGCGGATGCCCCGCCTCGGAGCGCGGCTGTCCCCAGCCGCAGCAATTCCGGCAGCCATGTCAGCTTTGAAACTTTCGGAAGCCGCCTTTGCCTTTGTGAGCGCTGCGGCTGGGACAGCCGCGCCCCGTTCCGCCGGGGCGAAATAAACCTGGCTTTCATTCACATCCGGCTGCAAAACCTCGATGCCAAACTCTCTCGCTTCGTTGATATACTGGCTCAACTTGGCGGTGTCCGCCATGTCGTTGGTCATCATCGCGCAGAAAAATTCGACCGGATAATTGGCCTTCAGGTACGCGGTCTGATACGCGACGATGGCGTAGGCGGCGGCATGCGATTTGTTGAAACCGTAGCCGGCGAACTTTTCGAGCAAATCGAAGATCTCGTTCGCCTTTTTTTCGGGGATCTGGTTTTTCTCTTTGCAACCCTTGACAAAAATGGCGCGTTGCTTGGCCATTTCCTCCCGCTTCTTTTTGCCCATGGCGCGCCGGAGCAAATCCGCGCCGCCGAGCGTGAATCCGGCCAGCACCTGCGCAGCCTGCATCACCTGCTCCTGATAAATCAAAATGCCGTAGGTCTCGCGCGCTATCGGTTCGAGCAACGGATGTTCGTATTCGATTTTCACCTCGCCGTGGCGGCGCTTGATGAATTCAGGAATCAGCTCCATCGGGCCGGGGCGATAAAGCGCGACCAGCGCGGTGATGTGTTCGACGGAACTGATTTGAAATTTGCGGCACAAATCGCGCATCCCGCCGGATTCCAACTGGAACACGCCGAGCGTTTCTGCGCGATTGAGCAGGTCATAGGTTTTTTGGTCGTCCAGCGGCAGATGGTCAATCGGCACCTCGATGCCGCGGGTACGTTTGACCGTTTCACAAGTGTTGCGGATGACCGTGAGCGTCTTCAGGCCGAGAAAATCCATCTTCAGCAGGCCAAGCTCGCCGACGGGATTCATTGCGTATTGCGTGACGAGCGTGCCGCTTTCGTCCTGCTTGAGCGGCAGCAGGTTCACGAGCGGCTGGTCGCCGATGACGACGCCGGCGGCGTGGACGGAGGCGTTGCGCGTGATGTCTTCGAGAATGAGCGCGGTGTCGATCAACTCACGCGTGACCTCTTCGGTTTCGTAGGCCTCCCTGAATTCCGGCGACTGCTTGAGCGCCTTCGTCAGATCCATTTTCAGATCGAACGGAATCATCTTCGCCAGCCGGTCGCACTCGCCGTAGCTCAAACCCATCACCCGACCCACATCGCGCACAACGGATTTCGCGCCCATCGTGCCGAACGTGATGATTTGCGCGACAGAATTGCGGCCGTATTTCTCGCGGACGTACTCAATGACATCGGCGCGCCGGTCATCCGCAAAATCAATGTCAATGTCCGGTGGGTTGACGCGCTCGGGGTTGAGGAACCGCTCGAACAGCAGGCCGTAGCGGATCGGGTCCACGTTGGAAATTTCCAGCAGGTAGGTGACAATCGAACCGGCGGCGGAACCGCGCGCCACACAGGCGATGCCATGTTCGTGCCCGTAACGGATGAAATCGCCGACGATGAGAAAATAACTGATGAACCCGGTTTTCTCGATGACCGTGAGCTCCAGTTTCAAACGGTCCATCACGGCTTTGATGGCGGCAGCGACGGCGGGGTTGCTGATGTTGTAGCCGCCGACGTCAGTCGGCGCATTGTTCGTTTTTTTGGCGGCTTCCGAGTTTGAATTGCGCCGACTGACGTCGGCGGCTACCAAGGATTGGTACGTCGGCAACCGCTTCGGGTCGTCAATCCCCTCAACGACAAATTCCTTTCCCTCGGCCCGGGCGTGAAGCGTGTAGCGCCGGAGCAATCCTTCCGCGATCAGCTTGCGCAGATAACCTTCGCGCGTGAAATGTTCCGGCGGCGCAAAAACCGGGAAATGCAAACTTTTGCCATCCACCTGAATTTCCAGATTGCACTTCCCGGCAACTTCGAGCGTGTTCTTGATGGCCTCGGGCGTGTCGGCGAAGCGCGCTTTCATTTCCTCCGCCGTGCGCAGGTAAAACTGCTCCGGCTCGTAGCGCATCCGTTTCGTGTCGGCGAGCTGCGTCTGCGTGCCGATGCAAATCAGGCAATCGTGCGCGTGCGAATGGCTTTTCTCGATGTAATGAACGTCATTCGTCGCGATGAGTTTGAGGCCAAATTCCTTTGCCCACGCGATGAGGTGCTGGTTGACCTTCGCCTGTTCGGCGATGCCGTGGTTTTGCAATTCGAGGTAAAAATTCTCCGGGCCGAGCGTCTGCTTGAACCAATCCACCGCGTCGCGCGCCTTGTCCAACTGGTCTTTGAGGATCCAATCCGGGATTTCGCTCGCGAGACAGCCGGACATGGCGATCAAGCCTTCCTTGTGCGCCGCCAGGATTTCCTTGTCAATGCGCGGCTTGTAATAATAGCCCTCCAGATGCGCGGCGGTCGTGAGCTTGATGAGATTTTTGTAGCCGGTCTCGTCCTTCGCCAGCAATCCGAGATGATGATAAACATCGCGCCCGCCACTGCTGGTTTTCTTGTCCAGCCGGCTGCCCGGCGCGACATACACCTCGCACCCGATGATGGGCTTGATGCCCTTTTCGCGCGCCGCCTTGTAAAAATCAATGACCCCGTGCATCGCGCCGTGGTCGGTGATGGCGAGCGCGGGGAATTTCAGTTCATGCGCCTTGTCCACCAGCCGGTCCAGACGGCAGGCGCCATCGAGCAATGAATACTCGGTGTGCAGGTGAAGATGAACAAAGTCCGCGTGCGACATGAAGAGAGTTTAACTTTTCACCACCAAGACACCAAGACACAAAGTTTCCAGTGGAATCGTTTTTCTGTGCGCCCTGGTGGTGAAAAATCCCTGGTGACCAAGTAACACGTTGGATTTGTCGTTGTATTTCCCACAGAGCTTCACTACTTTTAGGATTATGGGACGTAAACTACGTGCCGCGAAAGCGGCAGTTAAAATCAATCGCTCGAAAAAGGAAAAGGTTTTGCCGGTCAACAACGCGAACAACCCCTATCATATCCTGTCGCCCGGGCCTTCGGTGCCGGAACTGTGCAATGCCTACATCGAGTGCCCGATGCGGAGCAAGATCAAATACGAGTTGGACAAGGAGTCGGGTTTCCTCCAGATCAGCCGCATGTTGCACAGTGCGGTGCATTATCCGAGCAATTACGGTTTCATTCCCCAGACCTACTGCCAGGACCACGACCCGCTGGACATCCTGGTGCTGTCACAGGAACCGGTCATTCCCGGTTGCGTGATGAAGGCGCGCTCCATCGGCATGTTGCGCATGATTGATCAAGGTCTGGAAGACATCAAAATCATTGCCGCGCACGCCAACGACCCGATGTTCTCGAACTACAACGACATTTCCCAGTTGCCGCCGCACGTGCTGCTGGAGATCCGCCATTTCTTCGAAATCTACAAGGAACTCGAAAAGGCCGAACTACCGGTGGTGGAGGAATTCCAGGGACGCGTTGACGCGTATCGAGCCATCCGCGACGCGCTGGCCCTCTACCAGCGCCATCGTTCCCAACTGCTCAAGGGCGAATACCCGGTCATCTGAACGAAACGATGCAATGCGCGGTTGGCCATTTATTTCTTGAAAAAATCCTTGATGACCGCGACCACGCGCTGGATTTGCGAGTCGGTCAATTCAGGGAAAATCGGCAGGCTGAGACATTCACGCGCGGCTTTTTCGGCAACGGGAAAATCCCCGGGGTTGTGGCCGAGATTCGTGTAACACTTTTGCAGGTGCCGCGGCCACGGATAATGCAACGCGCAGCCGACGCCGTTGTCGCGGCCTTTTCCCTTTCACCTGGAGCGCGCCGGGGTTAAAATGCAGAAGTCGTATGACGAAACCGGTTTCGCAACGTCCGGTGCCGCAACGGCGGCGGTTGCCGCGGTCGTTCAAGGATTTGACGCCGTCGAAGCATTTCAATCCGCGCACGTTTTTCCGTGAACTCGTCTGGAAAGCGCTGCTCACACCGCGGGTGGGCCAGCCGCGGCGGCCGGTTTTCCCCAAGCTCATCCGCGGCCAGGTTGCGATTACCTGGATTGGCCACGCATCGTTTTTGATCCAGTTCACAAACCTGAATGTTTTGATTGATCCGAATTTTGCGAACTGGCTGTTTTTTTTGAAGCGCATCAAACGCTCCGGCCTGAAAATCCAGGACCTGCCGCGGATTGATCTGGTGCTGCTCACGCACGCGCATTTCGATCATTTTCACAAACCGACGTTGCGCCGGCTGCCGCAGCCGAAAATCGGCGTGATGCCGCGCGGCGTCGGTGATTTGGCGCAAAACCTTGGTTTTGCGCGCATCATCGAGCTGGATTGGTGGGAAAGCTTTTCGCAACGCGATTGGAAGGTGACGTTCACGCCGAGCCGGCATTGGGGCGCGCGAATGCTGCGCGACCAACATCGCGGTTACGGCGGTTTCCTGCTCGAACATCAAGGCCGCAAAATTTACCACGCGGGCGACAGCGCCTATTTTGACGGCTTCAAGGAAATTGGCCGGCGGCTCGCGCCGGAAATTGCGTTGCTGCCGATTGGGGCGTATCACCCGGAATCATTCCGCCGCGTCCACATGGGCCCCGACGAGGCGGTGAAGGCGTTCCGGGATTTGCACGCGCGCTGGCTGGTGCCGATGCACTACGGGACGTTCAAATTGTCGTTCGAGGATCTCAATGAACCGCCACGGTGGCTGGTTGAGATTGCCATAAAGGAAAACTTCATGCAAAAAGTGCGAATGCTTGACGAAGGCGTGCCGGTGGTGTTTTGATCTTGAACATTGCGCCGCCCCAATATGACCGACGACAACGGTAATTCCAACTCATCGCCCCTCGACGCGGTTCGGCGTTACGTGCCACTCGCGGTTTGGGCCATCGTCATTCTGGTTGTTCTTGCCATTCCGCTGAAAATCATCAGCTACGGCTATTTGCCGGGCGACGATGCGCTGCGTCACGCGGCCAAGGCGGTGAGCGGCAAACCGTGGCCGGACATTCTGGTGATGGGTCCCGCTTTCAAGATAGATCACAACTTCGGCTGGCATTTTCTGCTGCGGCAAATTTTTCTGTGGAGCAAATGCAGCACCGAAGGGCTGGTCTTGTTTGCCGTCGTGGCGTTGTTCACATTGGTAAACTGGTCGGCGTTGCCGTGGTTAAAGCGGCCGGAAGCCTGGTTGATTGCCTTGACGGCGGCGGCGCTTACAACGGATGTCCCCTTGCGGTTTTTAATCGGGCGACCGTTTATACTGACCATTGCCGGGCTGCTGACCATTCTTTTTGCCTGGCAGGCTCACGGTTCAGCGCCGCCCAAATGGTGGACGGTGTTGTGGCTGGCGCCGTTGATTGCCATTTGCACCTTTGTGCATGGAGTGTGGTATCTCTGGCTGCTGCCGGTGGCGGCATTTTTCCTCGCCGGACAATTTCGCTGGGGATTGATGCTGATTGCGGGATGGGTGGCGGGAGTATTCCTGGGCGCTTCGCTCACCGGACATCCGTTTGAGTCCATTTACCAGGCTTTCGTAATGGCCCATCGGGCTTTTGATATGCACGCCACCCAGCGCACGCTGGTCACCGAATTCCAGTCATCGTCGGGCGATGTTCTCGCGCTGTTCCTTCTGGGTGGTCTGTTGATTCTGCGTCAACTGGCCGGCTTGAAGGCGCGACCTTTGACCTCCGATCCGGCGTTCTGGCTCGTCTGTCTTGCATGGGTGCTCAGTTTCAAAGCGGTGCGTTTCACGGAAGACTGGGGCTGGCCGGCACTGATGGTTCTGATCGCTTGCGATTTGCAACTGCTCCTGCAAGTGCGATTCGCGGCGGACTCTTTCGAGCGCCTGGCGCTAACCTGCGGACTTGCGGCCATAACGTTCCTGGCCATCACCAACGATTACAACAGCCGCTGGACGTATAATCTGACCCAGCAATATCTCACGCAGGACAATCCCGACCTCAACGGCTGGTTGCCGGAAAAGGGCGGCATCCTTTATTCCTCGGACATGACGATTTTTTATCAGACATTTTTCAAGAATCCCAACGCGGACTGGCGATACATTCTTGGCTTTGAGCCCACCCTGATGCCCGATGAAGATTTCCAGGTGTTTCACAAAATCATGTGGAATTTCGGCGATGCCAAAGCCTACGAACCGTGGGTGAAAAAAATGCGCCCGCAAGACCGCCTCGTCATCCGCGGCGGCAGGGGCAGCCTGCCGAACAGCTCGCAATTGGAATGGGAGTATGGCGTCAGCGGCATCTGGATTGGACGCTTGCCGCGCACCAACGCGCCGCCGCCCGCACCGACCATTCCCGCAACGGCGACGCGCGACACTTCAACCAATTCGGTGAATTCAACGAAGTGACAGCGCGTCGAACTTGCGCGCCAGATCAAAATCCTTTTCCGTCAAACCGCCGGTGTCGTGCGTGGTGAGCGCGAGCGTCACCTTGTTCCAGCGGATGTCAATATCCGGATGATGCCACGCTTGCTCGGCGATTCCGGCGACGGCATGGACAAATTTTATCGCGGCGGGGAAATCATTGAACGGATACGTCCGCGCAATCGTCGCGCCTTTCTTTTTCCAATCCGGCACGGTGGCGAGCGCGTTTTTGACCTCAGAAGCGTTGAGTTTTTTCATAAGTAACAGATGGCGGCGGTTGGCCGGATTGCCAATGGCCAATGCCCGCTCATCCTCGAAGCCCACCGGAAAATCGAGGACGGCAGCGAGGACGAGGATGGAAAGTGAAGCGAATCAGAACCATTCCTTGCGTCCGTCCACGTAAGTGCGCACAAACTCTTCGTCGGACTTGCACAGGTAAATGATGCCTTCGATGAGGCCGATGATGTGTGTCACCACGCCGGCAATGCCGCAGGTCAGGATCGTCACCAGCAGCATGACCAAACCTGCGCCGGTGTAGCCGAGGATGAATTTGTGAATGCCGAGCGAGCCGAGCAGAATACCGCAAATGCCCGCCGGAATTTTGTTTGACGCCCGTGATGCAACGGTGGACGGAGGCGCCGCGATCGGCGGCGGAACCGCTTTCAGTTCGGATGCAAATTCAGAAAACGAACCCAGCGGTTTCCATTCCTGGGAACCTTCCATTTGCACGAGCGTTTGTGCCTTGACGCGGTTCTCGGCAATCCAGCGCCGAATTTCCTCCGCGCTCACCGGGCCATATTGCTGGCCGTCCACTCCTACGATTTTATACATAACGCGCCTTTCTTGTTTCAGTTGCCGTCACGAAAATTTCACGACTGCTTTGGCGGTTTGCCAGGCAAATCCGCCATTCGTGGCGGAATGGGTTTTGGTTCAACCTGCCCGTCCGCTTTTGCCTGACGCAACAAACTTAAACTCGTGACCAGCGACCACAACCAGCCTGTGCCAAAACAGATTAGTCCCCACTTTCCCATCCAGCCGGATGAATCTGGCGGGACTGGCTCGCCGAGTTGCTGGAGATAAACGTGGTGGCACAATTCAATTATCCAGCCAACGATCAAAACAAAACCCGCCAGGGCCAGCAGTAATTGACCGGTTCCGGCCAAAACTCGCCGCGCCATCAACGAGCCAAGCCCCGGGGTGGCACATTGATTCGTCAAAACGCACGTCCAAGCTCGGGCACGGCTTGTTGGTCGGGCAGGCCGGAGAGGCATGATGCATCAGGTAAATTGCGATTTCACTTCCGGCTTGTTCAAGACCACCAGCGCCCAGATGCCAAAGGGCAACCCGAGAACACAACACGGCGTCAGGCAGGGGATCATCGCCAGAATGGCGGCGGCAAATGCGAATTCAAAACTTCGCAAAGACTGCATTTTCGCCGCGCCGATCAAAACCAAAACCGACATCGCCAGCGCAAAAAGACTGTTGATCATGCCCAGCGGTCCATAGGCCAAATGCAGCAATTGCTGCACTTGGGGATCGTTAAATTGTGGTATTCCAGAATAAAGCTGACTCACATCTGAACGGAAAAAAATCAATTTTACCAGACTCCACAGGGCCAAAACCAAATTGAGAATGGCTGTCACTTTAAGCCCGATGGCGGGGCCTTTGACCAGTTGCAAGGCTGCGTCGCGCCCGTCACCCGCACCCGCCACAGGCGCAGTCAACGGCGGCGGCGGGGCGGAACTTGCGGCAAAAACATCGGCGAATTCAGGAAACGCCGAGAGCGGACGCCATTCGGTGTCGTTTTCCTCCTTCGCCAAAGATTGTGCATTGAGCCGGCCGTCGGCAATCCACCGGCGTATGTCATCCGCCGTGACCGAGCTGTATGGTTTTTGATCGCCGCCGATGATGGTGTAAGTCGCCATAATTTTGTCCCGTGTTTGCCGACTTCTAGTTCATCGCACGCAACGACGCAAGCCGTTTCGCTGTGGCGGCGGGCATCCTGCCTGCCGTAGCCGGCGGCATCCTTGCCGCCCAGGCCACAAAACCGAACCTGCGTCATGACCTCGCTCCCACATCAGACCACCCGGCTGGAAGCTGGGCGATACGGCAGCCAAGGATGGCTGCCGCTACGGGGGTAGTGCCTCCGGATTCGCCTGGTTCGGAGCGGACGTCACTGGTTCCGCACGAACAACTTTCCCGGCAGTTGCTTGACCACGCGCTTCATTTCCAGACCCAGCAACGCCACGCTGACCGCCGAACTCGGCAAACTGCTGCGCCGGATGACTTCATCAATGCTTGATTCCTCGTTGTTCAACGCATCATAGACGAGTTTTTCGTTTTCGGACAGGGTGAGGGCCGGGAGAACGCCGGTCTCGCCCGGCGACGGCGGACGATTGCTCGCCGGGAACAAATACTCGAACTCGCTCAAGACATCCTCCGCGCCTTCGCACAGCTTCGCGCCCTTCTTGATCAGGTCGTGACAGCCCTTGCTGCGCGGCGAATCAATCCGTCCGGGCACGGCAAAAACCTGCCGGCCGTATTCGGTCGCAAAATTCGATGTGATGAGCGCGCCGCTGTGCAGGTCCGCTTCCACGACAATCGTGCCAAGCGTCATGCCGGCCACGATGCGGTTGCGGATGGCGAAGGATTGCTTGTCCGCGTTGCGGTTGAATGGATATTGCGTGATGACCGCGCCGGATTCGGCAATGCGCTCGAACAAGTCCCGGTTTTCCGGCGGGAACACGATGTTCATGGAAGTGCCAGTTTACCGAACATGGGTTCCTGTGGTAGAATCCATCGCAGCCGAAATGAAAACAGCCTATTCTTACGTGCGGTTTTCAACACCGCAGCAGGCGCTTGGCGATAGTTTACGCCGACAGGTGGCAGCCGCCGAGCAGTTTTGTAAAGAAAACGGTTACACGCTTGACCGTTCATTGACCTTACATGACAAGGGCATTCGTGCGTTCCGCGGCGAGAACATAGAAATTGGAAGGCTGGGCGTATTCCTTGGTTTGGTCAAGGCGGGCACCGTCAAACGCGGTAGTGCGTTGTGCGTTGAAAATTTAGACAGACTCAGCAGGGCTGAAATCACAGACGCACTTGGGGTTTTTCTGGATTTAATTCGTTCGGGAATTACGGTTATCACGCTCACGGATAAACGCATTTACAACCGCGAGTCAATCAACCGCAACCCCGGTGAATTGATGGCGTCAATCGTGTTCCTGATGCGGGCCAATGATGAAAGCAAAGTCAAATCGGTTCGCGTCAAAGAAGCGTATGACCAGAGAAAGAAAGCCGCGAAAGAAAACGACTTTAAGTCTTTGGCATGGTGCCCGCCGTGGTGCGACTTTGATAAGGAGCAAGGTTACACCATAAACAAGGGACGAGCGGCAATCGTTCGCCGCATTTATGACGAATACTTGAGAGGCAACGGCCCTTTCCGCATTAGCCGAATGTTCAATGCTGAGAAAATCCCGACATTGGGCCACCGTGGTTTCAGGCAATACAAGAATACAACGCAGCAGTGGTATAAAAAAACCATTCGGGATTTCCTCTTTGACAGGCGGGTTTACGGCTACTGTGAATTTTTGGACAAAGAGAATTATTTCCCGGCCATCATTCCCAAAGACAAATACAACGCTGTTCAAAATCGTTTAGCATTGAGGGCACAGGCAGAGCCGACGGGGGGGCCAACGGAAGGGCAAGGCAACCTTTTTACGGGAATTTGCCGGTGTTCAGTTTGCGGTAGCTTGATGACAAAATCATCAACCCGCAAACATTACAAAAACAAGGTGACACTGTATGAATATTTAGTTTGCGACGGCGCTCGTTCCGGCAAAAAATGTTCTTACCGTTCCGTCTCCTACCGCGAATTTGAGAGGGAATGGCTTCAAGCCATCCGCACGGATGCATATTTCAAAGCGATGACGAAATACAATCCCCAAAAGGAAATTGAAGAGCGGCTGGCATCCATGCAGGGGGAAATCGTAACGAATGACCGGCAGATTGAAAAACTGACACGCATGATTTTGAAGGACGAAAACCCTTCCGTTACGCTCGTGAACCAGTTGAAACAATTTGAGGCAAGGCAGGTTCAACTTTCAAAGGACATTCAATTGGCGACTGCACAGTTAAAGACAGTTCAATCTGTTCCGACATTGACGGAAGCGGTGAGAAAGGAAGCCGATGAAATGTTGAAAACGAAAGAGGGCAGGATGAGAGTCCGGGAATTTCTCCGCAGCACCGTTGACCGCATTGTTGTGGATGCAGCACATGGGGTAAGCCAGATTTATTTCAAGTCCGGTTTTGTGGGGACAATGAACGTGCTCGTCGGCGAAGAAGAAGAAGGTGAAGATGGCATTGTCAGGGTCAAATTGACTGGGCCTGTCAATTTCACAATCAGAGGCCCCTAAAATTATTTCCCGTGTCGCTTGCCAGTTTTGCGCTCCCGTGTCAGCGATCCAGTTGCCGGATGACCCCGCACCAAAAAAACAAAAACTATGAAAAACGACACGAAGAAAACTGGCAACGCAACCAAAAACGCACAATCGGCTTTGGCCGACATCAACAACCGCATCGCGGAACTTCAACAGCAACGGGTCGGTTTGGCCGAACCATTGAAAATCCGTTACGCGGAACTCTGCAAGGAACTGGCCGACATGGAGACGGAGATTCGCTCACTCGATGGCAACTGGCGTCCATCTTTGCTCCGGCCCAAGGCGGAAACCAAGATTGCGGAGATTTTGACCGCCAATAATGGTCAACCGATGACCACAGATGAAATCGTCAAGGCGGTGGGCGGCGCCTTTACACCGTGGAAAATCAAAAACGTGTTGAAGAAGAAATCCACCGGCGCAAAGGCAATTTTCGTCGTGAATGACGGCAAATTTGCGGTGAAAACGTAACGTATTCCATCAAATCAGACACCCCGGCCATTTTGTGCCGGGGTTTTTTATTGTTGAATATTTAGATAAAATATTTGCCTTCGCTCTAAATGATTATCCATCAGGCACAAGGCACGAAAAAACCGCCAAGCGAAAAAAACCGCCTTTTGGGGAGCGGCGCTGACTCCCCCGATTTAAGTTGCTCACCTACAGCAATCTGGCTCAGGGGTTGACAAAGCTCGACAGCTTGATATTCTGCGTCTATGATTAGCCCGGCAGGCGACGGGGAATCCAGTAGCGACTGAGAGAAAAAATACCGCTCCCGGTCAAAGAAAAACATCCAAAAACAACAGGCGCATGAACTATGCCCACGCATGGTCCATGCCCAAAAACAAAAAGGAAAAATGAATACTAAACGTAATACCAAACTAACCGAAGCCGAGATTCAACAGCTCAAGCAATACGCTGAGCAGGTGAATCAGCTTCAAACGGAAATTCAGTCCAATGACAAGCTTTCCGCCCACCACAGCAAGGTGGCTTTGGAACTTGCCATCAAGGCGGGTGGATTTCTGAATGCAGCCAAGGGACTTCTCAAACATGGAGCATGGAAGAAATGGCTGGCCGAAAATGTGGCTTGTATCTGCAAACGCACGGCGCAGAACTACATGAAATTGGCGAAAAAGGTGGAAGAAAGGCAATATGTTGCCCTTTTGACCGAAGCCGAAAGCCTCCGTCAGGCTTACATCCGTGTTGGCATCATCAACGAAAAATCCGACACGGAACCAGCCAACACAGAACCGGCCAATACGGAACCAACCGTCGCTGAACCGGCCAATAAGGCAATGTCGCCTGAAAAAATGAAGGAGAAGGACAAGGCTCAATACGATGCGAAACGGAATGAAGCTCGTCAAAAAGCGATCCTGCATGTCCGTGAAACAATTAACGCCTCAAATAAGCTCAATTGGAACCTGTCAACGTGGGCAGTGAAGAATGACAAGCCGTGTTCCGGTGATGAGGCAAATTACGGTGCGGCCCTTTTCAATGAATTGAAAACATGGGTGGCAAAACATGAATTCCAAGATTTGACCCGCGAGGATGAAATTATCACCAAGACGGGCATCGTGTTGTCTGAAGTTGTGAAGTCATTCATTTTGGCAAACACAACGACTGCGACAGAAGCCCCTCTCGTTCCACCACTCGCTGAAATTGCTCCCAACTATGTGATGGAGTTCAATGGTCAATCCGTCGAAGTGGCCGAACCGAAACCCGCGTAACCAAACAGTGAAAAGTTCATGTGCCTAGTAGCCCGTCAAGAAGCGGCCGGCGGGCTGCTAGGCCAAACAACCGGCTAAACATTGAATCATTATGAATACAGCAACCATTGTGCGGTTCATCAAAAAATACCACCTGAACGGTTTAATCAACTCGGTGGTATGGAAAAAATATGGAGAGAACATTCAGGTCAGTGCGATGAGTCCTAACAAGGAGATTTTCGTTACTGTTACATTGAAGGACGTGGCAGGTCTTGAAAATGGAGATATGGGCATCAGCGACACGAAACCGCTTCTTAAATCATTGTGTGCATTCTCGTCAGAGGAAGTCTCACCGTCCATTGAGAAACATCCTTCAGGCGAAGTGGCCGCTTTGACGTTTTCCGCAGCGGGCAGAGTTGTGCGATATGTTACACAATCCCTAGATGAATTCGACTCAATTCCACCGGCAATAAATTCTCATGCTGGGAATGTCGCCATTGTCTTGGATGAATCATTCAAAAGGGTTTTTATAAAGGCACACAGAGCCTTCAAAAACGACCCTGACTTGTTGTTCACGATAGTCATGTCCAAAAGGACTGGAAAACTGAATGTGGTTTTCAATTATCGTGAAAAATGTCTCAGCGACAGTATCTCCATCCAAGTATCCTGCGTGGACGGGATGGATACCATCAACGATCCGATTTCTTTTTCGGTCCGGTTCTTGAAAGAAGTGTTGAAGGGAAATCCTGAATTCAAAGACCCGATTCTGTATGTGTCCGATGATGGTTTGGCATCCATTACGTTTTCGGATAACGATTTGGAGGCTCAGTATCACTTGGTAAAAATGGAAACAGAGGAATGAAAAATGCCGAACGGAATTGGCATCGTTCAATTCTGTAAGAGATAAGAACCGCAAAGAGGCCCGTCAATTTGAGTGACGGGCCTCTTTTTATCAGTCCTGTGCGGCTGGCGTCACTGTGTAAATTTTAGGTGCGGCTCAGTTCCTTTGCTCTCTTTTGGAATTTTCCCCTTGGCAGAATCTCTGTGGACACAGTCACCCCGACAAACGGGGTAACTGTGTCCGAAAGATTCGTTTTCCACTTGGCATTCTGCTCTTCCACCCCGAGCAGCAGGGGACTTTTTCGGTGATGCTTACACTCCCATTAAAGGGATGAGCCATTGCCTGTTGCCTTCATGCCAACGCTTCTCATTTCGTTGGTCAGTCAGCGGAAGAAAGATGTCCTTAAAACTTCCGGTGCATCTTGGAATGTTTAAGCCTTTCGGCTCCATGTTTGTTTTCACCATCGGCAATGCTGTCATTCACCTCGCGGTGAACCACTTTGGTATAAGGTGTCAAACGGTTTTTAAGCCGTATATTTTTGTTCGTCTGCTTTGGCAGAACTGGCAGCATCAAGCCAATCCTTTGTTTTCTACCGCATCTGTGTCGTGGCGGTTATTCCACGCTTCAATTCTTACAGCGGTTGCCGGATTTTTCTGAATGAGTCCTTGTGTAACCTGCCACGGTGTCCAATTCATCACTTGCGAAAAGAAAAGAGTGTCCGTTTCCATTCCGAAAGGCTGTGATGACCCGTTTAACGCTGACAGAAGCAGACACTCTTAAATCCAAATGCGCTAAACACCATCATCACATTGTAAGAATAAATACGGTATAAAAAATCATTCGGCGAAACAATTTGCCCAAAACGCAAAATAAAATTACAGGACTTTGCCACATGAAAAGTTTTGGCGAATAAACGCAAAGGGGCGACCCGAAGGCCGGGGGGTTGGTGTTGAAATCCCGCACCTTGTCGGCACTGACAGATATTTATATTCGGTGCGGAATGACCCGTCACCAAAAACGAAAGGTTTAGGAAAATGAATCAGATTACAGAAACCCAAACCGCCAGCGGCTCCGTTGACCCATTGGCTCAATTGATTGTGGATACAATTCGGAAATCGGGCGGCAGAGCGTGGCTCGGATTTCCACCGCCGGAAGAAATGGAACAATTAAGGGCTGAAAAAGCCGAACGTGACTTTAAGATCGCAAAAAGACGGCTGGAAAACCAAGACCGAAAAAGGGCGGAGTTGAAAGAGAGAGCACGTGAGGTCATCCAGCGGAACAGAGACGAGCAAGTTTGACCATTACCCAGCCAGCCCCTCCCCCACCCGTCATAGGGGCGATGCCCTTCTGATCGTGGGGCTAAAAACGAGGGCTGGCCCCCTGCATCTCTGCATTTGATGGATGGTCAGGAAATTCCCAAGGAAAAGCGCATGTATTCATGTATCGCTTATGCCGATTGCAATGGGGTGAACACCCCATAGACGGAATGAGGCAACCGACGCAAATTTACGTTAATCAATAAAAAAATGTTGGTTGCTAAACAACATCCATGAAACAAATCACTGTCTTGCTGGCTGACGACAATCGGGTTGTGCGCAAAGAATTCAGAAAGATTTTGGAACTCGAAGCCGATATTGAAGTGGTCGGCGAAGCGAAAAACGGCCATGAGGCCGTCGCCATGGTCAAAAAACTTCGTCCCGCATTGGTTCTGATGGACATTGCAATGCCTCTGCTCAATGGGTTGCAAGCCACTTGCCAGATTCTCAAAGCCTTTCCCACTACCAAAGTGCTCATACTTTCGGCGCATAGTGATGAAGCGTATATTGTGGAGGCGGTCAACTCCGGTGCGATGGGCTATCTGCTCAAACAAACCTCTGCTGACAATGTGTGCCACGCGATTCGGGAAGTCCAAAAGGGGAACATATTTTTCAGCCCGTCAATTCCCAAACGCTTTCACAAACGGAATCGGAAAAAGTAGATGGATAGCGCCAGTTTGCGTTCTGGCAGTTTGGTTCAGACTGAGGACATTCCACCGTTCCCGCGTCCAAATCCATCATCCTGACCGTCTGGCGAACGCCGTGCGGCCGTCCTGTGAATTGTTTTGAGAAATTAAGAATGCTGGTGGCTAAAAAATAGCAGCGGTCAGGAGAAAGAATCATACCAACATCAGCGGGAATTTTGTTTTTTCGAGGCTTGGAGCGGATTCTTTACCTCCGTTTAGTTTTTTTAAGAAATGCTTTGCCGGGCGCGGAGCGGGCCGTTTACCAGTTGTCCATGATTAAAAAGCAACAACGATTCATTGGATATTTTCGCGTCTCAACCAAAATGCAGGGGATTGATGGCAACGGGATGACCGCTCAACGGGAAATCGTTCGCCGGTTCGTTGAATCCCAAAACGGAAATTTGGAAATGGAGTTTTCAGAGGTCGAATCCGGCAAATGGACGGATGACGAAAGACCTAAATTGGCCGCGGCGCTGGATTACTGTAAACGCAACAAGGCCACGTTGGTCATCGCAAAACTTGACCGATTGGCGCGAAACGCCGAATTCTTGCTCCGTCTTCAAAACAGCGGCGCGGATTTCGTTTGTTGCGATTGCCCGAACGCCGACAAATTCACCGTTGGAATTTTGGCTCTGGTCGCACAAAGAGAACGCGAATTGATTTCAGAACGCACCCGTTTGGGGTTGGCCGCCGTTCGGGCCTCCGGCAAAAAGTTGGGCAACCCAAATCCACAAGCGGCCGTGGCCGCGATGATTTCAGCAAACAAGGTGGCTAAGATGGAATTCGCCGCCAAGGTGTTTCCGATTATTCAGGAAATTAAATCCACTGGCGTTAAGAGCCTCCAAGAAATTTGTAATTGTTTGAGCCGTCGTGGAGTTTCGACACGCAATGGGAAAAATTGGTATCCGGCAACCGTTCGCAACATTTTGAAGATCCAAAACACTTAACCTCCCCCGACGACGCCTGGCGTCGTCGGCCATCAAATCAAAACACACCATCAAACGACCCGCACAAACCACCACCACACCGAAAATCTTAAATTGCCCAATCATCGGGGATAGGCTTCGATTTCTTTTTGGATTTCACCAAACCAAGAGATTCAAGAGATTCCGCCAAGCCAAGTTTTCTTGCCATGGCATAATTCCAGCTTCGCATGTGGCCTTCCAAATCGGACACAAACAAATAGGGATATTTAATTTTTTCCCAAGGCTTTATTTTTTGGTATTCTATTTGGAATCCATATTTGCTTAAATCGGGGCCAACGTAAATGTTCCCCTCAAAATTGGCGTCCAGCCATTTTCGCGTATCCAGATAAAACGGTGGTTTCCCAAAATCTTCACGATACATTCGTTGTCGTTCTTCCGGTGTCAAACCCGTTATCAATGGCCGTATCTTTTTCATCTTCGACACGTCATAGCTTTGAGTTTGGTTTGGAGATTCAGGCGCTGCCGGAAACAATTTCCGCACCACCCTGCGGGTGATGAGCAGTGAAATAACGAAAGCGATAACCACATCCGACCATGTGACAACACCGTTGACAAATTCTTGGTCAGGGGTTGCCGGATTTAGTTCTGAAAAATTCGCCAAGCCGGTCATTGACATCAATATGATGCCAACAATCTGCACCGGCACGAAAACCAGCGGCCACAACAAAATGGGCACGCATACCCTAGCCCGTTTTTGAGTTGCCGTCGCACATTTCCAAAGCCCGGTTGCAATCGCATACAACGCGGCGGTCAGAACTGCCGCGATTGCTAAAAGGGCCACCGTTTCCCCCAGACTCGGTTTTTTGTCTTTGTCGGCCATTGTTTTGTGATTTTCCGGTTCTCCGTCAGTTTTCCGGGAGCCAACTCGTCTTCCGTCGTTCTAGCAAGCATCGAATGTGCCAGACAACTACCTTTAGCGAGTGTTGGTGTCAATCATTCCGCTTCATCCTCTTATGCGTGGAAGAATCCGCATCAGTCAGTTTCAGGAAACGACTACGAGAATTGCGGCTTGCCTGCCGGTGGACACAGGAAAAGGCCGCAGAATCTTGTGGTATTGGATATAAACTGTATCAGCTTTACGAACTTGGAATAAAGACCAATCCCGGTTTGCTCACGCTCGAAAAGATTGCCAAGGGGTTTGGGCTTGGAATTCACGAACTGCTTGCTCCCGTTCCTTCGCTTCGGTCTCGCGTCAACAAACCTGCCATTTCACAAAAAGGGAAATCCACATCCCGAAGGAAACGCAGCAAGAGAAAGCAATGACGAAACTACCTTTCAGATGTGAAGGACGCTGATTTGTCACAATAATTTTCTTGCGCTCTTTTGGATTTCTGTCATCATCCCGCCAGTAGTGCTGAACTTCTCAGCACAGGGGAAATTCAGCAAGGGTAAAAAACAAACTACCAACGATAGGGAAACTGATGAAAACTATAACTAAACAGTTGTTCATTCTGGCTTTACTCGCTTCCGGCTTCACGGCTCAGGCAATTACCAATTCCGCCATTGCCGTTTCAGGAACGAACATCGTTCTTTCGTGGCCAAGCTACGGCTACGAAAGTTATCTCATCCAATACCGTCAAACGCTCGACCCATCCGATTCTTGGTCGGCGTTGACGAACGCATATCCAGCAAACAGCACCAACCAAACGACGTTCACGATTTTTGGTGTCGTCCCGCAGCAAGGTGGCAGTGGTGGCAGCTACAGCGTTGGTAGTGGTTCGCCTCCAAGGCCAAGTTTTGCCAGCAGTTCTATGACGGCCATGAATTCCGAACCGCTGGCGGTGCCGGTTGATGGTTCAGGAGGCGGTGCACCAGTGGCGATTTATCCGCCGGGTTTCGACTTCTCCAATTTCAACATATTTGACCCGGTGAGCGGGGAATCAGTGAGTGGGGTAGGTTACACCGTGCCGTTATTGCAACAGAGTGCTTCGTTGACACTGGATGACGCTCAACCGTTGGATAGCGGCTCTGGTGACCCACCGCAGACAGGTTTCTATCGCGTTTTCCACATTCCAAACTGGCTTGCCAATTTTTCGGGTTACACCTTTGACGGCCCAACTTTCATTCCAGTGGATTATGCTGCACCCGATGCTCCGGTGGATTACGTGGATAGCACAACAGTTTTAATCAACGGCCAGCCTACGGATGACGCGGTATTCATGCCTTATGTCATCAATGGCGCCACGAATTGGGGCGTTGGTATTTACTTTGACCGTTTCCCGAATGGAACGAACACGATTCAATTACTCACGACCGTCCGAGAGTCTGACACGCTGAATGACCAGACGCCTTACATGGTTTTTTCCAATGCGCCAGTAGCCATCACCATTGGAAATTTAATCATGTTCACCAACTGGGATGATTTAATCTGGAATAACACGAACTACACATTTCGAGCGCAAACCGTTGCCAACGTGGATTGGGAAATTGATATTTACGACATCAATGACAACTTCGTGAATTACCAGACCGGCCATTCGGACGATGGTAACATCGCATGGGCTTGGAATCTGACGGACTATTGGGGCAATTCGCGAAACAATCCCGATTCCGACCCCGATTTTTATCCATACATCACCATCACAGGAAACTTGGTGCAAAACGCCGACAACGAACCAAACGCCGGGAGTAGCAGTGCCGGGAGTTGGATGCCGCCAGTGGCAGCGCCATATCCGAGCAGCGGTGCTTGGCTTTTCGCTTACATGGACAATTTTTACGATGACGGAACGACGAATTATGCCGGAGCCGATTCATATTATTTGAATGGAATTCAAACAATGGAGGGTGGCCCAGAAGAATGGAGTTATACTGCCTATGATTACCCAATCGAATTCGGCAGAAGTTATTCCCAAACTAACCGTAATGACAGTTGGGAACAACTGACATACAATTATCTTGGAAGCAGCGAAGGACAAATTCGCAATTTTTACTATTTCGGGCATGGTGCCGCCAATTTGATTGGAGGCGACATCAGCCTTTTGGACAGCAGCAACAACATCATTGGCTCGAAAAATTTGCCGGGATCAAAAGCATTTATGACGACGCAGATAGTCCATGATAACATCACATTCAACAAAAATTCGGGCGCGATTCTATATCGGTTTGTTTTTCTGGATGGCTGCAATACTGCGAGCGGGGGTTGGCCGGCTGCATGGGGTGTTCCCAAACAAGCCGAGCCGGAGAGTTACTATACAAGTTCTGCCAACAAAAACCATTCACGACCTTCCGCGTTTGTCGGTTGGGATGTCGAAATCGGTGGCAGCAAGGACTGGGGCACTGTTCCTAATTTTTGGAATTTCAGGTCGTATTGGATGTCGGATTGGGCTGGCACTTTTCAACAAGATTTGGCAGACTCTCTTTTTGATGGTAATGATTTTTCAGGTTGGGTGTCACCTTCACAATTTAATTCTCACAACAAAGTTTATGGCTATACACAGTTGGAATTTCTACAATGGAACAATGGCGGTGACTGGCCATGATTCTTGATTTAGGTTCAGTCGGCGATTTTGTCCAAGTTACGGCACAATACTCCAACGCCGTGCTCGTAGCAGTGCTACCGTATTTTTCAGATGTGGCAAAAAAAGTTGATTTGCCAGTGCCGCAACCTATTACGCAAACAGATGTCGCAGGCTTGCATGTTCTTCCGTTCAAAGAGGCGAAAGCCTCCATATTGCTTAAAAATGGTTGTGTGTTCGACTTTCAGTCTGGCTTTGTAAATCGTTACATCAATCCTGATTCGGTGTCCTATCATTCACAGGCTTTCGACAAAACTTCAGAGCAAAACTACAAGGATAGAAAAATAGAAAAGGACGAAGCAGTTCAAATAGCTCGCATCACGCTTAAAAAACTTGGCATTCCATTGGAAGATGTTTTTGCCGAGCAAGAACCACGCATAGCGATAGAGCAAAAAAATGACGCAAACGCCAGCCCACATTATCATATCCAGTGGCTTGATCCACGTGGGAGTGGGCAAATTGTAGGTGAAGACAATCCAGAAACCGAAAAGACTGGTCTCGTAACATCTCCCGCCGTGGACATGGAGATAAACGCGGAAACTAAAGAAGTTGAAAAATGGCATTTTGCATCTCTTAAAAGCCTTCGACGCCCGCCACCTAAAATAAACGTCATTCCGCCAACAGGACGTGGAATGTTCGATTCCCACATTCCGCCACCAGTAAATCCTGCCTACGCATGGAAATTGATTCCGATCATGTTCAAAGCAATTGATGAATATGGAGAAAAACTTTCTTTGCCTATCCCGCGACCGTTGACAACAAACAACGTCACCAAAGTCACCGTTTACAATAATGAGGGCTGGCCGCATTGTGAAATCGAACTCACCAACGGTTGGCGATTCGTTTATCGCCACACGATGGTCAATGGCTATTACGCACCGAACAATCTTTTCGACAGCGAAAACCGGCCAATCCATATCAAGGAGTTTGAAGGCAAATGGACTTTGACGACGAATCAAGCAATTGAAGTAATACACCGGGCGATGGAAAAATTGAGTTACCCAACGAACCATGTTCACATGGATTTCACACCAAGCGTTTATACCGCCGCAGTGGACAGGGAACACATTCCTCGTTTGCGGTTTGAATGGTATTATTCGGTTCAAGACGAATTGCAATCGCGGCTGGAAGCGGAAGTCAACGCCGACAGTGGCAAGTTGGAATCCCTCTATTACGATGACAAAGCCTATTGGGAAAGCCGTCCACCCATTGACGTGCCGATTTCCATTGCCCATCATTGACGAAACCAAACCGTAAATTTTAGTCCCCCAAATCCCAATGCCCACAAGCAGGCAGGCCGATTCAGGTCTGCCTGCTTCGTTTTCGGGATTCTGAATAATGGTTCAAACCGTCATTGTGATTTGGCACGCTATCGCCGTCCCCAAACCGATAAATTCAGCGTGTCCGTTCAGAAACGAGGGGGAGCCGATTGAGTGTCGGGAACACCAAAACCGTTTGACGATGTTGACCGCCGAACGGTCAGGGAATCGGGTGGGAATGGGTCTGCCCTTGCGTTTGGGCGTTCGTTGTCGTCTGTGGGGGGTGTGTTCCCTCTGTAATCCCCAAAACGTTGAAAACAAAGGGAAATCTCAGTTGTTGCCAAAAGTTTGTGGGACTGGAACAATGGTGTTGATGCCCGTGCCGAGCACGCAAACCGTCCGGCCTTTCGCCGCCAGCGCGCCCTGGTGCGCCGCCGTGTCAATCCCGCGCGCGCCGCCGCTCACGACCGTCACGCCGACATAGGCCAGTTGATAGGCCAGCTTGCGCGCGGTCTCGATGCCATAATGCGTTGTCATGCGCGAGCCGACCATCGCCACCGCGTTTTTGTCCTTCGCGGTCAGCGCGCCCTTGATGTAAAGCACCAGCGGCGGGTCGTAGATTTGCCGGAGCGATTCGGGATAATCCTCGTCGCTTTGAATCAAAACATGACAGCCGAATTCCTGGATGCGCTTCAATTCGCCGGTGAGGTCAACCGTTTTCTCCCAACCGGCAATCGCCGCCGCGGTTTCGTCGCCGATGTTGCGGACGCGACGCAGTTCGCCCTGGGACGCCTGAAGAATTTTGGGCGCGTCGCCGAAATGTTCCAGCAGCAGCCGCGCGCGCACCGGGCCGACATGCTCGATGAGGTTGATGGCTATGAGCGCCTCGCGCGAATCCATCCGGTTTGCATAACGGGTTGTGATTTTCGCCGCAAGCCAAAGTTTGCCCGTGATTGCATTTCGCCGGTTTTCTGTTACTTGATTGCCGTGCCTGATCCCAGTCTGTTGCTCCTCATTCCGGCTTACAACGAGGAGCGCCGCATCGAACCGGTGCTGCGCGACTACGCGCAATTTTTCGGGAAAAATTATTCCGGCAAATTCCAGCTCGTCGTCGTGCTCAACGGCTGCACCGACAACACGATCGGGGTGGTTCGGCGGGTCGCGGCGGAATTCCCGGCGGTTCTTCGGGTGTTGGAATTCAAGGAGCCGATTGGCAAGGGCGGCGCGCTCATCGAAGGCCTCAAGCTCGCCTCCTTCGGCGATTTGATCGGTTACGTGGATGCCGACGGCGCGACGCCGCCGCGGGCGTTCCTGGATTTGATCCGGCACATTGGCGACGCGGACTGCGTCGTCGGCTCGCGCTGGCTGCCGGATTCGGTCATTCATCAATCGCAAACCGGCGACCGGCGATTCGCCAGCCGGGTGTTTCACACCATCGTGCAACTGTTCTTCCGGTTGAACATCCACGACACGCAATGCGGCGCGAAGGTGATGAAACGCGAGGCGGTGGAAAAAATTCATTCGAATTTGCGCATCGCCGACATGGCCTTCGACATCAACCTGCTGGTCTCGCTCAAGCGCGCGGGCTTTCGCATCCGCGAGGTGCCGACCGAATGGACCGACAAAGCCGGCTCAAAAGTTCATTTATTCCGCTCATCGCTGACCATGTTCCTCTCCGTCGTGCGCATCCGGCTGATTTACTGGCCGCGGGTTTACCGATTACTTCGCCCGTTGCGTCCGCTGGAAGGCTGGGTTTACAATAAACTTCGCGCGCCGCGACCGTTGCCGGGGCTGGATTCGGAAAAGCGAGGATAGCGGATGGAGGATGGAAAAGCTCCATTCGGGGGAAACCATCCGCCATTTTCCATCCTCAATTTTCCATCCTCGCTTTGGATTTGGCTCCCCACGTAAACCACGCGCACACACCGAACAAAAGCAGGTTGAACACGCCGAGCGTCTGAAGCATCATCCGCAACCCAGCTTGCGGGTCGGTCAGATTTCCCGCGTGCCGGCCAACCACTGCCAGCGCCACGCCGTAGGCCGCCGCCAGCACCGCCAGTGCCGGCACAACACGAAAATTCGCCCGCGCGAGCAGATTATTGATGAGCACGTTCGCCAGCGCCAGCGGCACCATCGCCCACGCATACCACGGCAATGCGGATGAAGCGACCTGCACAAAGGTAACGTTGTAAAACTGCTTGATGATCCAAGGCCCCAGAATACACAACCCGCCCGCTCCGCCAGCCGCCAGAATCGCCGTGCCGAGCAGCACCATTCCCAGCAGGTTGCTTTCTTCCGATTTCGCCGCGCTGTGAACAATTTTCGGAAACATCACCGTCGCCAGCGGCAGCACCAGCCACAGGAGCGCGCGCGACAAGGTTCCCGCGCTGACGTAAAATCCCGTTATGTCGCCGGGGAAATATCGCTTTACGAATATGGTGTCCGCCGTGAGAAAAAATTGAACCGCGCCGAATCCCAGCATCAGTGGAATGATTTGCGCCAGCAAACTCCACCAGTCGAACGGTTGCGACGGCAGTTGCCACAACGACCGCGTTTGCCAGATGCCAATGCCGACCGCGACGGCCAGTCCCAGGCAAACACCCGTCATCATTCCCGCCGCGTAACCGCCCAGCAGGAATACGATAAACGCCGCCAGGCCCAATCGCCCCACGCTGTTGAAAATGTTCGACCAGCCTATCCAGAGAAAATTCTGCTGCCCCTGCATCACGCCCCAGAACAGGGGCAGCCAGAGCGAAAGCAAAATGACCGGCACCGTAATCCACAACCCGGCAGGATTCGTAATTTGCCAGCGCTGCAAAATGTCCGTTTGCCAGATCCCTGCGCCGCACGCCACGACCAGCCACAGTCCAAATGTCCCCAGCCAGGCCAGCCGGATCATGCCTGCCAGTTCGCGTTCCCGGTTCGTGGCCAGCGCCTTGGCCGTCTGATGGGCGAATACCATCTGCAACGGCATGTTCGGCACGCACATGACCACCGCCAGCAACACGCCAAATACGCCGTATTCCGCCACCGGAATTTTTTTGGCAAGCAGATGGACCGCCCACATCAGTCCGCCGCCTCCGACGTTGGCGATCATCAGCCAGCCGCTTTGCCGGAAAAAATGTCCGTGCTGCGAAGCCGGGGCCACCGAAGCTGTTTCAATTTTTTCTGCCGCCATGAGTGCCGGAAAATACGAAACCGGAACGTTTCGGGAAAGCGAATTCAAATTTAGGAGGGACGCCGTGTCGCATTCGCGCACTGCCCCCGGAGCGCGGCTGTGTGCAAAGCACCAGCCGCAGCACGTGAAAAAGCTTTGTAGCATCAGGCGTATTCCAGCAGGCTGGTTTTGCGAAGCTGCTGCGGCTGGTCTTCGACACAGCCGCGCTCCAATCCGGTTGCGCCCGGGGGCAGCCCCAAACTAAATCAACAAATGGGACGGCGGCACGCCGTCTCTCCCACAAAAAATCACGGAAGCGAATGTAAAAAGCGCAAAATCAAATCCTTGCCGCGTTCCAGCGAATCCAGCGAAATCCATTCGTCCGCCGTGTGCGCCTGCGCAATGTCACCGGGGCCGAACACCACGCTCGGAATGCCGCTCCGGGACAACACCGCCGCGTCGCAGAAAAAATCAACGCCCACGGGACGCGTCTGACCGACGCTCCGTAAAAAATGCCGGACCAACGGCAGCTTCGGGCTTGTTTCCAGCGGCAGGCATGGCGCGAGCTTCGTGCTGGAAATTTTGGCCGATAATTTTTTCACACGCAGCAAGGCGGTAATTTCGCGGCGCACGCTCGTTTCTGTTTCGCCCGGCAACGTCCGCCGGTCAATGGTGATGACGCAACGGTCGGGCACAATGTTCGGTTGGGCGCCGCCGCAAATCATGCCCACATTCACCGTCGCCGTGCCCAGCAGCGGATGACGGCGGCGGCGCAATCGCGCTGCGTAATCCGTTTCGAGCACGTCCACGATGCGCGCCATTTCATGGACGGCGTTTTGGCCGAGCTGCGGCGTCGCGCCGTGCGCCGCTTTGCCGCGCGTTTCGAGCTGCAACCACAAGCTGCCTTTGTGCGCGGTGACAACCTGCAATCGCGTCGGCTCGCCAACGATGGCGAGGACCGTTTGGTGTCCCGCCTTCAGGCGGCTGGTTGCGGCGGCTGGTTGCCCGAACCGCCTGAAGGCGGGACACCGAACCAGCGCGCGCGAACCGGCTTGCGCATTTTCCTCGTCCACCAAACCAGCAAAAACGATCTCGGTCTCCAGCGGACGTGATTTTGCATTCGCCAGCTCGCAAAGCGCGGTGAGCATCGCGGCCACGGAACCTTTGGTGTCGCACGCGCCGCGCCCGTACAGCCGCCCGTTCTTCCGGCGCGGAATAAATTGCGAATCGTCGGTATTGACGGTGTCAAGATGCGGCGCGAGCAGGATGGTTTGGCGGATTTTGTTTCGCGGCAAGAGGCAGGCAATGACATTGGAACGGCCGGGCAAAACCTTCTGGAATTCGACTTCGAGCCCGGCGCGTGCCGCAACCGATGCCAGAAAATCCGCCACATTCTTTTCACCATAATGGCGGGCCTGTCGCGCCGAAGCCACGCTTTGCGGGGCGAAGGCGGGATTCACGCTGGGCAGCGCGATGAGTTCAGCCAGGAGTTTTTCCGTGCGCGTCATGGCTTCAGAGTGGCACAGGCTTCCAGCCTGTGAAAAGTAATTACTCCACCGGCCGGAGGCCTGTGTCACTTTTCCACTTTCTCCTCGACACAGCATCTTTGCGGGCGTAACTGTTTCCGACGAAAAACTGATAGGCGAATTGAGTCCGGGCGTGCTCAAGATCAATGGCCCGTTCCTCTACGTCGTCATACCCATATGGTTGAGTTAAATAATTGTCGGAATTCTCCAGCAACTAATGTTGGGGTGTTTGCGCGGAGTCGAACATGAAAAAGAAAACGAGATCGAATCGTAATCGTTCACAAAAAGGGCAAACAGGACAGCACCGGCGCTCGCTAAAAGAAGAGGTCGAAGAACGTCTCGACCTACTTCCCAAAGTAATGAATCTAGGCGGGTTTCTTTCGGCCTCAGTTCGACCGCATATCCGAGACTCCGAGATAATCGTGTGCTTTGCGGATATTCGCGGCTTTACAGAATACTGCAAGCGCCTTCAGGAGGATTCCCACGACAGAAAAATTCAGAATTTCCTCCAGCGATATTTCGAAATTTTTGTAGAGGGAATGGTGGGATGGCGAACCCAATGGGACCGGCAGGAAAGAGACGGCACCGTGAAGAATCCAGATCTGTTCGTAGTTAAGGAACACCTTTGTCCCACGATGTTCAAGAACCTTGGTGACGGTATGATGATTGTTTGGGAAATTCCACCGGGGCTGCCGCAACTTGTGGATGGGCAGATTGCAAGAGAGGTCATAGACGCAGTTCAGTGGATCAGGAGTAGGTTTTATCACTGTTTTCGCGATCTCACAGATGTGGAAACAGATTCATACTCGGAGCTTGTTTCCAGACTTGACATAGGATTTGCAGTCGCTCGCGGTCATGCGTGGCGCCTCGATTTTGCCCATGGGGTTGACTACGCCGGTTCTGTGGTTAACCTCACAAGCCGATTGCTAGATTATGCAAGGCCGGAAGGAATCGTAATCCAATATCTGATGTCACAGGCGCTGTGTGACAGTTTCATAGCGGATGGCGATGGAAGGCTCGCGAAGGTGACTGGACTCAAAGGCTTTCCCGGTGGAGCCTTGGTTTGGCTCTCTCCAGAGATCAATATCAAACAGAAGGGAATCGTTTTGACGTCCAAAAAGCTCACGCGTAAAAAAACAGGTGGCGTTTAGTTCATGCCGCGCCGACGGCGCTGGGAGCCAAACCACCCAGCAAGCTCCCTTTTCCCGTCCCGAAACCCCAAAAGCCAAAATTCCCCGCCAAAGTTATCCGCAGATTACACAGACGAACGCAGATTTTATTTGAATTTCTTCGTCTGCGAAAATCGGCGCAATCTGCGGACGTTCTGAAAGTTCAAACAATTTCCACCGGACATTTCGGCAGCGCGTCGAGGAAGGCCTGGCCGTATTGCTTCGTCAATACGCGATTGTCCAGCACCACGATGATGCCGGTGTCGGTTTTGGTCCGGATCAGCCGGCCCACGCCCTGGCGGAATTTTAAAATCGCCTCCGGCAATGAAAATTCGCTGAAGGAATTCCCGCCGCGCGCCTCAATGGCCTCGATGCGCGCCTCGATGAGCGGATGGTCCGGCACGGCGAACGGCAGCCGGGTGATGATGACGTTGCTCAGGGCTTCGCCCGGGACGTCCACGCCCTGCCAGAAGCTGTCCGTGCCGAACAGCACCGAGTCCACGTCCTCCTTGAATTTTTCGAGCATCGTCGAGCGCGGCGTGCCCTTGCCCTGCACAAAACACGCGACCCCAAGCTTGTTGAAAAACGGCTCCATCCGCTCGCCGAGTTCCTGCATGAGTTTGTAATTCGTGAACAACACAAACGCCTTTCCGTGCGTCTGCTTCACGAAATGGGCAATCCAATGTTCGAGCGCATCGGCGTAACCGGCCTCGCGCGGGTCGGGCATTTTGCTGGCGACGAACAATTTCATCTGCCGCTCGTAATCGAACGGCGTGCCGACCTGCAATTGAGCGGCGGATTCCGCACCGACGCGCCTGGTGAAGTAAAGTAGGGCAGGTGTCCCGCCTGCCCCCGCCGACGAAATCGGTGGAAGTGCCTTTTGTGTTTCTTGCTTGCTCGGGCTATCGCCCTCGCCGGGCAGGCGGGACGCCTGCCCTACGTTACGGCCCGCTCCAAGTCTGAATTCACCCGGCTTCAATCCGGCTCTCTGCGGATTTTCCTGAATATAGAATGCTATCTTGTCCAGTTGCGCTGCATTTCGAACAATGCAATCAAAGGATTCGTCCTGCCAAAGCTGTCCTTTTCGCCCAATGGCCTCATTCAGTTTGTGGGCTGTGAACGACTTCCAAGAGTGCAAAACTTCCTTGAGCGGGTTTCCCTGCGCTAACTGCACAACTGTATGAACGTGGTTCGGCATGATGACGTAATGTCCAAGAAGGTATTGCTGCCCGTCAAAGAATCGCAACGCCTCCTCGACAATTGTCGAAAGCTCAGGCCGACGCAGCCAGCATTCACCCATCCCGCTGTCCAGCCAATGATGAAATCGCTCCGTAAACTTTTCGTGAAACTCCGCTTTCAGCTCGACAGTGAGCGGCTCGGGGTTTTTCTTCAACCAATCCTCCTGCTCGCGCAACCATTGCCGCAACTTGTCCTGCGGAATCGAATCCGCGAGCCGGAACGTGACAAAATAAGTCGCTCCTGCCTGCCGCCAATGCGGTAGATGGCGCGAATAAATAGCCACGGGGGCATCGGGGTCGAACGGCGTGAAAAGTAGGGCGGGCGTCCCGCCTGCCCGCGCCGACGCAGTCGGCGCAGAAGATCCTTGTTTTTCTTTTCCTCTCGCGCTGGCGCCCTCGCCGAGCAGGCGGGACGCCTGCCCTACTTTGGTCGCCAGTGTCGCGCTGGTCATGATGATGCTGGTGTCGCTCTCGAACAAACGCCGGCGCAAAAAATCCGCCACGTCAATCGGCGCGGCGTTCAACGCGAGATTTTTGTGCGCCTTGCCGCTGCGTTCGACCCAGTAAACATGGTCGGCGGCGCTCTGCTCGAGGAACGCCTTCACCTCGTCGCGAAGTTCGGCCAGCCGGCGGTTGCACTCGACGAGTTCCTGCCCGATGTCCTTGTCCGCGCTCAATTTAATCAAGTCGCCCACGGCTTCACGCAAACGCTGAATCGGCAGCGTGAGGTTGTCCTTCACCAGTTCCGCGCGGCGGATGCGAAGTTCCGTCCATGCGCGGCGGCGTTCGCTGGTTTCACCGCCACCGAATCTGTTTTTGCCGGCGGATTTCTGAACTTCCTCGCACGCGGCCTCGACGTTTTCGAAAAACTTGTCGGCTTCGCTCAAAATATCAGCCACGAGTTTCACCGCGGCGCCCTTGTGCAACGTGGCGAGCAGGCCCTTTTCCGTGCGCGGATTCCAGAGCCGGTTCAGCGCGTAACGCACCTGCCCGCTCGACACGCTCAGGCCGATGTGCCGCGACGCCACACGTTCCATCTGGTGCGCCTCGTCGAAAATCACAAAGTCGTTTTTGAATAAAATGCCGCCCTCGATGTCCTCGTCCACGCCGCCGAGCAGCGTGAAAAACAGCGTATGGTTCAACACCAGCACGTCCGATGACAGAATCCGGTTGCGCGCCCGCTGGAAGAAACAAACGCCGTGGTCCTTGGCAAAATCGGATGGAAAGCCGCAAACCTTGGGCGAGCACAAACCGCGCTCGGAACAGACCTGCGCCCACACTTTCAGGTCCGGCTCGATGTCGAAATCCGACAGGCTGCCGTTCTTGGTTTCCTTCGACCATTCGTAAATGCGCTGGAGTTCCTCGGCCTCGGACGACGTGAACAAATTGCCGGACTGCTGCATCGCCTTTTGGAGCCGGCGCGTGCAGAGATAATTCGCGCGGCCCTTGAGCATCGTGAAATTAAATTTCAGTGGTTCAGGCAACGAAGCCAGCACGACCGCGAGCATCGGCAAATCCTTTTCTGTGAGTTGCTCCTGCAAATTGATGGTGTGCGTCGAGACGATGGCCTTCTTTTTCTGCGCCACCGCGAACAAAATCGCCGGAATCAGATAGGCCAGCGATTTGCCGACGCCCGTGCCGGCCTCGACCGCGAGGTGTTCGCGGTTTTGCAGCGCGCGCGCCACGGCCACGGCCATCTCCTGCTGCTGGGGGCGATACTCGAAATTCTTCGCGCGCGACAGCAGTCCCGTCGGCGAAAAGATCGCCTCGACCTGCCTTACCAGGTCAATGCCTGCTCCAGCGGACTGGGGTTCAACGACCGAAATCATTTTGTCAAAGCGGCCGGCTGCTTAAAACCACCTTCAAACCCGTGGATTTTCCGGGCGGAAGCGAAATTTTGTTTTGCCCCACATTGCCGGATTCGACACAGACCATTTGCCGGTGTTCCGCCGGGTCGAAGCCGTCCGGCAATTTTGGGGTCGTCCACGGATTCCAGACAACGGTGGAATGGGAATTGAATTTCCCCACGCGGATTGTCCGCCGAAATTTTTTGTCGTGGATTTCCACCGTGCCGGTCGCGTCGGGGTAGACGCGGTTTGTCTCCTTCGTAATGCGCAGCACAGAATCGTTTTCCACCTTGCGTGTGCCGCCGGCACCGGCAGCGAAGTCATCAAACAGTGCGCCTTTCAGGCCGGCGATGGCAACCTCGCGGATGTCGCCGACGGCGAAATAGGTGTGCAGGCAACTCTCGAAGTCAAAATTCCGGTCTGCCGATTCATTGGTGGCAATCAGTTCCATCGCCAGTTGGTCGGTGACGGCGACAACAAATTCCGCGCGATACGCCGGCCAGGCGGCATTGGCGGTCGTTGACGGCAGCCGGAAGCGGATCGTTACACCGCCGTCGGGCGTGGCGGCGGTTTCAATCAAGTCCCATTCCGTGATCCGCGCAAATCCGTGTATCACGTCACCTTCGCGCCGGCCGAACCACGGAAAACAAACCGGCACGCCGCCGCAGATCGCCTTGCCCGCGGCAAAATGGCTGAGACGGCTCATGAACAGCAGCGGCGGTTCGCCATTTTTCTGGAAACCGGCGATGTGCGCGCCGTGCAGATAAATTCCCGCGGTGCTTCGGCCGGTTGTGATGTTGATTTTGGGCAGGCCGCCGCTGCCGTTGGCGAACGTGACACGGCCGGGGATTTCAAATTTGCGAAGCCGCCCGGGAAGGAAGGTGATTCCCATAAAACGCGGAATGTTTTAGCACAGGCGACTGGAAGGCACAGGTTTTTTGTCATCCCCCGAAGCGCCGGCCTCCGGCCCGGCGGCAGGCTGCGCCCGATTACCGTAAAAAATGAGCGCACCCCGGCTGGAACGCGCTCAAACCGGCCGTTGCCCGGCAACGCAATTACGGCGTCATTGGCTGCCCTGCGGTGTTTCCGTTGCCTGCGGTGTTCCCACCAGCGCAATCCGGTTCGCCACATTGACCCCGTTGATTTCGTCATAGCTGAAAACCAGTTTGTCATTCGGCTTCAGGTCGGCCAGTCGTCCGTTGATTCTGCCGTTGATCACAATGGCGCAATTGTCGCCCAGGTTGAATTTCTTCGTGTCGTACAGCGACTTGGCCTTGACCGTTTTCGTATCGAGATCAATCGCCGTCAGCGAGCCGGTGTACGTCTCGCTGGTCTGGGTAATTTTCCGCGCGGTCGGCTTGTCGTCCGGTGTTTCATAAGTCACCGTGACGTAATTGCCGGGTTGAATGTCCGCCAGCGAGCCCGACTTGTCACCGCGGAGCACCACCTTGCAGTCGCCCGCGATTGGGAACGTTTTGTCCCTGCCGCGCCCGTGCAATGTTATTGTGCGTTGGACCGGTTCACAGGCCTTCACCGTGCCCTCGTAACACATCGGTTCCTGCGTGACGCGGTCGGCCACGAGCACGTCGTGCGCCTCTTGATAAACGACCTCGACCCGCTGGCCCGGATGCAAATCGCCGATCGCGCCCGCGCCTTTGTCCACAAAAGTGTAGGCGCAGTTATCGCCGAGGTTGAATGTCTTGCTCGTAAAAAATCCTTCCAGGCCAAGCGTGTGTTCCTTCGCGTCAACGGACACGACCGTGCCGGTGTAGGATTTGTGCGGGATTGCGTTCGTTGCCGTGTCATCCGCCGACGATGTGAGTGCGCCCGCCATCGTCAGGACCAATACATAAACCGCCGTCCAGGTGTGTAATGCTTTTGTTTTCATAATAATCATTGGAGAAACCTAACCGAGATCGCGTTCAACCTCCACAACAAATCCTGCGCGCCAAACCTATCCATCTGCAGGGGCGGAGCCGGTTGCTTGAGCGGGTCGCGCTCCTGCGGACGTGTCCCTAAGCTGGTGACTGCAGGAGTGGATTTGTCCCCGGAAAGAGCGCCGACGAAAAATGGCGACGAGCCTTGCAAAAATTCCTTCCGTAAATTTGTCAGTACCCGCCCGGCGGTGATGGTGGTGCCGGCTGGTTCGTATTGGTCACTACCGGTGAATTGGTGGCTTGAGTCGCTGCCGCTTCCGCGGCCTTTTTGGCAGCTTCTGCCTCAATTTTGGCCTGCGCGGCGGCAGCTTCCTCGGCCGCCTCTTCTTGGGCCCGTTTTTCCCTGTAAGCCTTCTCATCCGCAATCATCCGCTCCCGCAGTTGCGCCATCGCCTGTTTCTGCTCCAAATCAAATTTGGCGGCCTTCTCGGGATCGTATCCATAACGCCGCTGCCAATCATCAGGAAATAGATTGAACGGGACTTTTTCCATCCCCAGCCCGCCACCGTCGGGAACGTAGCTGATCGTTAATCCCGCCGGATCCACCCTTTCAATGCGGAACTCATGATAAACCGTCCCCAATTTCGTTACCAGCGCGTCCGATGAAATTTCGTTCGTCTCCTCCGCTGGAGACACCGGCTGATTGGTTTGGGCCAGGGCTTGTCCCATCAGACCCACCGATAAACCAATGATGAAAATGATTGTTTTCATGTTTCGTTTCATGTTGACCGAATTGGAAAGAGAATCCCGTGCCACTGGCACGTCCGGGCTGCCGGTTTGTTCCAATTCAACACCCAAATCTTTTAACAGCATGCTTTTCGCCCAACCAGCCTTTTTCTTCAGTGCCCGAACAAATCCATCTGCGGCGGCGGGGCGAGTTGCCTGAGCTTGTCCCGATCCTGCTGCCGGTGCGGACTCTGGCGCACAGTGCCTTCAGGCGTAAGCTCGGACTCTTCGAGGTTGCCGAGAATCACCTTTGCGCGTTCCAACACCTCCTGCGGCACGCCCGCCAGCCGCGCGACGTGGATGCCGTAGCTCTTGTCCGTGCCACCTTCGACGATTTTGCGCAGGAAGACAATCTGGTCGCGCCATTCGCGCACGGCCACGTTGAAATTTTTCAATCGTGGCAGGCGTTGCGCCAGCTCGGTCAGCTCGTGGTAATGGGTGGCGAAGAGCGTCTTCGCGCCGACCTGGTTGTGCAGGTGCTCGACGATGCTCCACGCGAGGCTCAGGCCGTCGAATGTGCTCGTGCCGCGCCCGATTTCGTCGAGCACGATGAGGCTGCGCGGCGTGGCGTTGTTGAGGATGTTCGCGGTCTCGGTCATTTCGACCATGAAGGTTGACTGCCCGCGCGTAAGATCGTCGCTCGCGCCGATGCGCGTGAAGATGCGATCCACCAGATCAATCCGCGCCTCCACTGCCGGGACAAACGAACCGGTGTGCGCCAGCAGCGTGATGAGCGCCACCTGCCGGATGTAAGTGCTTTTGCCCGCCATGTTCGGCCCGGTGATCAAAGCGATCTGGGGAAATGTACCAATTTTTTCAAGGTAGGGCGCGCCGTCCTCTGCGCGCCGTGGTTCGGATGCTGGTTGAGCTTCGGCGGCGGGCAACGGAGTGCCCGCCCTGCCTGAAAGCCCCGCATCATTCGGCACGAAGCGTTCGTCGGTGAGATTTTGTTCGAGCACGGGGTGACGCCCATCGCGAATTTGCAGCACCCCTTCGTCGGCGACGACCGGGCGACAGTAGCTGTGCAGGCGCGCCGTCTCGGCGAACGCCGCCAGCACGTCCAGTTGCGCCAGCGCGGCGGCGGTTTGCTGGATTTTTGGCAATTGACCGAGCACTTCCTCGCGCACGCGCTGGAAAAGCTCATATTCCAGCTTCACGCTGCGTTCCTCCGCTCCGAGGATTTTGCCTTCCATCTCCTTCAGTTCGGGCGTGATGTAGCGTTCGCCGTTGGCGACGGTCTGCTTGCGGATGTAATGCGGCGGGACCTTGTCGAGATTCGACTTCGTGACTTCGATGTAGTAGCCGAAGACAGAATTAAACCGGACCTTCAGCGAGTTGATGCCGGTATGCTCAATCTCCTGCTGCTGAAGTTTCGCAATCCAGTCCTTGCCGCCGCGCGTCGCGTTGCGAAGTTCGTCGAGCGCTGCATCGAAGCCATCGCGAATCATGCCTCCCTCTTTCACGGCGAGCGGCGGGTCATCCACGATGGCGCGCGAAATCAACTCCACGAGGTCGGGTGATTCGGTGAGCTGGGATTCCAATTCACACAGTAGCGCAGCCGTCCCGGCTGCCGCGTTTTCTTCCGGCAATTCTCGCAGTTGGCCGGGGTGCAGGCGGGACGCCTGCGCTACGTTTTGAAGAATTTGTTTTACCGCCGGTATTTGTTCCAACGCCATGCGCAGGGCGACCAGATCGCGCGCGTTGCCGCTGCCGGAACTCAGGCGGCCAAGGGTACGTTCCAGATCGCGCACCTGGGAAAGCTGCGCGCGGAAATTGTCCAGCCCGGTGGAATTTCCGATGAACGTCTGCACCGTTTCCTGACGGCGGCGAATCGGTTCAACGGCAGCCAGCGGTTGCGACAACCAGTCGCGCAACCGCCGCGCGCCCATCGGCGTGACGGTGCGGTTGACCACGCCGTAAAGCGACGCATTGCGCGGGGCATCGTGGTGCAGCGGCTCCAGAATTTCGAGATGCCGCAGTGTCGTATAATCGAGCGCCAGATAGTCATTACGGCGATAAAACGATAGCCGCGTGAGATGCTTCACGTCGCGGCGCAGGTGTTGCGTGAGATAATGCAGCACCGCGCCCGCCGCGCCGATGGCGGCGATGCGGTCCTTCAGCCCGAAACCGTCAAGCGACGCGACCTTGAAATGGTCCCGCACAGTGTAAAGCGCGGTTTCCGGCGCGAACGTCCAATCGTCGTAGCCGTTGAGAATCCAGCCTTGCCCCGTAGCCGCGCTTGTAAAAGCGCGCTGACCGTCGCTTGGCGAAGTTTGCGCCGACTCATGTCGGCGGCTACCAAGCAGTTCGCGCACAGCCACCGACTCGCCCGGATAAATGATTTCCGCCGGGCGCAACCGTTCCAATTCCGTCAGGAGGGCTGACCCGGCCTCCAATTCCGTGGTCATGAAATCGCCCGTGGTCAAATCCACCAGCGCGAGGCCAAAGGTTTTTCCCAGCGGGTAAATCGCGGCGAGGAAGTTGTTGCGTTCGGCCACGAGCATCCGCTCGTCGAAGTGCGTGCCGGGCGACAGGATTTGGGTGACCTCGCGTTTGACGAGCTTGCCAGGCCGGGCGTCCTCGAGCTGGTCGCAGATGGCGACCTTCCGTCCGGCCTTGAGCAGTTTGCCGATGTAGGCATTCGCCGCATGATGCGGCAGACCGCACATCGGCACGCCGTTGCGCGCGGTGAGCGCCAGATTGAGAATCTGCGCGCCCGTCTGCGCGTCCTCAAAAAACATTTCGTAGAAATCGCCGAGGCGGAACAGCAACAGCGCATCCTTGGGCAGTTCGCCTTTGATGCGGCGATACTGCGTCATCATGGGAGTCAGTTGGGCTTCGGCGGCCATCGGCGGGAAAGTTAGGCGGAAAATTTCACAAGGTCGAAGCGAAATTACTCACAACCCAACTCAACTTACGGTGCGGTCGAGCCGCAAAAGTTCCGCGCTGTAGCCTTTGCGGAAATTGGGATACTTGAACTGATGGCCGAGTTCCATCTTGAGTTTGCGGTTGGAGACGCGCTTGTTGGTCACACCGCGTTTGCGGTTTTCGTCGGGATTTTTCCGCGGCGCGCCAGAGCGCGCCAGCGCGACGGCGGTCGGCTCGGACGGCGGGAGCGGCTTGTCCAGTGCCTGGGCCAGCCACTGGAAAAAGTGCAACTGGCTCACTGGCTCATCATCCGCCGCGTTGTAAATTTCACCGGGACGTCCGTTCTTCAGCGCCGCGATGATGCAACCAATCAAATCGTCGCGGTGGATCATGTTCAGGAAACGGGAACCGTCGCCTTCCATCCGCGCCTCGTTTTTCAAAAATTGCTTGAACCAATGGCCGCGGTCCGGTCCGTAAATGCCGGCCACGCGCAAAATCACAGCCGGTATTTTTTTCTCCTGCACCGCCGCCTGCAAAACCTTTTCCGTTTCAAGCAACACTTTCGCCGTTTCTACGAGCGGCTCGGTGGGACTGGATTCCTTGACCTGCGAACCGTCGGTCTGGCCGTAAACACTCGTGCTGCTCGTATAAACGAATTTCTTCGGCGGACTGGGACCGAGCCATTCAACCAGGTTGCGTGTGCCCTGGAGATAAGCCTGCCGGTATTCCTCCGCGCCGCCACCGGCGGCAACGCAATTCACGACCCAATCAAGTTCGCGCGGCAGCTTCGCCAGCGTTTCCGGCTTGGTCACGTCGCCGAAGAGCGGCTGGATGCCGGCCGCTTTCAATTCATTTTCCGCTGACACACTCCGTCGCAGTCCAAAAACCGCATGACCCAGGCGGACGAGTTCCACGCCAAGGGGCAAACCGACGTAGCCGCAGCCGACAATCAAAACTCGCATGGGGAAATGGTAGGGACAGCGCGCCGCGCTGTCCGCAAGAATGTTCGGACGGCTCGGGGAAATCCCGGAGGGAGTTACACAATCCCCTGATTTGTCCGGAAGAAGCGGGACTCGCAGAGCTCGCCCCTCCGAAAATGAAAATCAATCCATCACTGCCGCGAAGCGCAGGCCGCGCGTGCTGACACGGAGCAGCTTGAAGCCGAACTCTTCCATCACCACTTCGTAAATCACGACCCCGGGGAGGATCACATCAGCGCGCAACTTTGGCAGGCCGGTGATTTCCTTGCGTTCAGCGAGCGGCAGACTCCAGAGCCGTTTTCGGTGCGCCTTCACCTGCTCCAGGCTTAGGCGCGTGGCCTCCAGCCGTTCGCGGTCATAGCGGTCGAGCTTCGCTTCAATGCGCGCGAGGATGCTTGACGTGCCGCCGGTGCCGACGAGTTGAATCCCGGCGGACTGGGAATCAGTTTCGCGGCGCAGCGCGGGTTCAAGTTTGGGGCGGACCTCGGTTTGCAGGAAATTTTTCAGCCAGTCGCGGCAGGCGGTGAATTCGGCGCGTGTCGGTGGGTCGCTGTGCGGAAATTTTTCAAGCAATCGCACCGCACCGAGCGGGAAACTGTGCGCGAAATGCTTGTGGTCGCCCCGGCCAAGAATGAATTGCGTGCTGCCGCCGCCGACGTCCAGCAACAGCAGCGGTGTCTTTGCCAGTTCAGGGCCGGTGGTCACACCTTGAAACGCCCACCCGGCTTCCTGCCCGCCGGAAATGATTTCCACTTTCAGTCCCGACGCCGCTTCGATGGCGGAAATCAAATCCTCGGGATTGACCGCGTCGCGCGCGGCGCTGGTAGCGATGACGCGGATGGACCGGGCGCCGTGCTTGTGCGCCGTCCGCGCAAAATCGGCGACGGCATTGGCCGAATAGGCGATAGGCTCCAACTGCAACCGGCGGGTTTCGTAAAAACCCCGACCGAGGCGTGTCTGGCGGCTTTCCTCATGCACCGGTTGCACGTTGCGTCCGGCCACGTCGGCCACCAACAACTTGATCGAGTTGGTGCCGACATCAATGACAGCGCGGCGAACGGGTTCCATGAGCCATCAGACTACGAAGCACGATTGCGGAAGCCCAAGTGAAAAAATGTTACATTTCTGTGCGGCGTTGCGCTGAATCCGGCGGCGTGTATTTTTCCGCCATGAACCTTTACCTTTTGCGGCACGGCGTCGCGGTGGAACCCGGCACGCCGGGTTACGAGAAAGATTCCGAGCGCCCGCTCACACTCAAGGGCCGACGCCAGCTTCGGCAAATCGCCGCCGCGATGAAGAAAATGGATTTGCGGTTCGACCTGATCCTTTCCAGTCCGTTTTTACGGGCAAGGCAAACCGCCGAAATCATCGCTGAATCGCTGAAGCTAAAAAAGCAACTTGCGTTTTCGGATGCGTTGACGCCCGACGGCAATCCGGCGGCGCTGATCCGGCAATTGAATGAATTAAAGCCTGTGCCAGAAAGCGTTTTGCTCGTCGGCCATGAACCTTATTTGAGCCAACTGATCGCGCTGCTAACGGCGGGTGAAACGGGCATGGCGATTGATTTGAAGAAGGGCGGCTTGGGCAAACTGGAGGCGGAATCACTGCATGATGGCCGATGCGCGACGCTCGTGTGGCTGCTCACCCCACGCCAGATGGAATTGATGACGTGATGCGAAGCGAGGTTGGAGTTCAAGCTTCAGCTTGTTTGATCTGTGGGCACGCTAAAGCGTGAACTCCAACTTCTGCCGGCTCACTTCAGCCGACGCGAAACGAGATTTTTTTAATTCTGTCCAACCCGAAACTGTATTGCAAACGCTTCAGAATTTCGTCGGCGTGATAACGAATAATGTCATATTTCCATGTGTCGTTATCAACATTCACGAATAAAGTACCTTTTTTATTTAATCCAGTAGGCTGCGCGTGCGCCGTGATGTTCGGATCAATGAGCAAGTTCCAAACCTTGACGATTTCGATGTCGGCACGGCGTGAATCCATTTTCAAATCCGCCAAAACATTTGAAACGATTTTCCCCGCAGCGCGGGCGCGCACGGCTCGCGCGGCTTCGAGCGGTGTGAGGTCCACGCCGCGCCATTGCGCGAGCACGCGGCGGCGGGCAGACATTTTCCCCGAACCCAACGGCGGAATGTGTTTGGGCGGCGGCATGAAACTGGGAAATTTTCAACCGAATTGATTCATAAGGAAAGCAGGAATTCAGGAAGAAAATTTTCCCCGCCGCGCCATTCCATTTTCCGGCTAGACAAATGGTCGGATACGCAACTCGTTGAACTTGACCGGGAACTGGCCGGGCTGGATTTTTTTGCTGATTACAAATTGGCCATGCGCGGTGAAATGGGGTGTCAGGATGGAATTGTTCGTTATCTGCGACAGCACTCGGAACGGTATCTAAATTTAATGAGCGATGACACCGGCAATAACAACAAGTCTGTAACGGAATTCGTAGTGACAGCCGCCATGGTTTCTCATCTGGTTCCAAGCGGCTGGTTTTATCAAAACCAACTTCGCTGCGCCCGCCCAATGGTGGAACTTTATTTGCCCGTGGCGGATGTTCAGCAGCAAATTCTCATGCCCGCTCTGGTTCAGCGAGCTGATGCAACCGTTGAAAAAGAGCGCAAAAAATTTACTCCCTTCAATGTTCTTGAAAGCCTCATGCTTCCCGCGCTTGGCAACGCCGCAAAAAAATTTGCCTACGGGCAGGAATCAGTGGATTTGGCATGTGTGGCGATTGCGTTGGAGCGTTACCAGCTTGCGCACGGCGAATATCCTGAATCGCTCGACGCTCTGGCGCCACCGTTCATCGCCAAACTGCCGCACGACATCATCAACGGCCAGCCGTTGCATTATCGCCGCGAAGCCAATGGCCAACTCGTGCTCTACTCGGTCGGCTGGAACGAAACGGACGATGGCGGAGAGGTTGGTCTCAACAAAAGCGGCGCGGTGGACATCAACACCGGCGACTGGGTTTGGCGGTATCCGGCCAAGTAATTCTTCGGTAGGGCGGGCGCTGCCGAGACTGTCTCAAAACTCCGGCAAATTTTTGAATGAATCGCGGCGGTTGGCGTCTGAGAGACATGGCACAACCCATCGCTCCCGACTACGGCCAACAATTTCTTTTTCCACCCGCGCTCGAAGACTG
>JBEKZC010000024.1:0-49451 GCA_049510295.1 Verrucomicrobiota bacterium | reverse complement strand
CAACGGAACTGGACACGATTGCCAACGAGCAACTGACGAATCACTACAAATGCTCAAAATGGCAGGCGGAATGTCTGGCCGTGAAGCTGGTGAAAAACGGGCTGCCCATCGTCATCGTCAATCCCACTGCGCCCATCGGTCCGCGGGATGTCAAACCGACGCCGACCGGTCAGGTGATCGTGGATTTTCTGAACCGCAAACTGCCGGCGTACCTCGACACCGGATTGAACTGGGTGCACGTCCGGGATGTGGCCGCCGGGCACATCCTCGCGGCGGAAAAGGGCGAGATTGGCGAACGCTACATTTTGGGCAACAAAGAAGGCAACTGGACCATGCGGGAAACATTGGCCGTGCTGGAGGAAATCACCGGTGTTCCCGCGCCGAAAATGAAAATTCCCTATCGGATCGCGCTGGCGGCGGCGCACGTGGACGAAATGATTTCCTTTTTCACGGGCAAGCCGCCCCGGGCGCCGCTGGCGGGCGTGCGCATGGCCAGATACAAAATGTGGTTCAATCCAGCCAAGGCGATTCGTGTGCTCAAGCTGCCACAGACGCCGCCGAAACAAGCGCTCGCCGACGCCGTCGAATGGTTCCGCGCAAATGGGTATGTGAAATAAATGCGTCGCTTGGGCGATGGATGCAAATAATGCTTTGGGTTTGGCAAAACATGGCTTGCCAACCCCGCAACCTTGTGAAAAATTTCACGAATAATTTATGCCACACGTCAAACTACACATACCGGGACCGATCGAAGTAAGCGAAAAAACGTTCAAGGCGTTTTGCTCGCCGATGATCGGTCATCGCGGCCAGGGTTTCAAAGACCTTTACGCGAAAATCCAACCGCAACTTCAGCAACTGCTTTACACGAAGCAGCAGGTTTACATTTCCACCTCGTCCGCCTGGGGCGTGATGGAGGGCGCGATCCGCAATCTCGTCGCCAAAAAAGTTCTGAACTGCATGAACGGCGCGTTCTCGGACAAATGGTTCGACGTGTCGAAGCGTTGCGGCAAGGACACCGAGGCGCTGCAAGTGCCGTGGGGTTCGCCCATCCGCGCCGAGGCCGTGGATAAAAAACTTGCCACCGGCCAGTTTGACGCGCTGACGGTGATTCACAACGAAACTTCGACCGGCGTGATGAGTCCGGTCGCCGAAATCGCCGCGCTCAAGAAAAAGTATCCCGACGTGATGTTCATCGTGGACACCGTCAGTTCGCTGACGGCGGTCAAACTGGAGTTTGACGCGCTGGGCATTGACGTGATGCTGGCCGGCACGCAAAAGGCGTTCGCCCTGCCGCCCGGCACGGCGATTTTCACCTGCTCGAAGGCGGCGCTGGCGAAGGCAGCCACCGCCAAAGACCGCGGTTATTATTTCGACTTTGTCGAATTCCAGAAAAATGCCGAGTTAAGCATGACGCCGAGCACGCCGAGCATCGGCCACGTTTTTGCCCTCGCTTCCAAGCTCGAAGACATTTTCGCCGAAGGTCTGGAGGCGCGTTACGCGCGTCATCGCAAGACGAACCAGATGACCCGCGACTGGGCGGCCAGGCACGGCTTCACGCTGTTCCCGGACAAAGGCTTTGAGTCGTTGACCCTGACGTGCGTGAACAACGGCGCGAAACCCGGCGGGCGCGTCGCAGACGTGCCCAAGTTGCAGAAGCTGGTCAAGGACCAGGGCTTCCTCATTGACGGCGGCTACGGAAAAATCAAAGGCACCACGTTCCGCGTCTCGAACATGGGCGATGAAACCGAAGCCACGATGAGCCAGCTTTTCGCTGCGATGGACAAGGCGATGGCCCAGCTCTAAGCGACGCTGCCTTCTCACCGGCAATCCGCGCCAGCGGGTTGCCGGTTTTGCTTTTCGTTCGTTGCCAGTATTGCAAGATTCTGCCGTGCAAACCAGCTACCGTCTTGTCCGCCTGCGCAACGGCGCATGTTCCGTCCGTTCGCTGGCCGAAGACGAGACGTTTCATCCGGGCATCGGACCGGCAATGGAAGCCGAGGCGCTTTACGTCCGGCAACTGCACCTGCCGGAGCGCGTGCAGAAAACGTCCGGCGAATTTGGGATTTGGGATGTCGGTCTCGGTGCGGCGGCCAATGCGCTGACAGCCATCCGGCTCATTCGTGATGGGTTGGCAGCGAGTCCGGGTTGGAGTTCACGTTTCAGCGTGTCCTCGAACAAGCTAAAGCTTGAACTCCAACACCCCGCTCCAAAGATTCTGCGCCTCGTCAGTTTTGATCACACCACCGACGCGGCGTCGTTCGCGCTCGAATACGGCGCGGAACTGGGTTATGTCGCCGGATACGAATTCGCGCTGGCCGAACTGGTTCAAAACCATTCCGTGAAATTCAGCGTTGATTCGCTTCAGGTCGAATGGACGTTGGAACCCGGCGATTTCCCGGCGTGGCTCACGCAAACCGTGGTGGTAGGCATCCTGCCTGCCGTAGCGTCGGGCGTCCCGCCCGGCGGAAAGGTCGTTGGCAACACAGCGGGTGCTGAAAATTCGGGCGCCAGTCCGGGCGGCAGGATGCCGCCCTCCACGGCAGGCGGGACGCCTGCCGCCACACCGCCGCCTCACGCTATTTTGTTTGATCCGCATTCGCCGAAGAAAAATCCGGCGATGTGGACGGTGCCGTTGTTTGCCGATTTGTTTCGCCGGTTGGACCCGCAGCGTCCATGCGCGCTGGCCACGTTCACGCGCAGCACCATGGCCCGGGCGGCGCTGCTGCTGGGCGGATTCTTCGTGGGCGTGGGACATCCGTCGGGCTTGAAGGAGGAAACCACCGTGGCGGCAAACCGGCCCGACTTGCTTGACGAGCCGCTCGACCACCAGTGGCTGGAGCACGCGAAACATTCCCACAGCGCCGAGCCGTTGAGCGGGCCGGTTTACCGGCAGGCGCCATTATCGCCCGAAACCTGGGAAAGATTGCGGCAGCATCCGCAATTCAGGTAATTTGCATTGTGGATTGTCACCATCAATTTGAAGCGCTGTTTACCAATCCGGCGTCGGTGCTGGCGCTGGCGCCGATGCAGGAGGTGACGGATTTGCCGTTCTGGAAATTGATGGCGGCTTACGGCGGTGCGGACGTTTATGTCACGGAATATTTCCGCGTCCACACCACTTCCACCCTGAAAAAACGCATTCTTAAATCCATCATCGAAAACCCGACGGGCAAACCGGTCATCGCCCAGATGATCGGCAACGCCATTCCGTCGCTCGTGCGCACGGCGCGCGAGTTGCAGCAGTATCCGGTTGCAGCGGTGGACCTGAATCTCGGTTGTCCGGCGCCGGTGGTTTACCGCAAATGCGCCGGTGGCGGATTACTGCGTGAACCGCGGCGGGTGGATGCCATTCTCGGCGCGTTGCGGGACGCGGTGAAAATCAAATTCACGGTCAAAACCCGCATTGGATTCGATTCGCCCGAGGTTTTCGATGAACTGTTGCCGATTTTTGCGAAGCACTCGCTGGACCTGCTGGTCGTCCACGGCCGTACGGTGCGCGAGATGTATCGCGGAACTGTGCACTACGAATACATCGCGCGGGCCGTTGCGGAAATGCCCTGTCCGGTGCTGGCCAATGGCAATGTGTATTCCGCCCGGAACGCGGCCGAAATTCTGAAAATCACCGGCGCGCGTGGGCTGATGATCGGACGCGGCGCCATTCGCAATCCCTGGCTGTTCCACCAAATCCGCCAGTATCAGCGCGGCGAAGCCGTTTTCATCCCCCGCGGGCTCGAGGTGCTGGAATACGTGTGTGCGCTCTACGAAGCGGCTTGTTCGCCGGACGTGGGCGAATCGGCGCAGGTGGCGAAAATGAAAAAATACATGAATTATCTCGGTTTGGGCGTTGAACCAGACGGACAATTCCTGCATCAAATTCGCCGCGTTACCACGAAATTGGACTTCTTCCGGGTCTGCAAAGAATTTCTGAATCACAATCAACCCCTGCCGCTCGAACCCTTTTCGTTTGCCCGCAAGGATGCTGACGTCATGGCCGGAGAACGGTGCTGATTAAACGTGGCAAGAATTTCTTCCACCGTCTGGGAGCGGCGGCGTCCCGCCGGCTCGCTGCGTGCAGACCGAAAATTCCAACCCGCCGACGGGACGTCGGCGCTCCCAGGTCTGCCAATCCAATTAAACCCGAACGCAGCTTGTGGTGACAAGACGTGCCGAGAAGACAAATACCGTGCAGCAATCTGCGCTTGCGCCGCTGGCAGGATGCGCGAAACTTAAGGGCATGATGGCGCAAGACCAGGCAGAACAATCGAATGCCGGCTGGAAGCAGTCGCGAACGACCCGCTGGTTGCGCATCATGGTGATGGGCCGCAATCCCAAGGCGACTCTGGTGCGGGTTGCGGTTTTGGTTGTCACCAGCTTCGTGGTTTTCAAATTCATCCTGTTGCACATCCGGGTTGAAGGCATCAGCATGTTGCCGACGTACCCGGACCAGTCGAGGCACTTCGTGAACCGGATCGCTTACCTGTGGCGCGAGCCTCAACGGGGCGATGTGGTGGGTATCAGGTTTTCCCGCGCGGAGACCAACGCCCCCGCCGGCATTCATCAGGCCGCCAACTGGCTGGCACCGCCACATGTCATGTTGCTGAAACGCATCATCGGCCTGCCGGGTGAAACCGTCGCTTTCGTCAACGGCCACGCGGTGATCAACGGTGAAGTGCTGGATGAACCCTACGAGAAATTGCCCTGCAACTGGAATCTGCTGCCCAAGGAGCTCGGCCCCGGCGAATATTTTGTCGTTGGCGACAATCGCTCCATGCTTTGGGAAGATCACACGTTTGGCCGGGCGCAACGCAGCCAGATTATTGGCAAAGCCATCTTGTGAAAATCGTTTTCCGCATTGTTTTGGTTGCCGCATTGGCGGCACTCGGTGTCTGGCTGTGGTTCATTTTGTTTCCCAGCCCGGAAAAAGTCATTCGCCAGCGCCTGGTGGAACTGGCCCGCACCGCTTCCTCTACGTCCGGCGAAAGCGACCTGGCGCGACTGGCTGCCGCGCGCAGCGTGGCTGGATTCTTCTCCACCAATGTCGAACTGGCCATGGAATTGCCCAAACTTGGCCGGCGCAATTCCTTGGATCGTGAAGAAATCACCCAGGCAGCCCTGATGGCCCGTTCGCAGGCCGACGGTGTGCAGGTCAAATTCCCCGACATAACCATAGCCGTGGCGCCGGACCAGCAAGCCGCCGTGGCGGATCTCACCGTGCAGGCGAATGTTTCCGGCGAACGCGACCCGTTCGTGCAGCAGATGAAGTTCACCTTGAAGAAAATTGACGGCCAGTGGCTGATTACCCGCGTCGAAACCGTCCGCACGCTTTCCTGGTGCCCGCAAATTTATTTCCGCCATTTTGAACTTTGCACTGCGGCAGGCCCCTTTCATAGTTAACGCATGAACATTTTTGTCACCGGCGGCGCCGGCTACATCGGATCCATCTGCACGGAAGAACTGCTCAATGCCGGCCATGCGGTCACGGTTTACGACAACCTCACCGAAGGCCATCGCTCGGCGGTGGATGCGCGCGCAAAATTTGTTTTGGGCAAACCCGAGCAGGAAGGTGACATCCTCAACGCCGTCAAATCTGCCAAACCTGATGCCATCATGCACTTCGCCGCCAGCGCGCTCGTGGGCGAATCCATGACCAACCCGAAAAAGTATTTCCACAACAACGTCGTCAACGCGCTCAAATTCGCCGACGCCGCCGTCGAGTGCGGCATCAAAAAATTTGTGTTCAGTTCCACCTGCGCCACCTACGGTCCGCCCGACCGCGTGCCGATGACCGAGGACCTGCTGCAACGCCCCATCAACCCCTACGGCGAGTCCAAGCTGATGTTTGAGAAAATCCTGCTCTGGTACCGGCAGATTTACGGGCTGGACTTCATCGCGTTCCGATATTTCAACGCCGCCGGCGCCAGCGTGAAATTCGGCGAACATCATCGCATCGAGACGCACCTCATTCCGAATGTGCTCTTCGTCGCGTTGGGGCGGAAGCCGCAGTGCGAAATTTACGGTAAGGATTATCCGACGCCCGACGGCACGTGCATCCGCGATTACATCCACATTGCTGACCTCGCGCAGGCACACATGATCGGTTTGCAACCGGGCAAAACCGGCTTTTACAATCTGGGCAATGGCGACGGCTATTCCGTCCGGCAGGTCATCCAGATGTGCGAAAAAGTGACTGGCAAAAAACTTCCCGCCGTGGAAAGACCGCGCCGGCCCGGCGACCCGCCAAAGCTGGTCGCGTCCGCTGAAAAGGCCATTCGCGAACTGGGCTGGAAGCCGAAATTTCCCAAGCTCGAAGACATCGTTGCCACCGCGTGGGCGTGGCACAAAAAGCATCCAGTTGGTTATCCGGATTAACGCAAGCCTGGATAGCGCCCAAAAGTTTTTTTGCGCGAATTTCGCAAATTTGATTTTCTCCGGCACGGCGCGGAACAACTAAACTTTGTTGGCCGAATCAACCCAATCGTATTCGCCGGGTTTGAAACCGATGGCTTTGAAGTGTGCCTTGCCGCACTGAATTTTCTTTCGCTGAATTTCGGGGACTTTCAGCCAGACGTTGGTGCCTTTGGTTTCGCGGACGAGGTAAACCTTGTTTTGGCCGTTTTCATCCTCTTTTACAATTGCCCAATCAGGATTGTAAGTGCCCAGCGGCGTTTCAATCTTGAACCAGTCCGGCATCCGCTTCTCGCTCGCGCGGATGTCGCGGATGCGCTCCAGCAACTCGTCGAAATAATCCGGGACGCCGGGGCCGGGCGGGTTTTTCAACCGCTCGTCGTCCAGCACGAATCCTTTCACCAGATATTCCTTCAACCGGGCCGTCGCCCACTGGCGGAAGCGGGTGCCCCGTTCCGACTTTATCCGGTAGCCGACGGCGATGACGGCTTCCAGATTGTAGTGCAAAACCGCCCGGCTGACCTGCCGTTGTCCTTCCTGACGAACTATTAAGTATTCCTTAATCGTTGCCTCCTCCCGCAACTCGCCTTCCGCAAATATGTTCTTCAAGTGAAGGTTGACGTTCGGAATCGTCGTCTGGAACAGCTCCGCCATTAACGCCTGCGAAAGCCAGATCGTCTCATTCTCGAACCGGCACTCGATGCGCGTCCGCCCGTCTTCCGTCTGGTACAGTATGATTTGCGACTTGGGTTCGTTCATAAATTGGTTGTTCCGTTCGGAGTTCCGCCTTCAGGCGGCCTGACCGGCTAAAGCCGGAACTCCAAACCTCTCATGCGGTATGGAATTCGATGCCGTGCGACTTCATCTCCAGCACGATGTTCGTTTTCAACTGGTCGTTGCCGGCAAAGGCGATGTCCAGGCAGATTACGCCCCGGGGTTTGCGGGCGATGATGCCGCGCAGCGTTTCCTGCGTCAGCTTGCGCTCCAGGCAGATTGCCAGCGTGCCGTCCGCCACGTCGTAAAATGTCTGCGCGCCGATTTTGCCGCTCTGGATTTTACTCGTGAGCGGCAGATTGCTTTTCAAGATTAATTCATAAAGCAGCGCGTCATCGGCGCGGTTCTCGACGACGTTACCCACACGAAAGTCGCTAGACGATTCTCCTCACCAAACACTTCATCGAGGAGACGGCAAACCACGCACGCTGTCCAGCAGGACCGTATGCAGCTCCAGGAGAGTATTCAGACAACCTTAAACCAAGGATGGCAGAAGCCAGGGGACGCCTACGATGGCAAATCCTTGCCGGTCGTGGTTACGGTGAGCTTGCCGTGTTTCACGCCCTTGGCGGTGATGAGTTCATCGGCGATTTTGCGAATTACGCCCGCCTTGCCGCGCACGAGCAATACTTCCAGGCAATTGTGATGGTCCAAATGCACATGCACCGTTGAAAGAATCACGTCGTGATGGTCGTGCTGGATGTCAGTCAGTGTTTCCTGCACGTGTTGTTTGTGATGGTCATAGACCAGCGTGATGGTGCCCGCGATGTCTTCGGTGCCGAATTTCTGCCGGTGTTCGACCAGATGATTGCGGATCATGTCGGCGATGGCCAGCGACCGGTTGTCGTAGCCTTTTTCGTCCGACATCTCATCCAGTTGCCGCAAAAGCGACGGCGGCAGGGACACGCTAAAACGGCTCACAGTTTCTTTTTTCATGCGACAGGCAAGACGGTAACAAAGTAATTTACCACGTCAACCCGGCTGCACCCCGCAGAATAGGTGTTACGAAAATCAAAATTCGTGTGAAGATTTAAGTTGCGCGGCGGCGGCAAAGACCGAAAATTCAATCGTGCACATTCCGGACGGTTTCATTGATGGCAAAACCGCGGTGGTTACGGCGGTGATTTCCGCCGTTGGCGTCGGCTTTGCCCTGCGGCAGGTGCGGCGCGAGCTGCCGCCCCGCCGCGTGCCGTTGCTCGGCCTGGCGGCGGCGTTCCTGTTTGCGGCGCAGATGGTGAATTTTCCGGTGGCGGGCGGAACGTCCGGCCATCTCGTCGGCGGCACGCTGGTGGCGGCCCTGCTCGGACCCAGCGCGGCGGTGGTGGTGGTGACGACGGTGCTCATCGTGCAGTGTTTTTTATTCCAGGACGGTGGTGTCATGGCGTTGGGCGCCGACGTTTTCAACATGGCCATTCTGAATTCCGTGATTGGCTACATGATTTACCGGATGGTCTGCCATTGGTTGACGGGGATTCGCGGACGGGTGACAGCGATTGCCTTTGCCGCGTGGTGCGCGACGGTGCTGGCGGCCATTTGTTGCGCCGGCCAACTGGCTTGGTCGGGCACCATTCCGTGGTCGGTGGCGTTTCCGGCCATGGCCACCGTGCACATGTTTATTGGCGTTGGCGAAGGCCTGATCAGCGCGCTGGTGTTTCTGGCGGTTTATCGCGCCCGGCCTGACTTGATCACTGAAACGACGTTGACGGACCAACCGCAACGGCTCGGCGAGTTGGTGCGCTATGGTTTGCTGGTCACGCTGGGCGTGGCGGTTTTCGTGGCGCCTTTCGCCTGTTCATGGCCGGATGGATTGGATTCGGTGGCGGATAAATTCGGTTTCAGCCATAAAATGGCGCCGTTGTTGCCCGCACCAGCGCCGAATTATCAAGTCCCCGGAATTCATTGGGCGGTTGGCGCAACGGCGATGGCGGGCGCAGCCGGTTCACTGATTGTGTTCGTGCTGGCGTTGCTTATGGGGCGCTGGCTGGTGCCCAAACCGAAGGATCTGTGAGCGTTCATCTGGTCAACCATCATCACGGCCAGCCCGACAGCTTGGTGCATCGTTTGCCGGCTGCGCTGAAGCTCAGCGTTGCGCTCGTCATTATTGTGGCCACCGTGCTGACGCCGATTCAATGGCTGGCCTGGTTTGTCGGCGTGGCAGGATTGCTGGTTTTGACGATGTTGCTGAGCCGGTTGCCGCTGTTTTTTGTGTTCCGGCGGCTGCTGGTGCTGTCGCCGTTCGTGCTGGGCGTGGTGCTGGTCAACGCCTTTCAGCCAGCGGGCCGGGACAAGTGGCTGGCGGTGGCGATAAAAAGTGTTTTGTGCCTGCTGACGGTCATATTGGTTTCAAACACCACACCATTCAGCCAGATTTTGCGGGTGCTCAAATCCATCCGCGTTCCGGCCTTGCTCATTACCACGATTGCGCTCATGCATCGTTACCTCTTCGTGTTGATGGACGAGGCTGAGCGGATGCGGCGGGCGCGGGCGAGCCGGACGTTCACGCGCGGACGGCGCTTTCACTGGCGCGCGCTGGCGACAGTGGTCGGGCAACTCTTCATCCGCGCTTCGGAACGCGCCGAACGCATTTACGACGCCATGTGCGCGCGAGGCTGGAAATGAACACCGCCATCGAAATCACAAATCTGAAATACAGTTACCACGACGGCACGGAGGCGTTGCGCGGTGTGAGCTTTCGCGTCGCGCCGGGCGAATGTGTTGCGTTGCTTGGGCCAAACGGTTCCGGCAAATCCACGTTGTTGCTGCACTTGAACGGCATTTTGCCGGAAAAATTGTCCGGCGACGGCACGGTAAAAATCCTGGGTGAGCCGGTTACGCCGAAAAATCTTGAAACGATCCGCCGCCAGGTTGGCCTGGTGTTTCAAGACCCGGATGACCAGCTTTTTTGCCCAACGGTGCAAGAAGACGTCGCGTTTGGCCCGCAGCAACTTGGTCTCGGTGACGCTGAAGGCGCAGCCCGCGGCCAAAAGGCGTTGGTGCAGGTCGGGCTGGCCGGTTTTGGGCGCCGCGCCACGCACCACTTGAGCCACGGTGAGAAACGCCGCGTCTGTCTGGCGGGTGTGCTGGCGTGCGAGCCGGCGATTCTGGTTCTGGACGAACCGACGAGCGACCTCGACCCGCGCGGCCGGCGGGAATTCAAGGCGTTGCTGCGGCAAATTCCCGCGACCAAATTAATCGCGACGCATGATTTGGAATTGGTGGTGGAACTGTGCTCGCGGGCGATTGTGCTCGACCGCGGTTCGGTGGTGGCAGACGGGCCGATGTTTGAATTGCTCAACGACGAAAAGTTGATGCTGGAGCACGGCTTGGAGCGTCCGCACATTTTACGCCATCAGCATCCCCACTAGCCCAAACTGACCGCCGTACCACTTTTTTTCTTTCCAAACGTGAGTGACCGATTTAAAATTCTGTCGCTTCGGGAGAAAAGGGTTCAGCGGCGGACGAATTTGGCCATGATAACTATATTTCTCGTTGAGGATGACACGGTGGTGGTCCAGGTGTATCGGGCGAAGCTTTTGCGCGAGGGATTCGGCGTCGAGGTGGCGGAAGATGGTTTGGTGGCAGTGAAGATGCTGGCTGCGGTGAAACCCGACGTCGTCGTGCTGGACCTGATGATGCCCAAACTCAACGGCGTTGATGTCCTTAAATACATCCGTTCCACTCCCGCTTTGAAAACGATTCCGGTAATCATCCTTTCCAATGCCCACATGACCAGACTGGCGCAGGAAGCGGCGGCAATCGGCGCGGAAAGAGCCTTGCTAAAATCGAGCTGCACGCCCCGTCAATTGATTGACGTGATCAACGATCTCCTCAGCGGAAAGGCGGTTGGATCCGACCTTTCGAAGCGGCTTGCCGTGCCGGCCCCGCCGCCGGCCAAGCCGCAGTCCTGAATCCAGAAATCGTCTTGCCAAACCCGCCCGCCAGCCGGCATTATCCGACATGGCAGCGATGCGACAATCCGAATCCCTCGACGCCCGGTTTTATCAGGCCGCCGGTCAATTTTTCCCTGCGAACAACAAGCTCGCCCTGACTTTCGACGACGTCACGCTGGCGACGCTTTATTCGGAGATTCTCCCGCGCGACACGCAACTCGACACCCAGCTCGCGGAAAATCTGCGCCTCAACATCCCGATCATTTCGTCCGACATGGACACCGTGACCGAGTCGCGCATGGCCATTGCGATGGCGGCCAACGGTGGCCTCGGCCTCATCCATTACAACATGCCGGAGCGCCAGCAACTTTCCGAGGTCAGCCGCGTCAAAAACCACGTTCACGGGTTGATTCAGGAGCCGATCCAGGTCGCCCCCGACCAGCTCATCGGCGATGTACTGGCTTTGATTGAGCAGAAAAAATTCGGCTTCAGCACTTTTCCCGTCGTGGATGACAAGGGCAAACTCGTCGGCCTGCTTTCCGGCCACGTCGTCAAGCCGCGCTACGCCAAGCGCAAAGTCGCCGACGCTCTCACGCCCCGTGCACAGGTTCACACCATCACCCAAAAGGAACTCGGCAAGGACCCCATCGCGCGCGCCGACAAATTTTTCAACGAACATCTTGGCATTCACAAACTGCTCGTCGTGGATGACAAGGACAACCTGCGCGGTTTGTTCACGATGAGCGACATCGAGCGCATCACCCAGGAACGCAACGCGCAGTTCAAACCGGCGCGCGACGCGCGCTTTCATCTCATTTGTGGCGCGGCGGTCTCGGCCACGCGCAACGCCTTTGGCGAACTCGACCGCGAACGGATTCTGAACCACGTCGGCGCGCTCGTGGAACGCGGTGTGGACGTCGTGGCGGTTTCCACCGCGCATGGCCACAGCCGGGGTGTGGGCGACACCGTCCGCGTGTTGCGCGGCGCGTTTCCCAAATTGCCCATCATCGCCGGCAATGTTACGGGCGCGGCGGGCGTGGAGTATCTGGCTGAGTGCGGTGCGAACGCCATCAAAGTGGGGCAGGGCCCGGGTTCGATTTGCACCACGCGCATCGTCGCCGGGGTTGGCATTCCGCAGATGACTGCGCTTTACGTTTGTTCGCGCGCGGCGGCGAAGAAAAAAGTTTCCATTCTTGCCGACGGCGGGATTGTAAAATCCGGCGACATTGTGAAGGCACTGACGCTGTCACAAGCGGTGATTTGCGGTGGCATTTTTGCCGGTTGCAACGAAGCGCCCGGCGACGTCATGGAAATCGGCGGCAAACTTTACAAGCAATATCGCGGGATGGGCAGCATTGCGGCGATGAAATCCGGCTCAGCGGCACGCTACGGCCAGCCGGCGAACCCCACACAAAAGGTCGCCGCCGAAGGCATCGAAGCGCTCAAGGAAGCGTGCGGCTCGGTGGATCGCGTGCTGGCTCAACTCATCGGCGGCATCCAATCCGGCATGGGTTATCTCGGCGCGGCGAACCTCGCGCAACTCCGTGACAAGGCGCGTTACATCCGCGTCAGCCCCGCCGGCATGCGCGAAGCCGCCCCGCACGACGTGGTGGAATTGAAGACGGGAAGCTAGAGCGTTTTCAGTCACTTCGTAGCCACGCGAAACAATCAATTTACATTTGTTTTCAGGCGTTTTCTTGCGAAATAGCGGCTACAGTTTTGATTAAACCGCTCTAGTCAGCAGTTGGTGGTTGGTGGTTAGCAGCATTGCGGATTATGGGCAGAACAAATTTTGAAAATCTTCGGGTTTACAGGTTGTCGGAGGAATTAGCTGATGAAGTTTGGAAAATCGTGCTCCGATGGAACGCGTTTGCCAAAGATACGGTCGGCAAACAAATCGTGCGCAGCGCCGACAGCATCGGTGCGAACATTGCCGAAGGGACAGGCCGCCACAATTTTCAGGACAATCAGCGTTTTGTGAAGATTGCACGAGGTTCGCTGAACGAAACGCAACATTTCCTCCGACGCGCTTTCAAAAGGGATCTTCTCACACCCGCCGATGTGAAAAAGCTCAAGCCGCTGGTCGATAACCTTGCTCCGCAACTGAATTCTTATTTGAAATCAATCGGGCGCGATCACAAGGGTGAGTAACGACTGACTACTGACCACTGACCATTGACTAACTTCTAAAACACAATCGGCTCGTTCAGTTTGCCGCACTGCACACAACGCGAGCGATCCACGTCCGCGTCGTCCGTATAAACATAGCCGCAATTCTGGCAGCGAAAAATCCTGTCCTCCGTGTGCGTCGGGCCGAAGCGGCGGCGGCGCATTTCGGAATAGATTCCCAGACCACACAGCGCGCCGAGCAGCAAGGCCACATAAATCACAATCAGCGTGGGAATGCTCATGGCGCTTTGCGCGTTGAATCGTGAACCGTTGAACCGTTGAACCGGCTCAGCAGCAAACCGATGCAACGATTTGACATTTTAACGGCCTTGTTCATTCGTGTTTGTCATCGGCACGGTGTGCCAGTTGAAAATCATCCGGCCAACGGTCAGGCGCGATGACGGCGCGAAACGCGCGGCGCGGGCGAGTTCGAGCGCGCGCTGGTCGGCTTTGTCATACTGGTTGGCGGCGGTAAAACCGCTGTCGGGAGGGAGCAAAACGGTTGAAACGACGTTGCCCGCCGCGTCCACGAGCACCTGCACTTTGCTCGGCGCAATCACGTCCGCATACGGCCAATTCGTCAGATTGATTTGTGAAGGCAACTGTCGTTGTGCCAGTTCGCCTTCGACGCGCAACGTGGAATTTTGCGCGAGCGCAGGTTCAATCGGCAACCCGGGCGCGCTGAGTTTAAGCGGCGGTTTTAATTGAAGTTCAAAGCCCGCGAAATGATTGGTCTGCATGAATTGATTAAACGCCATTCCCAATTCATCCGCAGACAATGGCAGCCAGCGCGGCGGTTCGGTCCAACGGAACGATGGTTGTTTCAAAGCGGCCGTTTGCAGCCAGATGGCGGACGCAAAATCCTTCTGACGCGGCAGCGCAAAGAGCGTGGGGTCGTTCAGCGCCAGCCATTCGCTGGAATTGTCCGCGAGTTTGAGTGTCGGGACGTTTGTCACCGCGCGCGGGACAATCTGTTTTCGCCCGCCGAATACGAAAAGCAATGCGACATGCGCGGCGAAAACAAGCGCGATAATCGTCAACCACCGGCCGCGCGTCCACGGGCTTCCGCCTTGCGGTTTCGTCCCTGCCAGTCCAGCCGGAGGTGATTCGGCGGAAGCGGGATTCATGGTTCAATGGGCGCGGAGACGCTGCCCGGCAGGGTGGCCAGCAGGAGGTTTGTGATGCCAATGTCCGGCTTCTGCGCGAGCAGGACGAGATGCACGAGCTGATCGTAGGTCACGGCCTTGTCGGCCTGAATGACGAGCGTGAGCGGTTCATGGGATTTTTGGGCGGCGGCTTTGAGGGCTGATTTTAATTTATCCTCGGTGACGATTTGATTGGCGAAATAAAATCGTCCATTGGCGTCCACGGCAACGGTGACCGTCGGTTTGTCAGTACCGGGCAGGTTGTCCGCCACCGGCAATCGCAGCGGCAGGCCGGATATGGGCACGAGCGCGCCGAGCATCAGGAAAATGACCAGCAGAAACAAAACCGCGGCGAACGGCGCCATGTCAAACGGGCCGCGCAGCAGCCGGGAATTGCGTGGAAATTTCATGCCGGGAAAAACCTGACACGAATTTCACGGATGCGCGCCGATTGTTTTTTTGAATGGGTCATGGGGTTGGTCCTGGGTGAAAATTCATGTAATCCGTGTCTTTATTTGGAATGACCGTTTCCGTTCTCGGTGACGATGTTGACGATTTCGGCGGCGGCGCGTTCCATGTCGAGGACGATTTTATTGATGCGGCTGACAAGATAGTTGTAACCGGCGTGAACGGGAATGGCCACGGCGATGCCTGCTGCCGCGCAAATGAGCGCCTGCCAGATGCCGTGGGAAAGTTGTTCAACGTTCGCATACAAACCGGCTTCCCGAATCCTGCTGAAAACATCCATGAAGCCGAAAATGGTGCCCAGCAAACCCAGCAGCGGTGCGATTTGGGCGATGGTGGCGAGCAGATTCAATTTCTCTTCGAGCCGCGGCACTTCGGTGAGGCCGGCTTCCTCGACCGCTTCGCGCACGCGGTCGCGTCCGCGATCGCGGTTGAGAATCGCCGTTTTGACGATGCGCGCGACCGGGCCGGGCGTGGCGTCGCAAATGGAAATGGCCTCGACGACGTTGTCGCGTTTGAGCACGGTGCGGACGCCGTTGAGGAATTCGGCGGAATTGATTTGCGAGCGGTGGCAATAGAGCACGCGCTCGATGAAGGTGGCGAGGGCAATGGCCGCGGCGAGCATAATCAGCCAGATCACCGGGCCGCCATGGGTCAGAAACGTTGGCATGAAGTTTTTATAGGCGGTTAGACGACAGGTGACAAGTGACAAGTGACCCGCCTTCGCCAGGCTTCGGCGCGGCAGGCAGGTGACGGGAAAGAATTCACGTTTCACGCTTCACGTTTTCGGCTTGCTTCCCGCCTGCCGCCAACAAATGCTTCGCGCATGGAAAAGCCCGACCAATTCCGCGATCTGTTCCGCATGCAAAAAGCCCTCAACGAACGCATCGGCGTAAAAACCGACGGCATGAGCGAGGCGGAGAAAACGAAATGGATTTTGAATTATTGCCGCGCCATGACGCAGGAAATCGCCGAACTCACCGACAGCGTGCCGTGGAAATGGTGGGCGAAGTATCAGAAATTCGACGACCAGAACGCGCGGGTCGAGGTCGTTGATCTTTTTCATTTTCTCATCAGCCTCGCGCAGGTGCTGGGCATGAGCGCGGACGACGTGTTCGCCGCTTACGTCAAAAAGAACGAAGTGAACTTCAAGCGTCAGGACAGCGGGTACACGGCCAAGGACGAGCACGATTCCAAACACATTTGAATTGAACAACGTGTCTGCCAAACTCAAAACTCAGAATTCAAAACTCAAAACTGCCGCGAGAAACGTCCCGCCGCGCTGGCGCAAGGAAGTCGAGCGCGTGCTCATCACGGAAAGTCAGATCGCGCGGCGCATCCTCGTGATGGCGCGGGAAATCGAGCGCGATTTTCGCGGGCGCGAAATGGTTGTGGTTTCACTGCTCAATGGCACGGTCATGTTTCTCGCGGATTTGATCCGCCACCTTTCGCTGCCGTTGCGTCTGGATTTCATGGGCGTGTCGAGCTACGGCGCGGGCACGGAATCGGGTGATTTGGTTTTCACGAAGGAGTTGCGGCTGGATGTGCGCGGGCGCGACGTGCTGCTCGTGGACGATATTCTCGACACCGGCAAAACCATGAGCCGCGTGCTGCCGAAAATCCGCGTGCTCAAACCGCGCCGCATCAAGATTTGCGTGCTGCTCGACAAGCCCAGCCGCCGGACGGAAGGCGTCGAGGCGGATTACGTCGGCTTCGCCGTGCCGGATTATTTCGTCGTCGGTTATGGGCTCGACTTCGCGGAACGGTATCGGAACCTGCCGTTCGTTGGCATTTTGCATCCCCACGTTTATAAACAGGCCTGCCAGCGCGTCAGCGAAGCCTTCTGCCACAAATAGTTCATGGAACTGAAATTCATCAGTCTGCTCGGCTGGTTTACGATGATCGCGGTGGCATGGGCGATTTCCTACAACCGGAAATTGTTTCCGTGGCGGACGGTGATTTGGGGCGTCGGTTTGCAATTCACGCTGGCCGTGCTCATTTTGAAAACGCCGTGGGGCGGGGCGCTGTTTGACCTGGCCGGCAAGGTGATTCAGAAACTCATCCAATTTTCCAACGAAGGCTGCAAATTTGTTTTCGGCCCGCTGGCGGACGAAAATTTGCTCACGGATAAATTCGGGCCCGGCAACGCGGTGATTTTCGCCATTCTTGTCACCGGCACCATCATCATCGTCGCGTGCATCTCGTCGCTGCTGTACCACTGGGGCCTTTTGCAACGCGTCGTGCGCGCCATCGCGTGGGTGATGCGCAAGGTCATGCGCACCAGCGGCAGCGAAACGCTTTCCGCCTGTGCCAACATCTTCATGGGCCAGACCGAGGCGCCGCTGATGATCCGCCCCTACGTCCCGCGCCTGACGCGCAGCGAATTGATGACCATCATGGTCTGCGGCATGGCGCACATCGCCGGCGGCGTCGCGGCGGTTTACGCGGACATGGGCCGTCGCGCGGGTTATCCCAACACCGCCGGACATCTGCTCACCGCATCGGTGCTGAATTGTCCCGCTGCGTTGTTGATTGCAAAAATCATGCTGCCGGAAACTGAAAAAAGCGAAACCGCAGCCAGCGCGCCTGCCACCGTGCCGCGCACCACGACCAATTCCATTGATGCCATCTGCCGCGGCGCCGGTGACGGTTTCAATCTCGCGTTGAACGTCATCGCCATGCTCATCGGATTCATTGCCATGATTGCGCTGGCGAATTATCTGGTCACGTTTCCGCAAAAACATCTCGGCATTGTGCATCCGGCGACATTGCAGAACATTTTCGGCTGGATCAACGCGCCGTTCGCCTGGCTCATGGGCGTGCCCGCGCACGATTGTGTTGCCATCGGACAAATTCTTGGCGAACGCATCGTGCTGAATGAATTTGTCGGTTACCTCGATCTCACGGCCAATGCGAAACAACTGGTGCTCGACCCGCGCAGCTTCACGATTGCGACCTACGCGCTGTGCGGCTTTGCGAACTTCGCCAGCATCGCCATCCAGGTGGGCGGCATCGGCTCGCTCGCGCCGGAACGCCGCAGCGAAATGGCCAAAATCGGTCTCCGCGCGATGTGTGGCGGCCTGCTCGCTGCTTACATGACCGCGTCGCTGGCGGGGTTTTTGCTGTGAATTTATGCCCGTCACGCTGTCGCAACTCACGCGTCGGGAATTTCTGAAGCGCGCTGCGCTTGCCGGGGCCGCCTTTGCCCTGGCGCCCCAAAGCCATGCCGGTCTCTTCAGCAAATCGCGGGACAAAAACACCTTCGCCTTTTTCTCCGACACCCACATTGCCGCTGATGCCACACTGAAACACAGCCATGTCAACATGGCCGACAATCTCGCTGCCTGCGTTCGTGAACTCGCCGCGTGGCCGGTGAAGCCCGCCACGGTCATCGTCAACGGCGACCTCGCGTTCAACTCCGGACTGCCGGAAGATTACGCGACGTTCGGAGAATTGATTGAACCGGTCCGCGCACTGGCGCCAATCCATCTTTCACTCGGCAACCACGATGAGCGCGAAAACTTTTGGAAAGCATTTCCGCACGATGCGACAAGGCAGAGTTCCACGCTGCACCGGCAGGCCATAGTTTTTGCCAGTGACCGCGCGAACTGGTTCCTGCTCGATTCGTTGGATGTCACCGACACCGCGCCCGGCGAATTTGGCACGGCACAGCTCAACTGGCTGGCGCGCGAACTCGCCGCGCGTCCGGACAAGCCGGCGATCCTTGTCGGGCATCACAATTTGCAGGCTCCCGGCGCGACTTCGGGGCTTAAGGATACGGCGGCGTTTGAGGAATTATTCGCGCGGCATCGGCAGGTGAAGGCGTTCATCTTCGGTCACACGCACAACTGGCACGTGGAGCAGCACGTGAGCGGCGTGCAGCTCGTCAATCTGCCACCGACGGCCTACGTCTTCAAGGAAGGCCGTCCGAGCGGCTGGGTGCGGGCCACGCTCGCGCGCGACGGCGCGGAATTTGAACTGCGCAGCCTCGACCCGCAACATCCTGAACACGCGCAGGTAAAACAGTTACAGTGGCGCAATTCAACCGGGTGAATTTCCCGCCAAGATTTTTAACCACGAGATATCTGGCGCGGCAACAGCCGCAACCAAACGTCCGGAAGCCTTAACGCAGAGGTGCAGAGGACGCCGAGGAACGCGGAGAAAATTAAACTTTGCGAAACTCTGCGTTCTCCGCGCCTCTGCGTTGGAAAATTTGCGCAGGAAAACAAAACTTTCATGGATAATAGTACACGGATTACACGGATGAAGGCGGTTGGATTTTTGCCTCACTGTTTTTGAATCCGTGTTCATCTGTGTCCATCCGTGGTTAACAATTCGCTTTCTTGCTTCGGTTCTCTGTTTTCATTATCGTTTCATCTGCCTTTTGAGACATCATGGCATTGCTTAACGACAATTATCTCAAGCTGAAGGCCGGTTATCTTTTTCCTGAAATCGGCCGGCGGGTGAAGGTCTTTTGCGAAGCCAACCCGGAAGCGGCCCAACGCCTCATCCGCTGCGGCATCGGCGATGTGACCGAACCGCTGCCACCTGCCGCCATCGCCGCGATGCACCGCGCCGTGGATGAAATGGCTGTGCGCGAGACGTTCAAAGGCTACGGCCCGGAACAGGGCTACGAGTGGCTGCGCGCCGCCATCGCCCAAAATGATTTTCGCGATCATGGTTGCGACGTGGCCGATGATGAAATTTTCGTCAGCGACGGCACGAAATGCGACACGGGCAACATCCTCGACATCCTCGGCCACAAAAATAAAATCGCCGTCAGCGACCCGGTCTATCCAGTTTATGTGGACACAAACGTGATGGCCGGCCACACCGGCGAAGCCAACGAAGCCGGCGCTTACGCCAGGCTCGTTTATCTGCCATGCAAACCCAGCAACGGCTTTATTCCCGAACCGCCGAAGCGGCATGTGGACGTGGTTTATCTTTGTTCGCCGAACAATCCGACCGGCGCGGCGGCCAATCGTCCACAACTCGAAGCGTGGGTGAAATACGCGCTGGAACACAAGGCCGTCATTTTGTTCGACGCGGCCTACGAAGCTTACATCACCGACTCCAATCTGCCGCATTCGATTTACGAGATTCCCGGCGCGCGCAACTGCGCCATCGAATTCCGCAGTTGCTCGAAGAACGGCGGGTTCACCGGCGTCCGCTGCGCGTTCACCGTGGTGCCCAAGTCGCTCAACGCGCAGACGAAATCCGGCGAGTTCCAGCCGCTGCATCCGTTGTGGCTGCGGCGCATGACGACGAAATTCAACGGCGTGAGTTACATCGCGCAACGCGGCGCGGAGGCGCTTTACTCGCCGGAAGGCAAGGCGCAGGTGCAGGCGCTCATCAGGCATTATCTCGGCAACACGAAAGTGTTGCGTGACGGGGCGAAGAAAACCGGACTGAAGGTTTTCGGCGGTGTGAACGCGCCTTACATCTGGGTGAAAGCGCCGAGAGGCGTCACGAGCTGGCAGGCGTTCGACAAAATTTTGGGCGAAGCCAACGTGGTCATCACGCCCGGCAGCGGTTTTGGCTCGAAAGGCGAGGGTTACTTCCGCATCAGCGCCTTCAACAGCCGCGCCAACGCGGAGGAAGTCGCCCGCCGCTTGCCGGAATTGAAGTGGTAACACTTCAAAGACATGCCTAAAAAGGAACTAAAACCATTAAAATTGGACTCACCTGAAAAGTTTGAGCATTACCTTCGTGTGCTTTGGGATGAATTGTATTGGGCAAACTTCTACTACGACATTTTCAAAGAGGCGGGTCGCCTTTGTGAACAACACAAGCAGGTTGTTAAATTCTCGCCGCATTTTTGGCACTTCACTTTGCGAGCGCATTTGCAGACTGTGCTCATCCATCTGCACCGAATTTACGACCCAAATAGTCAGAGCTTCAACTTGCACAGGTTTCTGCTCACAGTCCGAAACAATAAGGGAATCTTCGATTCAGCAGAGGTTCGCAAGAGACGAAAAGCCGACCCTCATGCGGATGATCTGATTCAAGCTATTGGCGCTTTAGATTCCGCACAACTTGATCGCGACATCGAGTTTTCTAGTGAGGCAAATCCGAAGGTGGCAAATCTTAAAGAATGGCGTGACCGCGTCACCTTTCACAAAGATGAGAGAGAACTGTTCAGACAAAAACCTTTTGAACATGATCATCCATTGCCGTTTGGTGACATTGACGAGCTTCTCGAAGGGGGCTATCGAATTTTGAATCGCTATTCGGAGTATTTCAACACATCTAAATTTGGTGGGAATTGTCGGGAATGGAAGGATATGGAATTTGTTTTTGAATCACTCTCTTACCATCCACAGGTGATACAAGCACGTGAACTTGATAAGTTATTTGGAGAAAATAATGCCGACAAAGACACACCAAATTAATCATTTTCGATCAGCCTCAAGTCTGATGGATTGCAATTTGTGAACTTGGTTCTCTGGTTAACATTGGGACTGATTCTTGCCCGGCTGGTGGCTGAACTCTGGCTGGCCTCGCTCAACCGCCGTCATGTGCTCGCGCACGCGGGTGAAATGCCGCCGGCTTTCCGTGGGATCATTGACGAGCCGGCTTACAAAAAATCCGTCGCGTACACGCTGGCCAAAGGCCGGTTGGGAAACTTTGAAGACCCCTGCGACACCGCGGTCTTGCTGGTCGTTCTATTCAGCGGTGTTTTGCCGTGGGTGTTTCATCTTTTCTCCCACGGGCTGGGCCGGTCGGCGTGGGTGATGGCGGCGTTTTTATTTGCGGTCGGGCTGGCGGTGTCGCTGCCGGGCTGGCCGTTCGACTGGTACGCGCAGTTCCGACTCGAACAAAAATTCGGGTTCAACACCACAACGCCGAAAATCTGGTGGTCTGACCGGTTGAAAGGTTTGCTGCTCGCCCTCGTGCTCGGGTATCCGCTGCTGGTGTTCATTTTGAAAATTGTCCAATGGACGGGGGTATGGTGGTGGCTGTGGGCCTGGGGCGCGCTGCTGGCATTTCAACTCCTCATGAGTGTGCTCGCGCCGGTTTTGATTCTGCCGCTGTTCAACAAATTCACGCCGCTGCCGGAAGGCAACCTGCGCGAACGGCTGCTCGACCTGGCGAAGCGAACCCAATTTCGCGCCCAAAGCATCCAGTTGATGGACGGCAGCAAACGTTCGCGGCATTCGAACGCGTTCTTCACCGGTTTCGGGCGGTTTCGGAAAATCGTGCTGTTCGACACGTTGGTTCAGCAACTGACCGGGCCGGAACTGGAAGCGGTGCTCGCGCACGAAATCGGGCACTTCAAGAAAAAGCACATCCCGAAAATGCTGGTCTTCTCGGCGGCCTGCTCGCTCGCCGGCTTTTATCTCATTTCCGTTCTGGCCCGGCAGGAATGGTTTTACCGCGCCTTCGGTTTTGAACCGGGAAACGTTGCACCGGCGTTGCTGTTGTTTGGACTGCTGGCGGGGACGGTCACGTTTTGGTTTTCCCCGCTGATCCATTGGTGGTCGCGGCGTTACGAATATCAGGCCGACGCCTTCGCCGCGCGGGTGATGAGCGGGACACAATCCTTGCTTGGCGCGTTGCGCAAGCTGAACGAGAAGAATTTAAGCAATCTCACGCCGCATCCCTTCTACAGCGGATTTTACTATTCGCATCCCACGTTGCTGGAGCGGGAGCAGGCATTGGCGGGGAAAACATGAGTTCATAAGGAGGACCGTTTGAATCTCGCCAGAAGCCGGCGTAAGGCTGGTCATTTACGATTTACGATATACGATTTACGCGGCGTGGAGGAGATGTAGTCGGACTCGTAAATCGTAAATCGCACATCGTAAATCAGCCAGAGCCTCGTCACCTCGGCTCCTACAGGACGAAGGAGCTTTCAGTGGAGGTACAGTTTGGGTGGGGCGAGGCTACCGACGAGCCGGCTCGCGAGGACGCTCGCCCCACCGAATTGCAAACTATACCTCTAATATACCTCTACCGAGCTTTCAAAAAGCTTGCTTTGCCCGCATTCCGGTGTATTATCAGGGCGAGGCCAGTCGTCATGGTTACCAATAACGGCACACCTCGCAAACGGCACGTCCTGATCGTGGACGACGATATTCAACTCGCCTGGTCCCTCAAAGAATCCCTCGAAAGTGATGGCTATGAGGCGACGATTGTGCCCGATGGCGCGCTGGCATTGAAGTTCGTCCTCCAGCACCAACTCGATGCCGTGGTCTGCGATCTTCAGATGTCCGGAGTTGAAGGCGACCTGTTTTATGCCACGGTTGGACGCACGAATCCGTCGCTGGCCCGGCGGTTTATTTTTATCATCGGGCTGGATGCCCGCTCACAGTTCCAGAAGTTCATTGATTCCGTTGAGTTGCCGGTGCTGTACAAGCCGGTGGCCCTGGATGTGTTGCAGGGCGAAGTGGTGCGCGTGGTTGAACGGAGATGAACCAGGTTGGAGCCGGCATGTGGCCTGCAATAATGAATTTCTTCGACATGCGCGTGGAGGCGAAAGCCAAATACAGCTTCCAAATGGTTCCATATGCGGCAACAGTGGTCCTAAAGAAAGGTTCATAATCTCGGTATTGGAAAACTCCATCCTGTCTCTGTAAGTGGCTTTCGTTAAATTTGTAACGACATATTATTCCTCAGTCTGGAATGGTTGGCAGCAGCATTGTCAAGAAAGTGTGAATATTTCGCACTTTTATGTTGACAACTAGGCTTCAATATGCGAGAAAGTCACACATGCGAACGACGTCTTTGAATCAGAACGAGTTGGAAGCTTTGAGAATTCTTTGGGAGGGAGGCGAACTGAAGCCAGCCAATATTCAGAGTCGTTTTTCCTGGCCCATTGAAAACGCAACCTTGCGTTCGGTTCTCGTCAACTTGGTAAAAAAAGGGCACGTTGTCCGGAAGCTTCATGGTAAAGTATTTTTGTACGACGCGTGCGTCCAAAAGACAAACTTGCTCCAAGACATGCTCAAGACAATGACGCGGATTTTTACCGGAGGTTCGAGCCGGGAACTGGTCGCCCAGTTGGTGGAGACCGGGGACATCAAACCGGAGGATTTGGAACTGATCCGCCGCTCCACTGCTGAAAACACCTCACAAAAGACAAAAAGGAAATAACCATGAAATCACTGCTCGATCTCTCTCAGTCGCCGGTTTTTGAGATCCTCTGGAAGTGGACCGTCCTGCTCGTGCTTGGATGGACGGCTCATGGGCTGCTTCGCTCCCGGGATGCCCGGTGGCGGCTGATCCTCTGGCGCGGTGTTTTCTGTTTTGGGCTGGCCCTGCCGCTCACGCAGTTTCTCCCGCTGCCGGGGTTTCAGATCCCGGTCCATGACTTTGCCGAGATCGCGCCGGCAACACCAAGTGTGGCTGCGCCGAGCCTGGCGGAGGGCACTATTCCGTCCGGGACGGCGCAGGCGGTTGCGCCTGTGATAGTAGAGGTGGCGAAGCACGGCGAGGCGGTCGATAGGGTTCACCGTCCAGCGGGCAGCTTTTTTCCGATGATTTCTTTGAATGGTATGTTGATCACTATCTGGGCCGCAGGTGCCCTTTGGTGTGTGCTTCGCTTGGTGCGTTTTATTATCCAACTTTCCACTTTGAAAAGATCTGCGATCCCGGCTGCTCCAGCCATCCAAGTGCTGGCCGGGGGGATTTTGCAGCGATTGCTGATCAGGCGCTTCGTTCGAGTGCTGGTTTCAGATTCGGCTGTTTCGCCGTTTGTTTTCGGAGTCACCCATCCTGCCATCATGCTGCCTGGAAAACTGGTGCAAAGCTTGTCTTCCGAGGAAATGGGGGCGCTGTTGGGACATGAAATTGCGCATCTGCGCAGGCACGATTTGCTCTGGTGTGCCGGTTGGCGGTGGATGAAGGCGCTTTTTTGGTTCCACCCCTTGGTTTGGAGAGTTCCCGAAGCCCACAGCCTGGCATGCGAGGAAGAAGCTGACCGCGTGGCGTCCTCTCAAATGGAAAATCGCGCTTCGTATGCGCGCATATTGGCCCAGATCACTCTTCGCGTGGTGGCCATTCCCGAAGTGGAAATCCAACTCACCGCCAATGGAACGGCGCAGATCATTCAGTGGCTGCGCCGCTTGGGAAAGGAACCGGGAATTTGGAAATTAAAACACTCTGTAGCTGCATTTGGGCTGGTTTTGGCGATCTCCTTGGTTTCAGCGGGATGCAATGCAAGCGGTGACAAAAACACCCAAGAGGTGGAGCAGTTGAAGGCAAAGGTGGCGGATATAGAGAACAGGATGACCGAAATGGAGAAACAAACCTCACCAGCGCAATCTCAATTTGAGGCAAGGCAGCGTGCCTATCGTGAGAGATTCAATCAACGCTGCGATCTGGACAAAAAGAAATATACTGTGGACCAATTGATGGAAGAGGAGAATATGTACGCAGCAGCGGAGAAGAAGTTGGAATCACCGGATGCCGTTGCAAGCGTGAATCAAATGTTGCAGAAGTTTCCAGATGCAAACCGAACTGGGTGCATACTCCTCGAGTTAGCACAAAGTACCACTGGACCGGAATCTGAAAAATATTTCAAAGATTGTATTGAGAAATTTAACGATTGCTATTACGGCGACGGAGTTCAGGTCGGAGCCTTGGCGAGGTTTTGTTTGGCGAATTACTACCGTGAAACTGGTGAAAAGGAGAAAGCGCAGGCTTTGTACAAGGAAATCAAGAGCACCTACTCTGATTCGATACACCACAATGGTCAACTCTTAATCGATCTCATAAAATAGATTGTTGTAATCCTTGCGGGTCGCCTTGGTCGCGGGCCTCTTTGGCCTGATAAAGGGCTGACGGCGGGACCTTGGTGAATTTGATAAAGAAGTGCGCCAAATGCATTCACCAAAGGCGGGACCGATTGGGTGTGGCGCAGGGCGCGGGATGGCTATGTGCATCCTTTACAATACGAGGGATTCGGCATGACCATTCTTGAAGCGATGGCGTGTGGGTTGCCCGTTATAGCCACGGCTTGGAGTGGCCCGGCGGATTTCTTGTCACCGGAATGGGCTTACACGCTTCGCCATTCCGCCCCGCGCCCTGAAAAGGCTCAGGATGGCGCGATCTTTCGCTATTATGTCGAGCCGGAGTTGGACCATTTGGTTGATCTGATGCGGCTCGCCTATGAGCGTGAGGATGAAAGCAAAGCCTTGGGTCAACGAGCTTCTGATATAGCTCGCAGCAAGTGGACTTGGCAACATGCAGCAGGAAGGCTGGCATCATTGTTTAGCCTCACGCCCCAGAGCGAAACCGCTATGAGATAGCCTAAACTTTAATCGGAGCGGGGGCTGACACAAGTATGAAAAAGATTCTGGGCATCATTGCGGCCGTAGCAACTACGGCGACGTATTCCTCCGTGCAGCCATCCTTGCATGCGGCGTCTTACGAAGTTCGCGGCTCTCTGGACCACTTCGGATTTTACGGTCGTGAGTCCTTCACAAACTCTACGCCATTCACCATGGTTGTTTCTGGTGAGCAATGGCAGATCAATAATAACGAAGGTGGAATTTCTAATTCGGCAGCGATCTGTGATGGTACGAATATTTTCTATTTCGACAAAAGCAAGGTCATAGTCTTCCGTGGGCAATCACCCCTTCCACCTGACAGCTATGTTGTCGCGGTCGAGGCCGGGCCGGTCCCTTCGGGCGGCCTCAGCGGCGGCGGCGGTGTCCGGGTTCTCTGGTTTGCTTATGAGTCATCCGTAGTCGTCGGGACCAACTCGGACGATCTTCCTGCTCCTTGGTTGAATGCCCGGTATATTGCCAAAGCCCATGCTTATAAATCGAAGGTGGAGGTTTTGGGAGATTCTCCATATCTGCCTAGCTCGGCAAGTTTTACGCTGACAGAATCCCGGGTCAATAATGCCGCTGCAAACCCTTGGCTTGTTCACGAGGGGCCTGCCGCTTCTCATCCTGATTACCAGCATTGGAAGCTATTTGAACCCTACGGTTTCATAGGAGCAAGATATAATGTGCTGGCAACTACGAACATCCACGGCCTGCGTTTGCCGGTTAATTTTGAGCTCGTGATCCTTCGCCCGTCATCAGAGACACCGACAATGGAGATTTATCGTGGTGCGAACATCGTTATACGGGAGATAGCTTCCAGAAAAATTGAACCGAAAGCGCTCGACAAACCCATTTTTGTCACAGATTTTCGATTTCAAAGTAGAGAACGGCACATTGATTTTATCCGATACGTTGCCAAGCAATGGATCACTTCAGCGCAATCCCCTGATCTCGAGACGCTGTTTGAGCAGAAGTTAAAGGATCCAGGTATCGGACCACGTTCTCTGCTGTCCCCCGGAGGGGAGCAAAGCTCTAAAAGCTCTAATTGGGTGCGGGCAGCCATTTTTATCGTATTCATATCTCCCCTTCTACTGATTGCTTATCGACGGTTGTTTAAGCGGGCGGCGACTAGTGCCCCTTGATGCGCACCGACATTTGAAGCGGTGAAATTTCATCATTGCCGGAACGGTTTGATTTGGTATCCTGACGGCTCGTTTTTACCGAAAATTTAACCGAAGAAAATTTATGTCACAGCATCGCAGTCTGCGCGCGGCGTCCACGCTCGGCGGCAAGCGCAATGTCCTCAAGCGCTTTGAGCGCACCGAACTTCTCAAAAAGCGCGGCCAGTGGAAGGACGGCGACCGCATCACCGGCCTCCGCAAAACCAAGCCTGATGTGTAAATTGTGACGGGTGGCAGGTGACGGGCGGCGAGTGACGCGAATTCCCTCCCCCAACTTGTCACGCGTCACGTGTCACGCGTCACTTCAGTGGTCCGACTTCAAAAATTCCTGGCCGACGCAGGCGTGGCTTCGCGCCGCGCGGGTGAACAAATCATCCTGGCCGGGCGCGTCAGCGTCAACGGCCAGTTGGTGCGGTTGCTCGGAACCAGGGTTGATCCCATCCACGACGAAGTGACGGTGGATGGCCGGCCCGTTCGCGCCAAACGCAAGCTGTACGTGGCCCTGCACAAGCCGGCCGGCTGCGTTTGTTCGGCCCGGGATGAATTGGGACGTCCGGCCATCCATGATTTATTGCCAAAAGAGTGGCAAAATCTGCATTCCGTGGGCCGTTTGGATTTCGACAGTGAGGGGTTGATTTTTCTGACCAATGATGGACAATTCGCCTTGCACCTGACCCATCCGCGCTACGGTGTCCGCAAAAAATACGTGGCCACTGTCGAAGGCCGGGTGGACAAGGCGATGCTCGGGCAGTTCACGCGCGGCGTGTGGCACGCGGGCGAAAAGCTCCGGGCGCAGGCGGCGCGGCTCGTTTCAGCCAGTCGCGCGCGGAGCGTGGTGGAGTTGGAACTGGGCGAAGGCAAAAACCGCGAGGTGCGGCGGTTGTTTGCATCGCAGGGTCTGGCGGTGAAACGGTTGCAGCGGACGCAGATTGGCAAAATCAAACTGGGCGAGTTGAAACCGGGCCGATGGCGGACATTGACAGAGACAGAAATAAGGACTTTACTTCAGGAAATATGAAAATGAATTGCTGGTTGACCTTGGGCGTGATGCTCGCGATGAGCGCGGTCGCGCAGGACAATACAAACACACTGCCTCCCATCCCCGCGCCGTCCCCGGCGGTCGCGCCGGCGCCGAGCACCCCCGCGCCGGCGGTGGAGCCGGCCCCAAAAGCGGCGCCCGTCAAGAAGAAGCACAAGGCCGCGGCGGCAAAACCCATCAACGAGCCGGCGGTCACACTTGTTCCCGGCCCGGCGGAGGTTGCGGCCAACATCAACGCCCGCGGCCAGGCCGGTCTCAAGGGTGAAGTCGTCAGCCATTTGAAAAAGGGCGAAACCGTGACGGTTTTGGACCAGATTAATTTGGACAAGCACAAAGTCAATGAACCCGCGCAATGGGCGAAAATCGCCCTTCCGTCGAGCACGCATGCCTGGGTCAAGTCTTCGTATATTGACGCTACGAGCAAGACCGTTTTGCCAAAGAAATTGAATTTGCGCGCCGGGCCGGGTGAAAATTACAGTGTTCTCGGCGTCATTGAGCGGGGCACGGCGGTGAACGAAATCACCACCAAAGGCGATTGGATGCAAATTGATCCGCCCGGCAACAGCTATGCCTTTGTTGCCGCGATGTATTTGAAACAGGAAGCTCCGGCCCCTGCGCCCGCGCCGACGCCGGTTCCCGAAGCTCAACCAATGGCAACCGCCCCGTCTGAACCAACGGCGCCGCCCGTGCGCGTTGTGTCCCATGAAGGTGTTGTGCGCGGCGTGGGCAGCATCGTCGCGCCGACCAAATACGAATTGTATGACCCGGCGACGGACGTTAACATTAATTATCTTTACACGACTTCACCGACCCTCGACCTGAGCCGTTACGTCAATATGCGGATTATTGTCACGGGCGAAGAGGGTCTTGATGCGCGCTGGAAGGACACGCCGCTCATCAACATCCAGAGCATCCAGGTGATTTCCCAAAATGCCGTCCCACACGTCATCTTGCGCAGCCCCAGACAATCACAAGCTCATTGACGGGCGCGCCATCGCCGCGCAAATCCAGCGGGAACTGGCGCAGCGCGTCGCTGAATTGAACAAACGCGGGGTTCGACCGGGCCTCGCGTTCGTTCGTGTTGGCGAAGACCCGGCATCCAGGGTTTATGTCGGTCACAAGGAGAAAACCTGCGCCGAACTCGGCATTTTTTCCGAAACCCATGTTTTGCCCGAAGCGACGAGCGAAAACGAATTGCTCGCGCTGCTGAAAAAGCTGAACACCGATTCGCGGCTGCACGGGATTCTGATCCAAGCGCCGCTGCCGAGGCAAATTCGCGAATCAATCGTTTACTCGACGGTTTTGCCGCAGAAGGATGTGGACGGCTTTCATCCGGTCAACGTCGGCAAACTGATGCTCGGCGACCCGACCGGTTTTCAACCCTGCACGCCGGCGGGCATCCGCGAACTGCTCGTGCGCTCGAATGTGAAAACCGACGGCGCGGAAGTGGTGATTTTGGGTCGCGGCAACATTGTTGGCAAACCGATGGCCGCCATGCTCTGCCAGAAGGCCAAAGGCGCGAATGCGACCGTCACGATTTGCCATTCCGGCACACGCGACATCCGGGCGCACTGCCGGCGCGCGGACATTTTGATTGCCGCGATGGGCGTCGCCGAATTTGTGAAGGCCGACATGGTCAAACCCGGGGCGACGGTGATTGATGTGGGCGTCAACCGCGTGAATGGAAAACTGGTGGGCGACGTGGATTTCGCCGGGGTGCAGCCGATCGCCGGCAAAATCACGCCGAACCCCGGCGGGGTCGGCCCGATGACCATTGCGATGCTGATGCAAAACACGGTCCGGGCGGCGGAAAAGATTGTTTCGCAGGAGACGACGTAAGGAGTCTCCATTGGGATTTGGAAAGTAGAATAAAATTACAATGGAGTCTTGTTGCCTCGACTCCTGCAACGATTGAATTGATAAAACCATGAACCCAACCCGAATTCTCCCCGATTTGCAAGCCTCGCTGCTGTGCGAAGAAGTCCGCCAGGAAGTGAATGGGAATTTGTTCCTCATCGGCGTCATCAACTTCATCCGCGTGCCGCAACTGCCCATCGTGGCCGCGCGCCTGTGCATCTTCAACCGCTGGACGGCGGGCATCGGCCAGTTTACTGAAACCGTCCGGCTCATCGCGCCCGACCAGACGACGGTCGTCAGCAAGAGCGCAATGAAATTTGAGTTGCGCGACCCGGCGTTGTCCGCGACCGGGGTGATGGTTTTTGGCCAGGTCGAATTCAAGACCGCGGGAACTTATTTCGTCGAAGTGCTGGTGGACGACGTGATGAAATTGCGTTATCCCGTGCCGCTGATTCACGCGCCGCCGCCGAACCAAAATCCGCCGCCGCCGCCAACAGAGGGAAAAAAGGCCTGATTGTAGCGACGGGCGTCCCGCCTGCCGTAGAGGGCGGCATCTTGCCGCCCGGGAACGGATGCCCGGATTTTCCAACGGTCTGCCGGTTTCAATGCCGCTGATTGTGCTTGTGTGTGGTGTTCCACCGGGCGGGACGCCCGGTTCCACGGACGGCCGGAGGCCCGCCGCCACGTGTGCACGGATTGATTTTCCCCTCGCTCAATTTGTGTTATTCTGCGGTTCGATGAGCGCATCCGCTGACACAACTTTTGCCTGGGAACCGTTGACGCCGCGCGGCGTGGCGGCGTTTGCGCGCGCCCGGCTCAGCCGCCTGCTGCTCGTGCAATTCGTCGTCGCGTCACTCGCTGCCGCAGCCGTCGTTTGGTTTCTTTCCGATGGCTGTTTCCCGACCGTGCGTGCCGCCATTCGAAATTTGCCGGTTGCCGGTGAAATACACGCGGGCCGGCTGGATTGGCCCGGCCACCCGCCGCAACTCCTCGCCGAAGGCCGGTTTCTTGCGTTTATCGTTGACCCGAATCACAGCGGCCAAATCCATTCGCCGGCCAACGTGCAAATCGAATTCGGCGCGCGAACCATTCGCGTATTTTCGTTGCTCGGTTACCAGGATTTTCCTTATCCGCCCGATCAAATCATCTTCTTCAACCGCACCGAACTGGAACCGCTTTGGGGCGCGTGGGAGCCGGAATGGCTGGCCATCACGCTCCTGGCCGTCGTTGCGGGCCTGATGTTATTGTGGGCGGCGCTGGCGACGGTTTATTTTCTGCCGGCGTGGCTCATCGGTTTTTTTGCGAACCGCAATTTGAATTTCCCCGGCAGTTGGAAACTGGCGGGTGCGGCGTTGATGCCGGGCGCGTTGCTGCTGACCGCCGCCATTGTGCTTTATGATTTTGCCGCGCTTGATTTGATTCAATTTTGTTTCATCTTCAGCGCGCATTTCGCGCTGGGCTGGATCTATTTGTTTCTCAGCCAGCTTTTTTTGCCGCGAATTGATTCAACCCCGTCCCAAAGCAATCCGTTTGCGCCTGGCTAATCTGTAGCGGCGGTCGGTGAGCGCCGATGAATTTTGCGGCGGTCACAGACCGCCGCTACACCAGCCTGTCGCACCTTCATTGACACTCGCGAGACACATCTTTAGCCTGTGATGCACATGTCTCGATTACCGTTTGAACTCCTGCTGGCCCTGCGTTATCTGCGGCCCAAACGGACATTCGTTTCCATCATCACGCTCATTTCCATCGTCGGCGTCGCGCTGGGCGTCGCGGTGCTTATCATCGTCATCAGCGTGATGAGCGGGTTTGACCACGATCTGCGCGAAAAAATCCTCGGCTTTAACCCGCATCTCACCGTGGGACAGCGGGGCCCCCCGATGGAAAATTATTCCCGGGTGGCCGGGATGATTGCCCAAAACAAAAATGTCCGCAGTGTGGCCCCCTTTATTCTTGGCCCGGTCCTGGTGGAAACCCAGGGTGACAGCAATCGCCCGGCAATGCAGGACGCGCCCATTATGAGCGGTATTGATCCGCAGGCGGAAAGTAAAATGGGAAACCTTTCGCATAGCATCATCGCCGGCAAGTTTGATTTGAGCGGACGCAGTGTGATCGTTGGCTCGATCTTTGCCAGCAACCTTCAATTGCAGGTCGGCGATCACCTTTCAATCTATTCCGCGCGCGAAATCAAAAAAATGAAGGAGGCCCGCGACCACAAGGAGGACGAGGCGATTTTGCCTGACGATTACGAGGTGCGCGGAATCTTTGATGTTGGCTATTACGAGGACGACGCCCGTTACATCACCATCTCACTGGAAAACGCGCAGGATTTGTATGACCTCGAAGACTCGGTTCATGGACTGTATGTGACGCTGAGCGATCCGTATCAAGCGGCGATGGTAAAGACGCAGTTGACGGACTCGTTGGGCGGTGATTTTTATGTCACCACCTGGATGGAACAAAATTCCACCATTCTCAATGCCCTTATCGTTGAGAAAAACGTCATGTTTTACCTGCTGTTTTTCATCGTGATTGTGGCCGCGCTCTGCATCCTGAGCGCGCAAATCACGTTCGTCGTCCAAAAAACGCGCGAAATCGGGATGTTGAAAGCGCTCGGCGCGACGAACCTCCAAATCTCCGGGGTCTTTCTCAGTCAAAGCGCCATCATCGGCGTGCTCGGCGTGCTCGCGGGTTACGGTCTGGGCATTCTGGCGCTGACTTACCGGAACGGATTTCTGCATTTTATGAACCATCTGACCGGCTGGGAACTTTTTCCCGCCTCCATTTACGGCTTCAGCGAACTGCCGGCGATCATTGTCGCCCGCGACATCGCCCTGATTTGCGGCAGCTCGTTCATCATTTGCATCCTCGGCGGCGTGCTGCCCGCCATCCGCGCCGGCCGGTTGCAACCCGTGGAGGCGCTGCGTTATGAGTAAGGTATTGGAAAACATTGAACATCGAACTTCGAACATCGAACTTCGAACCGAAATGGTTTGGGTGTCTGGTTCAAGGTTCAAAGTTCAAGGTTCAAAGTTCAAGGTTCCGCTTCCGGTAAAGAGCAAATCAAATGGGATGATTGGTTTTATCAACTCAGCGGGAGGTTTGCCATGAACGAACCACTCCTGTCCGCCCGCGCCCTCACCAAAACCTACACCTTGGGCAAACGCGCGCTCGAGGTGTTGCGCGGCGTCAATCTCAATGTGGCGCGCGGCGAATTCCTGGCGTTGCGCGGCGCGTCCGGTGCCGGCAAAAGCACGCTGCTCCATCTCATTGGCGGACTCGATACGCCCAACGCGGGCGAAATCCACTTCGCCGGCCAGAACCTCGCTACGTTTTCCGAAAGTGAGCTGGCGTTTTTTCGCAACCACCGTGTCGGTTTCGTTTTTCAGTCGTATCATTTGTTGCCGGAACTCAATGCGCTCGAAAATGTCTGTCTGCCGGCGCGCATGGCCCGCACGCCCGTCGGCCGGGCCGGGGCGCGCGGACGCGACCTGCTCGCCCGGGTTGGTCTCCAGGACCGCATGGAGCACCGGCCTTCTGAGTTGTCCGGCGGCGAGCAGCAGCGCGTGGCCATCGCCCGCGCGCTCGTCAACGAGCCGGAACTGCTCCTGGCCGATGAACCGACCGGCAATCTCGATTCGCACACCGGCGGTGAAATCATTGAGCTGCTCAAAAGCCTTCGCGCCGACAAACAAACCACGCTCGTCATCGCCACGCACGACGCCAACGTGGCCGCTACCGCGCCGAAGGTGATCGAATTGGTGGACGGGCAGATTAACCCGGGTTGACGGAGTATTGGAGTGTTGGAGTGATGCAAAACACGCCCTCCCAATGCTCCACCACTCCATTACTCCAACACCCCTTTTCTCCATGAGCCGCGAAGACTGGATTTTCCGTTCCTATCCCAATCGCACTGGACGCGAGCGGATGTTCTGGTGGCGGCGCGCTTGTCCTGCACAAAAAGTCCGTTGAAAAACAGTAGTTTGGCGACTAACTTGCCTGGGTTATGCTTGCAGATCGTGATTACATGCGCCAGCCGGAATACGGAAAACGTATGTCGTTGACCGTGGCGCTCCTCATTGTCAACGCGATTGTCTTTGTGTTCGAACTGCTGGTTTCGGGTTATTCGCACAGTTTGTTCATCGAGGATCATTATTTCGCATTGAGCGTTGAAGGGTTAAAACACGGTTTCGTGTGGCAGTTGCTCACCTTCCAGTTCATGCATGCCGGCCTGTTACATTTGGTGGTCAACTGCTGGGCAATTTACGTTTTTGGCCGCGCCATTGAAGAAACGCTCGGGTGGAAAAAATTTCTGATTCTGTATCTGAGCAGCGGAGTTGTCGGCGGAATTTGTCAGGTGCTGGCAGCATTGCTTTGGCCCGGTCTTTTCGGCGGGCCGGTCGTCGGCGCGTCGGCGGGCGGGTTTGGGCTGATCGCGGCGTTTGCGGTCTTGTTCCCTGAGCGCGAATTGGTGATGCTGCTGTTTTTCATTTTGCCAATCCGGTTAAGCGCAAAAATGCTGCTGATGTTATCGGTGGTGCTGGCGGTGGCGGGTATCGTGTTTCCCATTGATCATGTCGCCAACGCCGCGCATCTGGGCGGGATGTTGACGGGTGTGGTTTTCATCCGCCAATTCATTCAAGGCCGCTGGATGCAATCGGGCTTTCCTTCGGGCGGTGCCACGCCCGGGGAATTCATCACCGGTTGGGTCGGCAAAAGTTCTCTCTGGCGCTCGGCGTCGAACAAACCGGACGAGGATTTGTCCACCGACGAATTTGTGAAAAGCGAAGTGGACCCCATTCTCGACAAAATTTCCAGGCACGGAATTCAAAGTTTGACCGAACGCGAGCGGCAAATCCTCGAAAAAGCCCGTGCGCGAATGGCGAAACGGTAAAAGTTGAACGTGATACGTGAAACGTGATGTGTGACTGGCGCAAGCCACAAAAACGCATTTCACGCTTCACGAATTACGTTTCACGTCAGCCACTTGGCTCCCTGGCGCGCCGGAGCGGAGCGAAAGCGGCTCGACTCCCGGCCTCCGGCGCTTTACGCTTGCGCCATGATTACGCGCTATTCCCGACCGGAAATGCGGGGCATCTGGACCGACGAAAACAAGCTCCGCCTCTGGCTGCAAATCGAACTCCTCGCCGCCGAAGCGCTCGTCGCCGAAGGCATCGTGCCCAAGGCCGACTTCGCCAAAATGAAAGCCGGCGCCGATGAATGGTCCGCTGACCTGCCCGGTCTCGTCGCCCGCCAAAAAGAATTGGAGAAAACGCTCAATCATGATGTCATCGCCTTCACCACCGCCGTCGCCGAAAAAATCAACCACCGGGCCAGCCGCTGGTTCCACTTCGGCCTGACCAGCAGCGACATCGGCGATACCGCGTTCGCCGTCCAGATGGTGCAGTCGGCGGACATTTTGCTTCAGGATGTGCAGGTCCTGCGTGCCTCCATCGCCAAACAGGCGCGCAAATACAAGTTCACACCCTGCATCGGCCGCAGCCACGGCATCCACGCCGAACCGACCACTTTTGGCCTCAAACTCGCGCTCATGCACAATGAATTTGACCGGGCCATCGAACGTCTGGTGGCCGCACGGGAGCGGGTGGCTGTGGGCAAACTGTCCGGTGCCGTCGGCACCAGTGCCCACTTGTCGCCGTCGGTTGAAACGGCGGTCTGCAAACAACTCGGCCTGCGGCCCGCGCCGATTGCCACACAGGTCGTCCAGCGCGACATCCACGCCGAATTCATGACCACGCTCGCCCTCGTCGGCGCGAGCATCGAACGCTGGGCCGTCGAGTTCCGCCATCTCCAGCGCACCGAGGTGCTGGAAGCCGAGGAACCATTCACCAAGGGCCAGAAAGGCAGCAGTGCCATGCCGCACAAGCGCAATCCCATCACCTGGGAACGCCTCACCGGTCTCGCCCGCGTGCTCCGCGGCAACGCCTTTGCCGCGCTGGAAAACGTTGCTCTCTGGCACGAGCGCGACATCAGCCACAGCAGCGTCGAGCGCATCATCTTTCCCGACTCCTGCACGCTGCTCGACTACATGTTCGGCCTGCTCATCCGGCTCATGGATGGCCTGGCGGTCTATCCGGAGAACATGAGGAAGAATCTCGGCTTGAGCCTCGGCATGTGGAATTCGCAGACCGTTTTGCTGGCGCTCATCAAAAAAGGCCTGACGCGTGAAGAAGCTTACCAGCTGGTCCAGGACGCGGCGATGAAGACCTGGGAAGTCAAGCACGCCGGCCGCGACGACGCCGACTTTGTAAAGCAGCTCAAGTCCGACCCCGCCGTGGCGAAACATTTCAAGCCGGGCGAGTTGGAAAAACTCTGCTCGCTGGAGTTCCATTTCAAGGAAGTGAACAGCCGGTTCAAGAAACTGGGGCTTTGAACAAAATGGGTGAAGATCGCTTCGCTGACAAGGCGAGCAGCCAACATCATGCTCCCGGATATTGCATTTGAGAAGTTGACATGGCATCAGTTTGAAGAACTCGTTGCTGCACTGATCGAAGCCGAGGGGTTTCAAAATGTTGTTTCCTTGGGAGGTAGTGGTGGCGATATGGGCTTGGACATTTCTGCGCAAGAGTCCAGAAAATCGTTAGCTGGCCGTGTATCTAGTTTTAAATGGATGATTCAGGCCAAACATTACGCTGGATCACCCAAAACTAAACCAAGGAATGTTGGACATGACGAAATTACTGATCTCTTAACATTCCTGAGCACGCACAAAGCGGATGGGTTTCTCTTGGTAACAGATACAGACCTCACAGCTTCAGCGGCAACGAAACTCATGGCTTTTAATGAGGACGAGCGCCATCCATTTGAAGCTGACTTTTGGAACAGACGGATGTTGGCTGATCGACTCCGCAAACATCCTGAACTTGTCGCGCGCTATTTCGGACGCGGCGACCCTAAACTTCCAACGATATCTTCCTCTGCAAATCCTTTTCGGTTTCTTGAATCATTCAGTGCAACTGAAAAGGACTTATTCTTCGGACGTGATCGTGAAGTCGGTGAGTTGACAGGATTGGTCAGGAACAATGGTACTCTTGTGGTTTTCGGCGAGTCTGGGGCAGGTAAGACTTCTCTTCTCAAGGCTGGCCTCTTGCCGCAACTGACCAACGAAGACTTCGTAACCGCCTACGCACGTTGTTTGGAGACCCCATGCGGCAGTCTGCGTCGCGCCGTCATGGAATCGCTTCAAAATGTTCTTTCGCCCGCTGAAATTGTCGAGCTTGCCTCCGCTGCAAGTCTCGCTGAGTTTTTGCGCCGCCTAGATGTTTTTGTTGAACATCACCACCGAAGAATAGTGGTCGTGGTTGATCAGTTCGAGGAATCTACCTCTTGGGGCAGAGCAGTGTGCGATGATAATTGAGAGTGCATTTGCAGCACGAAAATATGCGGAATGGTCCGGTGCTATTCCTGAGGAGCATTTCGCGCCAGCGGTTCGGCACGTTTTGGCTGAAAGCAAACACCGAGAAGCGGTGGTTGTCGCACTCAAACAGCATTGGGTAATCTGGAAGACCGACGCACTCGACCTAGTGATAAACTGTTTGGAACGCCGTCAAGGTTGGTTTTTTGAACCCGCAGTCAAAGCCTTGGGATATTTTCGAGAACCAAAGGCGGCGGACGCTTTATTGCACTATGTGGAAAAACATCATTGGGTTCCGCCATATCTGGTTGAGTCTTTAGGCAAAATTGGAGAAATCCGAGCTGTTCCATTGTTGTTAAAATCTTTGGAAGATTGGAGTCCCCATGTAAGGCAAGCCGCGGCTACAGCATTGGCGCAAATCGAGCACCCAGCTGCAGTTAAATCATTGTTGAAAGCACTGGAGGATTCAGAAAGCGATGTCCGTATCGCTGCTGTCGCGGCTCTTGGCCGACTTAGAAGCCTTGGAGCGATTGAGCCGTTGGTAAAAATGTTGGAATTTGAGGATACAAAACATCGCTGTGCGGTTGTGAAATCCCTTGGGCGGATTGGATCACCTGAAGCATTGTCTCCTTTGATGGCTCTTTTATCCACCGACGATTCCGCCGTTCGGGAAGCAATTGTGGAGGCAATTGGAGATATTGGAGGAAAGCGTGCGCTTGAACCACTAATTGCCTGCCTGCATGACAAGGTTCATTCAGTGCGGCATAAAGCTATTTGGGGTCTTGGCAACTTAAAAGGCATGCGAGCTTTGCCAGCTTTAAAAAAAGCTCTCGTAGACAATTCCGAAGAAATTCGCCGTTTGGCTGCCATCGCAATGCGTCAACTCCACAGCCGCAAAGCAATCCCTGCCCTAATCACAGCATTGAGAGACAAAGACGAATCGGTTCGTTCGAGTGTGATTTGGGCATTGGAGGAAATAGGAGATCGGAGCACCGTGAAAAAGCTGATTCCTCTTAGAAACGGTTCGGTTAGTGAAATTCGCGGTGCGGCCACCAAAGCGATTAACGCGATTGAGCGAAAGTTGACTGAAAAGAAGAAGCGACCGAGGGTGACTATCAGATTTTAGGGCGGTCCTCTCGACAGACGTCGGCGGCGGGTTGAAGGCGTGCTTTTGATCGCCGGAAATGTTTTCCAAATTATGCGTAGTTCAGGCAATTTCATGTCATGGCTTTTCGGATTCACGACAGCGTGATTCGCGGCGAGATTGACCATCGCGTCCGCGCCGCGTGCCGTGAACCGGCTGGCTTTGCTGTCATGAATAATCCATGAAAACACGGGACAAATCTACGCAGCCCCGATGCGGCCTGTGCGGCAAAACGAAGAATCTCACCAAAACCGAGTGCTGCGGGCAGTGGATTTGCAACGACGAGCATAAATACGTGTTGTTCTCCTACGCGCGAAGCAGTTGCTCGCGCAACCATCGGCGTTTCACGCTGTGCGGCTTTCATTCCGGCGAGGGGCACAAGGGGCATTGGAAGGATTGCAAGAAGTGCCGCGCGTCGTTCCAGACCGAGATGTATGTCTGGTATGGCACAAACGAATACAATTTCGAAAAGCTGGAGAACCCGCCGCACTACGAACCGACGCTTTGTGACCGCTGCGGCGTGGTCATCAAGCTCGGCACGGATGGTTATTCGGTCGGGCCGAAGGGAACAATCTGCGAGCGATGCAACTACGAGGAGCATTATCAGCCGACGGCAAAGGCCGGCCGCCGCGCCGCGCCGCGCAAGCCCAAGCCGCAATTGCCTGCCAATTCCAATCCAGACGCCATCGAAATCATCCTCAGCGCGCAGGTGCGGAAGAACTGGCGGGTCGAACCCACCGTGTGCGCCACCGAACCACCCGCGCATTGGCTGGGTCAGTGGCGTTTGGATTTCGACCGGAAACCGGATCGTACCCGCTGGGCGTTGGTGACAAACGTCGCCACGCTCTACACATTCGTCTTCCCGGTCAAGGAGCTCGGCCGGCGCGAGAATTTCGAGAAGTTGTTCCGCCTGCGACTCGGCTTCGCGATTGTGGATGCGCCCATGCTCGCGTCGTGGAAGGATGCCCCGATAGTTTATGCGGCGGGCAATCCGCGCATGGCGGTCGGTTCGATGAACAACATGCGGCAGCATCTGGCCTGGCACACGGAGACATCAGTCGGTCCGATGAAAGACGACGAGGATTGGATCAACCAGACGCCATTCCTCTCGCTCCCCGAGGCGTTTCCCGACAAGGCATTCGCCGAACGGCTGACCGAGGCAAATCAGTTGAACGTGAAATCCAGATGAGCATTCCCCAGACGCATCCAGAACCCGGAGGCGCTCCACCCGGTGAATCAAAAAACATCGTCGTCTTCATCATCCGCCGCGACACGAAATGCGCCGAGTGCGGTGAGGAGTTGGGCAAGGGGCGCTGGATTCGTGTGGAGAAAGACAAGGCACTCTGTCTGGCCTGCGCCGATCTTGCGCATCTGGAGTATCTGCCCAGCGGCAACACCGCCCTTACACGCCGGGCCACGAAGCTCCAATGGGCGCGCGCCCGCAATCGCTACGAACGCCAGGGAATCCTCATCACCGCCGAAGCCTTGCGCCGGGCGGAGGAGGAGTGTTTGGCCGACGAGGAACGCCGCGCCCGGCAACGCGAACGGGCGGCGGAACGTCGGGAGAACGAGGACCTGGAATATCTGGCTGCGGTCACGGTAAAGCTGAAGGAGCTATTTCCGGGTTGTCCGCCGAAGACCGCGGCGCGCATCGCGGCGTGGACCTGCCAGAAACATTCAGGCCGCGTCGGACGCTCGGCGGCGGCGAAAGATTTTGATCCGCAGGCTCTGCGGCTTGCGGTCATCGCACATATCCGGCATGAACACACGCGCTACGACGAACTCCTCATGCAATACGGCGACCGGCAGCAGGCCCGCGAAATAGTCCGCGCCGAGATTGAAAAGCTGCTGGCCCGGTGGGAATTCACCCGCTAACAGCGCATTTAAAATATCCGTTTTTTTAGGAGCCGAGGTGACGAGGCTCAAATTCATTCGGAAACAAAGATTTATTTAGAGACTCCTCACGTCGTCTCCTACTTGTCATCCCGGCAAAAAGTCTCGCGGATTCCCTGTCGCTCATGGTAAACGAACTGCATGGCTTGGCGCATTCAAGACAGTGTGATTCGCGGCGAGATTGACAACCGTGTCAAGGGGCGCGTGCGCGGCCGGCTCTGGCTGGACGGCCTCGCCGAACCAGTCATGCTTGATTTGGAAGGTAATGCGTGTCCGGATCTCGCGGGCTGCCGGCTCGAATTCAAGAACCCGGCCAAAACTTTTCCCATCCGCAAACAGCCGGTCTTCGCGCAGCTCCAACGCGGCAAAATCGGCAATCTCTCGGCGTCGCAAAAGGCGCGCGTGTTCGCGGTTCCCGACGAGGATGCGTTTGCGATGATTGATCGCGGCGAGAAACCGCCGGAACGCATCGCCAACGCGCTTTACCTCGAATGGTTCAGCGAAGGCAACGGACGCGTCGTCATCGAAAGCGCGGATTTCAAGCTGAACATTTCCGCGCCGGAGTGGCGGTTGACGCCCGCCGAGGAAAAGCAGCGCGCCCAGGACGCCGAGGCGGGCTGGGAAATGTTCTCCAAGCAATTGAACGAGGCATTGGAAAGGCAAAAACGCGGGCAGAAGGACCCGGAAGCGGAATGGGACGAACACGATTACGAGCGGTTTATGAAGGAGTGCGACGCCCGCACGGACAAATACATGGAGTTGCGGGAAAAATACGGCGACTCCGACGAGGCCGAGGCGAAAATTGCGAAGGAAATGGGCTGGGACCGTGAGGACCCGCCTTCGCATGAAGGCTTCGGCACGGCAGGCGAGGACGAGGACGAACGGATGTCTGTGGAAGAAATGAATCGTATTTGTGAGGCAGCCGCGAACGAACCTTTGCCCGAACCCGAACCGCACCGGGAAGGCATAGACTGGATCCGCACCGCCGACGGCGACATCCGACATCCACTCCAGTATCGCTGTCATGAAAGCGCGATGAAGGTCTGGCATGAATGCGATGAGCTGGGCCTCAAGGAGGCCGAAGACGACGATCTGCAGCAGTTCGTCTTTGAATTTCAAACTACGGGCGTAAAACTCGGCGGCGCGTTGCATGGCATTGCCCAGGGCTGCGGACCGCGCGACGGCGCGTTCACCGTTGCCTACCTGAAGCGCGCGCTCGGCCATCTGCATAAGGCGCAGGCGGGGCTTGAAGCCGTTGCGCCAAAGAAACTTCTGCCGGAGAAAATGATTTCCGAAGCGCGCAAGGAATTGTTTGAAATCCGCGAAGGGGTTCTCCGCCTGATGAACGAGTTTCGCGGGCGCAAATGAACGCGACACGGCCAAACCGAAACGAAATTGTCCGCGCCAAAGAGGAACATTTGCCCGCCATTTCTGCTCTGGCCGGCGTCATCTGGCGTGCGTGTTATCCGGGCATCATCACCAACGCGCAGATTGATTACATGCTGGCGCGGATGTATTCGCTCGACGTGTTGCGCGAAGAAATCCGTTCCCAGGGAATCCGTTATGATCTTTTGCTCGTGGACGGTAAGCTGGCTGGCTTTGCGTCCTGCGGACCGACGCCAGAACCGGGTGTGGTAAAACTGCACAAGCTTTACCTGTTGCCGGAAATGCACGGTCGCGGATTGGGCAGCCGATTGTTGCAACAGGTCGAGCATGAAGTCCGGGCCGGGGCCGGGCGCCGGTTGATTCTCTCTGTGAACAAACGCAACACCCGGGCCATCGCCGCCTACCAACGAAATGGCTTTGTCACCGCGGATTCCGTGGTTACGGACATCGGCGGCGGGTTCGTCATGGACGACTACATCATGGCGAAGGAACTCGCCGGCTGATCTGGCCGAATATATTGTTGCCCTTGGTGGGGCAAAGCTGCTGCTTTGCCCACTTTCGCCCCGGCAAGCGGCCCGGTTCAGATTTAAACTTTGCTTTCCTTCGTGCGTTTTATCCCAACGCCCTGCCCGCGATACGCCGCCAAAAAATAAACCAGCACCACGCCCACCATTGCGGCCAGGACGCTCCAGAATAATGACCATTGCGTGCCGGCCGGACGCGCGCACGCGGCAAACCACCAGCCGGTGCCGAGATAGCCGATGAGGTTGCCCACGCCGTTGGTCATCAGCGTCATCAACGCCTGCGCCCGCACCCGCCACCCGGAACCCACCCGTTCGTCTATGTAAATTTGGGCGGTGATGAAATACAGGGTAAAGGACAAACCGTGCAGGGTGATGCCGGCCAGCAACCACGCCTTGCCATTGAGCGCGCACAGCGCGAAGCGCAGTACCCCGAATGCGAGCCCGGCGGCAAAGATCCATTTCAACCGCCAGCGCAAAAAAAGTCCTGCCAAAGCGAACATGGCGACCAGTTCCGTCGTTTGCGCCAGCGTCATCCAGGCGGAGACGTGCTTGAATCCGAGTTCTTGCAGGTGGAGCGGCGTGAACGGATAAAATGCCGCGAGCGGAATGCTGAACAATGCCACGGTGATGAAGACCACGCGATGGTCGTGATTTTTCAGCAGCACGAATGCGTCCCAGCCGAGTCGTTGCAGCAGCGTCGGGTGTCCGGCGAACTTTGGCGGGGGCACACTGGGCAACAGGAATGTAAACGCCGCCAGAACCAGCCATGTCGCCGCGCTGGTGAATCCCGCCAGCGTGGAAGTATCGGCATTCAGCGCGCTCACCAGCCAGCAGCCGGCCATCCAGCCTACGGTCGCCCCGGCCCGAACCGGCCCGAACTCGCGCTGGGAATTTCGCAGGCGCGAAAAGATGATGGCGGTGACGATGCTTCCGGTGGGAGCGGCACAAAGCGCATAAATCTGGACCACCACCAGCACCAGTCCCGGCGGCCAGCCTTGTTTGACGCTCCAGGCGAAGAGGGTCATGGTGGCAGCGCTGGCCACAGCCAGCCCGCGCAACACTTTCACCGGTGAAGCGTGGCGGTCGGCCATCGCGCCGAAGATCAATGGCGAAATGAAGGTCGCGAGGGCGGAGGCGGCAAAGGCGTAGGGCGCGAGGCCACGCAGTCCGTGAGCGGCGAACACCATGCTCAACGGCACCATCCAGATGGCAACGGCCATTGATTGGATAAAGAACAGTGCCGTCAATTCAGCATATTCGGCCTTGCGAGGCATCTTCAACACTGACAGAGGGGACACGTTGTCGCCGCAAATTTCAACCAAAACAAAACCATTCGCTGAAATCCCATGGCGATTTGGTTTGTTTAACCATTAAATTTCAATTCATTTGGCTGCGGATTGAACACGGGGAAACACGGAGATAAATTCAACGTTCCAAGGCAGGGTCCGGCGCAAGTGTAATCGTCACCCACTCTGGATTGCTCAATTCCCAGTCGCCGGTGAGCATCCGGCAAAATGTGGCGACAAAACGCAGCGATTGATCGTCGCTCAATTCCGGGTGAAAAAATGTGCAGTAGATGAGCGCCGTCTTTTTGCCGGGCATTTCCGGCACGGGAATGCGCGCGGGCGCGCTCCACGGGCCTTTGATCCGTTTCGCCTGGCGAAACTGGATTTCGTGCGGGTGAAAAAAATCGGACGACGTGGCCATCAAATAACACCGTAACGCCGGAACCCACATCACCGAAACCTGCCCGTAAGCCTCGCGCAAAATCACTTTCACGTCCGCGCGATTGGTTGACCAGCCTTTGCCGGTAAAAAATTCATACGCGGCGGGGTTCTCAATTTCCGCGGCGTTGACGCGCGAGAGAATCAGACCCTTTGACGCATCGCTGATTTCAAGAAGATAAAGCCGGTCACCCTCGCGCAAAATCTGGGCGGGCACGACGGAAAATCTCCACTGGCCATCCGGCCGCAGCCGGACGAAACGTCCGAGCGGCGTTTCCGCCACCGCCAATCCGGCCCCAATCCCGTGAAAATTCCACGGCCCCGGCTCGTCGGTGACTACGATCACGGAATAGGAAAGATAAATGTGCGAGCCAATGGTGATGCCGGCCCCCGGCCAGATGCGGTGGTGTTTCAGGTCTTCATCCGGTAAATACTCGAACGGATTGGCCACGACGCCGTTTGAATCCGTGAAGTATTCGAGCGCCGGCGGAAGATTGGTCTGTCCGGCGGGCAGGAAGGCGATGGTCGCGCTCTGCGCGCCCTTATTTTGTGACAACTGCGGCGGCTGGCCCGGCTGCGGCTGGCCGTAAAATGTGTCGCCAAAAGTCCACAATGTCCCGCCAGTGACCGGCACAGCCATGCCTCCGTCCTGAAACAGCACACCCGCGCGCCGCTGTCCATCGGCCCAGATGGACCGGCCAAATTCGACGCGGGCCACTCGCGGTGGAGCAGCGGCGCAACCCGCAAGCGCCAGCGCGATGACGGCAACAGAAAATTTTCCCAGCATGCGCCGCGTTGCTTCCCCCGGAAACAACCCGCCGAAGTCCCATTGCGATTTGGTTTGTTTGCTTATCAAAAACTAAGGCTCATGTTTGCTGCTTCACTTGGGCGATGAATTGTTGGAATGACACCCCCTGTTCGAGCCAGACTTGCTCTCTTATCCGAAGCTTCACGCTGCTCTCAACGATATCGATTTCGATAGCACCGCCGCCACCAGGACTCAACTCGTTTTCGAGATTCTTCAGGCCTTTTGCGGCGTCCACCTTCGTTTCCACCATCGGCCCGATACTAAACACGAACCTCGCGTTATCGCGTACAACCTGCTCGTTGACGACGCCACCGGAGACATTCACGACACATAATAAATAGTTGTCGCGGTTCTCTGGCTTAACCGCTTCCTCTCCTTGTCGCAGGGTCATTCTAACGAATGGCACAGACGTGGATTTCACTTCCAATAAATAACGGCTGACCTTCAAGAGTTGTTCCTGTTCGTTCTCGACGAAATCGGTTTCGAGTTCAAAATCGCTTCCTACACCGGTTCTCGTAACTTGGATGCCCGCGCTTTCCAATTCATTTCGCAGGAGTTCCTCCACCATTTTCCCCACTTTTTGATTGCGAGCGACCTTTTCTTTCTCGTGCTTCTTGTTTAGGACAGCCTCTTTGATGTCCGGATTATCCAGAATCGCCTCGATGCTCTCCATGGTTGATTCATCCGCCGAACCATAAATGCGCGCTGAAAGCTGGTCGAGTTGGAATCTCTTTTCTTCAGGCACACCGATTCTGACCAGTTCGCTGACGCCAATTCCAATTTTCAACAAGAACTGCGCGCAGTCTGGGTCATTGAGTATCGTTTCCTTAAGTTTGTCGTCCAACAGTGCTGCGATGTTTTCCGCTGACGGCCTGTCTTCTTTGCCTCGACCCACCGGAACCCATTCGTGGGTTTTGACTTGAAACATCCAGCCAGGAAATACGTGGTGACGATTGTTGCATGAACATGCTACCTCGGTGCCTTGAATCCACTGGCGGTTGGCCTTGATGACATATTGGAGCAGGAATTGGAGAAACAGCTTTGCTTTGGGCCTGCTTCTCCGCACCTCGCCAAGCAGTCCACTCAAAAAAGCAATTTGGGAAATCGTCGTCGCGGTGGCTGGTTTGTGTTCGACGTCGTCCGACAGCTTTTCAACTATCTGCCGTTGGTCAAGCGCGTCGAGTGGTTCAGTGACAAAGAACGAACGCAGCACGAATTTATTTTTCTCCAGATACCGCCAGTGGTCGTCCCGCAACGATGCTGTGTATTTTTCGTGTAACCGGCGATCTGCCGGAAACAGGTCAGCAAAAGCTTGTGCCCCATTATCCCACAAAGCTACAGGTGCCAGCAACGGCTTGTCAGCGCGCAATTCGCCCCTGCCGGCTGCACAGAGCATTGGATAGCCGGCGAGCTTCTGCATTTGGTCGTGCTCAATTAGCCAACAAACAAGTTGAGTGTTGGCTTCGGCGTAAGTTTCTTCTTTGCCTTCGACGGACGGCTCTTTGACTTTTTTCAGTGCCCATTCAACACAATTTTCGTTTGAAAGAGACTTTCCCTTCTCGCCCTCGAAAAGCTGACTAACCGGCTGGCAAATTCCTTTGTGGAGAAGTTGGGAACGAATGGAAGCGCCGAGTTTATCACAAATGTCCTTGATGCCTTCCTCGATTCCACCGTCGAGTTGTAATTCACCCGATTTCTTCAACTGACCTTGTTGATTCGGAAGTATAGCTCGGCTCTGCACGAACGCCAAGAGATTCTCCGTCGGCACGGAGTCGAGCAGACGATTGAGCCACGCCAAGGCACTTACGCCTGTCCCAGAGATTATCTTCGTCCCAAGTTCATCCAGAGTCTGGCAGGGGGCTGTTTGCCCGGCTAGCTTTTCAGTTGTCAGGGCTTCATCCAATTGTTCGACACTCTTGCCCAAGATCGCGGCCCACCCGTCGAGAATGGCAGCCCATTCGGAAACAACCTGTAGTTCCGGCAATCGGTCTTTGAGGCGATTGAGTTCACCAGCTAACCCGTAAATCTTGCCTCCCGAATCTTTGACCGGAATAACGGCATCAGCCACAGGGAGAAGTTTCCCGCCAGCCACGCGAACAAGAGCCGGGGCTTCTTTGCTTGTGAGATAATTTATCGTGGGGAGCAGCACTTCGGAATTGAGCCTCCTAGCGTCGAGCCACTCTTTCTTTGGAGTTTTACAAAATCTAACCAGCTTGTGAGACGCTACCCAACGCGTCCGGGAGTGTGTTCCAACCAGGGTCTTGAAAAGCGATGGTACTTTACGAAGCAGCGTCCAGTTTTTTTCGGTCAATTCTGCTGACTCACCAGCAGCGCTAGCCCGAATGCCGTTCCGCTCTGGAATTGGTTCGAAGCTATTGCTCACAATAGCAAACGCAACGGGCAGGTCGTGGGTGTCCACCAACGGTAGTGGGTAGAACAGGCGCGGCGTTGAGTCGTCCGCCACAATCTCCCAATCTTTTCCAGCGCGGCGAAGCAGCAATGCTAGGGCGACGTCCTTCACATGGTCGACGACGACGGCAATCCGCATGGTTTCCGAATGACCATCTGAGCTACTGTGCGCGACTTCCGTCAGCGTGTAGTCACCTTTCGATTTCTGTTTCATTCTACGCCATGTCATGATGCCACCGGCCTTTTCCACTGCGACCTCCTCCAACTCATCGACGAAAGCGAGAACGTAAGGGACTGTCCTCGCCAAGTCAGCCAGCCCACTTTCCACTACACCCCAAGTATCCTGGTCGAGGTCGCATTCGAAAGCTGTCGTGAATTTTTCAGCCCCGTCTGTGTCGAAAAACGAATTCTCGAAGTCTCCCCAAGCCGCCGCCATGTTTTGTTGAATTACGCGTGACGTATCCCCGCTCCTATCGAGAGAGAATTTGAAACCTTGACTAGCACCGTTCTCCTCTAAAACGCCCCGTATTCGCACTCTCGGTGAGATTAGGTGGACCGCGAGGAATCCGCTCCCAAACTTACCTTTCTTGGTTGCATCGCCTTGCTTTGTCGAACCGTGATAAATTAGACGAGTAATTTCCTGGCTGTTAAAAGCCGAGCCGTTATGACTAAACCGAATTGTGTTCTGCTTGGCGCAAATGCTCACTCGATTTTTCCCTTTAGCAAGGTCTGTGGCATCCGCAGCATTTTGAAGCAACTCCCAAATCCACCGCCGTCGATGAATGGTGTGGGATTCCTGTAGCCTGACGAGACTCTCAAAAACAGCTTGAGCGTTCGTTTCCTCGAACGCTTTGTGCCGTTCTGCTTTAAGCCCTTCTCTAAGCCTTTGGATTAAGTCTTCAGTCGCCGGCATATCTTTGTTTCTATTTAGATTGATTCCGCCACCCGCTGGATTTTCAACGCCTTGCCGCTGGCGTCGTCAATTTCGATCATCGCGCCATGAAGGAGTACACGGTTTTTCGCCACTTCAAACCGCTGCGGCATGCCGGTGAGAAAGCGTTTGAGGACAGGCTCGATTTCGCGGCCCAGCACGCTTTCGTGCGGGCCGGTGAACCCGGCGTCGCTCAAATACGCCGTGCCGCCGGGGAAAATCTGTTCGTCCGCCGTTTGCACGTGCGTGTGCGTGCCCACCACCGCGCTCACCTGGCCGTCGAGCATCCGCGCGAACACAATCTTTTCCGAGGTCGCCTCGGCATGAAAATCCACGAAGATGATTTTCGTCTGCTCGCGCAGGCGTTTTACTTCGTCAAGCGCGAGGAGAAACGGATTTTCCAGCGGCGGCATGAACGTGCGGCCTTGCACGTTCAAAACACCAATTAAATTCCGAACTCCGAACTCCGAACTCCGAACTTCAAAGATGGCGCTGCCCCGGCCGGGAACGTCCGCCGGATAATTCAGCGGTCGCAGAAAGCGTTTTTCGTTCTGGAGCAGTTCCATGACTTCCTTCTGATCCCACAAATGGTCGCCGCTGGTGATGACGTCCACGCCGGCGGAAAAAATTTCCCCGGCGGTCTTGGGCGTGATGCCGGAGCCGCCAGCGGAGTTTTCGCCATTGGCGATGACGAAATCGAGCGCATGCTGTTGCCGTAGTTTGGGAAGAAGTTCCGCAACCGCGCGCCGGCCCGGTTGTCCCACGATGTCGCCGATGAAGAGAATTTTCACGGGACAATTTTAACCGCGAAATATGCGAAATACACGAAAGAAAACCAAAGGTAGGGCAGAGCTGCCGCTCTGCCCCAATTTTACCGACAGCCAGCGCTGCGATGCTGGAGTAAAACTTGTAATTGAGGCGGCGCAGCAGAGACTGTCTCAAAAGTTTTTTATTGGATGGTGGCGAAGGCAAAGGGGAAACCGGTTGGCCGGACTCGACTCCGCAGAGCTGCCAAGGCCAATAGCTTCTGCCACCACCGCGCGAGTTGATTTTGGA
>JBEKZC010000023.1:0-54985 GCA_049510295.1 Verrucomicrobiota bacterium | reverse complement strand
ACCGACCGGCTGGGCGGCAAGCGCGCCATGCTCATCGGCGCGGCGGGCACGGTGACGATGAACCTGCTCTTCGGCGCGTCGTCGTTCTGGGGTTTCCTCTGGCTGTTTGTGGTGTTGCGGAGCATTGACGGCTACGTGCAGGCGTTCGGCGCGCCGGGGTTCATCAAGATCAACGCCGCGTGGTTTGGCCAGACGGAGCGCGGCACGTTCGCGGGCATCTTTGGGTTCATGATCAACCTCGGGCGGCTCGGCATCAATTATTTCGGGGCCGCGCTGCTGGCCGGCTTCACGTTCCTCGGCATGTGGCAGGTGCCCGCGCTGCACTGGCGCTGGCTGTTCTGGATTCCGGCGGGCGTCGCGAGCCTGGTGGCGGTCATGCTCGCGCTCGTGGTCAAGGACACACCGGAGGAAGCGGGTTTTGCCGGCGTTCACGCCGGCGAGGCGGATCATTCCGACACGGACATCCACGGGGAGATTGCGACTGTATTCAAACGAATTGTCGGCAATCCGCTGGTCTGGATCATCGCGCTGGCGTATGCCTGCACCGGCGCGGTGCGGCAGTGCATTGACCAGTGGTTTCCGCGTTACTTTCAGGAAGTCTACCACCTAGAATTGAGTTCGGCACGGTTCCAGTGGCTCGGGTTTCTGATTCCGTTTGTTGCGTCTTCCGGCTCGCTGATCTCGGGCATCATCTCCGACCGGTTTTTCCAGGGCCGCCGCGCGCCCGTGGCCGCGTGGATTTATTTCATCGAAGTCTGCGTCATCCTCGTGGCGACGCAGGTGCGAAGCCTCAACTGGGCGCTCGTTTTCTTCGTGTTGATTTCCTTCACGGCCAACTCGACCCACTCGCTCCTCGGTCCGGCGGCGGCGATGGACATCGGCGGGCGCAAGATGGCGGGCTTTGCGTCGGGCGTGATTGACTCGTTCCAATACTTCGGCGCCAGCCTCGCGCTCAAGGTGCTCGGCTACTTTCTCGATAAAAGCTGGGACTCCTACTTCTACTTCATGGTGCCGTTTGGCGTTATCGGCGGCCTGCTCATGTTCGCCATCCGCAACCAGGCGCTGGGCAAAAACAATGCTTGACCCCGCCGGGAATTCCATTAGATTGAATACGCAATGTTGATAAACATCATACAAGTCGTCACACTGGCCGTCGTCGTTGTAGGAAACGACGCCGTTGGCGCTTGTCGTTGTTAAGTTGAGTTTCGACAATAACCCACGGCTGCAAAACGGTCGTGGGTTTTTTGTTTCATCCGCGACCGTCAGCCACAACCGAAAAATGATTAACATTAAGAAAAAGATTATGATTAAGAGGACGCGTCACCGCGGCTTGATTCTTAATCGTAATCATAATCGTAATCCTAATCTCCAAAGCACATGAGCAAGACAACTGAAATAGCTGGAACGAAGAAATCCGCCTTCGCCCCGAAAACTGCCGGGGCTTCGGCGCGACAAGCCCGCGCCCCGCGCGCCGAGGTCGGCCCCACCATGCCCGGGTGCGACATCCTCGTCAAGGCCCTCGAACGCGAAGGTGTGGAGGTCATTTTCGCCTATCCCGGCGGCGCCAGCATGGAAATCCACCAGTCGCTCACCCGGTCCAAAATCCGCACCATCCTCCCGCGCCACGAGCAGGGTGGCAGTTTCGCGGCGGAAGGTTACGCCCGCGCGACCGGCAAGGCCGGCGTGTGCATGAGCACCAGTGGCCCTGGTGCCACCAACCTCGTCACCGCCATCGCCGACGCCTACCTGGATTCCTGCCCGCTCATCGCCATCACCGGCCAGGTCAACCAGACCATGATCGGCCGCGGCGCGTTCCAGGAAACCGACATCATCGGCGTGACGCTGCCCATCGTGAAGCATTCCTATCTCATCACGGATGTGAGCGACATTCCGCGCGTCGTGAAGGAGGCGTTTTACATCGCGCAATCCGGACGCCCCGGCCCGGTGGTGATTGACGTGCCGAAAAACATCCAGCAGGCGAAGACCCAGCCGGTGTGGCCGACGCTCGAACAAATCAAAAAGGGTCTGCGCGGCTACCATCAACCCGACCTGCGCGCCGATGATCTCGCGTTGAATGAAATCATGGGCCTGATTGAAAAGGCCGAACGCCCGGTGATTTATTGCGGCGGCGGCATCATCAGCAGCGGCGCGGCGGAGGAATTGAAAAAGTTTGCCGAGGCGGCGCAGATTCCCGTGACCACCACGCTCATGGGCATCGGCGGTTTTCCGGAAACGCATCCGCTCTCGCTCCGCTGGCTGGGCATGCACGGCGCGGCGTTCGCGAATTGGGCGGTCAACGGCGAATACAAACAGCGCACCAATCCCAACGATCCGATGGTGAAAATCAAGGATGGCGCGGATTTGCTGCTCGCGTTCGGCGTGCGGTTTGACGACCGCGTCACCGGCAAGTTCGAGGAATTTTGCCGGCACGGCACGATTGTTCACCTGGACATTGACGCTTCCGAGTTGAACAAAAACCGCCGCGCCAATCTCGCCGTGGTGGGCGACATCAAGGACGCGCTCACGCGGCTCAACGCGATGCTGGCCAAGCGTCCGCTCAACAAGAAGCACACCGCGTGGCTCGAACAAATCGCCGGGTGGAAGCAAAAGGGGCCTTTTGCCTATACCATTACGCAGGAAATCGCCGGCAGCGACCACATGAAAGACCATCTCAAAGGCCATGAAGACCAGATCATCCTGCAACAGATGGTGGTCGAGGCGCTTTACGAACTCACCGGGGGCGACGCCTACGTCACCACCGGCGTGGGCCAGCACCAGATGTGGGCCGGCCAGTGGTATAAATACCAGTTCCCGCGCCAGTTCATCACCAGCGGCGGGCTTGGCTCAATGGGCTTTGGCTACCCGGCGGCGCTCGGCGTCAAGGTCGCGCATCCGGACAAGGAAGTGATTGACATAGACGGCGACGGTTCATTCCTGATGAACATCCAGGAACTGGCGACCGCGCACGTCGAGAAAATCAACGCCAAGGCCATCATCCTGAACAACCAGCACCTCGGCATGGTGGTGCAATGGGAGGACAAGTTCTACGCCGGCAACCGCGGCCACACCTATCTCGGCGATCCTGACAAACGCGAGCAGATTTATCCCGACTACGTGCGCGTCTGCAACAGTTTCAACGTGAAATGCGAGCGCGTGATGTTCAAAAAGGATTTGCGCCCCGCGATCCAGCGGATGCTCGACGCCAAGGAACCGTATGTGCTCGACGTGATTGTGCCTTACACCACGCACGTGCTGCCGTTCGTTCCGGCGAACCGCACGGTGGCGGACATGATCTGGAAGGCATAGACACGAATTTTGGTGGGGCGAGGACGGTGGCCGTCTGCCAAGACCCCGCGAGCCGAAAGCTTTTTGCTCCGTAGCGGCGCGTCGGCAGACCGCCGCTGACCGAATTTAAAATGGCGGCGCTCTACCGAGTCGCCGCTACGCTCCTTCAATAAACCAGCGCCAGCACCGCCGCCTTTGGATTCAATAAGGAACCCATGAAACCATGAACCGGCTTTTCTCCTGCATTCCTGGTTTCCTTATTCAATAAACGAGTACCAAGACCGCTGAAGAAATTTTAACGCAAAGGCGCAAAGCTGCTAAGAAGTAAGGCAAACACCGCCTATCAGCCTAGTAAAAACACCTTCTTTCGTAGCAGCCGACGTGAGTCGGCTCTAACTTTCGCCGGATGAGAATGAGCGGACTCACGTCCGCTGCTACATCAATACACGAGCACCAGCACCGCAGCATCTTGTGCCGACTTTACCACGTCCTCAAACTTCTGATCAGCCGTGACCGGCGCTTTAAGCCTGGCCGAAACGTCCGGCACCGATTCGAGGAAACTCAAAAGCAGGCTGCTCTTCACCGCGTAATTCACATTCTCCGGCAACGCACCGCTCGCCGCCAGCGCCACCGACGCATCCAACTTGGCCGACACGATGCCGATGACGTTGCCCCGGTCATCCACCAGCGCCCCGCCCGAATTGCCCGGCTGCACCGGCACGCTGATTTGAAAATAGCGCGGGTCATCTGCGGCGCCGGTCGAAGTTCGACTTCCCAATAGCGATTTCCCCCGTGGTGGCCGTGCGCCAGCACCTTGGGCGCGAACCCCTGCAAACCGATGTCGGGAAAACCGACCGTCGCCACCGTGCCGCCCAGATTCACCGTACGACTGGCGGCAATGGGCAGCGGTGCAAACCGCCCGTCCGCCTTCAACAAAGCCAGATCATTGGCCGCATTTCAGCCAGCTTCAACTTCAAACGTGTCAATGCTAAGTTTAGCCCGAACAATGCGCACGTTCTCAAAGCTGTTTTGTTTCAAGGTCTGTCTAATGTAATTTTCGTCGAATAAACATCGGCAACCGAGAATGACTTCCGCAAGTTCACGGGCATTGTCTGTTAACGGGACGAAGTAATTGCCGTTCTCACATCGGCAATCAGAACAGGCAAAATGCACAAACTCGCGCCATTCGCATTCTGGTTTCCATCCCAGAGCTTTTGTGGTGATGGTTCTCTTGACAAATTCCATCAAGGCAGACTCATCAGGATTGCCTGGGTGAAATGTTGGGCGCTTTGGTGGGTCTGGGTAGCTGACTGGATCGAGCACTTTTGAATTGCGCAATATATCAAAACCTAAAGCGATGCCTTTATGGAATTCGGCGTAGTGGCTCCACAATGTAGGCTCGCGATAACTTGCAGCAAAACTTAGCAACCCGAGTTTAGAATTCAGATCTGCTTGGGTTTTCCACAATTGTTCACGAATATAATCTTCTGGAGCATCGTCTCGGAGACCAGTGATTCCAGGCACAAATTCAAACGGGTCGTTGAGTTCAGCCAAGCGCCCAACGCGCAATTCTCTCGTCTCAATGGACGTTATCGCCCATTTTGCTTTCATGAATCGGTAGAGTCGGATGCGTTCTGGTTTGGATTGATTCATTGCACCTTTCGCCTAACCGACTGTCCTTCGTCAACAGCCTTTGACTTTTTCTTACCTATTTGTTTCTTTGAAAAAATCAGGATTAACTTGAGCCTCGCCCCCAACTGTCGTTCCCAACCATATTAGTTGTCCGGCGCCAACATTGGTGATAACGCAGAAAAAATCTTTTCTTAACATCGCTCCATATGGGTTCTGGGAATCCACCTTGCCGGAAATAAGGAAGGTATTGTCTTTGCACTCTTGGCATGTCACCGCCGAAAACTTGGCTGTCGTGGGTGCTATCAACGAATTTGAAACGATGTTTAGGCCCATTGCCATTGCGCGATCATTCAATGTTATTGGCACTTGTTTACTGCATCCAGCCACCAAAGCTGTTGCAACAAATGTTGCAATGATTGATTTCGGATTTATCGTTCTACGTTCTAATGCCACTTGCCCCAATCTTCCATCCCAAAATGGATTCAGGAAAAGAGTCCGTTGCCCATGCGGAATGCGGCGGGCGCGACCCGTCCGTCCCGTTTGCGGCTGCCCCCATCCGTTTCGGCGTAGCGGCTTTCGGGAGAAAGCCGCCATTTGAAATTCCTGCGGAAGTTTGCGGCGCTCTGCCGAGACGCCGCTACGTTGGAATGGGGAGCACAGCCGCCCCGGCTGTCGTGTTCGACGCCCTCGTCGAACACATTCCCCGGATGTTTCCAGCGAGGGCGCTGGAACCTGCACGCGAGGCGCGTGCGCTCCCCCCAATCGTCCATCCCAAACTGAATTCAGGAAAAGAGTCCGTTGCCATGCGGAATGCGGCGTGCGCGACCCGTCCGTCCCGTTTGCGGCTGCCCCCATCCGTTTCGGCGTAGCGGCTTTCGGGAGAAAGCCGCCATTTGAAATTCCTGCGGAAGTTTGCGGCGCTCTGCGCCGCTACGTTGGAATGGGGAGCACAGCCGCCCCGGCTGTCGTGTTCGACGCCCTCGTCGAACACATTCCCCGGTGTTTCCAGCGAGGGCGCTGGAAACCGCACGCGAGGCGCGTGCGCTCCCCCCAATCGTCCATCCCAAACTGGATTCAGGAAAAGAGTTCCCGTCCGCCTTCATCTGATTTCGGCGCGACAAGTCCACCCGTTGCCGGATTGGCTATGGCCGCGTTCCAAAGCGCCAGAGGGCTGGCGCACTCCAAGACGCTTCGCGTTCGCCAAGCCGCTCCGCATTTCCGCCAGGTTTTGGACTGCGGCGGCCCTCCGCCGCTTTTCCCCGGCTCCATTACACAATCCGTGTTCATCCGTGTCCACCCGCTGTGCTCGCGCCCGTCGCGGCAGGTCCGTGGTTAAAATTCAAACGCGACTTGCCTGATCGTCCAATCCAAAATCATTCCCCGATTTCCGCAAAGCGGCGCGAAGGCTTGCCACCCGCTTGGTTTTCAGCAAAGCTGAAAACATGTTCGAAAACACCATCCGCCGGATGCCGTGGCCGCAGGATGTCGCGACGATGACCACACAACAACTCCGGGAGACTTTCCATGTCCCCGGCCTTTTCGCGCCGGGCGAATTGCGCGGCGTGTTCACCGACCTCGACCGGCTGGTGGTTGGCGGCGTGATGCCGGTCAAGCCGGTGGAACTGCCGAACCACAAGGAAACCGGGCGGGCGTTTTTCCTCGAACGCCGCGAGTTCGGCGCCATCAACATCGGCGGAGCAGGGGCGGTACATGCGGACGGCAAGACGTTTTCGCTCAACCGGCTGAATTGCGTTTATCTGCCGATGGGCACCAGGGCGGTCACATTCGAGAGCAAGGACGCGAAGCATCCGGCGAAGTTTTATTTTCTGAGTTGTCCGGCGCACGCGGCGCATCCCGCCGCGACGATGAAACCGAAGGACGCGTCGCCGGTGCCGCTGGGTTCGCCGGCGAACGCGAACCAGCGCGTGATTTACAAATACATTCACCCCGGTGGCATCCAGAGCTGCCAGCTCGTGATGGGGTTCACCGCGCTGGAGGAGGGGAGCGTGTGGAATTCGTTCCCGCCGCACACGCACTGGCGGCGCACGGAGATTTATTTTTATTTTGACCTTGGTGAAAACGTGCTGACGCATTTTCTGGGCGAACCCCAGCAGACGCGGCATCTGTTTTTGCACAACGAGGAGGGCGCGCTGTCGCCGAACTGGTCCATCCATTGCGGTTGCGGCACGGGCAATTACAAGTTCATCTGGGGCATGGCCGGTGAAAACCAGACCTTCGATGACATGGACGGGGTGAAGCCGGCGGATTTGAAGTAGAAATCTCATGGGAACATCCAACAACCAACAACCAACGTCCAACGTCCAAGAATTTATCCGCACTCATCGAGGATTGAATGTTGGTTGTTGGTTGTTCAATGTTGGATGTTTTCCAGTGCCTGCACCGGGCCTGAGGCCGGCGCTCCAATTATGAAATACAAAAACAAAGTCATCGTTGTCACCGGCGCGAGCCGGGGAATCGGGCAGGCCATCGCCATCGCGTTTGCCCGCGAGGGAGCGAAAGTCGCGGGCGTGGCGCGGAGCGATTTGTCGGGAACGGCTTCGCAGGTCAAAACTGCCGGCGGCGAATTTGTGGCCGTCAATGCCGATCTGGGCAAAACCACGCAGCAGGAGGCCGCGGCTCTGGTGGCGCGGATTTTGAAGCAAACCGGGCGCATTGACGCGCTGGTCAACAACGCGGGCATCATCCGCCGCGCGCCAGCGGTGGATTTTTCCGAAGCGGATTGGAACGAGGTATTGCAAACCAATTTGTCGGCGCCATTTTTCCTTTGCCAGGCGGTTGCGAAATGGTGGCTGACGAGCGGACGCGGGAAATCGTCCGCCGATGCGCGCTTGAAAATCGTGAACATCGCATCGCTGCTTTCATTTCAGGGTGGTATTACCGTTGCCGCCTACGCGGCGAGCAAACACGGCATCGCAGGGTTCACAAAAGCCCTCGCCAACGAATGGGCGAAGGAACGCATCAACGTCAACGCCATTGCGCCGGGGTACATCGCCACGGAGAACACAAAGGCATTGCGGGAAGATGCCAGACGCAATCAGGCCATCCTCGACCGCATTCCCGAAGGCCGCTGGGGCCGGCCGGAGGACATTGCGGGCGGCTGTGTTTTCCTGGCTTCGCCGGCGGCCGACTATCTCAACGGCGCGGTCATTAACATTGACGGTGGCTGGCTGGGGCGGTAAGTCAGAAGCATGAAGAAAGCTTCCCAGTGTTGTGTCGTCGTCGCCGCCGCAATCGCTTTTCTCACGGCCAATTTTCAACTCGGCGCACAACAGCATGCGCCAGACATCATTACTCCATCGCCTCGCGCGCCGCAAAACCCGGCACAGCTCCATATACGATTGGAAGGCGCACTCATCATGCCTCTTTCGCCGGACATCATACCCCAAAAGGTGCTCAAGGCGATGCAGCGCGTGGCGGACTGGCAGCTCGCGCATCCATCCACCAATCCGCCCACCAGCTGGCTGCTGGGCGCGGAGAACGCGGGCATGATGGCGCTGGCGGGAATTTCCGGCGACCCCAAATACCGCGAGGCGATGCGGGCGGCAGGCGAAGCCAACGACTGGCGGCCCGGGCCGCAGTTTTACGACGCCGACGACTATTGCGTCGGCCAGGCTTACACCGAGCTTTACTTCCTTTACCGCGAAAACCGGATGATCGCGCCGTTGCGCGAACGGTTCGATGCCATTCTGGCAAAACCGTCGGACGTGCCGGGTCTCGAATTCACGCAGGCGGAAAAGCGGGACAGAAAAAACTGGTCGTGGTGCGACTCGCTGTTCATGGGGCCGCCGACGTGGCTGCGGCTTTATGCCGCGACGGATGATTCGCGCTATCTCGATTTTGCGGTGACGAACTGGTGGCGCACCACGGATTATCTCTACGACAAGGACGAACACCTCTTTTTCCGCGACAGCACGTTCTTCAAAAAGCACGAGGCGAACGGGAAAAAAGTTTTCTGGAGCCGCGGCAACGGCTGGGTGCTGGCCGGCCTCGTCCGGGTGCTGCAATACCTGCCGATGAATCATCCCGACCGTCCGCGTTTCGAACAATTGTTCAAGGAAATGGCCGGAAAAATTCTGGCGTGCCAGCAACCGGATGGCCTCTGGCGCGCGAGCCTGCTCGACCCGGAAGATTTTCCGGCCAAGGAAACCAGCGGCTCCGGCTTTTTCACGTACGCACTCGCGTGGGGCGTAAATCAAGGATTGCTCGACCGCGCGACCTTTGAGCCGGCGGTCCGCAAAGGCTGGGCGGCGCTCGTCAGTTGTGTGGAGGCTGACGGCAAATTGACGCACGTCCAGCCTGTGGGCAGTGATCCGAAGAAATTCGCAGAAGATTCAACCGCACCCTACGGCATCGGTGCATTTTTGTTGGCGGGAAGCGAAGTTTATCGGATGGCGGTTTGGAATAATTCAGGGGATGCTGCCGGGCCGTGGGGTGGTCCGCCACCTCCGGGTTGGCGTGTAAAAATTAAAGTTACAAATCCAGCTACATTTCGTCGGGATTGTGAAACAGTTGAGATCAAGCTTAATGAAGGTTGGCGCGAAATTTTTGAGTCGCATTTTTCCTTAAGCCACATGACTGTAATGGACGGCGTTTCCTCACGCATTTTGGATTCGCAGGTTTACGCTTCCGAATCGAATTCAGCGCCGGACAAACTACTTTTCCAGGTTGACCTTGCGCCGGGCGAGACGCGGACGTTTTACATTTTGGACGCTTCCGCTTTGGCCGCCGTGCCGCCGCCCATCGTGAAGACGCTTGCGCGTTACGTGCCGGAACGCCATGACGATTTCGCGTGGGAAAGCGACCGCATCGCACATCGCACCTACGGCCTGGCGCTCATCCCGGCGGAGGGAACCATCAGCAGCGGGCCGGATGTGTGGATCAAGACGTGGCGCAATCTCATGATCAATGAAATGTATGCGAGCGGCCGTTACCACATGACCAATGGCACCGAAATGGATGATTACCGCGTCGGCAGCAGCCGCGGCTGCGGCGGCGTGGGTGTTTGGGACGGTAAAAAACTTTACGTCTCCAGCAATTACCACAACTGGCGGCTCATCACCACCGGCCCCATCCGGTCGGAATTTGAGCTGACCTACGACGCGTGGGACGTGGCCGACGGACGGAAGGTTTCCGAAACCAAACGCTACAGCATTGACGCCGGTTCGTGGTTCACCAAGGCACAGAGCACGTGCAGCAGCGAAACCAATTCGCCGCTGACCATCGCAGTCGGGCTGGCCGAGCGCGCGTGCGGGCCGGACGGAGAAGAGTTGATTGCGCAAGACCAGGCTGAGGGCTGGCTAAGTTACTGGCAGCCGGAGGACAAGCCGAAAGGGACCATTGGCGTCGCCATCATTTTGCCGAAAGGCAGCGTGCAGGAATTTACAAACGACGCGGCGGATTTGGCCGATTCAGTTCTGCACGCCGTCGTGCCGCAACCAACGGTTGAAGGCGCGCCGCCGATACGCAATTTGCTCGCAGTCACGCAGGTGAAGGCCGGCCAGCCGTTCACGTATTACTTCGGCGCGTGCTGGGATCGCAGCGGTGATTTTACCAATCACGTCCAGTGGGAGGATTACGTGCGCCGCTTTGCCGAGCGCCGCGACGCGCCGCTGCAGGTGACGATTGGAAATTAATGTAGCGCAGGCGTCTCGCCTGCGTGCCACACAAAGTCCGGCGCAAATAAATTTTCATGCTCGCGCTGAAGCGCTCGCTCGCAGGCGGGACGCCTGCGCTACTTTACCTGGGCGATGATTTTCATCGCTTCGGCGGTCAGCGCGGTGATTTTCGACCACGCCTTTTCCGCGACCAGTTTGCGCCCGGCCATCCAGGAGCCGCCGATGGCGGCGACCTGCGGGAGGGCGAGATAATCAGGCAAATTCGCGGCGTTAATGCCGCCGGTTGGTATAAATTTCACCTCCGTGTGCGCAAACGGTCCGGCGAGCGCCTTGAGCATGGCCACGCCGCCCGCCGCTTCCGCCGGGAAAAATTTCAAGTGTTTCCAGCCGAGCTCGAGCGCCCGGCCCGTTTCCGTTGGCGTCATGACCCCGGGGAAAAACGGCATATTGTTTTTGTGCGCCGCCGCCAGAACCGCCTCGTTCAGGCCCGGCGACACACCGAATTGCGCGCCGGCGTCAACCGCGCGCTGCACCTGTTCCGCCGTGAGCAATGTGCCCGCGCCGATGGCAACGGCGGGCAGGCTTTTGCGAATGCGCGCAATCGAGTCGGCGGCGGTGCTGGTGCGGAACGTGACTTCCATGACCTTCAATCCGCCGGCGAGCAGGGCCTCGGCGAGCGGCACGGCGTCGTCCGGTTTGTCAATCACCGCCACGCAGATCAACCGTTGTTTGAGAAGGGATTCGGCGTTCATAAAAATCGTGGGCGGATGATACACGGTCTGGTTGGTTGGTGAATACAAAAAGGCTTTGAAAGTTAATTAACGCGCCCATCCCCGTAAACCTCGTAGCCGCGGACGTCAGTCCGCGCACTTTAAGTCCCATGAAAGTCAGCGTTGACTCACGTCGGCGGCCACGGTTCAGGGGCTTAATGCGCGAAATATTCTTTCGGGGAATTCACACTCCGTCCCTCCCCGCGCGGCGGGGAGAGGGGTCCGTCAGGACGGGTGAGGGGCAATTTTCGTGTTTTGAAAAACCATTGGGCGGATTATTCTCGTTGAAACAAAACCAATTTGCCCATGAACCTTTCCCTTGAACACATCGCCATTCCCGCCACGAACCCCATCGCCTTGAAAAAGTGGTATGAACGCATCCTCGGCGCGCGACCGATTTGGGACAACGGCCAGAACCCGCCGGTCTGTCTCATCGAGCTGCCCGGCGGCGTATGGCTGGAAATTTACGCCACCGATTTGCCGCTGGCCGATCGTGGCAACAACAAGCTCGCCGGTTTCCGGCATCTGGCGCTGCGCGTGGATTCGATTGACGCGGCAAAGACCGACCTGGCCCGGCGCGGTGTGAAGTTCGATGATGAAATCCGGCAGGCGGCAGGCGGCGGAAGAGTTTTATTTTTCAATGATGGCGAAGGCAATCTGCTGCACCTGGTTGAACGGCCGAAGGATTGGCAGCCTGGCAAAGTGTGAGGGAACGTCGGGCTGCGAAGTTCGGCAGGCTTGAGCGGTTACTGTGGCGGCTGGTGTCGGCCGCAGCGTTCGAGGTGTTTAACGAACACGGAGAGGGTTTTCCGGCTGACATGGTGTTCCATGCCCTCCGCATCCAAATGGGCGACGGCGTCCGGAACGCCGAGCGACTTAAGGACCTCGACCACAATCTCGTGACGCCGACGTGATTCTTCAGAAAGTTTCCGACCGGCTTCGGTGAGCAAAATAGAGCGATACGGCCGGGCGTTGACCAGTCCGCCGCGCTGGAGGCGCTGGATGGTGCGGTTGACGGTGACGTGCGTGACGCCCAGGCGGCGGGCCAGATCGGTCACCCGCGCCGCGCCGGTGGCGGCGATGAGTTCGGCAATCAACTCCACGTAGTCCAGGGCGATTTCCTGGGAGTGCTCCTGCCGGGTGCGGCGGGGGTTGCCCTGGAGCGGCGGACGGACCTTCGCGGCTTTGGTCGGCGGGCAATTCATATTCCAAACTAAACCAAACCAAATTGCGGTTGACAATCTTTCTGCTAAATTGTAGCACAGGCTACAAATTAACAGGCATGCCGGAAGAATTTGACAAAAAGGAGACCGCCGACACGCACCGGCCGGCAGTCGGCGGCGCCGCCCGCGCCAGCCACCCGTCGCTGGAGGGGGTGCATGGCACCGTGGACGTGCCGCTGGCTCAAGCCGGCTTCTGGCGGCAATTGAGGGCGTTCGCGGGACCGGCAATCCTCGTCAGCGTCGGTTACATGGATCCCGGGAACTGGGGCACCGACCTGGCGGGCGGGGCGCAGTTCAAGTATGGCCTGCTCTGGGTCGTGGCCGTGGCCAGCTTTATGGCCGTTGTCCTTCAGGTCATTGCCGCCCGCCTGGGTGTGGCCACGGGCAAGGATCTGGCCCAGTGCTGTCGCGACTGGTATCCCAAGTGGTCCCGCTGGCCGAACTGGATTGCCATGGAAATCGCCATTGCCGCCACGGACCTGGCCGAATCACTGGGCAGCGCGGTCGCCTTGAATTTGCTTTTCCACATTCCCATGGGGTGGGCGATTGTCATTACCGCCTTCGATGTGCTGCTCCTGCTGGCTTTGCAAGGGCTGGGCATGAGGATGATTGAGGCGGTGGTCGCGGTCTTTGTCGCCACCATTGGCATCTGCTACGGCATCGAGATTTTCGTCCTGCCCCAGACGCAGCCCGGTTTTCTGGAGATGGGCCAGGCCCTGATGCAGCCCAACTTTCGCGAAGCCGGCATGATTGTCGTGGCCATCGGGATCATCGGAGCGACCGTCATGCCTCACAATCTGTTCCTGCACTCGGCCCTGGTGCAAACGCGAAAGCTGAAGCGTGATGAGCATTCCATCCGCACCGCCATCCGCTTCAACACCATTGACTCCACCGTCGCGCTGACCGTCGCATTTTTCGTCAACGCAGCGATCCTGGTGCTGGCGGCAATGGTATTTTACGGAAAGCAGAGTGTGACGGTGGCAGGTGGCCAGGTGGTCATGTTCAACCCGGACAGCGATTGGATACGCATTGCTTATCTGACGCTGGCCCCACTGTTGGGCACGACGGCCGCCAGCACACTCTTTGCCGTGGCATTGCTGGCCAGCGGACAAAGCAGCACCATCACCGGGACGCTGGCCGGACAGGTGGTGATGGAAGGGTTCATGAGCTGGCGCATTCGTCCGTGGATCCGGCGGATGATCTCGCGCACGCTCGCGGTGGTGCCGGCAATCTGGATTATCACCATTCGCGGCAATGGCAGCGTGACTGATCTGGTCAACCTCAGTCAGGTCATTCTCTGCCTCATACTGCCTTTTGCCATGTTCCCGCTGCTGCATTTCACCTCCTCCCGCAAGATCATGGGCAAATGGGCCAACGGCTGGTTTCTAATGGTCCTGGGGTGGGGCAGTGCGATATTGATTACCATGATGGACATCTATAGTTTGCCGGAGTCGCTCAAAGCAGCGTGGCATATCATCGCCGGCGGATGATGGCGCGCGAACAGCAGGAAAGGCACACGCATGTATAAAACCATTCTCGTGACGTTGGATTGCACCGCAACCGACCGGGCGATTATTGAACACATCAAAGAGCTGGCGAAGGCGATGCAAAGCCGCGTTGTTTTGCTTCACGTGGCCACCGGCGCGCTGGCCAAGTATCACGGCAAAAACGCGGCGGGCACGGAGGTCGAAGAGAGCCAGGCGTATCTGGACCGCGTCCGGGCCGAGTTTGTTGCTGCCGGCATTCAGGCTGACGTGGAACTGGCTTGCGGCGAACCGGTCAAAGAAATCGTCCATTGGGTTCAGCAGAAAAAACCCGACCTGGTGGCGATGAGCACGCACGGTCATCATTTCGTGGCCGATCTGGTTCTCGGCACAACGGCCATAACGGTGCAGCACAGCGTCAGTGTTCCCGTACTTCTGCTCCGGGCCAGATAAAGCCGGCGGCGGCATTCCGCCCGTTCATCCATGCAACCGGTGGACATTCAACAAGTCGGCAATGAACTGGCCATCAAATGGGACGACGGCGGCGAGGATTTCATTCCGCTGGAGCAACTGCGGCGATATTGTCCGTGCGCGGGTTGCAAGGGCGAGGTGGACATCATGGGCAACGTTTACAAAAACCCGGAAAAGGTCCTGACCCCGAAGGCTTTTGAATTGGTCCGCATCGTGATGGTGGGTGGTTATGCGGTTCAGCCGGTGTGGGCCGACGGACATTCGACGGGAATTTATTCTTTTGATTACTTGAAACGGGTGGCAGATGAAAATTTGGGTGGTTGAAAAGAAAACGGCGCGTTTCAAAAGACGCGCCGTTGTAAAACAAGGAAATACCGGCTTTGCGGGTTACTGCACGAACACCCGGTAGAAGCGAACTCCGCCACCCGAGGTATCATGAAAGTCCATGATGGTCCCGTTGCCGCTGTTGGTGGCGATGGAAGTCCAGAGCGGCGTGCTCAAGCTCGGAGAACGCTGGATGACGTATTGTTTGCCAATCGCGCTGGGCCAACTGATGACGCAATCCTGCGTTTGCTGTGCCGCACCCTGGTCGGTGCCGATCTTCTTGAAGAAGGACGTGGGGTCCGTCGGGTCGGTGCCGGCCAGATATTCCTGCAGGTTGTTCACGCCATCGCCATCGGCGTCGGCATTCGTCGCCGAAAGCAGATTATTCAGAGTGAGGAAATAACGCAGGCGCCATGAATCCGGAATGCCGTCACCCCACGAGGAATTGGTGCGAGAGTTGAAGGTGATCAAACCGGTCGCGGCCTGTTTGGGGAATGAAGCGATGCCGTTGGGTGAAGCCGAGGCGTGGTCAAAATGAACCCCATAGGCGGACAGGCTGGTGGCGTTCGTCGGAATGGTGACGGTCAAGGTGCCAATCGAAGCATTGCCTGTAAGTCCGGTGATTGTACTGTCGAGCCAGACGGCAGAGTAATTGTCGTTGCCGATGGAATCCGTCATGTAAGGTGTGCCCAAGGCTGGGTTGGGTGTGAATTGAACCGGGGTGGTCAATGCCGGCGAGCCGTCAATCGGCACCACGGTGAGGTTCAGCATCAGCACGCGCAATGGATAGTTGCCGAAGATGCTGGCCGTGATGGGAATCTGGATGGTTGAACCGGCGGTGGTCTGATAATCGCCGGCGATAAAAATGACCTTGGGTTGGTTGGTGGGCGATGATGTGGAACTTGCGCTCGGCATGGCCGGCCGGGCTATTTTACTGACAGCCGACGATGATTGGGAAACCGTCGCGCCGGAGATAAATAGATTAGTGGTGGTTTCCGCAACGCGAACACCATTCGCCCAGAAGCGACGGAACCACGTTAACGAAGGATCCAACGAACGGCGGTAGGTGACATACACGTCGCACACGTCCAGCATGCCGTCGCCAAAGGCGATTTGATTGATGTTCTGGTCGCTGCCGTCGAACAAATTGGGCACATACGGCGGGTTGGGAAAGTCATAGGTCGTGGTGACCAGCGTGACATTGGTCGAATTAGGAAAAATAGAGGTGATGGTTGAGATTGCCGAGAAGGAAGTGGTGTCGAAGTATATGTATTCGATGAAATTTAAGACATTATTCGTGGTGGCAAGAAGATTGGTATTGATGTCATAAGTATTGATATAATTGGTAATCGAGTAAGGAAAGATATAGGGATAGACGTTGTTGTTGGTGTAATAACCGGTTTGCCCATCCAGAGTGCCAATGTTACCACAGGAATCCATGGCATCGAAGAAGTCGCTGCCGGGCGGCGGAGAATTAAGACCATAGATGGCTGAATTAAAAACCTGCTGAACGTCGGCATTTTGCAGGTTGGTGTTGCCGAAGTCGCCGGCGTTGAACCAGCGGAACGGATAAACATTGCCAACGATATATTTGAGCTGCCCCATGGTGACAATCTTGGTGGAATTGATCGCACCGTTCGTCAGCGAGCCGTTGGTGGGGGCGTAGATGAACACGGACGAACCCGGGGCCCCGACACCGTCCGAAGTTGCGGATGGCCGGCCAATCTGGATTTGATAGGTTTGGCCGGGGGCAGCGTTTGTGGGCACCCAGAACGCATAGCCTCCCAATATGACCTGTCCGGCGGATTGAAGGAAGAGGGTATCGTGTGCTTGGGAGTAAGCAATCAGATCCTGTGATAATGTGACGTAAAGGTTTGTCTTGGTGTAACGTTCCAGCCAGCCCACACCAAGCAGGTTGAGGGGGAGGTCGGTAGTCTCCAGATTGACGAAATTCGTCCCTTCATAATAGACGAGCTGTCCCGGCGGTATGGGATTGGTGTACCAGCCAGCAAACATGTACGTCGGGATGGTTAAAAAATATCCTGGGTTGTCAGGGTCAGGTTTCCTCAACATGGATACAAAATCGAACGCTCCGGGGGTGATGGGCGGGGCGGGACTGATGTTTGTAACTGTCAGGTTAAATTGCAAACTGTATATCTCGGTGCCCGACAGCGGCATCAAGGTGACCGGGGCGTAAAAAAACTGGCCGGGAGACGCGACGAAATCGCTGGAGGCTTCACCCGAGGCGAAGCCGAAGCTGATGGTGTTCGGCACATAATTGGCTGGAAAAAAAGTTTGCGAGGCAATTCCGCTCGGGGAATAACCAGGGCGGAAGGCCTGGGCTTGGAAAAGAATATTGCTGCCCGTACTCATGGCAATGGAAAGCGTGACCGGAGTGCCGTTGGTAATCACGATCGGCCCGATGCTGGTGCTGGGCGGGGTCGAGGTGTTGGTTGGAACGGTGCCGTCAATGGTGTACCATAACGTCACGTTGGTCGTGACATCGTTGACCTGGAACTGCGCAGCGTTGGCTCCGATAATGTTTGGATTGCCAACTTGATATAGGATCTCGGCTGTGACAATCGGGCTGCTTCCTCCGGGACCGACATTCACCGCTTTGATCACCAAGTCCGGCATTTGCGTTATATAGTTCGTTACTAGAGACAGCGGCCCGGGATACATACCATCATGATAAGCCGGCGGAGTGGATCCGTTCGCCGAACTGGGAACAGCTAAAACCGGCTGCGGCCCGTTGGTGGCGATGTAATAAGTCGCGACACCGACGCCGTTTGTGGTCGGATCAATGGCCAGGTTCAGGTCATTGTTGGCTATGTACGTGCTGAAAGGGTGGAGCACGGTAATCAAGTAGATTGGATAGAGCGGATTCGGTTCGTAATCAAACCAGCCGATTCTCGGCGCCGGCGGCGGCGGGTACGGCGGCGTGTAGCTCACTTCCACAGAGTTTGTACCCTCGCCGCCGCCATTCACGGCTGAAACAACATAGAAATACGTCGTCCCGGGCTGTGCACTCGAATCGTTGTAACTCGTGCTGGCCGTGTTGGCAATGGTTGTTTCAGTGCCGGTGGATGTGGAGCGTTTTACGTTGTAGCTGGTTGCGCCAGCAGACGTTGTCCAGGTCAAAATTACCGGCCCGAAGTTATAATTGGTGACGGGCAACAAGATGGTTGGTGCAGGAGAAAACAGCGGCGTAGCGCTCGCTTGCCCAGAGTTTGCACTCTCGCCGCCGGTGTTCAGGGCTGAAACAACATAGTAATTCGTCGTCCCGTCGATGACATTCGTATCGGTATAACTCGTAATCGTGCCGGCTGTGCTGGCAATGGTTGTGTAAGGTCCGACGCTGGACAGGGAGCGCTTTATGTTGTAATTCGTCGCGCCAGGACTCGCAACCCACGTCAATAATACTTGTCCATAGCCCGCCGTCGCGGTCAGTCCCGTCGGCACGCCAGGTGGTGGGGGCGGCGGCGGCAGGAGACCGGCTCCCGTAACATGGCGAATGAGGTGGTAATAGTCTTCCGTCGTGTAAAACGAGCCGTCGGATGCGATTACAACACCAAAAGGCAGGCGGCTTTGAACATTTGGCACGACGGAGTCGGGAACAGATACGGTTCCGTCATACCAGCCAGGATACGTGCCTCCCCAGTATTTTGAAGTAACGCCGTAGAGGTTGGTGACAACCCCGCTGGTCAACACCGCCTTGACGCGATTATTGCCATTGTCGGTTACAATCAGGGTTCCGTCACCTGCTTCCACCACGCACATCGGCTGATTGAACTTGGCCGTGGTGCTGGAGGCGATATTATTGCCATTGGTGGTAAAGTCACCCGTGCCATGAAACCCGGCATTGGTGGTGACAACGCCCGTGGCTGGGTTAATCAAATAAATTCCATTCCGGCCGGAGTCGCAGGCGGCAATCAAGCCGTTTTGCTTGACGACGATGCCTTGCAGAGAGGTCCCGGCATTGGGGATGGTGGCAATGGTGGTCCGATTGGTGGTGCCAGCGGCTATGCGGATGAGCTTGTTGTTCTGGACGGTGATGTAAATGTTGCCGGTGTAATCCATCGCCATGCCGGCGGCATTGGTGAGCTTGACGGCATTGGTGGCCACCGCATCCCCCCAATTGTCGAAAGTGACGACCGAACCGTTGTTTGTATTTCCACGATTAAGGACATAGACGTAATCATAAGTGTCAACGGCAACCGCAATTGGCTTATTGATCAAATTGGTGTAGGCAACATCAAAGGTCCAAGTATAGCCGGCGACAAGATCAAGGAAACGAATGGCGTTGTTATCCCGGTCGGCAACAAACAAGTATTGGCCGGTGCTGTCCAAGGCAAGGCCGCAAGGTGTGTGAAAAAGCGCCTGGCTGAGCGTGATGCCATCCTCATACCCGAGGTATTTCGGTTTCACGTTGGGGTTGCCGCCGCCCAGTGTATTCACGACCGGGCTGGCAAAAAGGCTGGCGGCGGCCAGCAGCAACGCGACCATTACAATGACGCCCCGCGACTGCGGGATGAAATGCGCCTGCCCGAAGGCCCGCCACGCACGCTTGAGAATTGTAGTTCTCATAAAACAGGTTTGGTTGTTATTCACCGCTCACAATGAATTTTGGTTTGCCGATTGGATGAACATTGGTTTAAGGCGGCTATTTTTTATCAAATTCACCCGGCACGGGGACGGGGTTGCTCCAATCGCCACGCGGTTCGGCGCCGTCCCAAGCTGTGCTCGGGTTCATGCGGGATTTCATCAGAGTCGGTTTGGACTGGAGATATTCGGATGAGGCGGATGAAGCCTGTTGGAAGTCGGAATTTTTGATGATCGTGGGCGTCATGAAAATGATCAAATTGTCCTTGGTCATGTTTTTGCTTTCGCTGCGGAAAGCCCATCCCAGTCCGGGAATGTCTCCCAGGAGCGGCACCTTGCTGTAGGTGGCCGTCGGGTTGTCCTGGACCAAGCCGCCCATGACCAGTGTATTGCCATTGGGAATCATCACCTGCGAATCAATTTTGCGGTAATCAAACTCCGGAACCGGGTAGGAAGTTGAGGCATTGCCACTTCCGCCCGTCACGGTGACGTTGACATTGCCAAAAAAGCTTGAAACCATCGGAATTACTTTAAGCCAGATGTAATCATTGGCGGAAATACGCGGCGTTACCTGCAGGATGGTGCCGACGTTGGAATAGGTGATTGACGCACTGCCCGCGGAGTTTTGAGTTCCGCCAGTTATGCTAATCACCGGGTAGCCGCGAGTGACTTCAATGGTCGCCATCTCGTTGTCCAAAGTGACAATTCGCGGAGTGGAAACAACCTGGGCATCGTAAGTTGCATTCAGGAAGGAGAGCACGGCATTCGCCCCGCTGGCGTTAAGGAACCCAATCGCCGGAGTGAAACCGCTGAGTGTATTCCAGGACACGCCGCCATTGCCTTGAAGTATATTCAAGATGGTCTGCTGGCTGGAACTGGGGGTGGAACTGCCCGAATATCCGCCACCCGGCGTGGGAGCAGTTGTGGTGGTGCCGGGAATCTGGACTGTTGTGTTCCCAGACATGGAGCCGTTGCCAAAGGAGATGCTTTGCGCCGCAAGCGTGCCTGACCAGTCAATGCCTTTGGAAGTCGAGGGATTGCTGGAAATCTGGACCAGTTTGGTTTCAATTAATACCTGTCGTGTGGGTTTGTCGAGTTCATTGATGAGCGCGTCCAATGCTTCCTGTTCTCTTTCGGTGGCCACCACGACCAACTGGCTGGTGCGGACATCAGGCAGCACCTTGCTGCGCTTGTCCGTGAACGAGGCCTGGATCGAGTCCACCATGTTCGACGTGCTGGCGAATTTGAGTTGAACGACGCGGGTAATGAGCGGTGGTGGCGCCGTAGGATCTTTGGTGGTGATGCGGGCAATCTGGGTCTTGCGGTCGGTAATGAGTTGCAAACCGTAGTTGTCGAGCAACGCCATGAGGGCTTGCTCGGCGGTGACATTTTCCCAACGGATGGAAAGGGTGGGTTCGGCTTTGATCTGTCCATTTTGGTCAGGCTGGCCATAACCGATTTTCGGATCAATCAGGTAATTGATTCCCGCCTGCCGGGCCAGATTTTCAATGGCAGTGGTAATCGGAACGTCCTGGAATTGGATCAACGGTATGCTCGGAGGCTCTGAAGGCTGAGGTTTGGCGGCGCTTGCGGTTTCATTGGTGGTGATCAAACTGGAAGATTCATTCTTGCTGGCCGCGGGTGCCGCCGGCGGAGTGGCAGCGCTGGCGCCGGTGGTTTCATTGCTGGTGGTCACAGTACTGGTGGTTACACTGCTGGTGGTCATACCGGGAGACTCAGGAGCGCTGGCCGCGGGTGCCGTCGGCGGAGTGGCGGTGCTGGCGCCGGTGGTTTCATTGCTGGTGGTCACAGTACTGGTGGTCACACTGCTGGTGGTCGTACCGGGAGACTCAGGAGCGCTGGCCGCGGGTGCCGTCGGCGGAGTGGCAGCGCTGGCGCCGGTGGTTTCATCGCTGGTGGTCACAGTACTGGTGGTTACACTGCTGGTGGTCGTACCGGGAGACTCAGGAGCGCTGACCGCGGGTGCCGTCGGCGGAGTGGCGGTACTCGTGCCGATGCTTTGATTGGTGTCGGTGGTGATGGCGGGCTGATTCGCGGGCGCAACCCCGTCCGAGGCGGTCGGGTTCGTAGCGATGGTATCAGTTTGGGACAGTGCCCCCTGCTGCCAAACAAGGCAGCCCAGCAGTGTGGCAATTAGCATTTTTGATTTCATACCTTTTCCTCCGGTCTGGCTCTGATTCATTCTTATTTTATGTTAAACATGGGTTATAACAATATGTGGGAGCGCCATGACATTTTTGGCAGTCGCTCCTTTTGCCACGTCCGATGAGAGAAGAAAGTTTCGTGCCAGCAAGCGGCTCATTTTGAAAAAGATTTGTCCGGGCCGGCTGGTTGGGAACGAATGTGGTCGCATATATATATTTGGTTTCAGCGGTTGTTCGCATAGTTCAACTCGTGACGCTGTCCGCCAGATTCAATCACCACGGAACGGGCCTTGATTTCAACGCAGCGAATGTGAATCGGGCCTTGGGGAGTGACAAGGCTTTCTTCGTCGCCCACGCCAAAAGTGTGATTATTAATAATGACCAGCCGATGATTGGGCGGGCCGGAAATGCCTTTTAAAACGAGCGATGACACGTCACCGGTATGGGGTTGAGCTGCCGATACGGTTTCATACGGCCGGGTGGAATTGGGAAAAAATGGATCGCGCCCATCTTTCGGATTCGTGGGAATGACGAAGGCCGAACGTGACACCATCTCCGGCGCGGCGGGTTGGGCAACAGGGGCTGCCACCACTGGCAGCACCATCACAAACCCGGCTGAGAGCCACGCCGCCACCGCGCTTTTGCTGAAATTAACGCACCAATTCATTTGATTATGAGGGGTTGAGTTTCACCAATGTGACGATTTCCATTCTAAATGAAAGTTTCTCGCTATTGCTGTCCGGACCGGAACCGGGTTCGACTATAAGATGAACCATCCGGGAGTGTGGGAAGCTATTTTCGAAGTCGGCAATGAATTTGCCCAAGTCGTGATAATAAACCGTGCCATTAATGGCAAATTGGATTTGTTTGTAGGGAAAAGACGGCAGCAAGTCCGACTCGCCAATCGTCGGATGGCCGACTTCCGGGATTTCCACTCTATACGATTGTTTGAAGTGGCGGATGGTGTCATAAGTCCAGGAATAAAGATCGCCTGAAGCCATATCCTCTTCGGCATGTGCAAGCGCATAGGTTGTTTCGTTCCACTCATTCGCTATCGCTTCGGAATTTGTAATAGCATGCTTGATGCTTTGCAGTTGTTTGTCCGCGGCTTTTCTGGCCGTCGCGATTTTGGAAAGGGAGTCATACTGGGGCCGGATCAAACCGAAACCAATCAGTGCCAGTATCGCCAGTGTGACGAGAATGACAGTGATGAGTTGATTGCGTTTTTCTCTGGATAACCTTTTCATCGGACGTACTCCGGGAAATTGCATTTCAAAGTGAACAACACACACGGTTTGCCATCAACTGCCTGCGGCGCCGACAAATTAATCAATTGAACCCCGTTTGTTTTGTTCAATGTCGCTTTGAAATAAGATTGATTGGCCACGGCTTCCTTGAATTTATTGACCTGGTCTCCAGGGTTTGCGCTGGAATCCCGCGCGTCAAGCCAGACGACGATTTTTTCCGTCACCGTGCTGGGGCGTCCCAAGATGACACCATTCCTGTTGGTCTGCGACGGCGTTCCTGCCGCGGGAAAATAATCCTGGTCCACCTTTAGCCGCGTCAGTCGCACGCCGTCCACGGTGACCTGTTGCAGCGCATTGAGCAGATCGCCCTCCAGAAAACGGCTGTTGGTCATTTTTTTCAACGCCTTCAGCTTTTCTTTCGCTCCGGCGGTTTTTTTCTGGTCTGTCAGCACGCGTTGAAATTCATTGGTGCGCGCCGCAATCTCAATTTGCCGGTCCGACACTTCCTTTTTGGCCAGCATGGTTTCGAGCTGGAGCGAACTGCTCCAGACCAGCGTCACCGCCACAACCAGCGCCCCCACAAAAATCACGCGCTTGACGGGATCGTGCCGGCGCAATTCTTCCGCGGCCTTGACCTCTGCCAGCAAATTGATGCGAATCGGCATAATTCAATTTCGTTCAAAAGGCCGCCAGCGCGGCGCCAATCGCCACGCTCAATTGCGGTCCAATCTGTTCAATTTCCACCGCCTGCTGCCCGGGCAGTGCCAGTTGCAAAGACGCCGTCGGATTCCACGTTTTGCAATCCGCGATCAATTCCGTGTGCAACATTTGCAAAATCATCTCCGACCGTGCCGATCCGCCGGTGACATAGATTTGCGACACGGGGCGGTCCTGCTGATGTTCAAAGAAGTCAAGGGACGCGCGCAGTTCGCGCCCCAGCGGTTGTACTTGAGCTTCGAGCATGGCTTGGACTTCCGGCGCCATGCCCACCTTGATGCCCTCGGCTTCGGCGTAGGTGATGTTCATTGCCTCGGCGAGGCCCGCCGTCAATTTGTCGCCGCCGATGTTGACCATGCGGCTCAAGACCAATTCACCGCGATCCACCACGCAAACCGAGGAATGTTTGAAACCAATGTCCACCAGCGCGACCGATTCGTTGGCAAACGCTTCGGGCAGCGACAATTCAAAAGAGTTCACCGGGCCGATGATCCCGGGCACAATGTGGTCCGGTATCAACCCGGCGTCTTTAATCGCCGTCTGAAAATCGTCAATCAATTGCTGCTTCATGCCCGCCACGAGCACTTTCAATTTTGGAATCGAACCCGTTTTGGCGGCCTCGGCGGATTTGCCCTGTGACTTGGGGGGGAAAATGTGGCAATCAAAAACATGATTCGGCATGTCCTGCTGCAAATAACCCTTGGTGTTGTTTTTCAACACCATCCGCATTTCATCCACCGGAATCTGAGGCAATTCCACCTGCCGCACCACCGTGTCATCCAGACCGATGGCCAGTGTGACCAGCTTGGTTTCCGATCCCAGTGCCTCGGCCACGGATTGCAAATGTTCGGTCAGCAATTCGGTGGAAATTTTTTTTTCGTAAATCGGCGTGTCGAGCAGCACGAAACGGGTGAGCGCCAAAATTTCGCCGCGCCGTTCCAAAAGCACGGCCTTGGTTGTCCGGTCGCCCAGATCCACCACCATCATCTGCGCCCGCTTTTTCCTTGATAAGCCGTTTAGAAATGACAGCGCCATGTTTTTTTTATCTATTAATATGGTCAGTTTTTAAATTGCAAGCAGCAATTCTAATAAAACATTGCATTGGTTGAGCAACTGCCGCGCCAAGTTGGCCTGCCCTGTCAGTCTGTCGTGGAATTCATTGCCCCGCCAATTTGAGGTGTCGGAAAATCCGACAGAACCGCCGCCGTTGTCCCGACCTAAGGCGTGGGATGTCTCGGAACTTGCCGCGCAGGACTTATGCCAACCGCTGGGCGCGCAATTTCGCCTCGTTCAAAAACATCTCCAGCAACGATGTTTTGCGCCCGCGCCACAATGCGCCGATCACCACCGGGGGAAAATTTTTCAGCGGCAGGGCGTGCACTTTTGCCGGCAGCGGCTTTTTCGGAATCGCCACCGACACGCCGATGCCCAGGCCGTTCGCTACATAAGCCTCAATCAAATCCGCCGAACTCGCTTCGATGCTGGGAAACCAATCCACTCCCCGTTTCCGCAACTGCTCCTGAAAAGTCCGGGGAACATTCTCCGCCGCCGGCAGGCAGATGAGCGGCTCGTCAATCTTGTCGCGCCGCCACAATTCCTCCGCCGACTGGATGCCGCTGTTTTTTTCGACCAGCAGAACGAGCGGCAATTCCAGCAATGCCAGCGATTGGATTCCCGGCGCGGCCTTCTTTTCGATCAGCGTGACGGCCAGATCAATTTCATCCTTTTGCAGCCATGCTTCGAATTGCGCCGGGTAACCTTCGCGCAGCGACAATTTCAGTCCCGGAAATTTTTTACGCACGTCCCGGAACAACTCCGGGAGATGTTCGCGCAACACGATCGTCGAGGCGCCGATGCGGATGTGCCGTGCTTGGCCGCCCTGCAATTCATCCGCAACTTTTTCGAGGTTCGAAAAAAACGGCCGGATGAATTCAAAAAGTTTTTTACCCTCTGGAGTCAGTGCAAACGGCCGCCGGTGAAACAAGGTCACGCCGAGAAATTCCTCAAGCTGCGCAATCTGGGAGCTGACCGCCGGCTGCTGGATGCCGTAGGGAATGTTCCGCACCGCCGGCATGATGCCACCGTGCCTGGCCACATAGTAAAAAAGTTCGAGATGGTGAACATTCATGTGCTGCCGCTGAAACGCTTTTACCAAATCAGTCGCGGTGCGGAAAGAAACAATTGACTAGCCTCCGGCAGGCACTTACGGTGCGGGCACGCTGGCTGTCACAAACGGTATGAATTGTCTGTTTGCTGGGAATTGTAAGTCGCAATTTTCTGAAGTCCGCTGGAATTTTAAAAGCGAGTAAACTATGCGTTCATGTCAAACCTCGTCGAACTGACCATTGTGATTCCCTGCCTGAACGAGGCCGAAACGCTTCCCGTCTGCATCGACAAGGCGCGGCGGGGACTCCAGGCCGCCGGTGTGGCGGGCGAAATCCTGGTGGCGGACAACGGCAGCACCGACGGTTCGGCGGCGGTAGCGGAGAAAGCCGGTGCCCGGGTCGTGTCGGTCAGGGAAAAAGGATATGGCAGCGCCCTGCGCGGCGGAATCGAGGCGGCCCAAGGCAGATGGATCATCATGGGTGACGCCGATGACAGCTATGACTTTTCCCACATTGACGGGATTGTTCAAAAGCTCCGCGACGGCTTTGATCTCGTAATGGGCTGCCGGTTTCCGGACGGCGGCGGCACGATTGCACCGGGAGCGATGCCTTGGAAAAATCGTTGGATCGGCAATCCCATTCTCTCGTTTATCGGAAGACTTTTTTTTAAATGCCCTGTTCGGGATTTTTTTTGTGGCTTGCGGGGATTCACCCGGGCCGCTTATGAAAAAATGGAGCTAAAAACCACGGGCATGGAATTCGCATTTGAGATGGTCATCAAGGCAACCATGCTCAAATTTCTCAAAATCGCCGAGGTGCCCATCACGCTCTGGCCCGATGGCCGTTCCCGGCTCCCGCATTTGAAGCCGTGGCGTGATGGATGGCGAACTTTGCGATTCATGCTCATCTATTCGCCGCGCTGGTTGTTCCTCACACCTGGCCTGCTGCTGGCTTTTACTGGTGGCGTTGGTGGTGTAGTGCTTTCCATCAGCGTTGTTCATCTGGGCAATGTGCGGTTTGATGTAGGTTCGTTGGCGGTGGCAAACATGGCGGCGGTGGTGGGGTTGCAACTGATCGCATTTGCCTTTTACACAAAAGTTTTTGCCATTGCGGAAGGATTGCTGCCTCAAGACCCGCAGTTCGCGAAAATCTTCAAGTTCTTCACGCTGGAAAAAGGTATCGCTGTGGGGTTGCTGTTTCTGCTGTTCGGTGGCGGTTTGCTTGTGCATGCCGTCGCGGTTTGGAAATCCGCGCATTACGGAGATCTGGATTATTCCGAAAATCTCCACCGTCTCCTGCCGGCCGTCACCCTTATTATGACCGGCATCCAAATTGTCTTTTCAAGTTTCTTCATGAGCATTTTGGGGCTTAAAACTTCATCGCGCCAGCCGCCAGCGAATCCGGCCTGAGATAAAAAATGTCCTGGCTATTTCTAGTCGAGCTCTGGATATGGGTTTCGTCGCTCGCAAGCGTCGCGGGTTGGACGCTGTCCGTGCTAGGGCAATTGAATCGTCCCGGTTACGCGGTTTTTTTTGCCGCCGTCGCCGTTCTGGTTTTGGTTTGCCGCAAGAAGCTGGGATTGGTTTCGTGTAAAAAACGTTCGTGCTGGAAAAAAATCCGTCGCCGTTTCCGTCGGCCTTTGCCCCTTTGCTTTGCGGTTTTGGCGCTTTTGGTTTTCCTCGGGGGCGTCCTTTATCCGCCAACTCATTACAACGCGATGACGTACCATATTCCCCGAGTTTTGCATTGGCTGGCCGCAGGACGGTGGCATTGGATTCACACCCCGGTCAATCGGATGAACTATTCCGGCTGCGATTTTGAATGGCTGTCTGCTCCGCTGTTGCTGTTCACGAAATCCGACCGCGCTCTGTTCTTGCTCAATATTTTTTCCTTTTTGTTGCTGCCCGGACTGATTTTCAGCGTCTTCATGCGTCTGGGCGTCCGCGCGCGGGTGGCCTGGCAGTGGATGTGGTTGTTTCCGACCGGCTACATTTTTTTGCTTCAGGCTGGGAGTGCCGGAAACGATGCTTTTTCCGCAGTCTATGCGCTGGCGGCCATGGACTTTGGTTGTCGCGCGTGGGAATCGCGCCGGCCGCGCGATTTGTGGTTTTCATTGCTGGCGGCCGCCTTGTTGACCGGGACCAAACCCTCCAGTTTGCCATTGCTTTTGCCGTGGCTGATTTTGATTTTCGCGCTCCTTCCTCTGCTCCGGCACCAGACGTTGTCATCGCTGCTCGTGTTGGCAATGGCGATGGTGGCTTCCTTTTTCCCCATCGCATTGATGAACAAATTTCACTGCGGTGATTGGCTCGGAACATCCATTGAAAGTTCCCATCTCCAGATGCAAAAGCCGTTGATCGGCATTTTGGGCAATGTCTTTCAGCTATTGCTGCATAATTTTGTCCCGCCGCTTTTTCCGCAGACCAATTGGTGGAATCAGCATGGCGTGATGATTCTTCCCCATTCTTGGATCGTGGATTTCCAGCCTGGTTTTTCTCAAGTGGGGGAATTGCCCACTGAAGACTGGACCGGTGTCGGTTTCGGCATCAGCCTGCTACTGGCGGTTTCCGTGGTCGCAAATTTCAGCCGCGCTTGGGGAGCGCCGGCGCTCCCGGGATGTGTCGTTCCTGCCGAATTCCGCCGGCTCGTTTTGATTGCGCCGTGGATTGCGCTGCTTTTTTTCTGTGCCAAATCCGCCATGAACACGCCGGCGCGGCTCATCGCGCCCTATTATCCTTTGTTGCTGCCGTTGCTGCTCGCCGGCGCGGGCCAGTCGCAAATCGTCCGCCGCGCGTGGTGGCGCGCGCTCGTCGTCGGCGTTGTATTTCTGGCCTTGGTCGTTCTGGTGCTGACGCCGGATCGTCCATTGTGGCCGGCCAAAACCATTTTGTCCGAAACCTTGGCGCGACATCCTGATCAGCGTTTGATTGCCCGCGCCTTGAAAGTTTACACCGTTTATTCCGAACGCTCCGACCCGCTCGCCGGCGTCCGCGCGCTGCTGCCACCGGACATCAAGGTGGTCGGTTTCATCGGCACGGCGGATGACTGCGACATCTCGCTATGGCGGCCGTTTGGCGTACGGCGCGTGGAGCATTTTTTTCTGGCCGATCCGCCGGAACAAATCCGGCAACGCGTTCAATACGTCGTCGTGGGCGGATTCAACCTGAAGGAACACAACACGATCCTTGATGCCTGGCTGCAACAATCCGGCGCCGAACTCGTTGTCACCACCAACGCCACTTTGAAAGTCGCCGAGGGATTGCAACCTTGGTATATCGTGCGGTTCAAGCAGTGAACGAATTCACCGGTCATTGCGCCAGTCTGGTGGTTTGCTTTTGAGAAATTGGTGCGATCCGATTCCAACCCGCGCGCCGGTCATTGATTGAGGCGATGCCGAGGCAACTTTTATCAATTAACACCTTTCAAGCCGGTCGCGATAATCTCTGCGTGTCAATCGAACTTACAACCATGAAACGAAGGGCAACTATGAAAACGATATTCAGTGTTCTGTGCGGTTTGGGCTGCTTGTGGTTTGGCGGCGGAACGGTGGCAATGGCGGGTGACGGAGTTGTGGCCAACAACGCTACACTGATGCGCATCGGCGTTTACGATTCGCGCGCCGTGGCTTTTGCCTGGTTCTGGAGCGAGGCGCAGCAACGCCAACTCAAGGAACTGATGAAATCTGCCCGTGCCGCCAAGGTTGCTGGCCAGACCAACCGTTTTCAGGAGCTCGATGCCACGCTTCGCCAAAAGCAGGACGAAATGCACCGCGAAGTCTTCAGCACCGCGCCGGCGGCTGGCGCTCTCGCGGCCATCAAGGAGCAGATTTCCGAAATCGAAAAACAGACGGGCGTCACCATGCTGGTTTCCAAATGGGACGACCAGGTACTCAGGCAATACCAGGACGCGGAAAAAATGGACGTGACCGACCGGCTGGTCCGTGAGTTCATCCAGCCCACCGGCCAACAACAGAAAGTGCTTTCCGAAATGCAGAGGCAAAAACCTTTGCCGCTGGAGAAATGCGATGAATTGATTCGCAAGGGCGAAATCTGAAATGGAAATGCGTTAGAGGAAACATTCGAAAATAAATCTTGTCTATGGTCGTGCCCGGTACAGAATCGATTACTGAAACCCAAAGCCGGACCCGGCTTCACGTCCGGCATCTTCGGAGGACAAAATGAAACACGGCGATGTCCAAAAACTTCATGAGGCCGGTCTCATCACCGATGAGCAGCGGCAAAAAATTGTCGAACACTTCCGGCTCAAAGAGGACAGCGGTGTCAATTTCCTCGCCATCGTCTCCATCATCGGCGCCGTGCTCATCGCGGCGGGAATCACGTTGCTGATTGCCGCGCACTGGAATGACATCCCGCGCGGCGTGAAAATCGCCGCCGGACTTTTGCTCATGCTTGGTTTCCACGGTGGCGGCTGGTGGCTGCGCGAGGTGCAGGGAAAATATTGGAAAGCCGGCGAGGCGTTGCACTTGATTGGCTCGTGCCTGTTCCTCGCCAACATCGCGCTCATCGGCCAGATTTATAACATCGTCTCGCGTCCGCCGAACGCGTTCCTGCTCTGGTGGATTGGCATCGCCGCGCTGCCGTGGCTGCTGCAGTCAAAAGCGCAACACGTCCTGCTGCTGCTCGCGTTCGGCATCTGGTTCGGACTCGAAGTCAACGAACGTGGCAGTCTGATTTATTGCGAATCGGACCGGCAGGTGTTGCTCTACGCGCTGCTGGGACTGGTTTATCTCGGCGCGGGTTATTGCTTTCGCCTGACAAAATTTTCTGAATTTGCCGAAGTCACGGAAAAACTCGGCCTGCTCGCGTTTCTGATTTTTATCTATCCGCTGACGTGGAAGGATTTCTTCGGCTGGGAAAATCCTGAGATGCACCAATGGTTTTTCCCTGCGCTGGGCGTGCTCGCGCTTTTGTTGCTGATGCCTGGCATCAAAAACCTTGCCGCGCTCACCCGGCAATGGCGCTGGACCTGGTTTGCGGCACTGTTGGGAATGATGGTTTTCATGGGCACGGTCTGGTTTGGCTGCTGGCAGTTGGATCACGCCGGCGAATCACGCCACTATTTTTGGGGTGAATCGTGGAGCTACCTGGTTGGTTCGCTGGCACTCTTCATCTTTTGCCTCCTGCAAATCCAAATTGGCATCCAGGAACGCGCGCCGTTTCTGGTGAACTTGGGCGTCGTGTTCATCGCGCTGGACATTCTCGCCGCCTACTGCGACCTGTTCGGGTCCATGGCGCGGACGGGCGTGATGTTTTTGATTTCGGGAATTTTCCTGATTGTCTTCGGTGTTTATCTCGAAAAGAAACGGCGCGCGCTGATAAAACAAATCAAATCGCAAACCACAGGAGCAAAACTATGAAAAATCCAATCACTACCAAGAGTTCGTTCCGCGCGATGGCCATGCCGTTGTCCATGGTCCTGCTCGCAGTGTGTGTCGGTCGCTTCCCGGCTGCCGCTGAGCCACAAGCCGGCAGTGCGCCGGGGCAGCAGCAGCGGCTGGAGTTGATGAAATCCAAGGGACCAGACGCCTCGTTGACCATCCTGCCAGTGCGTTTGGGGGGCAAACCGTGGGATCGCGTGACCGAGGTGGTCGGTGTTCTTCTCGAACAGCAGGGATTGAGAAACATTGAGCTTGGACAAACCCCGTTCACACCGGCTGAGATGAATTCGGAAAGTTTGGCCGCCGCCGTCGGTGCGTTTGTTAAGACCAATCCGATCACAACCAGTTACGCGCTTTATGCCGAATACAATGGCGATCATAAAACCGGATTGAATGAACTGCGCGCGGTAGTTGTGGATCAAACCGGCGCGGTCGTCTGGACGGATTGCCAGACGCCGCAGGACGAAGAGTTCAAGAAAAATGAAGCTCGGGAACCGATGACGATGTCCGTTCTGCTCGTCGAACAGCTGAGTCCGCAGCTCGGCCTCAACGAGAAAACCGCCAAGGCGGCCAAACCGGGCAAACTGGCGGCCATCATGGATCAGCGGAGCGGCCTGCCTCCCGGGAATGAACGGGCGGCCCTTCCCGAACGCCAGAAGGCGATGAAACAAGCGCTGCCCGGCGCGACGCTGCTGGTTTATCCGGCGCGGATTGGCGGGAACGAGACAAGTGTTCCCAGCGCGACCAACGTCGTGCAGCTGCTCAATCAAGCGGGCTTATGCAAGGCCGTTCAGGCTGAACAGACGGTTCTCCTCAAGACTTCGCTGGCGGATCCAAACGAGATGAAGGGGTTGTGGAATCTGGCGCGCGAGTTCCGGGATTTTGTCCGGGCCCATCCGCCCGCGACCGACTACGCTCTTTACGCGGACTACGGTTTCAATCCACAAAACTCGGAGCAGGGATTCGTGCATTTCGTGGTGTGCGACCGCAAGGGCGAGTGGGTGATTGTGGACATGCAAAACTCACATCATCCCGATTACCAAAGCATCGGGATCATATCCAATGACCGTTGCGACCAACTGCTCGTCAAGCGTCTGGCAGGATACCTGAAATGAAATTTCCGGCAAAGAAACGGAGCGCGCCATGAACCGGCGGGAAATTTTGAAACCAAACCGAAATCATTGAAAGGAACATGACTGTGAAAAACAAACTATGGCTGATGGCTGTCTGTAGCACACTGCTTGCTGCCGCCGCGTCGGGACAAAATGCTCCCGCAGCGGGCACAAATGCGGATTCCGCGGATACATACGTCCGCAAAGGCACACAGTTTATTAACCACCAGAAGCCCGGTGAAGCTTTGAAAGCCTTCGAGCAGGCTTCCGCCCTTCAGCCTGACAACGAACAGGCGGCGGTCGGACAATACATCAGCCTCGTGCAATTGAACCGGGTGAATGACGGAGCGAAAGTCTTGGACCAATGGGTTGCAGCCAAAGCAGATGATCCCCGACGCTGGTTGTGCAAGGGCATGGCTGAAGCTGAAACGGACCGGTCGGAGGAAGCGTTGAAGTCTTTTGAGAAGCTCACCAAGCTTCAGCCGAACGAAAGTGGCAATTGGGTTGGCAAGGGAGAGATGCTTGAGGCGCTGAAGCGGGATGACGAGGCGTTGAAAGCTTTTGACAAGGCAATCGCGCTGAATCCGAAACACGAGGCAGCCTGGAGCAACCGCGGTGGCGTTCTGAACAGATTGGGGAAGTATGACGAGGCGATTAAGTCTTGTGACAAAGCCATCGAACTCGCTCCCAAGTGGGCCGATCCACTTTACAATCGTGCCTGTGCGTATGCCCGGAAAGGCGACAAAACCAACGCGCTCGCCGACCTTAAGAAAGCCATCGAACTGCAACAGTCGCTCAAGGCCGATGCACGGAAAGACGCGGATTTCAAAAGCCTGAGCAGCAATCCGGATTTCAAGAAGTTGACGGAATAAAACACAATGTATGGAAGGGATCGGCCATGAAACTCAAACTTCTCATTCTAATCCTCGCGCTCCAAAGCGCGTGGCTGCTCGGCACCGCCGCCGTGCAGGAACACGCGCTGGCCACCGGCAAGGTCATCCTGCTGGAAACCGCGCGCGTTGACCCGCGCGACCTGCTCCGGGGCGATTATCTCATCCTGAGCTACAAAATCAGCAACGTGCCGACGAACCTGTTTTCACCACCGGTGATGAAGGATTTGCCCGACGACACGAAAATCTACGTCGCGCTCGCACCGGCGACGAACCAGTTTTACGTCGTGGTCAAGGCGAGCACCAACGAGTTCACGCCGGCGGCGGACGAGGTTTTGTTGAAAGGCAGAAGCACCTGGCCGCGTTGGAATGCAGCGACCAACTCCATCCACGTCGAATACGGACTGGAACGCTATTACGTCGCCGAGGGCACGGGCAACCCGGCTGGCAAACTCACCGCGCAGGTGGTTGTGCCCGCGTCCGGACACGGCCGCGTCAGGGAAGTGTTTGTGGACGGCAAACCTTACGCCGAGGCGATGAAGGAAACTGGTCGCTGATGCTGTTGTTCAACAAGGAATAAAACCGAAAGTAACAGCATTGCATCGGCAAATTTGTCAGCGTGTTGTTTGCGTTGTTGCTGGTTTTGTTTTCGATGGCGGCGACAAAGTTTGCAAACTTACGGATACGGGAAGGGAGAACAAGCACGAAGGGTTTGAGGCCCGTCAAATTAATGCGCCCGTTGCGCTCCAATCTTGCGATCGGGCGCAACGCATTTCGTATTCCGCCTGCGGACGGAACTTAAGACGGATCAAATCCATGTTACGATTTGTCACACTACGACAGGTGAATTGATCATCTCATGGACGTTATAACGTTCCAGTGCAATGCGCACCAGACGAACGTTCATTTCCGTCAAGTTGTCGTCCCCAAAGATGATTCGCACCACTGCGACGACGACCTTTTCGAATGTTTCGTCTTGTTCGTTGTTCATAATTCTGTTTCGATTTCTGCTGCCTGACAATTTACTAACATTCAGCGTGCCAGTTTCACCGAGGCTGGGGGCTACGCTGAGGGGTGGCATGACTTTTGAAATATTGGCTGCACGTGGTTTGACTGAAGATGCCATGCTTGGCGGCGCCACCGGTGGCGCCACACTCAGAGCGGGCATGGCTGGCGTGTTGTTCCCCCTGCCGTTCTTGGACAGGTTGATCGGAACCGGTGGCGCGGATTTGAGCGCTGGCGGCGCGGGTTTGGGCACAACTACCGGGGCAGTGGCCGGTCGTGGTTGAGCTTTGGGCAGTGCCACATCGGAGGAATCCCCGTTCTTCGCCTTGCCATTCATGCTGCCATTGCCGTTCATTTGCTGGCTGGCTGGAGGAGCCGGAACCGGAGGTTTGGCCGCGACTTCTGGGGCTTTAACTGCTTGTGGTTTGACTTCGGGTTTCGTTTCCGGTTGTGGCGCGCCAGCGTGTTGCACCTGGGCCTTGAACAGATGAATGGTTACTTTGAGTGCCAGTTCCAATGGATCAACCGGTTTGGTGATGAAATAGTTGCCGCCGCTGAGCACCCCCTGCGTACGATTCCCAAAATTGCTATGGGCAGTAACGAAAATGACAGGGGTTGTCTTATAATGAGGCAAAGCGCGCAATTTCTCACACACTTCAAAGCCAGTCAGCTTGGGCATGTCAATGTCCAGCAGCACCAAGTCGTAATGGGTGGCCTGCAGCATTTTCAGGCCTTCCAAAGGGTCTTCGACACTTGCGATGTCGAGGTTGGCCCGTTTCAACGTGTTGACAATCACGTGGTTGCAAACGGTGTCATCGTCCACAGCCAGCACTTTGGCCCTTGGTGCCGCTTCGGTGGAACCAGCTTCGTCGCTTTTCAACAGGAGACCCAGGCAATCCGCCGCCTCAGCCAGAGTTTGCAGTATGGAAGGTGTTACTCGCGCAGGCTTGGCCGCGATTTTGGAGAGCAACATGTCGAACGCCTTCGTCAGCAGCGCTATGCGACCGCAACCGGCTTTGCTGGCATTGGCGCTCAGGGAATGCACGCTCTGAGAGAGCGGCTCCAGCTTGGCTGTAGAAGTAGGCGCCTTAATATATGCGAGACAATGCTCGCGAACCTTCGCGATGTCCGCTGGTGCGTCTTTGAAAAAGTCCGCCCGCCCTTTTGTGGGCGAAGTTTCGTCGGCGGGCACTTCGGTCGCGTCATCGTTTTGCTCACCAGCCGAAGTATCGTTGGCCATGTGTAATTTGATTGCGGGTGCGTAATCAGTTCGAACAGCATTGCCGGCATTGGGGGCGCTGGCGGGCGTGGTGATCAACATTTCCTGGATGGTTTGAACCAGTATGGAAGGCGTGCAATCGGTTTTGCGCAGTTGTCTGGTTATCGCATCCTCAGCAAAATCTGTAATTTGAACGTTAGAAAATATAATAATTGGAACGCTTTTCAGCCGGGGGTCGGCGCGTATGAATTTTAGCACATCCGCGCCGTCGAACTTGGGCAACATCAGGTCGAGCACGACCAGATCGGGCGTGGCCTGAGAAAGAGCCTTGAGGGCCTCCAACCCATCTTGCGCAGACTCGATGCGAAATCCCTCCCGCTGGAGCAGATTCCGATACGTCGTCAGCACAACTGCGTCGTCCTCGACGAAAAGGATTGTTCTGTTGACTTTCATGGCTCTTATCCCATTTACGGGTGCAAATCACCAATATGTACGGGCACAACTCAGGCCACAGGCACCCTTACTGAACTTGTAAAAAACAGCACCGTTCATGCCAAAAAATTGACAAAACTGCACCTTGCTCTGCCTTAAAGAACAACTTGCATTGCTCATCAAGCTCAAACGGGATATTTCCCCGATATTCGACTGGCCGGAGAAAAGTTTCAAAAAACCCAGGAAGTCCCCGCGTATTTGCCCCCATCTGCGGTTAAACGCCGGAGCCGGATACGAGCCGGATACTGATCTTTCCTTCCGTCCCATCGCTGCAAACGATGCCGGGCAAAAGATTTTCAATTCACAGTTCGGGGCGCAAGCGGTTAGCTTTGCCGCCGTGACTGAACCCAAAGACATCAGCCGGCAATCCGAATCAAGCCTTCGCGGCTTCTGGAGTCTCTTCGTCACTCAATTCCAAGGCGCGTTCAGCGACAACATCCTGAAAAATCTCGTCGTGTTCATGCTGGTGGCGCTGGACGTGTCGCTCGCCGAGAAGCATAAAATCGGCGAACTGGTGGGCGCGCTGTTTTCACTGCCGTTCATTTTGTTTTCCATGGCGGGTGGCTTTCTGGCCGACCGCTTCAGCAAACGCACCATCACCATCGGCGTGAAGATCTTCGAGGTGTTCGTGATGCTGTCCGCGATCGCGGGGTTCATGTGGCAACAAAACCTTGCGAACGCAGGCGTGGTGATGTCCTGGCGGACGTGTGCACCGTTGCTCGGCTGCGTTTTTCTGATGGGCGCGCACAGCGCGTTCTTCGGTCCGTCCAAATACGGCCTGCTGCCGGAGTTGTTGCCGGAGAAAAAATTGTCGTGGGGCAACGGCTTGCTCGAACTCGGCACGTTCACGGCCATCATCCTCGGCACGGTCGCCGCCGCCCTGATGGCAAAACATTTTCATGGCCGGCAAATCTGGTCGGGCGTAATCCTCGTCGTGCTGGCGTTCGTCGGATTGACCACGAGTCTCGGCATCACACGCGTGCCGGCGGCGGATCCGGCGAAAAAATTCCGCGCCAATTTTGTCGGTGATTTATGGGGCCGTTTGCGCGCGATCCGCCAGGACCGTCCGCTCGCGCTGGCCGCCCTCGGCAACACGTATTTCAATTTCCTCGGCGCGCTGCTGCTGTTGAATCTGTTTTTCTACGGCGCGGACGTGTTGCGCGTGGACGAAACCAAAATCGGCCTGCTCAATGTCGCGCTCGCGCTCGGCATCGGTTTGGGCAGCGCGGCGGCGGGTTGTCTCTCCGGTGGCAAAATCGAATACGGCCTCGTGCCACTCGGTGCCTTCGGAATGTCGCTGGCCTGCGCGTTGTTGTCCGTGCCCGATTTGTCGGTGAACGCGGCGCTCGTCCGGCTGGCGTTGCTCGGATTTGCCGGGGGCTTTTTCATCGTGCCGGTTTGCGCGCTGTTGCAACACCGTCCCGACCCGGCGAAAAAAGGCGAAGTGCTGGCGGCGGCAAACCTGCTTTCGTTCATCGGCGTGTTTCTGGCGTCCGGCGCGCATTATTTGCTGGCGCAACGGGCGGGTTTGACGCCGCGGCCGATTTTTCTTTTTGGCGGGGTGCTGACGCTGGTGGGCGCGATTTTTGTGCTCGTGCTTTCGCCTGAATCCCTGGTGCGCGCCTTTCTTTGGCTGGTGACGCACACGGTTTACCGGGTTCGCGCGCGCGGCGGGGAGAATGTCCCGCGCCAAGGCGGGGCGTTGCTCGTCAGCAATCACATTTCCTTCGTGGACTGGCTGCTATTGATGGCGGCGGCGGATCGGCCGGTGCGTTTTCTCATGGGCCGGGAATATTACGATTTGCCGTGGATCAAGCCCTTTGGCCGCATCGCGCGGGTCATCCCGATTCCTTCCGAAATCCGCCCGCGTGAAGTGATTCGCGCGTTGCATCGGGCTGGCGATGCCATCCGCAATGGCGAGATCGTCTGCGTCTTTGCCGAGGGACAAATCACGCGGACGGGTGAACTGAACAAATTCCAGCGCGGCTTTGAGCGCATCATGAAAAATGTGGACTCGCCGGTTGTGCCCGTGGCGCTCGGCGGCGTGTGGGGCAGCATCTTCAGCTCCGCCGGCGGGAAATTCTTTTGGAAATGGCCGCGCCGTATTTTGTATCCGGTGACGGTGAATTTTGGCAAACCGATGCCGGCAAATTCGACGGCGGATGAAGTGCGCCAGGCGGTGGGCGAATTGCTCGTGCCGGCTGCGGTTAAAAATTAAAGCGGCAGAAAATCCACGCGCATTTCCTGGCCGCGCAGAATGGCCACGGTGCGTTCCGCGCCAAACTTCGGTTTGCCCGCGTAGCCGGGATTCAAATACAGCACGCCGCCAATCGTCTCGCAAAAGGCCTTGTGCGTGTGGCCGAACACGACGGCGTCCGGTCGTTCGCGCGCAATCTGGAACTGGAGATTTTCCTTCAGCGCGTGCGGGTTCACGATGTGATGAACCAGAAATTTGCGTTGGGCGAGTGCAACCACTTCGGTGATCCGGAAGGTTGGCGAACCATCGGTGTTGCCGAGCACGGCTGTGACCGGGGCAATCGCTTCCAGTTCAACGATGATTGAATCACCGCCAATGTCGCCTGCGTGCAGGATGTGACTGACGCCGGCGAAAATTTCAGGAACTTTCGGATCGAGAAAACCGTGCGTGTCGGAGATGACGCCGATTTTCATGTTACCGGAAGGACGAGTTACACGAGTCCCTGATTATCTTGGAATTTGGGACTCGTGTAACTCGTCCCTCCGAAGAAACGTGCTTCAAGTTCACGCCTTCGTCTCCTCCGGGGTTTCTTCGTTTTCGGGGTCTTTCCGGGGCGCGCCGGCTTCTTTTTCGACGGGCGATTCGGCGGGGGCCGTCAGTTTGGCCGCGCCGGCAAACAGCGCGGTGAACAGCCCGCCGCTCCCCAGCGTGTTGCGGAACATTTCCCACGTCGTCGGATGCACGTCCAGCCGTCCGGTCGTCAGCGCCTGGATCCAGCCGGCGATGGTCTTGGCGTAGGCCGGGTCCTGCAGCCACGACAGCGTGTTGGTGACGAGATAAAAAATCACCGCACCGGCCAGACCGGCCATCAGCAAACTAAGAAATCGCGCGTGTTTGCCGCACCGCCGTCCGAACCAGATCAACGCCGCATACACGGCGTAATTCAGCAGCAGGTAGCCGCCAACCGGCCGGGTGTGATAATAAAATACGTTGAGCGCCACGTCCGTGGCCAGCATGGTGCCCAGCGGCAGCCACCACGCCGCCGCGCCGCGGAAATACACGCCCGCGCAAAACGCCAGCGCCGTCGCCGCGCTGAAATTCGGCGGGAACAATCCCGGCCAGCGGCTCAATGCGAACAGCGTTAGAAAAATCACCGGCAGCCAGCGATTCCACTTTCCCTTCACAAGCCGGAATAATAATTCACGGCGTTTGGGAAACAAGCTTTTCAGTGATCCCGGGGTGCGTTGGGTGCGCCTCCGGTGCCAAATCTTGGCGGTTCCTGTTTGTTTGAACGATACTGCTCGTCCGGTAAGGAGCCTGGAAGCAGGCTTTCTGTGCCGGCTTTCCACCCGTCTCTACTTCAAGACTTGAAACAGACTTGAGAAGTCGTCAGTCCAGAGAGGAACACTCGCAAAGTCGGCTCTGGCCGGCCTTGAGGCGCTTTGGATGCCGGGCGAGTCAAGGGCTTCTTGATTACGTGCCAGCAGAACCCACATGGAACGGTTCAGCCACCATTCTTCGGGTGCCGGGACATGATCAACAACAACCATCCGGTAATTGAAGTGAAGGGCAAGATTGGCCGCCACCGGTTCCAGATCCAGGCTGTTGTTGGAAATATGTATTGCAATGATGCCATTGGTCTTGAGATGGCGGTTGTAAACCTCGAAGGCTTCCACCGTCAGCAAATGCAAGGGAATGGCGTCGCTGTTGAAGGCATCGAGGACGAGCAGGTCGAAATCCTGCGGCAGTTCCCGTTCCAGCGAAAGCCGGGCGTCGCCGAGGGTGATTCCCACCTTTCCCGGACAGTTGGTGAGAAAGGTGAACCGCGAAGTGGCAATCCGTTCCACTTCCGGGTTGATTTCATAGAATCGGAAGGAATCGCCGGCTCGCCCGTAGGCGGCCAGTATGCCGACACCAAGGCCAACCACGCCGATACACCGGTGACCGGCCGGCAACGCGCGCAGGGCCAGACCGACACCGCTGTTTTCGCTGTAGTAAGTCGTCGGCCAGTTGGCCTTCACCGGGTCAAGCAACTGACACCCGTGGGAGATATGTCCGTGCCGGAGCCAGAGAATGTGCTCTGCGGGTTCACCCTGGCTGTGATCGAGCACCCGCAACACACCATAAAAATTGCGCACGGCGTAAACGGTTTTGTCGATGAATACTTCCCGCTGCAACCACAGTGCGGTTCCCAGTGTCAAAACCCCGACCGACAGCCAGATGCAGGCCAACCCCTGCCAACGCTGGAAACTCGCGAACTTCTTGCGCGCCACCCAAGACGCGAATATTAGGACCAGGAAAGCCCACACACCCACGACTGGTTTCGTGCTTTTGCGCCACCGGATTGCCCATGCTGTCGGCAGAATTAAAAATGTCCAGGGAAGGGGACAAAGCGCTGTGAAAAGGGTGCTGAGAGGCTTTCCATATTCTCCGGCCAGGTATGTCATCAACCAACTGAGTCCGCCCAATACCCAACAGTGGCAATGTCCAGGACATCCAACGCCACTGGCTCACCTCGGCTGGATTCCGATCATGGAGGCAGGCCGTCAGGAACAACAGGGCGCAGAGTAAAACGCCAATATGCAATTCGTAGTACCCGGTAAAAATCATCGGCGCAATGACCGCGACGAACAATCCGCCCAGTGCGCCCCCGGCGGCGATCATCAAATAAAATCCGGTCAGATGCCGCGGGTCGGGCCTGAGCCGGTACAGTTCGCCGTGACAGACCATGCAGCAGACGAACATTCCGCCAGCATGCACCGTTACCAGCTTCCCGATGGGCCAGGAGTATCCTCTGAAGATTGCCCAGCAGATGCCGCCTAATGCTGCGACCAGAGCCAACGTGAACGGAAAACGCGCATACCAGCGCGGGTTGTCGAAGCAGATGATGAAGCTCAACAGGTACAACGCCAGCGGCAGCACCCAGAGAAACGGGATCACCGCCACATCCTGGCAGATCTTGTTCGTCGTCGCCAGGAGCAGCACCGAAGCGCAGGCCGGCAGCAACAGCCATAAAAGATGGCTGAAGGTTGAGGGTTGATCCGCCTTCGCTACGCTTCGGCGCGACAAGGAGTTGAGAGGCGCAGACGCCTGATTCTGGATTTCAGACTTCCCCCCCTTGTCACTCGACACTCGACACTCGACACCTTGTGCCTTCCACAGTTTTATGACGCAGAAACCGCAGGCAACGGCATAAACCGCCAGTCCCCATCCCCAGAGTCTGGCCTGTGCGGTGCGTGTAAAATGCGTCTCGAAATAAATGGGATAACTGATGAGTGCCAGCAGGGAACCGGCGTTCGAGAGCGCGTAAAGCCGGTAGGGTGAAACGCCGGGATGGGTGCAACTAAACCAATGTTGCATCAGCGGACCGGTGGCCGAGAGGACGAAATACGGCAGTCCCAGGCACACGGTGAGCAGGGCGAGAATTTGTAACGTTGGATTTCCGTCCCCGGTTGGTTTCCAGGCATCGGCGGGCGTGATGGGCAGGAGCGCCAGGGCCGTGGCGAGCAGGACCAGATGCACCGTCGCTTGGTGCCGCGGCTTGAGCCAACGGGAGCTGAAATGTGCGTAAGCATAACCTCCCAGCAGGAGTGCCTGGAAAAACAACAGGCAGGCCGTCCAGATTCCGGTTCCACCTCCAAACCACGGCAGGATGTACTTGCCGATCAAAGGCTGGACCTGGAAAAGCAGGAATGCTCCAATGAAAATTGTCAGTGCAAAAACCGGCATGGCGCGAATGTTGCCGACGTTCCCTGCCCGCCGCCAGCGCGAACTCCGGCCACCGGTGAAAAAACTGCAAAAAGAAGCAATTCATGGTGCGGCAGGGACAGACTTTTCGATGGTTTCATGATACGCCTTGTGCGCACGGTAAAGCTCCAGCAGCTCCTGGTTTTTTTGGAGCAAATCCTGTTCGCCGTTTTCTTGCGCGAGCGCGATGGCTTTTTGCGCGGTTGCCATCGCGTCGTCAAACCGACCGGCTTCGGCATAAGCCGCCGCGAACGTGCCGATGTAAATGGTTTTTTCAAAGTGCGTCAGTTCACAGGCACGCTGGGCCAGTGGGACGGCCTGGGTTCCATCCCGAACTTTCGGGTCGGGACTGGTGGCCAGCCGCCACGCCAGATTGTTCAGGATTTCCGGCGGGGCAAAACACAGCGTCCGCAAGACGCGGCAGACAAAATATTTTTCCACCGGCACCGGGCCCAGGACAAATGGTAGCAATCCACCGGCACCGTAAAATCCCGCGCCGGTCGCGGCGTGAACCGTGCTCAACCACGAGCAGGTCGGAAATTCCAGCACGGCCACATTTTCCACGTCGCTGGCGTCGGGGGTGACGAGATTGCTGTTGTTGGACGGCACAATCATGATTTCGCCCGGCGCAAGCACGGAGCGGGAAAAATCCACGGGCAACGCGCCGGATTTTTCGAGATAAAACTGGAAACCGCAGTGGCCTTGGAACCACAGTTTGTTTGTGGATGACGGATATTCCGCCGCCAGTTGATGCGCCGCCGCCCGGCCGGAATTGGCGAGTGTAGAATCTGCCGTGGCGACCAGCAGGCTGATGGCGGCGGAAATTCCCAGCGGCCAGGGGAATGCGCCTGGTTTTTCAGCGGCGGAAATTTTTTGCTTCAATCCACGCACGACGAGAATTGCCGCAACGGGTGCCAGGGGCAGAAAACTGCGCGCGCTGACCGTCCAGTTCAACACCGCCGCAAATACAAATCCGCTGCCCAGCCACAATGCGAGCATCAGCGAAACCGCGTCGCGCCGCCGCCATAATTCAGCCGCCGCCAGCAGCAGCAGGTGAATTCCCGCCGCCAGCATCAGACCCATTTGCAATTGGAAGCTCCATTCAAACTGGCTGCCCACACCAGTCGCCCAAAGCGCGGCAACGGCTGCGGCCAATGCCAGTCCACTGACGATGAGCAGTTCGCGTTTCGCCCAGACCCGGTGGGCAAAAAACAAAACCGGCAGGAGGCAACCACCCGCGTAAGCCAGGCCGATGACGATTTTGTTCATCCAGCCGCCCGTCACGCCGAAACGGAATTTGGCCGCGCAATCTGCCGCTATGGAAATCAGCCCCTCTCCGTAAAGTCTGGCCGTTCCGAACTGGTAAAGTTCAATCATCGCCACCGGCACGGCGAGCCAGAGCAACCACCAGCCCAGGTTGCGTTTTCGCAGCACGCCCAGGATTGGCAGCAGCGGCAACAGTGGGAGCGCGCTGTATTTGGTCAGCACGGCCAGACCGGCGAGCAATCCGGCGATCAGAAAATAAAATGCCTTTTCATTTTTCAACGCGCGTTCCCAAAAGACCACGGCCCAAATCCAGACGGCCAGCATGGGCACGTCGCACATGAGCGTGGTGGCGGAGATGAGAAAAACCGGCGTGCTCATGGCGATGAACGTCGCCAGCAGCGGACGTGCGCACCAGATGCGTGCCAGTTGAAAAATTCCGGCGGCGGCGGCAAAGGCCACCAGCAGCATCGCGCCGTGCAAAACAAATTCTTGTTCGCCAAAAACGGCCATGACACCCGCAAGAAAATACGATGTTGTTGGCGGATTGCAGTTTTCCACGGACATCGGCACAGTGTGCCCGGTCCAGTTCACGTCAAAGCCATAGCAGTCGCCGGGATGTTTCAGGATTTGCTCCGCCGTCCAGACGAACACCGGATCGTCAATGTGGACGGCCTTGTTGAGAAACGGGCCGAGCGTCAGCAGGATGAAAATGCCGATCGTGGCGAGCGGATGCTTTGCCGCCCAAAGCTGTGCCCGCGCATAAAGTGGTTTTTCTTTCGGCCTCATGCGCTTTTCATTCCGGCGCGGTTTGATGCTGGCGGTAGCGTTCGAGCAATTCCTGATTTTTTTGGAGCAAATCCTTTTCGCCATTTTGTTGCGCGAGCGCAATGGCCTTTTGCGCGGTTGCCATCGCATCATCAAACCGCCCGGCCTCGGCATAAGCCGCCGCCAGGGTGCCGATCATGATGGTCATCCGATAATGCGTCTGTTCGCAAGCGTGTTCGGCCAGTTTAACAGCGAGTGCTCCATTTCGAATCTTGGCATCCGGATTGGTGGCGAGCTCCCAAGCGAGGTTGTTTAAGGTTGCGGGGTCGGACTTTAGCGCATTTGAGATGTTTTTCAGTTCCAAAGCCTTCGCCAGGTTGCTTTGCACATCGGCGTAATCCGGTTTGAGGCGGAGGGCTTCCTGAAATTGGCTGATCGCCTCGTCAATTTGATTTTTCCCGGCGAGGGCAATGCCGAGGTTGATGTGAGCTTCGGCGTAATCCGGTTTGAGGCGGAGGGCTTCCTGAAATTGGCTGATCGCCCCGTCAATTTGATTTTTCCCGGCGAGGGCAACGCCGAGGTTGATGTGGGCGTCGGCGTAATCCGGTTTGAGGCGAAGGGCTTCCTGGTATTGGCTGATCGCCCCGTCAATTTGATTTTTCCTGGCGAGGGCGACGCCGAGGTTGTAGTGGGCCTCGGCGTAATCCGGTTTGAGGCGGAGGGCATCCTGAAATTGGCTGATCGCCCCGTCAATTTGATTTTTCCTGGCGAGGGCAACGCCGAGGTTGTGATGGGCGTCGGCGTAATCCGGTTTGAGGCGAAGGGCTTCCTGGTATTGGCTGATCGCCCCGTCAATTTGATTTTTCCTGGCGAGGGCAACGCCGAGGTTGTAATGGGCTTCGGCGAAATCCGGTTTGAGGCGGAGGGCTTCCTGGTATTGGCTGATCGCCTCGTCAATTTGATTTTTCCTGGCGAGGGCAACGCCGAGGTTGATGTGGGCTTCGGCGTAATCCGGTTTGAGGCGGAGGGCTTCCTGAAATTGGCTGATCGCCTCGTCAATTTGATTTTTCCTGGCGCGGGCGACGCCGAGGTTGTAGTGGGCTTCGGCGTAATCCGGATTCAGGCGGATGGCTTCCTGAAAATGGCCCATCGCCTCGTCGGTTTGGCCTTTGTCGAAGAGGGCGATGCCGAGGTTGTTGTGGGCGAGGGCGTTGTTCTCCGTGACTGCGAGCGTGTGCCGGAAAAGGGTTTCACTGTCCTGCCAATACCCGAGCTGTTGCCGCGTCACTGCGCAACAGAGGACGATTGCCGCCAAACCCGCCACCGACAATCCAATCACATGATGCCGCCACCGTCTGGTCAGTTCATACGCGCCCCAGATTGCGAGAATCAGCAACCCCAGCGACGGAATATAAGTGTAACGATCCGCCATCGCCTGTCCGCCCACCTGCACCAAACCGATCACCGGCGCCAGCGTCCCGACAAACCAGAGCCATCCCATCAGCAAAAAGGGATACCGCCCCTGCTTCACCCATAGGAGCACCGAAATGCCACATAAGAACACACCCGCCAGCAGCACTTTCTCCAGCGGCCAATACCTGGGGTGCGGATAGAAAACGGCCAGATCCGTTGGCCAGATCATCTTCCCCAGATAGCGGCAGCAGGAAATCAGGGCATTCCCGACGCGTGCGCCCAGTGACAGGTTTTCACCCGACATCATAGCGCCACTCCGCTTCTGCACCACCAAGGTTACGGTGCTCGCCGCCGCCGCCAGCGCAAAGAACGGGATTTTCTCTAAAACCAAACTTTGAACCCGGAACCCTGAACCCTGAATTTTGAACCGTTGCAATGGCCAGTAATCCAGCAGCAGCAAAACACACGGCAACGTCACCAGCATCGCCTTGCTCATCAATCCGAGGACGAAGAAAAACAAAGCCAGCCAGTAGAAAGGAGATAGGAGAAAGGACGAAGAAGTTGGGAGATTTGTTTCTGACTTCTGACTTCTGACTTCTGACTTCTGCACATAGCGCGCGTAAAAAATAAGCGCGAGCAGGCCAAAGCAGGTGCTCAACACGTCCTTCCGTTCCGCAATCCACGCCACCGATTCCACATGCAACGGGTGCCACCCAAACAGCGCCGCTACCAACAGGCTCCGCCAGAGCGCACCGGTCATCTGTTGCAGCAACGCGAAGACCAGCACCACGTTGAGGGCATGCAACAGCACGTTGGTCAAATGATGTCCCCCTGGCTTCAAACCGAAAAGCTGGCAGTCCAACATGTGGGATAACACCGTCAAGGGATGCCAATTTGAAGACACGGGATTCAATAAAGCCCATTTGATGCTTTCCCAGGTCAGCCCGTTTTGGACATGAACATTTTCAGTGACATAAACTCGATCATCGTAGTTGACGAAGTCATGGCGCAGCGCCGGCCAGTAAAGGGCAATCGTCACCAGCGCCAGCAACACTGCCACCAGCCAGGCCGGGAAGTGCGACCGGGCCATGACCGGAGCAGCAGCCCTCGTTGGGTCGGGCTTGGATTTCGCCGTTAGTATGCGCATGGAACCCCCCAAAAATTACCAGCAGGTCGGTGACTTTGGCACGCTCATTTTGTGGCTGGAGCGACCGGATCGGTCCACTGCCGGGAATGGTCTTGTTTCGCCGGCCTTCACCAGCTTCCAGAGCATTACGTTCTCTGCCCTGTAGATAAAATCATCGGCTTTCCGCAGATTCACGATACGCCTTGTGGTGCCGGTAGAGTTCCAGCAGCTCCCGGTTTTTCCGGAGCAAATCCTTTTCGCCATTTTGTTGCGCGAGCGCAATGGCCTTCTGCGCCGTCGCCATCGCGTCATCAAACCGCCCGGCCTCGGCATAAGCCGCCGCCAAAGTGCCGATGTAAATGGTTTTTTGATAATGCATCAGTTCACAGGCGCGCTGGACCAGTTGGACGGCCTGGGTTCCATCCCGGATGGATGCGTCCGGACTGGTGGCCAGCATCCAGGCAAGATTGTTCAGCGCCTCGACGGAATCAGGATTCAGACGCACCGCCTCCTGTAACTGGTGGAGGGATTCGTCCGTGCGGCCTTGCGCGGCGAGCACACCCGCCAGGGACAAGTGCGTGGAAAAATCGTTCTGGTCCAGCACGAGCAGCGTGTTGTATTCGTCCCGGGCGGCGGCCAGATGGCCTTGTTGCCGGAGCAAACTGGCCAGGTTCTGGTGCGCCTCTTTGTCGCGGGGTGTGATCGCCGTGGCCACGCGGTAACAGACAATTGCACGATTGGTGTCGCCGGCGTGTTCCAAGCCCAATCCGAGCGTGAAATGTGCCGAAGCATTTTCTGGTGTCGCCGTGACATTATGTTCGAACAATGCGATGGTGTTCCGCCAGCACTGCACCTGCCGGACGGTCAGGCCAACGCAAGCAACCGGGACAATCACCGCTGCCGCAGACAAAAGGATTTTTCGGGACTGGAAAAATTCCGCGACGAGCCAGACCAGGCTGATCACCGGGCCAATCAATGGAATATAGGTATAGCGGTCAGCCATCGCCTGTTCACCGGCCTGCACCAGCCCGATCACGGGGACCAACGTTCCCAGATACCAAAACCAGCCGACGGCCAGGTAAGGCCGGCGTTGGAGCTGGCCCACGCAGAAAATCGAGACCGCCAGCAACCACAACGCCGTCAGCCAGACGGCCAGTTCATCCTGGCTCTTGGGGTACGGGTAAATCACCGCCAGGTCTGTCGGCCAGATGGTTTTGCCGAGATATTTCAGGTAGCTGGTGGCGGCGTTGCCCAGCCGGTCACCCAAGCCAATATTGGTCCAGGGCACCACCCCGGCGGAATTTTTTTGGACCAAATAAGTCAACCCGCTGAAAATCGCCGACAACGTAAAAAACGGCCATTTCTCAAAAAGCAAATGGTTGAGCGTCGAGCCACCCTCACTTCGCTTCGTCGCGCCCAGAAGTTGAGCGACGGAATTTTTGCCACTTGCTTGCCGTGCCGAAGCATAGCCAAGGCGGGTCACCCGCCACTTGCCACTCGTCACCCTTCCGAGCGGCCAGAAATCCAGCAGCAACAGCACAAACGGCAGCGTCACCAGCATCGGCTTGCTCATCAGTCCGAGGGCAAAGAATAACAAGACCAGCCAGTAATAAAGTGACACGTGACACGTGACACGTGACCTGAGAGGCGCGCGCATGGCTTTTCCCGGTCCTGTCACCTGACACGCGTCACTTGTCACACACTGCGCATACCGCGCGTAACACAACAACGTCAGCATGAAGAAAAATCCGCACAACACGTCCTTGCGCTCCGCAATCCACGCCACCGATTCCACCCGCAACGGATGCCACGCAAAAATTGCCGCCACCACCGCGCTGCGCCATGTTGCGTCGGCTTGTGGGGTCGTAGCCGTTATGGCTGCGTTGACCGTTTTATTCGCGTTCCGTGGTGGTAAGTCGTATGGTTGCTGCGGGTCGTCATGGCGAAGACTCATCATTTGCGTTAAAACCAGGAACAACAGCACCGCGTTCAACGCGTGAAATATCGCGTTCGCCAGATGTTCCACGCCTGGATTTGCGCCCCAGAATTGGTGCGTGAACAGGAACGTCAGGTTGGTTGCCGGATGCCAGTTGGCCAGGACGACGCCCGTGAACGCCCACGCGAGGCTGTGTCCGTTTAGCCCGGCGTTGATTTCCGGTGTCTCGCTGATGAAATACGGGTCGTCGTAGTAAATAATCCCGTAATGCCGCACCGGCCAGTAAATCGCCAGCGTAACCCCGGCCAGAAGCAGACAGATGAAAATGTTTCGGCGCATTTTTCGACACTGATTTCACCGATTTACATGGATAAAAAAAGAAAATTCGTGCCAATTCTTGCAATCCGTGTCAAAAAACTTTGTGCTCAACATCATCCACGAAGACGCGGACCTGCTGGTCATCAACAAACCCGCCGGCCTTGTCTGTCATCCGACCAAGGACGGCGAAATGTCCAGCTTGATTGGTCGCACCCGCCTTTACCTGAAACCCTCAACCCTCAACCCTCAACCTTTACCTCATTTAATCAACCGCCTCGACCGCGAAACCAGCGGCATCGTCCTCATCGCCAAAAATTCCGAAATCGCCGGCGAACTCGGAAAAATCTGGGAATCCCGCGCCGTCAAAAAAGAATATCTCGCCATCGTCCACGGCCACGTCCGTGACGACCACGGCCTGATTGATGCGCCGCTCGGCCGGGATGAGCACAGCCATGTCGCCGTCAAAGACTGCGTCCGCCCCGACGGCGCGCCGTCCCAAACCGAATTCTTTGTCGAGCGCCGTTTTTCGAGAAGCGACTTCCCGAATTATGAAGAAAAGTGGAATGACAAATTTTCGCGTCACATCGGCGGACAATTCTCCCTCTCCGCCGCTTGCGGGGGAGAGGGCCGGGAGGTGGCTCCCTTTTCCCTTTTCCCTTCTCCATCCTCGTTTTCCCTCCTCCGCCTCGTTCCCCGCACCGGCCGCAAACATCAAATCCGCATCCACCTTGCCCACCTCGGCCATCCCATCGTCGGCGACAAACTTTACGGTGGCGACGAGGATTTGTATCTGGCGCTGGTCGAAAATCGCCTGACGCCGAAGCAATGCGCCCGGCTCATTTTGCCGCACCAGGCGCTTTACGCCTGCGCCGTGCGCTTTCTCTGGCGCGGCCAGCCCATGGAATTTTCCTGCGCCCCCGAGCCGTGGTTTTCCGACTTTTTAAACCACGGATGGACACGGATTGAAAACAAACCAAATTGAACGCGCCCCTCGCCCCGGCCCTCTGCCCGTTTGGCGGGGAGAGGGTGACGCGGAGCGGCGGGTGAGGGAAACAATTCAATTTTTATTCTTATCCGTGTCCATCCGTGTCCATTCATGGTTAAAACTTCTGTCGGTTCCGGCCAATCCTCCTGTCTTCGTCCCTTGGTTGTTCACATCCGCGGTTAAAATTTCGTGTCTTTCGTTTGTTTCGCGGTTAAAATTTCCTCCGTGCCTCACATCCCCAAAACCATGCGCGCCGTCGTTGATCGCGGGCCGGAGAAATCGGGGATGCCGCCGTTCGCCGCGTTTCTTTCCCGCCACGGCCCCCTGGTCCTGGCGCTGGTTCCCCTGGTCTTTTTGCTTTGCGTGGTTGCCAGATATGCCGTGCCCGTGCCCTATTGGGACCAATGGGAACTGGTGCCGCTCCTGGAAAAGACGTATCACGGCCAATTGACATTCCACGACCTGTGGGCACAACACAACGAGCACCGGATCCTCTTTCCCAAAATCATCATGCTGGCCCTGGCGCGGCTTACCGGATGGAACATCCGCTGTGAACTGGCGGTGAACCTGATCCTGGCGCTCGGCATCTTCGCCGTCTTCATTCACCAGGTCAAAATAACGGGACGGAAACTGGGAATTGCCGGATTGCATTGGGCAATCCCCGCCATCTCGCTCATCGTGTTCTCGATCAGCCAGTATCAAAACTGGCTCTGGGGCTGGCAGCTCCAGATGCTTCTGAATTTGCTCGCGGTGGTTGGTGGAATTGTGCTGCTCGCCAATGATGCCTTCAGTTGGAGAAGATTTGCCGCCGCTGCGCTTCTTGGGATGGTGGCAACGTATTCCTTTGCCAATGGCGCCGTTTTCTGGCCGATCGGGCTGGTGATACTGCCCGTTGTAACGGCCGGTAAAAGGGAAAAACAGCCGGCCATGATCGCCTGGCTGTCGGTCAGTGTTCTGACGTTGTGGTCCTACTTGTATCATTATCAGAAGCCGGAAGAGCATCCAGCCCTCAATCTCATTTTTAAAATGCCGGTTGAGTATGGCAGTTTTGTGCTCAAGTATGTCGGCGGTATTTGCGCCCAGTATGCCGGCGGCAGCACCCCCACCGACGGTGACTTCGCGCTTGTTTTCGGTCTGGCAGCAACCCTTGCCTTGGGTTGGGCCGGCTGGATGCTGGTTCGGAAGAAAATCGCGGATTTCAAGACCCTGCTTCCTTATTTCGGGATGAGCCTGTACTCCATCGGCAGTGCATTGATGACCGGAGTTGGAAGGGTTGGTTTTGGAAGCAATCAGGCCATCTACTCCCGATACTGCACCATGGTGGTTCCTTTATGGGTGTCTCTGGTTGTCTTTCTTGTCCTTCTCCGGACGGGCGGCGACCGCAACACGAATGCCGGTCCCGCCCAAAAGAAGCGCTACGGAAGACCAGCCCCGCTGGGTTGCCGGCAGATTGCCGGGTGGTTGCTCTTGGCTGCCATTACAGTGCTGGTTCTTGGTTCAGCTTGCGCGACTGATGGCGCAAAGGATCTGTCCGGGATACAAACCTTTGGCCGCAAAAGTTTGCTGAACCTGGCCGCAAACCCGGCGTCGGAGACCGACTATCAGGGCTTGTGCGCCATTTATCCCCGGCCGGAAGTCGTCGTGGAACGATATCCCATCCTCGTCAAACACCGGCTGTCCGTGTTCAAGGATTGGAAACCTCCTGCGGATTTGCCGTGAGCCGGCCTCGACTAAAAATCCGAAGCTCGAAAACCGAAATCCGGGACCCCAGACCCTGTCTTCGTGTCTTTGTTCCTTTGTTGTTCAACTCCATGTTTGAAATTTCGTGTCTTTCGTGTGTTTCGTGGTTAAAATTTTTCCGTGCCTGACATCCCCAAAACCATGCGCGCCGTCGTCTATCGCGGCGTGAACGACCTCCGCCTCGAAACCGTCCCCGTCCCGCGCATCGGCGCCCACGAACTGCTCGTCAAGGTCGCCGTCTGCGGCGTCTGCCCCACCGACATCAAAAAAATCCAATACGGCACCGTGCCGCCGCCGCGCATCTTCGGCCACGAAACCGCTGGCACCGTCGTCCGCACGGGCGCGCGCGTGCGTGGCTTCAAGCTTGGCGACCGCGTCGCCCTGCACCACCATGTCCCGTGCCTCGATTGCCATTTCTGCCGGCACCGCGCCTTCGCCCAATGCGAGACTTACAAACGCACCGGCATCACCGCCGGCTTCCAACCCGCCGGCGGCGGCTACGCCGAATACGTCCGCGTCCTGCCGTTCGTCCTGCCCGGTGTCGTGAAAATTCCCGCCAAAAATTCCTTTGCCGAAGGCGCCATGCTCGAACCCGTCAACACCGTCCTCAAAGCCGTTCGCCGTTTGTCTTTGTTGCCCGGTGATATTGTGCTTGTGGCCGGGCAGGGGCCGATTGGCCTCATGTTCACCCGGCTGCTCCAGCTCGCCGGCGCGCAGGTCATCGCCACCGACCTGCTCGAATCCCGGCTGAAACTGGCAAAAAAATTCGGCGCCCGCTGGACGTTTAACGTAGGACAGGCGTCCCGCCTGTCTCTGAATCAAGAACAACACAGAAAATCTAAAGATGGAAACAGGCGGGACGCCTGTCCTACATTAACCGGCGGCCTCATCCGCCGCGCCACGCGCGGCCGCGGCCTCGACGCAGCAATAATTGCCGTTCCGTCTGACGCCGCCGTGCAACAAGCCCTGCAACTCGTGCGCGCCGGCGGACAGGTGCTCCTCTTCGCCCACACCAAGCGCGCCACACCAACCCTCAACCCTCAACCCTCAACCCTCAACTTTCCTTTGGACCTGGCCTCCATTTGCCTGGACGAAAAGGATTTGCTCGGCAGCTACTCGTCCGATTTCACGTTGCAGGACGAAGTGGCGCAGCTGGTTTTCTCCCGCCGGCTCGATGTCCGCGATTTGATTTCCCATTTTTTCCCTCTTGAACAAACCGCCGCCGCCATCGCCCTGGCCGCCCGCCCGACCCCTGATTCGTTGAAAGTGTTGGTCCGGGCGGATGCTGATTGATTTGTCTCTCAACCCCCTGTCCTCCATGGCCTCGGGGCGTGTTGCCCAAATCGAACAGGAGCGCGGACAGCCATGTCCGCGTGTTGCGAACCCCCTTGAAGACCTCCCAAACCTTTGCAAAATGGATCGCGCGGACTCAGCGGTCCGCGCTCCGGGCCTTTGGACAACACGCCCCTCGGCGAAGTTGGAAGCTTTACGCGGCTTTACGCCCACAACTTTTCAATTCACCATGCACCTCTGAATAATATTCCTTATTTACTCTATTTTATAAACTTAAATTCCATGTTTTGTGGCTATAATCCTTAAAAACAGGCCCTTTTGCGTGCCGAAAAGCGCCGAAAAACGTTCAAAAAAACTTGAAAAAAAAGTTGACACCTCCTTGCTCTTTTGTGATATTAGAAGCACACACGGTAACAACAGAACAAAAATACAGGAAAAAATATGAGAACTAAAACACTACTGATTGCGGTCGCTGCTCTGGCAGTGGGCGTTCTGACCTCCTCGGCTCAGACCTATTCACAAAACATCGTGGGTTTTGTGACTCAAACCCTCCCCTACAATGGCAGCACCCTCACCTCCCACGGTTGGGCCAACGTCTGCAACACGCTGGACTTGAGTGCCGGAAATTCCTTGACCAACATTTTCCCCAATCCCGGCCCGGGTGCGGGCGCTAACCCGTTGGATTTCGATAAGGTTTTTGTTTGGAATGGAACTGGCTTTACTGTTTACACGATTGATTCGGATTATGCCTCTGGCGTGGGTGATGCGGGAGACAATGATAACGTTGAGCCTTTTGCTCCAACTATAAACCCGGGGTCGTTGATTTATATTTTAAACAACGGTGGCAATATCAGCACCCCCAGCACGAATGTTCTGGTTGGCGCGGTTCATGTTGATGCCTTGGCGGCGGGGACGCAAACCGTTGGTTCAACAACAAATATTCTGACTAAAGGGTTCAACTTTGTGGCTTCAAAATTGCCAATCGGTGGCGGGCTTACTTCAGTTTTGCAACTGACTAACCCTGTTGTTGGTGGCAATGGCGGGCCGAATGGCGGCACTGGACCGTTGGACTTCAGTTTGGTTTCTATACCCAATATTGTAAATGGGCATTTTATAGGCTTTACTACTTATACAATAGATTCGGACTATGCCAGCGGTTGGGCAGATAGTGGCGATAATGGTATTCCGAGTGAACCAACGGTTCCAGTTGGGGTCGGGATAATTATTGACTATGTGGACAACCTTAACCAGGGTCCCTATTATTGGATACAACAATACTAAAACGATCAAACTTTCAGTCAAAACAAACTTAAAACAAACAATTCACAGGAAATCACTAAACCAAATAAAAGACTATGAAAAAAACGTTAATAACATTGGCCTTGGCTTCAGCCGTTGTATCAACCGGATTGGCGCAGGGCACTGTACTATGGGGAAATGCCAACAACTCAAAAATAAGCGTCAATTCCGCGCCGGGTGGCTTACCTACAAGCACGACGCCTGCCTTTGCAGGGACTACGGCTACGACGTTTTATTATGCGTTGTTCTATTCTGCGGGGGCAACTACGGTTGGCGGATCAATAACCGGCTCGGAAATGCCGTTTCTGGGCGCCAATGGCACTTATGCCTTCGAGGATTCGAACTGGAATTTCAATAGTCCAGGAGCTATTGCTGGTTATGTTACTGGTCCTTCATACGCAACGAACGCGGCTGCTGGTAGATACACTGTTGAGAATACAGATCCTAACCAATCACTGGCAACTATAACGCCCTTCACAACGTCAGCGCAATGGGTAATCGTTGGTTGGTCTGCCAGTGACGGCGCCACGTTGTCTGCTATGGAATCATGGTTTAACAACGGCAGCCCGTCAACCACCGGTTGGATTGGTGAATCTGCTGTTAGCGCTGCAATTTCGCCGGGCAATCCCAATGGGTCGCCGCCTACATCGCCGGCGTCTGTTTTTCCCGCCTCGTTTTCGCTTGGCTTGGTTTATATTCCCGAACCCAGCACGATTATGTTGGCGGGTCTGGGCGGTCTTTCTCTGTTGTTGTTCCGCCGCCGCAAATAATTAGTTTGTTTTCATCAAAGCCCCGGAGCAATCCGGGGCTTTTTTATTGCCCCCTTTTCGGTAGGACTGCGCTGCCGAGACTGTCTCAAAACAATTCCTCGTCGGAGGGGCGAGTTACACCAAACCCCCATTTTCAGAGGCATTTTATGAGTCAGGGTCTCGTATATGGCAGTTCAGGTTGACATTGGCGCACTCCCCCCGCCGCTTTTCCGTAGTGGCGGGCATCCCTGCCTGCCATAGAGCCGGGGCGTCCCGCCCGGCGGAGAAAACGCTCGCCCACACCAACCGTGCGGGAACATTTCTGAACCGCACTAATCTGTCATTGTTCTTGCCGGGCGGCGGGACGCCAGCCC